>NZ_JBXAMO010000001.1:0-780810 GCF_058800725.1 Tardiphaga sp. GW822-FHT04G09 | reverse complement strand
CTGCTCCGTGCAAATCACGGAACCCTATGAATCAGCGATTGAACCTCTTGGGAATCCTGAATGTCGATCGGCCCTAGGCCGTCCTCCCGCATTCGCGCCGAGATCGCACAGTCAGCGTATTTTGGGCTGACAGCCGTTCCATCGAATCGCCTCTCAACAGTTTGATGACCGAGACGCGCAATGCTGCCTCCCCCGCAAGGCGGTCGCCAAATCGCTGAGGTCGTGACACATCTCCTGATATTGCATCGCAATATTTCCGCTCAGGAGAATACCCATCCGACTTTCCCTTCCTATTCTCGCGCTGGCTGCGGCTTCCTTCGGCATCGGCACGACTGAATTCGTCATCATGGGTCTGCTGCCGGACGTCGCGCGCAACCTGTCCGTGACCATTCCGCAGGCCGGCTATCTTGTCTCGGGTTACGCCATGGGCGTCGTGATCGGCGCACCGATCGTGGCGATGGCGACCGCGGGCATCCCGCGCAAGACGGCTCTCCTCGCGCTGATGACATTGTTCACCATCGGCAATCTCGGCTGCGCCCTTGCGCCGGATTACTGGCTGCTGATGCTGGCGCGCGTGGTCACGGCTTTCGCTCATGGCGCGTTCTTCGGAATTGGCGCGGTCGTGGCGAGCAATCTGGTGCCGCGTGAACAGCGAACGCAAGCAGTGTCATTGATGTTCGCCGGCCTGACGCTGGCCAATGTGCTGGGCGTTCCGTTCGGCACAGCCCTCGGACAGGCCGCAGGCTGGCGCGTGGCGTTCTGGGCCGTGGTGGCGATCGGCATCATCGCGTTCCTCGCCATCACGCGTTTCGTTCCATCGGGCATGCCGGGCACACGCGGCGGACTGGCGAAAGAGTTTCGCGCACTCGGCCGCTGGCCTGTGCTGCTGCCGATGCTGATCTCAACCATCGCGTCGGTCAGCATGTTCAGCCTCTTCACCTACATCACGCCGCTGCTTGAAGAGGTCACCGGACTCACGCCGCATGGCGTCACGGGAGCATTGCTGGCGATCGGCGTCGGCCTCACCATCGGCAATCTGATCGGCGGTCGCCTCGCGGACCGCAACCTGCTCTCGACCATCATCGGCGCCTTCATCTGCCTCGTCGTCGTGCTCGGCGCACTCGCGCTTGTGGTGCACATGGCGCTCCCGACGCTGGTGCTGCTGATCCTGTGGGGCGGCATCGCTTTCGCGCTGGTCTCGCCGCTGCAGATCTGGGTGGTCGATGCGGCCACGGATGCGCCGAACCTGGCCTCGACCCTGAACCAGGGCGCATTCAATCTCGGCAACGCCACCGGCGCATGGATCGGCGGCGTCGCTCTCAATGCCGGCATGCACTATGCGCAACTGCCGCTGCTCGCAGCACTCGTCGCCACAGTCGGCCTTGGGCTCACGCTGAGCAGTCTCATTGACCGCCGGATCTTGCCGGCGCAGATCAGTCCGGCAGAATAGAGCATGATCCCGAAAAGTGGATGCCGGTTTTCGGCTAAGATCATGCTCCGGTAGAGACAAATGCCGCGACCGCATAAGCATTTTTCGCATTTTCAAGGAATCGATTTTGGCCCTCAGGCGCGACAGTTTCGCCTTCACCGCCTTTCTGGGCACATTGACCGCACTGCCACCGCTATCCATCGACATGGGATTGCCGGGCCTTCCGGCGATCGAGGCGAGTTTCGCCGACGCCGCGGGACGCGGGCCGCTGACGCTCAGCCTGTTCCTGGCGGGCTTTGCGATCTCACCTCTGATTTGCGGCCCCTTGGCTGACCGCTTCGGGCGTCGCGCAACCCTGCTGGATGGGCTGCTGCTGTTCTCGATCGCGGCCGGTGCCTGCGCGCTCGCGCCGTCCTTCACCGTGCTGCTTGCGTTTCGATTGCTGCAGGGCTTCGCCGCCGGCGCCTGTGCCATCCTGCCGATTGCCATCGTTCGCGATCTCTTCCAGCACACCATCGCACGGCAGAAATTATCGCAGATCGCCGCGGTGCTCGGCATCGCACCGATGATGGCGCCGGTGCTGGGCGGCTGGGTCATGGCGGTGAGCGACTGGCGGAGCATCTATGCCGTGCAGGCTGCCATCGGCTTGGCCCTCCTCATCGTCGGCGGCTTCGGTCTTGCGGAATCCCAGCCGGTGGAGAACCGCCGCTCCCTCAATCCGCGGCAGCTCGCCGAGAGCTATCGCTTCGTTCTCGGCGACCGCGGCTTTGTCGGTTATGCCCTGCTCTATGCCTGCGCCTTTGCCTGCATGTTCGCCTTCATTTCCGGCGCGCCGTCGGTTTTGATCGGCAGCCTTGGCCTGTCGACGACCAGCTTCTCGCTGCTGTTCGGTCTGACCTCCTGCGGCGTGCTGGTGGCATCGCTGATATCAGGGCAACTCAGCCGTCGTCATGTCGCCTCGCGCAAGATCATCGCCTTTGGCCTGCTGGTGATGATCGCGAGCGCTATTGCAGCACTCGCTCTGGTGCCTGCAGGCGCCGTCACCACGCTGTCGCTGACGCCGCTGATGGCGCTCACGATCTTTGCCTTCGGCCTGCTCGCGCCGAGCACCAACCACGAAGCCTTGCAGAACCTGCCGCATGTCGCAGGTGCGGCAGCCGGCGTGATGCGATGTACGCAGATGGTCATGGGCGCTTTCGCCAGCGCCATGATCGCCGTTTTCGAGCCTTTCGGACATCCGGCGCTGGTCATGACCGGCCTGATGGCCGGTATGGCGCTCGCCGCCGGCGCGATCTATCTGTGGCTATTGCCCAAGGCCAGTTCCGGGCAGAATCATCGCGCGTAACAGGAGTTGCCCATGAACGGAAAGATCGTCGTCATCACCGGAGCGTCCGGTGCGCTGGGTCAGGTCGTGCTCGAACGCGCCGTCGCAGGCGGAGCAACGGTAGCCGCCATCGACCATTCCGCCAACACGCCAGCGTCAACGCCAGATCGTTTCCAGATCGGCGGTGTCGATCTCTCCGATGCCACGCAAGCCGACGCGGCCATCGCCGCGGTGATCAAGCAGTTCGGCAAGATCGATGTGCTGATCAATATCGCCGGCGCGTTCGCTTTCGAGAATGTTGCCGACGGCAGCAACAAGAGCTGGGAGACGATGCATCGGCTCAACCTGCTCACCGCCCTCAATGCGTCGCGCGCGGCAATCCCGCATCTGACGTCGTCGAAGGCCGGACGGATCATCAATATCGGTGCGATGGGTGCGCTGCAGGCCGGCGCCGGCATGGGGCCTTACGCCGCCTCGAAGGCTGGCGTGCATCGGCTGACGGAAACGCTCGCCGCCGAACTGAAGGGCAAGGTCACGGTCAATGCCGTATTGCCTTCGACCATCGATACGCCCGCAAACCGGCGCGACATGGCCACTGCAGATTTTTCGAAATGGGTCACGCCGGATGAACTCGCCAGCGTAATCCTGTTTTTGGCCAGCGACGCCGCCAGCGCCGTCACCGGCGCATTACTGCCGGTGAGCGGGCGCGTCTGACTTACGCCTGGGCCTTTTTCTTCTTGCCGAATGCAGGCTTGGAGAAATTCGCACCGCCATCGCGCTTGGCCTTGGCGACGTAGGGCGGCTTGTCCGCGCGTGGTTTCTTTTCGAACTTCGGCTTGCCTTCGTAACGCGTGTCTTCGCTACGCGGCTTTGCATAAGCCGGCTTGTCGGCGCGCAGCGGATCGTATTTCGGCTTGCCGTCGAACTTGGGCTTGCCTTCATACTTCGGCTTGTCGTCGAAACGCGGTTTGCCCTCGTAGCGCGGCTTGTCACCCTGATAAGGCTTGTCGCTCTTCGGCTTGTCCTTCCAGGACTTCTCCTTATAGGCACCCTTGTCCTTGAAGTCCGGACGGTCGCCATCGGATCTGAAGCTCGGCTTGCGCGGGCGCTTGTTGGAATAGTCGCGATCTTCCGGGGCCGTGCGGCTCGATGCGACCGCGCCTTCCGGACCGTTCGCCAGCGGCTCGATGTGGATATTGTCTTCCTTGTCCGGACGCTTGATCATGGTCGCGAACTTCTCGGCCGCGGCTGCCGAAATCTCGAACTCCGAATTGCCGTCATAGATCTTGATCGCGCCGATATCCGCCTTCTCGATGCCGCCGCGACGGCAGATCATCGGCAGCAGCCAGCGCGCTTCGGCATTCTTCTGCCGGCCGATGGCGACGCGGAACCACTTGGCGCCCTCGCCCATCGGTTCGCTCTTCTTCGGGGTCTTGCGGACCGGCGCGCCTTCCTCGTCCCGGCGACGGCTGCCAGGGCGATCCTCGCGACCACGGAACGTGCCGGGATCCTGCACGTCTTCAGGCGACGGCAGACGCGAACGATACAGCCGCGCCAGCGCCGCTGCGATCTCCTCGGCCGAACGTTCGGCCAGCATCGCGCGCGCCAGCGTCAGATCGTCCTCGGTGGACTCTTCGGTGAACAGCGTGTCCTGCAGCATGCGCTGCTGATCGAGCACCCGGATTTCCTCGACGGTCGGTGCCGATCCCCAGACTGCATCGGTGCCGGCGAGATTGAGCAGCATCTCGGCCCGGCGACGGCGCGACGGCGGCACCAAAAGAACGCTGACGCCCTTGCGGCCGGCGCGGCCGGTACGGCCCGAGCGATGCTGCATCACTTCGGGATCGTTCGGCAGATCGGAATGAATGACGAGACCGAGATTGGGAAGATCGATGCCGCGCGCAGCCACGTCGGTAGCGACACAGACACGCGCGCGACCGTCACGCAGCGCCTGCAGCGCATGGGTGCGCTCGTTCTGCGACAGTTCGCCCGAGAGTGCGACGACCGAGAAACCGCGCTCCAGCAGCACCGTCTGCAGATGGTTCACCGCATTGCGCGTGTTGCAGAACACAATACTGCTCGGCGATTCAAAATAACGGAGCACGTTGACGACGGCATGTTCGACATCGTTCGGCGAAATCCGGATCGCGCGATATTCGATGTCGGAGTGGCCACCTTCGGTGCCAGCGACTTCGACGCGGAAGGCCTGCTGCTGATATTGCTTGGCCAGATTGGCAATGCCGCGCGGCAGCGTTGCCGAGAACAGCAGCGTGCGACGGGTTGCAGGCGTCGTCTTGAGGATGAACTCCATGTCCTCACGAAAGCCCATGTCGAGCATTTCGTCGGCTTCATCGAGCACCACGGCCTTCAGCTCGGAGACGTCGAGACGGTTGCGACGCAGATGGTCACACAGGCGGCCAGGCGTACCGACAACGATATGCGCACCTGCCGCCAGTTCGCGCTGCTCCTTGCGCGGATCCATACCGCCCACACAGGAAACGACACGTGCGCCGGCATATTGATAGAGCCAGGTCAGTTCGCCATGAACCTGCAGCGCAAGCTCGCGCGTCGGCGCGACGATCAGCGCCAGCGGCGATCCGGCCTTCGGCAGCTTCTCCGCGCCTTCGAGCAGATTGTCGGCGATCGCCAGACCGTAGGCGACCGTCTTGCCGGAACCTGTCTGCGCCGACACGAGAAGATCGCGGCCAACAGCATCGTCAGCAAGGACGGCGGCCTGGACGGGGGTGGATTCATTGTAGTTGCGCTCAGCCAACGCGCGGGCGAGCGACGGACCAGTCGAAAGAAATGACACAGATATAAACCTTGGTTGCAGCGGACCGCGTCGCGGTCGGACTCATTGGGATCCACGGGATCAATACTTGGGACCAAACGGAAACGAATCTGCCGCCCTTCAGTTGGCGGTCACGTCGGGTCCAGGAGTCCGGTGCGTATCGGGATCGAAGGAGCTTTACGCTGCTTCGCAGCAAAAGGCCAATCATTGCTGCCATGTGCCGGCGAAATCGGGCGATTCGAGGTTAACCCTCACAGAATTGCGCCAGCACCGGTATTTTGTCGCTCATATTTCACTGTGAGGCTTCGTGGTGCCCTCTTCGGTCTTCAGACCCTCCTGCTTGAAAGGCACCAGGAGCCACAATGTGAGGAACGTGAACAGCGAGATGACGACCGCCACATCGTAAGCACCGAGGCCGACCGCTGCACCGGTCGCGCCGGTCGCCCATAGACTGGCCGCTGTGGCGGTACCGCGCACCGAACCGTTATCCTTCAGAATGGCGCCGCCGCCAATAAAGCCCATGCCGGTCATCAGGCCTTCGATGATGCGCGCCGTGCCTTCGGGATGACCGTTCAGAACGCCTTCGGTGGCCTGAACAATGCCGCAGGTGGCGAGCGCCACCAGCGGAAAGGTGCGCAGCCCGGCGCTGCGCTCGGCACGCTCGCGATTCCAGCCGATAGGGAGCGCCAGAACATAGGCGATCGACATGGCGGTCAGATGCGGCAACAGATGAAAGCTGTCCGACATTTCCAGAAGGGTCTTCACCGAGTCTCCGATCGCTCAAAGGGATTGGGCGCCTCGGGTGTCGCCGCGGGCCAACCCGGATAAACTCGGCCGGTGAGTCGCGGTTGCAGCGGCGCATCGTCTCATGGACCTCGACTCGGAAGTTCGATTTTGGAAACCTCGCTCTATCTTCCGGTGAAACGCTTCCTCGAAGGCCTTGGCTTTATGGTCAAAGGCGAGATATCAGGCTGCGATCTTGTGGCGCTGAATGGCGACGATCCGCCGCTCGTTGTGATCGGCGAGCTCAAGCTCAGCTTCAATCTCGAGCTGATCCTGCAGGCTGTCGACCGCGCCGGCGCCTGCGACGAAGTCTGGGTTGCGGCCAAACTCTCCATCCGCGGCAAGGGCCGCGAAAGCGATGCGCGCTACCGCAACCTGTGCCGCAGACTCGGTTTCGGCATGCTGGGAATTACCGAAGCCGGCGGCGTCGAAGTTCTGGTCGCGCCTGCCACCGTCGCGCCGCGACGCAATCCGAAGAAACGTTCACGCCTGATCACCGAGCACAAGAAACGACAGGGCGATCCAGCGCTTGGAGGCAGCACGCGCGCCCCGATCATGACGGCCTATCGTCAGCAAGCCTTGGCCTGCGCGGCGATGCTCGTCGTCGGCCCGCGCAAGGTACGTGAGCTCACGTCGGACTATCCGGATGCGCAGAAAATCCTGCATCGCAATGTCTATGGCTGGTTCGAAAGTCCCGCGCGCGGGACTTATGCGCTGACCGACGCTGGCCACGCAGCGCTGAAACGCTGGCCGCAACCCCAGCGAGATACCGCCCCGCCGTCCACTTTGTCATAAAGCTACTAAGCGAACTCTTTTCCATCTCGTGGGAACAAGTTTGCATGGCTGCTTTGTCGCAGAAGTTCCATATTGCAATGCAACAATTGCTCCCGTAGGTAT
Organism: Tardiphaga sp. GW822-FHT04G09; assembly: GCF_058800725.1. Taxonomy (NCBI): domain Bacteria; kingdom Pseudomonadati; phylum Pseudomonadota; class Alphaproteobacteria; order Hyphomicrobiales; family Nitrobacteraceae; genus Tardiphaga; species Tardiphaga sp. GW822-FHT04G09. The sequence goes on along the minus strand of NZ_JBXAMO010000001.1, from coordinate 773,586 downwards.
CGCAAATCAACACTGAGGCGAGCGATGAGCGAAGACTGGAATACAAAATATGGAACGCGGCGTGTGCGACGCGATCCCCCCACCCTTGAAGAAGCCATCTTCGCCGCGATGGGTATCACCGAGGATCTCGATCAGCAGGCAGAGATCGCTGCGTCGCTGATGGGCATGCCGTTCGACGCCGTGCAGGCCGAAGTGAAGAAGGCCAATCGCTCGACCGGTACGCTGCGCGTGACCCGTGTCATTGCAGGCGAACAAGGCGCTCAGCGCTCGGTGGTCGTGGAGCGTCGCGTGACGCGCAAATTCGGCAACGACAAGCGCATCTGATTTTGAGGGCGCTTACAGCCCTCCCCGCAGACGCAAAAAAGGCCTCCTTCATCACGAGGCCTTTTTCTTTGTCGCAATGTTTTTCGGCTCAGGACGATTTGCCCCATCCCGCCAGCTTGAACCATAGACCCCAATAGGCCCGGTTATAATCGGCCACCGCGCGCGCCACATCCAGCGCCGACGTCTTCGGCTGCGCCACAACGCCAGCGCCCGTGGGGTCGCGCAGGTCTATGATTCCGGTGGATTCGCCGTGGCGAAATGACAGGTGCGCACCGAACTTGTTGGCCAGTGCACGCATCGCGTCGTTCTGTGCGCCAGTGGTGATGCGCAGCTTGGCGTAGCCCATCGACCGCGCCTTCGCGATCAGCTTGGTGAACAGGATGCTGCCGACGCCCTTGCGGCGCACCAACGCCTCAACGCTGAAGGCGATTTCGGGAAGCGAGTCCGGCGACAGATCGGCCTGATGCAGTTCGGCGGCGCCGCGCACGATGCCATCCTCGAAGTAAACGAGAATGACGGTGCCTGTATTGACGGATTTTTCGGCGTAACGCGCAACCCATTCATCGTCGAGCGAACCGTTGAAGCGATCGCGGCGGCTCTCGCGATCCAGCCTCAGAAGATGGTCGCGGAACAGCGGCAGTTCGCGGGCTGCAAGGACACGCACATGTCCGCGGGCGGGAGCCCTGGTCGAAATAGCGATGGTAGTGGCGGCGTCTAACATGGTTCAAATCCTCAAGTTGCCCTCGAGGAAAGGCGTCAATTCCCTAGACACCCCATATTGTGCGTCGCAGCATAAAATACAAGGGCGCTGATGTCGCACCTGCCAGCGCTGACCGCAGGTAAGCCATGCAATTTTCCCAAGACTAACAAAGTCTTAAGGCGCCAAGCGCCGCCTTACAGCACTAGTTGGGTCTGCGTCACGACGCCCACCAGTCTACCTTCCTCGGTCTCGATCCGGGTCTGCCACACCTGCGTTCTGCGCCCCCGATGAACCGGCGTTGCGATTGCACGCACGGTGCTTCCAGCTTTCGCCCCGCCTGTGAAATTGGTCTTGCTCTCGATGGTCGTCGTTCCCTTGGCGCCCTCCGGCAGATTGATAACGGTGGCCGCCGCACCAACCGCATCGGCGAGCGCCATCACCGCCCCGCCATGGATCGTATGGCCGAGTGTGCACAGGTCCTCGCGCACCAGCATGGTGGCAACGACGCGCTCCAGATCAGCATCGGTAAAGGTCACGCCCATCGATACGGAAAATGGCATCGCGAGGCTGTGGATCTTGTCGAGTGGCGTCATGCTGGCATCGTCTCCCTGCAACCTGTCTTACCCATCGTCGTGCGGGCTTGATGAAACTTCACGACACAACACCATGCCGTGACAAGTCCTTTGTTAACAGGCATATCGGCATCATGCGCCACTTCCCGCCACGCCGGATCGTTTGCCTCACGGAAGAGACCGTGGAGACGCTGTATCTGCTCGGCGAACAGGATCGCATCGTCGGCGTTTCCGGCTATGCGGTAAGACCGCCGCAGGTGCGGCGCGAGAAACCGCGGGTGTCTGCGTTCATCTCGGCCGATATGCCGAAGATCCTCGCACTCGATCCAGATCTTGTGTTGTGCTTCTCCGATCTGCAGGCCGAGATTGCCGCAGAGCTCATACGCGCCGGCGTTGCCGTCCATGTGTTCAACCAACGCGACATCGCCGGCATTCTGGCGATGATCCGCATGCTCGGCGCCATGGTCGGCGCGAGTGAGCGCGCAAATCAGCTCGCAACGCATTTTGAGCTGCGACTTTCCAGCGTCAAGGCTGCGGCAAACTTGCGGCAGACCAAACCGCGCGTCTATTTCGAGGAATGGGACGATCCGCTGATCACCGGAATCGGCTGGGTGTCCGAACTGATCGAGATTGCCGGCGGTGAAGACGCTTTTCCGCAGTTGCGCTTTCAGAAAGCCGCAAAGGATCGCATCGTGATGCCAGCCGACGTGATTGCCGCAGCACCGGACGTGATCCTCGCGTCGTGGTGCGGCAAGAAAGTCGTGCCCGATAAAATCCGGCAGCGTCCGGGCTGGAGCGAGATTCCCGCGATACGCGACAATCGCATCTATGAGATCAAATCGCCGCTGATCCTGCAACCAGGACCAGCGGCGTTGACGGATGGACTGGACGCGATCGTTGCGGCGTTGTGGCCGTAATCGGCACGAGCACCGACGGCGTCATCCTGAGATCCTCGCCCCTCACCCCTTTGGGTATTGCAGAAAATAGGCATCTGTCAGCGCGTCTTCGAGCAGCCGGCCTTCCGAATAGGCTTGCAATGACGCCGGTCGTTCGACACCTGGCAACAGCCGCGGGCAAGGCTCCGGCGCACCAATCACCGTCTTCACCGGAATACGTTCGGCATAGATCGGAAGCTCGTAATCCTCGTCGTCGTCGGCGACACCCTTGGCGCGGATCTTCGCCGATGCTTCCTCAATCTCCATGGCGATGAACGACGTCGCCTTCATCTCCTGCGCCGTGGTTTCACGCAGACTGGCCGTGCGATCCGGGAAAAACCGGTCGACCATCGCGATGCCCGCCCGCTCCTTCTCGTCGGGATCGGTGACGAGATAGGCATTTCCGAATGCCATCACCGCACGGTAGTCCGCCGAGTGATTGAAGCCGCAGCGTGCCAGCACGAGGCTGTCGAGAAAAGCCACCGTCAGACAGACGCGCTGCTGTGCCGTCTGGTTCTTCAGCATGCGGCTGGCGCTGCTGCCGTGCCAGTAGAGCCTGGTGCCCTCGCGCCAGAAAAAGGTCGGCGTGCAATAGGGCTGACCGTCGATCACATAGGAGACATGGCACATCATCGAGGCATCGAGAATTTTATGCACGGTCTCGTGGTCGTAAAATCCGCGATCGTGGCGTCGCTTCACGCGGTTGCGCGCTGTGAGCGGATAGGACGGCGTGGTGTCAATCCCCATCGATTCAGTGGTCTTCAATTCGGCTGTGCTCACGGTAATTCCCTGTCGATTGGCAGTGTTCGAAACTGTTGTACCCGCCCATTTGGCCTGCGATAGTGCCAATTCCATGCGAAAAATTCCGACCAATTCGGCGAGGCCAATTTCGAAGAGCGAGCTGCCGCTCGCTCTCGCCGGCGCGCATATCGCTGAGGGCGCTTCGTCGCAGGACCGTCTCTATCAGGCGCTCCGTCATGCGATCACCGGCGGTGTCGCCAAGCCCGGCGCAGCGCTGCCGCCGTCGCGTAGTCTCGCAAAACAAACCGGCTTTCAGCGCAATGCCGTCACCAATGCCTATGAGCGTCTGATCGCCGATGGCTTCGCCGTCGCACGCGTCGGCTCCGGCACCTTCGTCGCGGCGCGAATCCCAGCGCGGGTCGACAGCAGACCGAGCAAAGCGATCGCCATCGAAGCGCCGCAACGTGGCACGCTGGCGCTCGGTTGCACCCATATTGACGAGCAAGCGCTGCGCCGCTTTCGCGCTTTCGCCGGCCGCCGCCTGCGCGCTTTCGGCGCCGAGCATCTGCATTATGGCGATCCGCGCGGCAGCCATGAACTACGCACCGCCATTGCCAATCACCTTCTGTCGGCGCGCGGACTGCGCTGCAATCCCGATCAGATCATGCTGACATCGGGCACACAGCATGGGCTGCGCATCGTGCTGTCAGCCATTCTCAAGCCGGGTGAACAGATCTGGTGCGAGGACCCCGGTTACCCCGCCGCACGAAAATCGATCGAACATTGCGGCGCGCGGCCCGTCTCCGTGCCGGTCGATGACTTCGGCCTGATCGTCGCCAAGGGCCGCACGGCCGCACCAGATGCGCGCGCGGCCTATGTCACGCCATCGCACCAGTTTCCGCTTGGGGTACAAATGGCGATGCCGCGCCGGCTCGAACTGCTGGACTGGGCGAAGGACGCGGGCGCCTGGATCTTCGAGGACGACTACGACAGCGAGTTTCGCTATGACGGCGCGCCGTTGCTCTCGCTCGCCGGCATCGATCACCTGCAGCGCGTGATCTATATGGGCACGTTTGCGAAGACGCTGTTTCCCGGTCTGCGCATCGGCTACTGCGCCCTGCCCGAGCGCCTGATCGGCCCGGTCACGACGGCGCGCGCGGCGATGGACCGCTTTCCCGGCACATTGATGGAAGGCGCCGTCGCCGACATGCTGAATTCCGGCGCCTTTGCAGCCAACCTGCGCAAGATGCGCAACGTCTATCGTGAGGCACGCGACGCCTTGGCAACGACATTGACCCGCGCCTCGGATGGTCAACTCACTGTCCCGGTGCCGTCACAAGGCCTGCATCTGGTGGCGAAGTTCGCAGCCAGGACGCCGCTCGAAATCGCCGCAGAGGCCAGGGCGGCGGCCGGCGTCGAGGGCTGGTTGCTCGCCGATACCTATCTGCGCGCCCGCCCCGCGCCGGGCTTCGTGCTCGGCTTCGCAGGCCATCCCGTTCGTCAGCTTGTCACATCGGCCGAGAGGCTGGCGAAAGCTTCCGCGGCAAGTTTACGCGCCCATCGCCACGCTGCGGCCAAACCGCGTGGAACCCGCGCGGGGGGCTAGCACTTGAGGCTGGCTGGCACGTGAGGCCGGCGACCGCTGCGCTTCTAGAATCGGACGCGCATCCCTACACTTCGGGCCAACAAAATGCCCGCAGGCTTATCTGCCCCAACGGAGACCTCATGTCCGGCAATCGCAACGTGCTCTATCTGATCATCGGCGCGCTCATCGTCGGCATCGGCGTCCTCGGCTACAATCTCTACCAGACCAAGAAAGAACCGAGCGGGCTGCAGATCAATGTCGGCCCCGACGGTCTCAAGATCCAGAACAAGTAACAAAGGTCACACAATGCGCTCGGCAATCTGGCTATCAGGACTTCTGGCTTCTCTTGTGGTGGCCACGCCGGCGCTGGCGATCGATCAGGTCAATCGCGAACAGGATATCGTTGACGTCCGCCTCGGCCAGCGCATTCTGGTCGATGACGGCTCCTGCCCCACCGGCCAGATCAAGGAAGTGTCCGGCACAACGCTGACCACGTCCGGTGTGACGCGCGTTCGCAAATGCGTTCCCCGCGCCGGCACCAAGTCACGCTAGTCCAGGACACGCCAGTCTAAGACATGCTCATCAATGCCGCAGCGGCTCGCTTGGCGGCACCGGTGACCCGGTCTGGCCCACACTCGCACCGCCATCGATCGCCAGCGTGATCCCCGTGATCCAGCGCGCTTCATCGCTGGCAAGAAACAAGACGCCATAGCCGATATCCCAGCCGGTCCCTTCTGTGCCGAGCAGCGTGCCCGCTGCGCGCGCCTTACGCATCTCATCGCTCATGCCACGCGACGCAACCATCGGCGTATAGACCGTGCCGGGCGCGATGCAGTTGACGCGAATGCCGCTGCGACCGTGATGTGCCGCCATCGCCCTGGTAAGGCCGATCACCGCCGATTTCGACGTCGGATACAGCAGGCTCGGATGGCCACCGCGCAGACCGGCGATCGATGTCAAATTGATGATAGAGCCGCCGCCGGACTTCATCATTTCCGGAATGGCATATTTCGCCATCAGCATCATCGAGGCGACGTTGACGCGCATGGCGCTGTCCCAGGCGAGATCGTCGACCTCGACGGCGTCGCCGCGCGGCCCGGTGAGGCCGACATTATTGACGAGGATATCCAGCCGTCCGAAGCCTTCGACTGTCCGTTCGACGATCGCCTCACATGACGCCCGGTCACTGACATCGCCGTCATAAATCTGCGTGACGCCGCCTTCCGCGGCGATCAAACGCGCTGTTTCCTCGGCGGCGTCTACGTCGGTATCAACCAGAGCGACGCGCGCACCATGCCGCGCCAACAGCACTGCTGCGGCACGACCATTGCCGATACCATCGCCGCGGGACCCCGCGCCGGTGATGATGGCGACCTTGCCTTTCAATCGATCGTCACGCTGGGGCCGGGCCATATCCATCAGAACATGCCGTTGCTGTTGGCGGACTGTTCCGGGATCGGCTGAACGGCATCCCCATGCTCGATAATGATGACAATTTTCTTGTTTGTGTCTCGGTTGCTGGTGTCTGCGGCCAACGCCGCGCCGGAAAGAAATATTGATACACAAGAAAAACAGATCGAGACAAATCGCATAAAAACCCCTCGTTCCCCGCCGAACTAACGATGACGCAGCTAAACGGTATCATCAGCGGTGATGGGATGACGAGAGGGAAAGACAGAAATCCGTGATCATTTCAGCGCGACAATGCTACGCAAAACGATCACTTGATATCAACCATTGCTGGATATCGATCGGTACTAATCCAACGGTGCCGGATCATACATGCATTGCAGGGTCGGCTTGGCGATCTGCGTGAAGGTTGCGCTGATCATCGACTGCTTCGATGCCGGGATCCAGTCCTTCTCGATGGTAGGCACGCCGCGCTCGCTGATGCCCCGCAACAGTGCTTCGCGCAGATCGGCGTCTTCCACGGTCGCTATGGCATGGTCATGCAGGCAGCCACACACCTCTTCCGGATGCGCCCAGCGTCCGACCATATGTGGTGAGCACAGACGTACGAATTCGCCGCGCTGGTCCGGCAATTTCCGCCACGACCAGATCTGCGCCTGCGCCGCACGTCCCGTCATGGAACCTGCAAGGGTGGCAGCGACAACAATGCCGGTCAGAACACGCAGTCGAGTCATTTCAAAACTTTTCTTTTCGTTTCTCGGTTGTCCGCCCGCTGCCCGCCGCGTCGTTGGCCCATGGATACCCAATGCGGGTTTCGGCACGTCTGCGGCCCAAGAGGAAAATGGTTTCGTCGCCCTGCTGAATTGTTTCGTGGCGCCCATGCCGACGACACAATCCGGGCGGCAAATCTGCGAACGTCTTGGAAAGGATGCTTTGAAAGATCGTCTGGCTGTCGCACGCCCTTAACAAAACTGAACCGAAACGCGGCTAAAGCGACTTCAGGAGAGCGTATGCAACCTTTTCAGGCGACTGCGCGTTTCTGTTCACCTCGAAGAGAAGGAATGCAGTCGTGGGAACCGGCAACAACGACGTTGGCAAGGATACCCCGATCAGCGCACCCGGACGGCCACTGATCTCCACAGTCCGCCCGCGCGCCAAATGCCAAGGCGCCATGTCGCAGCAGGGCTACGGCTCGCACGGCAACGAGTGCTATCCGCAACAGCTGGTCCAGCTCGTGGGCCACCGAGACCCGCAGCCCCAACAGTCCTGGGACCGCCTTCGCACGAAGCGTGCGATTACTCACCCGGTCGAATAGCGGCAGCGGATCGATCCGGATCGACCGACGCTGTTATTTGATGAAGTCGCCGCACTTCTCGATGGCGGTATCTGTCTGCCCCCAGGGCATGATCGGGACCGATGACGTCGAGTTCTTCGGCGAACCTTCGATGATCCTGTCCGAATAGACCATATAGACCAACACGTTTCGCTTGGCGTCGCAGCCACGGACGATCTGCATTTTCTTGAAGAAAAGGCTCCGGCGCTGGCGGAACATGTCCTCGCCCTGATCGCTCTTGGTCCTGAACTTGATGGGGCCGATCTGCCGGCAGGCCAGCGAGATGTCCGAGACCTCTTCGGCCAGACCGAGCCATCCCTTGAAGCCGCCCTTTTCAGGCACCGTGAAGTGGCAGGCGACACCTTCGACTTCCGGATCATCGACTCCGTAGGTCGCCAGCTTGTCGTTGGGGCTGAGCCATTTGAACACGGTGGAGCGCCGGAAGATCAGATCCGGCTCATCCGCAGCCTGTGCCGGGATCGAAGCGAACACCGTCAGTGCCGACAGCACCAGAACGCTGCGCCGCAGCGCCTTGGCACGTGCGCCAGATCCATTAAATGTCATGCAACTCTCCGTGAGCGATCCGAAATATGTAGGCATTCCAACCGGATTCGGAAGCCGCGATGGGCCGTTGTTAATTCAATGTGAGGCTTTTTTGCTACCCTGATCCCGACTCAGCGGTAGCCAGATCACTCATGCTGGTGAACCCATCTCGCGTCTGCGAGACTAATGTTTTGAGATGGATTCGAGGATACTGGCGTGGCCGCATTTCATTTATCGCGTGAACCAGCGGATTGGAGCCGTCTTCTGAGCAGCACGATTTTTTCCGGCAGCCTCCTGCGGATCGCGCTCGTCGCCATGGCCGGCATTGCCGCTGCAGCGCCTGCCGATGCCGCGGTGTTCTGGACCGACGAAAACCCGATGATCATGCGGGAGATCGAGCCCCCGGCGCCACAACCGCAGCAGCGCCAGAAAAAGCTGAAGCGGCTCGGCGCCAAACTTGAAAAACAGGTCAAGGAACACGCCAAGCCAGTCGGCCCGCTGGTGATCAACATCTCGATCGAGCGGCAAACGCTGCGGGTATTCGACGCCAACGGCCTTTTCGCGGAGACGCCGGTCTCCACCGGCATGCGCGGCCATTCCACCCCCATGGGCGTGTTCAGCATCATCCAGAAGAACAAATGGCACCGCTCCAATATCTATAGCGGCGCGCCGATGCCTTACATGCAGCGTATCACGTGGTCGGGCATCGCGCTGCACGCCGGCGCCCTACCGGGCTATGCGGCCTCCCACGGCTGCATCCGCATGCCGATGGCCTTTGCGACGAAGATCTGGGGTTGGACCCGCATGGGCGCCCGCGTGATCATCACACCCGGCGAAATCTCGCCTGCGGAATTTTCCCACCCCCTCCTCGCCGCGCAGAAGCCTGCACCGGTTCCGGTCGCAGCTGCGGCACCCCAGGACGTCCAGACGACGCCGAAGGTCGACAAGGTCTCTGTGGATGCGAAGCCCGAGGATCTCGGCCTGAAACCGTCTGCCACCGACCGCGCCAAGACCCAGACCGCCGATGCCAGCAATGCGCTGGCAAAACCGGCGCCAAAGACCGTAATGACGGACGCAACACCGGCAAAGGTCGAAGGCACCGTCAAGGCCGCCGAACCCGAAATCATGACGCGCCGCGATCTCGACGCCGCCATTGCCAAAGTGGTCGAACTGCCGACGCCCGAGGTCAAATCGGCTGAGGCCGTCGCGGAAGCACCGGCCAAGATTGAAGCTGCCAAGACAGAAGCACCGAAGACTGAAGTCGCAATGTCTAGCACGGCACCGGTAGCCGCCTCTGCGCCCGACGCCAAAAAGGACGAAACGCGCCCCGCCGATTCAGCCAGGGCCGAGATGCCTGCGGCGCCTGCCGCCGATGCGCAGCCGAAGCGTATCGGTCAGATCGCCGTGCTGGTCAGCGGCAAGGACGGCAAGCTCTATGTGCGGCAGAATTTCGCGCCGCTGTTCGAGATACCGATCGCGATCAAGCCCAGCGACCGCCCCCTCGGCACCCATGTGTTCACGGCCCGCATCGACAAGGATGACGCCAAGGCGTTCCACTGGACCGCGGTATCGCTGCCTGCGGTCCCGCGTCGCGCCGACGAGGACGACAACGTCTCGCGTCGCCGCAAATCCACCGGTGCGGTTGAGGTCAAAACCCGGCCGCTGCCGAACAGCGCTGCCGAAGCGCTCGACCGCCTGACGATCCCTGCGGACGCCATGGCGCAGATTACCGAAGCGCTGGCGACCGGCGGCTCCATCGTTGTGTCAGATCAGGGCATCGCCGCCGGCGGCGAAACTGGCCAGGGCACCGAATTCGTGGTGCCGCTGCGCTAGCCTCGCAGCTCCCGCCCTGTAACAGCTTGTTGAGTGCGTCATCGGCGAGATGCCGCTACTCTGCTCGCGAAACAGGATGGGCTACGACAAATGGCGATGATCAATCGCAGGCAGATACTGACGACGGTGCTCGGCGCAGCGAGTGCTGCCGCCTTGTCGCGCCATGCATCGGCGCAAGGCGCCGTAAGCCGCATGACCGCCTATGGCTTCTCGTTTCCCGGCCTCAAGGGCGGCGACATCAAGCTCTCCGATTACGCCGGTCGTCCGATCATGGTGGTCAACACCGCCTCGCAATGTGGCTTCACCCCGCAATATGCCGGACTTCAGACGCTGTGGACCGAGTTCCGCGATCGCGGGTTGATGATCATCGGCGTGCCCTCCAACGACTTCGGCGGGCAAGAGCCAGGCGGGACAAAGGAGATCGCCGATGTCGCCGAAGGACATTTCGGCATCGGCTTCCCGATGGCGTCCAAGACCGTCGTGAAGGGGCCGAACGCGCATCCGTTCTACAAATGGGCGGCAGAGGCACGGCCGCGCGACCTGCCGCGGTGGAACTTCCACAAATATCTGGTCGGCCGTGATGGCTATCTCACCGACTCCTTTGCCTCCGAATTCGAACCGACCGATACTCGCATCAAGACCGCCGTCGGACGTGCCCTTACCGCGGCTTGAGCCGTTCGATACCTATCCTGGCGCTGACTGGGGATAAGGTCCGTTGCCATAGCGGTACCGCCGGAAATCGCGCTAGAATTGCGGCCACAACCATCTGGATCAGCCCGGCCATTTCGCTGACGACGCTGATGGCAGTTCAAGGGGAACAAGATGCGCAGTGCGGCAAGTCTGATTTTTGCGAGCGCGGTTTCATTGTGGGCAGCAGGCGCACAGGCGCAGGCGCCCAAGGCCGGTGTTGCAGCCCCGGCTGCGGCAACGCCCGCGCCGCCACCCGCGGCTGCACCTGCCCCCGCCAAATCGACCTGCGCCAATCCCGATGCGCTCGGCGTCAGCCGTATCGTCGAGATCGACACGACGGGTGGTCCGGGCTTCGGCTTCGAACATTTCAAGCAGCTCGACTTCCTGCGCGACAAGGAAGTGGTGCTGACCTTCGATGACGGTCCATGGCAAACCACGACGCCGACCGTGCTGAAGACGCTCGCCGACGAATGCGTCAAGGCGGTGTTCTTCCCGATCGGCAAGCACGCCACCTATTATCCGGAAGTGCTGAAACAGGTCGCGGCCGCCGGCCACACCATCGGCGGACACACCTGGGCCCATATCGCGCTGACCAGCAAGAAGCTGACCCAACAGCAGCGCATCGATGAGATCGAAAAGGGCTTCAGCGCTGTGAAGTGGGCACTGGGCTCAGCCCCCGCGCCGTTCTTCCGGGCGCCGGCGCTGCAGCACCCGCCCGAAATCGTCACCTATCTCGGCACCCGAAATATCGCGATCTTCTCCTGCGACATCGACTCGTTCGACTTCAAGACGCGTAAGTCCGAACAGGTCGTGACCAATGTGATGACCAAGCTCGACAAGCTCGGCAAGGGTATCATCCTGATGCACGACTTCCAGAAGCACACCGCCGAAGCGCTGCCGACCCTGCTGCGCAAGCTCAAGGCCGGTGGTTACAAGGTCGTCCATATGCGCGCCAAGGCGCCCGTACAGACCATCGCGTCCTACGATGAAGCGATCGTCAAGGATGCCAAGCTGCCGACGGTCAGTAGCCGTCCTGTGAACAGCGTCGTCCAGACGATCTCGGAATGATGAGGACTCGTCGACGCCCCTGATGCCCGCATTTCGATTCAACGGCTACGTCATCGTCTCGGCGGACGGCATGCTCGCCGACGCCAGTGGCTTGATGCCCGATACCCTCAAATTTCCCGGCGATCTCGCCTTCTTCACCGCTGGTCTCGACCGTGCCGACCTTATCGTGCACGGCAGGCATTCGTTCGAGGATCAGCCGAACTCACCGAAGCGGAAGCGCATCGTCGTCAGCCGCAGCATCGTTGCAGTAGAGCCCGATCCCGCAAACAACAAAGCCACGCTGTGGAATCCGGCCGGCGCATCCTTCGAAGACGCTTGCGCATATGCTGATATTCATGCCGGCACCGTCGCCGTCATCGGCGGCCCCAGCGTATTCGAGATGTTCCTTGATCGCATGGACGTGTTCTGGCTGTCGCAGGCGCCGCATATCCGCCTGCCCGGCGGCGAGGGATGCTTCCCCGGCGTCCCCGAACAATCGCCGCAGGACATTCTCTCCAGTCACGGCTTGCAAGCGAGTGAGGTTCAGATCCTCGACGCCGCGCATGACGTCAGCGTCACCGCGTGGCGGCGAGTGTCCTGAACGAGGACTACACCTCCGTGTAACCGCCCGGCAGTCGCGCGCTGCGGCCGATACCGGCGATCATGAAGAGGCCGCCGATCAGCGACAGGTTCTTCAGCGCGTGGATCATCTGGTTCTTGGCCTCAGGACCAGTCAGGTTCCAGAAGTCATGGAAGTAGAACGTTGCGGCCATCACGAACAGCACCAGCACCAGCGCGAAGAAGCGCGCGCCGAAGTTCAGCGCGACGAAGATACCGCCGATCAGCTCCAGTGTTGCAACGGCGATCGCGAGGATCTGCTTCAATTCCATGCCCGCCAGCCCTTCGAGCTGCGTCGCATAGGGCGTCACGACCGCAGGGATCGTCGGAATAACCTTGTTCGCGATCGCATCTGCCGTTGCGCTGAGGTCGAGAAACTTGGATGCGCCAGACGCAATGAAGATCACGGCAAAGAGAATGCGCCCAAAAGTAATAAACGCTGGCATTGGTCGGCCTCGCTGGACTGCAATGGATACTCATCGAAATAGATGACGAGTATGATCATTCCATCGCATTTTTCAAACGAACAAATGGATGACCTCGTTCAAGCCATCCATTTATCGCGAGCCCGTTCAGATCGGCGAACTATCCAAAAACGCAATGGCCAGGAATCGTCCAGTCAGCGCAAGGCTGCTGAACGTACTAGCCGAACAGACTCGCCTGCGGACGCCCAGCCCGCTCCTGCGCCTCGACGGCGGCCACCGCCGTCATGTTGAGGATACCACGCGCCGTCACCCCCGGCGTCAGGATATGCGCCGGACGCGCCGGGCCGATCAGGATCGGGCCGACCGGGAGCGCATCGGCCAGCGTCTTGATCATCTGATAGGCCACATTGGCGGCATCGAGCGTCGGCATGATGAGGACATTCGCCGAGCCTTCGAGCTTCGAATGCGGGAGCACGATCTTGCGGGCCGCTTCCGACAGCGCGGTATCGCCCTGCATTTCGCCATCGGACTCGATTTCCGGATGCTTCTCGCGCAGTAACGCTGCGGCGCGGCGCATCTTCTTCGATGAATCGGTATCGTAGCTGCCGAAATCCGAATGCGACACGAAGGCAACTTTCGGTTTCATAGCGAAACGCTGGACGTGAATCGCCGCCAGCGCCGCGACCTCAGCAAGTTCTTCCGCACTCGGATTCGGCCGCACCTGCGTATCGGCGATGAAATGCGCACCTTTGCTGGTAATCATCAGTGCGAGTGCTGCAAAGTCGGTGACCCCCGGCAGGAAGCCGATGATCTCGCGGACATGACGCAAATGGCTCATGTAACGGCCTTCGACGCCGCAGATCATGGCATCGGCTTCGCCGCGCACCACGGCGAGCGCCGCAATCACCGTCGCATTGGTCCGCACGACCGTGCGCGCCGCATCCGGCGTCACGCCATTGCGGCCGGCCACGTCGATGTAGGACTGCACGTAAGAGCGATAACGCGGATCGTCCTCGGGATTGATGAGGTCGAAATCCTTGCCGGCCTGGATCGCCAGACCGAAACGCTTGATGCGCGCTTCCACCACCGACGGGCGACCGACCAGGATCGGACGCGCCAGCTTCTCTTCCAGCACGACCTGCGTCGCACGCAGCACGCGCTCGTCTTCACCTTCGGCATAGATCACGCGCACCGGCTGGGTCTTCGCCTTCGCAAAGACTGGCTTCATCACCAGTCCCGAACGGAACGCAAAGCGTTCAAGACCTGCGGTGTAGTCATCGAAGTTTGCAATTGGCCGCGACGCGACGCCGGACTCCATTGCAGCCTTCGCCACTGCCGGCGCGATGCGCAGGATCAGGCGCGGATCGAACGGGCTCGGGATCAGCGAGCCCGGACCGAAGCCCTGAGTCTCGTTGTCGAAGCCGGCCGTCACGGCGTCCGATGGCGGGTCTTGCGCAAGCTGCGCGATGGCATCGACGGCGGCGATCTTCATCGCCTCATTGATCGCCGTAGCACCGCAATCGAGTGCGCCGCGGAAGATGAACGGGAAACACAGAACGTTGTTGACCTGGTTCGGGAAGTCCGACCGGCCGGTGCAGATCATCGCGTCAGGGCGAACCTTCCGAGCCTCGTCCGGCATGATTTCGGGCGTCGGATTGGCGAGCGCCAGCACCAGCGGCTTGTCGGCCATCTGCTTGACCATCTCGGGCTTCAGCACGCCCGGCGCGGAAACGCCGAGGAAGATGTCGGCGCCGGCGATCACGTCGCCCAGCACGCGCGCATCGGTCTTCTGCGCATAGACCGCCTTCCAGCGATCCATCAGTGTGTTGCGGCCTTCATGGACGACACCGTCGATATCGCAGACCCAGATATTCTTCTTCTGCGCGCCGAGCGACACCAGAAGATTGAGGCAGGCGATCGCCGCAGCGCCAGCGCCGGAGCAGACGATCTTGACGTCCTTGATGTTCTTGCCGTTCAGCAGCAGCGCGTTCTTGATGGCGGCGCCGACGATGATGGCGGTGCCATGCTGGTCGTCGTGAAACACCGGGATCTTCATGCGCTCCTTGAGCTGCGCCTCGATCTCGAAACATTCCGGCCCCTTGATGTCTTCAAGGTTGATGCCGCCGAAGGTCGGCTCCAGTGCCGAGACGACCTCAACCACGCGCTCGATGGTGTCGGCGGCGATCTCGATGTCGAACACGTCGATGCCGGCGAACTTCTTGAACAGAACCGCCTTGCCTTCCATCACCGGCTTCGAGGCCAGCGGGCCGATATTGCCGAGACCAAGCACCGCCGTACCGTTGGAGACGACGGCCACAAGATTGGCGCGCGAGGTCAGTGACGCCGCTTCATTGGGGTCAGCAGCAATCGCGAGACACGGCGCAGCTACGCCCGGCGAATAGGCCAGAGCCAGATCACGCTGGTTGGCGAGCGGCTTGGTGGCCTGGATTTCGAGCTTACCCGGCTTGGGAAGACGGTGATAGGCAAGCGCCGCGCGCGAGAGATCTTCTGAGGATGATGACATGCGTACTCCCGCGCGTCGAAACCGAACATGTGAAGGGCTGGACGGATGAGTTGTTCGACAGATTCAGTGGGATGTCTATCGTGCGGGGGGCCTTGGACGCAACCGCTTCCATGGCATGTCAGACGCTCTCTCCAGCTGCAAATTAGCGGCTTCCGCCTCGAACCGATCGGTGCGAGGTGCCGTCTCAAGGGGATGAGCTGCCTTGCCCGGTCGCGCGAAAAGGGGGTAATTTGATGCCGTCACAGCCAGATGGCCTCCGCCGGCGCCGCGGCGCCTGCGATTTCGCCTTCAGCCTGTGTGGCAACGCTCCCCGTCGCGATCTCCGATATTTCTGGATCGGCGATCAAGATCGCCGATGCAGCGGCAAACTTCGTTGAGACGCCGCACGGCACGCTGACCGTGAAGATCACGTCCCGCGCCAAGCTGCCAGTGATGCAGCTGGTTCAATTGCTGAAGAGCGACCCCGCCGTGGTGCTGTCGCTGTTCCAGATCGACGTGCAGAGCACCAAGTAAGCGCGCGCCTGCCGGAAATTACTTCTCCGGCAGGTTCAGCCTGATATGTGCCTCACGCAGCTGCTTAGGTGTCGCCTCCGAAGGCGCGCCCATCAACAGATCTTCGGCGCGCTGGTTCATCGGGAACAGCGAGATCTCGCGCAGGTTGTTGGTGCCACACAGCAACATCACGATGCGATCGACGCCCGCTGCCATGCCGCCATGCGGCGGCGCACCATACTGGAAGGCGCGATACATGCCGCCGAAGCGTTCGACCACAGTCTCCTCGCCATAGCCGGCGATCTCGAACGCCTTCACCATGGCTTCCGGCTTGTGGTTGCGGATGCCGCCCGAGGCGATCTCATAGCCGTTGCAGGTGATGTCGTACTGGAACGCCTTAATCGTCAGCGGATCCTGCCCGACCAGCGCATCCATGCCCCCCTGCGGCATCGAGAACGGGTTGTGCGAGAAGTCGACCTTCTTGTCGTCCTCGTTGTACTCGTACATCGGGAAATCGACGATCCAGGCCAGCGCGAAGCGCTCCTTGTCGATCAGGTTGAGCTCTTCGCCCACCTTGGTGCGCGCGAGACCTGCAAACTTGTAGAACTTCTCGGGATCGCCCGCGACGAAGAACGCGGCATCGCCGGCCTTCATGCCGAGCTGCTGACGGATCGCTTCGGTGCGCTCCGGTCCGATATTGTTGGCCAAGGGACCAGCGCCTTCGCCGCCTTCACGCCACATGATGTAGCCGAGGCCCGGCTGGCCTTCGCCCTGCGCCCAGGAGTTCATGCGGTCGCAGAATGCACGGCTGCCGCCGCCGGGGCCGGGGATCGCCCAGACCTGGTTCTTGTCGTCCTCGAGCATGCGCGCGAACACCTTGAAGCCGGAGCCACGGAAGTGCTCGGCGACGTTCTGCATCTCCAGCGGGTTACGCAGGTCCGGCTTGTCGGTGCCGTACTTACGCAGCGACTCCGCATAAGGGATCTTCGGCCAATCCTTGTTGACCGGCTTACCCTTGGCGAATTCCTCGAACACGCCGGTAATGACCGGCTGCACGGCCGCGAACACGTCTTCCTGCTCGACAAAGCTCATTTCGAGATCGAGCTGGTAGAATTCGCCGGGCAGACGATCCGCGCGCGGATCCTCGTCGCGGAAGCATGGCGCGATCTGGAAGTAGCGGTCGAAGCCCGACATCATCAACAGCTGTTTGTACTGCTGTGGCGCCTGCGGCAGCGCGTAGAACTTGCCGGGATGAATGCGGCTGGGCACCAGAAAGTCGCGCGCGCCTTCCGGCGACGACGCCGTCAGGATCGGCGTCTGGAATTCGAAGAAGCCCTGCTCCTTCATCCGCTTGCGCATCGAGTCGACGATGGCGCCGCGGGTCATGATGTTCTGGTGCAGCTTCTCGCGACGCAGGTCGAGGAAGCGATACTTCAGGCGGATGTCTTCCGGATATTCCTGATCGCCGAATACCGGCAGCGGCAATTCTGCAGCCGCGCCCAGCACCTCGATGGCGTTGATGTAAATTTCGACGTCGCCGGTCGGCAGGTCGGCGTTTTCGGTGCCGCCGGGACGGCGTCGCACCAGACCGTCGATCTTGACCACCCATTCCGAACGCAGCGTCTCGACCACCTTGAACGCCGGCGAGTCCGGGTCGGCGACGCATTGCGTCAGGCCGTAATGGTCGCGCAGATCGATGAACAGCACGCCGCCATGGTCGCGGATACGATGGCACCACCCCGACAGGCGAACGGTCTGGTCGATATGGCTGTCGCGGAGCGCGCCGCAGGTGTGAGACCGGTAGCGATGCATGGGTATCCTGGAAATACGTCAGAGGGCGGAATCGGGTTCGCGATCAAGCGCGAAGCGCAGGGTTTACCCGACCGCACCCGACGCGGCAACCAAAGCTCGGTGATCGGACCGCCCGAATTTGCGGACCGCGACTGCGTCACCGGAGGGGGCCAGCCGAGAAATTTGAGATCCTTATTTCCAAACGCAATCGGGCGACAAGAAGACCTCCCGCAGCGCGGGAACTACATGATTGTACAAGAAATAATCAGCCACCCCAGACCGTGCACAACAGGTAACACGGCATACCGCGTCGGTATTTTCGCACCAATCTCAATTACTTAGGGTGGTATTTACGTCAATATTTACTGAACGTTGACGACCGCCATTCACTGTCATGTCGTGAACCCTGCCCGTTTTGAAGGCAGGCTCTTCAACTGGAACTTGCTGCTTATGCCATGCCGCAACCCAAGGCAGCCGTCGTTTCGGCTGACCAGCGTCGCAGCCTTAGAACCGCCGAGGAATACATTCGTGCTCGCAAGATACTCGATCAGTACCAAGCTGTTTGTCATCGTCGCTTTTCTCTTCGCGGTGATCGCGGGCATCGGCGCCCTCGCCTTCATGCAGATGCGAGCCATCAACGCAGCGACCCAGGACATCCAGACACAGTGGCTCCCCAGCGTCCGCTGGATTGGCGAAATGCGCGTTCAGTCGGCGCGCTATCGCGCCGTGCTGCGCGACCACCTGATCGTCGCCGATGCCGACCGTCCGGATGTCGACAAGAACCTCATCGCCCGCAAGTCGGACTTCGACAAGGCCGCGAAGGCCTACGCCCCGCTCGTATCGTCGCCGGCCGAACGCGAATTGGCCGACAAGCTCGACGCCGAATGGAAGGCCTTCATTGCCGCAGGCAATGACGTCCAGGCCCTCGCCAACAAGGGCGACGTGACGGCAGCCAAGGAGATCAACGCCAGGAAGGTGGTCCCGACCGGCCGCGCCATGGATGGCACGCTGGCCAAGCTCGTCGAGTTGAACGACAAGGGCGCCGAAGCTTCCGGCAGCAATGCGAACGCGACCTATGCCAACGCGATCTGGATGATGGTGATCATTCTCGGCGCCTCGGCCGTGCTCGGCCTCGGCGCTGCCATGTATCTGGTGCGCGACATCTCCGGCGGCATCGCTTCGATCCTGAAGCCGATGGGCCAACTGACCGGTGGCCAGCTCGAGGCCGTCATTCCGCATCAGGGCGAGAGCACCGAGATCGGCCGCATCGCCAGCGCGCTGCAGATATTCAAGGACGCCCTTATCGCCAAGCGTGCTGCGGATCAGGCCGCCGGTGCCGAAGCCGCCGTCAAGGCCGCGCGTGCGGAAACCATCACGAAGGCAACCAGCAACTTCGAGTCGATGATCAGCGAGCTCGTTGGTTCGCTTTCGTCCGCCTCCACCGAACTCGAAGCCTCCGCCACCACGCTGACCCGCACGTCGGATATCACCATGACCCTGTCGGGCTCGGCGGCGTCAGCATCGCAGGTCGTGTCGGACAATGTGCAGTCGGTGGCTGCGGCGACGGAAGAGATCACGTCCTCGGTCAATGAAATCGGCCGCCAGGTCCACGAGTCCAACCGCATCGCCTCCACCGCCGTATTGCAGGCCGAGAAGACCAATGAGAGCATCGCCAAGCTCTCGCAGGCCACCGCACGGATCGATGACGTCGTGAAGCTCATCACCGCCGTCGCCGAACAGACCAACCTGCTGGCGCTGAATGCCACCATCGAAGCGGCACGTGCCGGCGAAGCCGGTCGCGGCTTTGCGGTCGTCGCCGCCGAGGTGAAGGCACTGGCCTCGCAGACCGCCAAGGCCACCGATGAAATCAGCATGCAGATCGCCGGCATGCAGGCGGCCAGTGCGGAGACGGTCGAGACCATCAAGGAGATCGGCTCGACCATCACGCTGATTTCCGAAGTCTCGTCGGCGATCGCAGCGGCCGTCGAGGAACAGGGTGCCGCAACGCAGGAAATCGCGCGCAATGTCCAGCAGTCGGCGCAGCTTAGCACCCAGGTCGCCAACGAGGTCACCGAGGTCAATCGCGGCGCCAGCGAGACCGGCTCGGCCTCCACGCAGGTGCTTGCTGCAGCGCAGTCGCTATCGCTCGAGAGCAATCGCCTGAAGGGCGAAGTCGACCGGTTCCTCGACACGGTTCGCGCCGCCTGAGACCGCTTTCAGCAGTTGCCTAACGCGTCATGGCCCCCCATCTTGGGGCCATGACAGTCCACTTTCCGTTCGACAACAGCTATGCCGCCCTGCCCGCGAATTTCTTTGCCCGCGTCGCGCCGACGCCGGTGGCGGCGCCGCGGCTGATCAAGCTGAATCGCGCCCTCGCTGAACAACTCCGCATCGATCCGGACTGGCTGGCCAGCCCCGAGGGCGTCGACGTGCTTGCCGGCAAGCGCGTGCCCGATGGTGCCGATCCTCTCGCGATGGCCTATGCCGGACATCAGTTCGGGCATTTCGTGGCGCAACTCGGCGACGGCCGCGCGATCCTGCTTGGCGAAGTCATCGACCGCGACGGCATACGCCGCGATATCCAGCTCAAGGGCTCCGGTCCGACGCCTTTCTCGCGCCGCGGCGATGGTCGCGCTGCACTCGGGCCGGTGGTCCGGGAGTACATCGTCAGTGAAGCCATGGCGGCCCTGGGCATTCCCACCACACGCTCCCTCGCCGCGGTTGTCACCGGCGAACGCGTCCAGCGTGAGACCATGCTGCCCGGCGCTGTGCTGACGCGTGTGGCGTCGAGCCATATCCGCGTCGGGACATTCCAATTCTTCGCCGCGCGCGAGGATATCGCCGGGGTGACGCAGCTCGCCGACCACGTGATCGCGCGGCACTATCCCGATGCGGCGAGAGCCGAGTACCCCATTCGCGCGCTGCTCGATGCGGTGATCCGCCGTCAGGCAGAACTCGTCGCGCGCTGGCTGCATGTGGGCTTCATCCACGGGGTGATGAACACCGATAACTGCTCGATATCCGGCGAGACCATCGATTACGGCCCCTGCGCCTTCATGGACGCCTACGATCCGGCAACCGTATACAGCTCGATCGACGAGATGGGCCGTTACGCTTATGCGAACCAGCCGCGCATCGCGCTGTGGAATCTGAATCGTTTCGCCGAGACGCTGCTGCCGCTGATCGACAGCGACGAGAAGACCGCCATCGAGATTGCGCAGGCCGCATTGGGCAAATTCCCCGATATTTTCGACACGGCCTATCAGGCCGGTCTGCGCCGGAAGCTCGGGCTGTTCACCAGTCGGCCGGACGATGCTGCATTGGCGCAGGATCTGCTAACCGCCATGAGTGCCAATCAGGCCGATTTCACGCTGACCTTTCGCCGCCTCGGCAGCGCCGCGGTTGACGCAGACAACGACGAAGCCGTGCGCGGCCTGTTCATCGATCCGACAGCGTTCGACGCCTGGGCGGCGAACTGGCGGCAGCGACTCAGCCAGGAGCCGCAAGACGCCGGTACCCGCTATCAGGCGATGCAGACAGTCAATCCGGCCTTCATCCCCCGTAATCATCGCGTCGAGGCGGTGATCCAGGCGGCGCTGGCCGACAACTACACGCCGTTCGAAGAATTTCTGGCCGTGCTGGCGAAACCCTATGAAGATCAACCGGAGATGGCGGATTACGCCGAGCCGCCGGAGCCGGGTCAGCGCGTGCTGAAGACCTTCTGCGGCACCTAAACACCCTTATTCTATCCGAGCAGACCTTCAATCTGCCCGAAACACCTTGACTCAACAGGTTTTTCGGCCGAACGCCTTGGCAAAAGCGTTATGGACCATCCATGGAACTGATCACGACCACTGCCCAGCTGACCGCCGCCTGCGAGCGACTTGCCAAGCACCCCGTCATTACGGTCGATACGGAATTCCTCCGCGAGACCACTTATTACCCGCTGCTCTGCGTGGTTCAGATGGCCAGCGCGGAAGACGCTGTGGTGGTCGATACGCTCGCCGAGGGCATCGACCTCACGTCGTTCTTCGACCTGATGGCCAACGAGGCCGTGCTGAAGGTCTTCCACGCTGCCCGGCAGGACATCGAAATCATCGTGCACCGCGCCGGCGTGGTCCCGCATCCGATCTTCGACACCCAGGTCGCGGCCATGGTGCTCGGTTATGGCGACAGCATCGCCTATGACCAGCTCGTCGAACGCGTCACCGGCCACCGCCCCGACAAGACCCACCGTTTCACCGACTGGTCGCGCCGCCCGCTGACCGAGGAACAGCTGCATTACGCCGTCTCCGACGTTACCCATCTGCGCGACGTCTTCGCCAAGCTCGATGCCGATCTGAAGAAGCGCGACCGCAGCGACTGGGTCAGCGAGGAAATGGAAATTCTCACCTCGCCAAAGACCTATGATTTCCATCCCGAGCGCGCCTGGGAGCGGTTGAAGACCCGTGTCCGCAAGCCGAAAGAGCTCGCGGTGCTGATGGAAGTCGCGGCTTGGCGCGAACAGGAAGCGCAGAGCCGCGATGTACCGCGCTCGCGCGTGCTGAAGGACGATGCCGTCGGCGATATCGCAACCCACGCGCCGACCTCACTGGAGAAGTTGGCCAATCTGCGTTCGCTGCCGAAGGGCTTTGATCGCTCCAAATGGGGCAGCGACATTGTCGCCGCCGTCCAGCGTGGCGTCGCCCGCGACCCCGCTACATTGCCAAAGATCGAGAAGCCGCGCGGCAATTCCAACGGCGCAGCCACCGTCGAACTGCTGAAGGTGTTGCTGCGGATGACCTCTGAGCGTCACGCCGTCGCCAGCAAGGTCATTGCGACCGTCGATGATCTCGAGCAGATCGCTACCGATGACAACGCCGATGTGGGCGCCCTGCACGGCTGGCGGCGTGAGCTGTTCGGCGAGGCTGCACTGGCGCTCAAGCATGGCCGCCTTGCCTTGGCGATGGAAAAAGGCCGGGTGATCCGGGTGGATCGCCCCTAATATTCTCATCCATCCCTCATCCGGAGGATGCGCCAAACATCTCATGGTTCGAGACGCGCGAAGCCGCGCTCCTCACCATGTGGACTCTCCCCTTTCCAACGACCGCCGAAGTAGTGCAGAAATGCGCTACAGCCGGTCAACGGCCATTGTTCTGGGGAAGCGTCATGAAATTCGTCACGATCTCTGTTGGTAACGCAGCACATCTGGGCGCCGTCCTGAAAGACGGCCGCATCCTCGATCTGGCGAAAGCAGCAGCGGGCGATGCCACTTTCAAGGATCTGATTGCCTTGATCGAGGCGGGTGACGTTGGACTGAAGACTGCAGAGCGACTGGTCGCCTCAGCTGACAGCGGCGAGTTGCCGAATGCAGTCATCAGCGCGGCAGATGCGACACTGCTGGCGCCGATCCCCTCACCGCGCAAGAATGTCTTCTGCGTCGGCAGAAACTATATCGAGCACGTCAAAGAGGGTTACCGTGCGCGCGGCACCGAGGTGAAGCTGCCGGAATATCCGCAGATCTTCACGAAGCCGCCGACTGCGGTGATCGGCCCCGGCGCCAATATTCCGCTGCATGCCGGGATCACCGAGGTGCTCGACTATGAGGTCGAGCTGGCCGTGGTGATCGGCCGTCGCGGCGTCAATATCTCCATGGACGATGCACTCGACCATATCTTTGGTTACACCATCATCAATGACGTGACCGGCCGCGACCTGCAGCGCCGTCACGACCAATGGTTCAAGGGTAAAGGCCTCGACGGCAGTTGCCCGATGGGACCGTGGGTCGTGCACCGCGACGATATCCCGGACCCGCAGGCCCTCGACATCTCGCTGACGGTGAATGGCGAACTGCGTCAGAACTCCAACACCAAACACATGATCTTCCCGATCGCGCGGATCATCCACGATCTCTCCCTCGGCATGACCCTGGAACCTGGCGACGTCATTGCGACCGGTACGCCCTCTGGCGTCGGCTACGCCATGACGCCACCGCAGCCGCTCAAGGCCGGTGATGTGGTGAAATGTCAGATTGAGGCGATCGGCACGCTGGAAAATCGCGTTAGTCAGTAACTCGGCGCCCTGCACGTAGGTGGCTCCGCAAATTGTTCGGCGAAGCAGCACGGGCGCTCAAACTCGTCAGACGCGCACCGGCGATGGGAGCGCCGCGCTGCAATCAGTAGCATCATTCAGAACGAGCGGCGGTGGCTATCGCCTGACGATCGAACCGGACTTCCCGACCAGTCGCGCCAGCTGCTTGAAGCGGCTGCCGACACGGTCGGCGACGAGATCGACCATGCGATGCTCGAAGACGAGCATCATCTTGCGATCCTTGGTGGCGAAATGCGTGGCGGGCAGCACGCCCGGCCGCGCCGCCGAAATGAGATGCGCGACCCTGAACAGCGCACCGAGCAAGCGCGCACGTTCAACCTGTGCCGGCGAGACAAGCGAGCGGACCAGCTCCGGGGGCTCGTTCTCGGTGCTGAATCCTGCGTAGCGGTAGTACACACAGAGCGCGAGAAATGCGCGGCCGTGATGATCGACCGAACCGAAATTGCCGTTAGTGATCAGACTGAGCGTCTGCTCGCCGCGATGATCCGGATGGACGCGCCAGCCGATATCAGACAACAGACATGCCACCCGGCGTAGCCGACGATCCTCGTCGGTCTCCTTGAGCTTGGCAACACGGACGAACCGATCACTCCAGTCGCTCAGCTCCTGCGCGTGGCGCGCCGAACGCGACAACAACTCGTTCATGGTCTGCGCGGCGCCGACCAGACCGTCTTGCATACGCTGCGCTTGCGGCAGCATTTCGTACAGCAAGCCTTCACGGACGCCATAGGTCGAGAACACGATGGTTTTCGGCTTGGCAGTGCGAATGACATATTCAAGTACGAGCGCGGCGTAGACCAGCAGCGGCTGGCGCTGTTCTGCGATGGCTTCGATATTGGCGAGAATGTTGGCTGTTGCGAGCCGGCGCAAGCGGCGCACGAAATCGAGCGCCTCGTTGGCCGGGATCGAATAGCCATGCATCACACGAAGCGGGTAGCCGCTCTGGATGATGTGCAGCCGCGCCAATGCACGCCAGGTACCGCCGACCGCATAGAAATTGCGGCCCACACCCGCCTTGAGTTGCGCGACGTCAGCCAGCGCCAGCCTGACGATGCGTTCGGCCTTCTTCGGTGATTTCTGTGAGGCGTCCTGCAATGCGAGACTACCGAGCGGCAGCGTCACGCCCTGCCGAACCGCATTGCCTTTGACATCGATCAATTCGAGCGAACCGCCCCCGAGATCGCCGACAAGGCCGTCGGGTTTGTGCACACCCGAAATCACGCCCAGCGCCGAGAGCTTCGCTTCGCGCGGCCCCGATATGATCTGGATCTCGCAGCCACAGATTTTTTCCGCTGCTGCAATGAAAGCAGGTCCATTGCTCGCATCGCGCGCCGCAGCGGTTGCGATCGCATAGACGCGACCAACCTTCATGACCCTGCACAGCGCATGGAAGCGCCGAAGGGCCGTCAGCGCCTTGTCGACGGCATCCTTGGCCAGCAGCCCGGTGCTCTGCACTTCGCGACCGAGACCGCACAGCGCCTTTTCATTGAAAAGCGTGACAAGGCTTCGCGTCAGCGTCTCGTAGACAACGAGACGCACCGAGTTGGAGCCAATATCGATGACGGCGACGCTGGTCGCGCGTTGATTGACACGCGCTACCACGCTGCTGGTTCCTTACGAGGATTGGTGACGCTCCGAACGGCGGGTGAGCCGGCGCGGGGATGATTTCTCAAGCGACTTTCCACGGCCAGACAGACTCGGATTCGTCATGAAGTAATTGTGCACATTGAAGGGTTCCTCGCCCTTCGCTGCCTTCATACGCGTTGACGATCCATCCGGCAACAATTGCCAGCTCTGTTCCGTGTCCTTCAGATTGGCCACCATGATCTGCTCAAGCACCTGGGTATGCACCGTGGGGTTCTGTAGTGGACACAGAACCTCGACGCGGCGATCCAGATTGCGCGGCATCATGTCGGCCGACGAGATATATACCGCCGCCTTCGGGCTCGGCAGGCCATGGCCCATGCCGAAGCAGTAGATTCGACCGTGTTCGAGGAAGCGGCCGATGATGGACTTGACGCGAATGTTCTCGGACAGACCGGGCACACCGGGCCGCAAACAGCAAATACCCCGCACGACCAGTTCGACCGATACGCCGGCATTCGACGCCTCATAGAGCGCGTCGATGATTTCCGGATCGACCAGCGAATTCATCTTGAGCCAGATCGCACCGGGCTTGCCGTTTCGGGCAAACGCGGCCTCACCGCGGATGTGTTCGAGCATGCGTCCACGCAAGGTCAGCGGCGACACGGCCATCTTCTCGATGTCGCTCGGCTCGGCATAGCCGGTGATGTAGTTGAACACGCGCGCGGCATCGCGGCCGATGATCGGGTCGGACGTAAAATATGACAGATCGGTGTAGATACGCGCGGTGACCGGATGATAGTTGCCGGTGCCGGTGTGGACATAGGTCGTGAGCGAGCCGCCCTCGCGGCGCACCACAAGCGACAGTTTCGCGTGGGTCTTCAATTCGAGGAAACCGTAGACTACCTGGACACCGGCGCGTTCGAGATCGCGCGCCCAGCGGATATTGGCCTCTTCGTCGAACCGCGCACGCAGCTCGACCAGCGCCGTCACCGACTTGCCGGCTTCGGCGGCTTCGACCAGCGTGCGCACGATCGGCGAGTTGTTGGAGGTCCGATACAGCGTCTGCTTGATCGCAACGACGTCCGGATCGCGCGCGGCCTGCTGCAGGAACTGCACGACGACGTCGAAGGACTCATAGGGATGATGGACGATGAGATCCTTCTGGCGGATCGCCGCGAAGATATCACCGCCATGGTCGCGGACACGTTCCGGGTGGCGCGGCACATAGGGCACGAATTCCAGATCGGGCCGATCGAGGCGCGTGAGCTGCGAGACCTCGTTCATGGCGAGGATGCCATCGACCAGCAGGATTTCGTCGTCAGACGTCGCCAGCGCGCGCTGCACGAAGGCACGCAGTTCGGCCGGCATGCTGGCTTCGATTTCGAGCCGGATCACCGATCCCCTGCGCCGACGCTTGAGCGCCGTCTCGAACAGCCGGACCAGATCCTCGGCCTCTTCTTCGACTTCAAGTTCGCTGTCACGGATGATGCGGAAGGCACCCTGCCCCTGCACGGTGTAACCCGGAAACAGCCGCGCGATGAACAGGCCTGTCGCCTGCTCCAGCGTGATCAGGCGAACCGCGCCATCCTTGCCGGGGGTCGGCAGGCGGATGAACCGATCGATCTTGCCGGGCATGCGGATCAGCGCGTTCATCGTCTTGCCGTCGGACACCCGCGACAGATGCAGCGCGATGGTGAAGCCGAGGCTGGGGATGAACGGGAACGGATGCGCCGGGTCGATCGCCAACGGCGTCAGCAGCGGGAAAATATTGTGGAGGAAATGATCCTCGATCCAGGTCCGGTCGGCCTTGCTGACCTCCTTGCCGTCGAGCAGCACGATGCCGACATCGGCCAGCATGCCGCGCTGGTCGCGCCAGATCGCCTGCTGGTCGCTACCGAGCTTGGAGACCGCGCTGTTGATCAGCACCAGTTGCTCGGCCGGGGTCAGGCCGTCCGGGCTGCGCTCACTGATTCCCTCGCGGACCTGCGCCTTGATGCCGGCGACACGGACCATGAAGAATTCATCAAGGTTGTTTGCGGAAATGGACAGGAAGCGGACGCGCTCCAGCGCCGGATGGCCCGGATTAACGGACTCCTCAAGGACGCGACGATTGAAGTGCAGCCAGGACAGCTCGCGATTGATGAAGCGCTCGGGACCTGATGCGACCACGTCTGCCGGTTTCGCTTCGCCCTTTTTCTCTTCAATAACAATCTCTTCTGCAGAGTCCATGAGACAGCAATCCATCCAGTTCAAGCAGCGCTATAGTGCCGGCAAATCACAGCGGACATTGCGTCAATCGCGTGACACTTCAATGACATTGAGGAACCAGCCCGCTTCGCCGTCAAGCATGGTTTGACGCGCTTCGTGAGTTCAAAGGCTAAGTCAGGCGTCGCGAAGCAGTTCCGCGGCCAATGCGCGCGTTACCGGGCGGCCGAGCCGAAGCGCCTCGCTATCCAGCAACTCCACGGTATTGCGGACGGCGGCGAATGTGCGCTCGATGCGGCTGGCGACATAGCTGACCACCCCCTCATCGATGCTGAGCTGGCGGTCGGCGCAGAATTTCACGATTAGCGCCCGAAACAGCCCGTCATCCGGCGGCATCAGATTGACCACCGGGATTGCCCGAAGCCGCGACCGCAGATCGCGCAATTCGACCTCCATCGCGGCGGGGGCGACCCGAGCCGTGATCAGCACATAGGCGTTGTCCTGACGTGCCAGATTCAGCAGATGGAACATCGCCCGCTCATCGAAAGTGCCGGCGTTGAGATCCTCCACCACCAGCGCGTTGGTCACCAGCTCGGCCGGAACCGTCGCGGCGGTCAGACTGTGCGCCATGGTGGAGCGCGCCCCGGCCTCCTCGGCCCAGATCGCCGCCAGATGGCTCTTGCCGGAGCCCTCGGGGCCCACCAGCAGCATCACCCGGTTCGGCCAATCGGGCCAGCAGTCGACCAACCCCAGCGCCTCGGCATTGGCCGGGCCCTCAAGGAAATTGTCGCGGGACAGACTCTCCGCATGGGGCAGCGCGAACGCCAATTGACGGGGTTGGACGCGGGCGACCACGCAAATACTCCTGCCGGCGGCGCCGGCGAATGTCACGAAATACTGGTTACTGGGGCTCTTGGCCGGGTTCGATGGTGCTCATGTGCCGCATCCACTCGACGAGATAAAAGGACACAGAGAGCAACGTCAAGACGGTCACAAAACCCATTAAAATCAAATCGTAAGGCGAGGATTTGAAACCAAATCCGAGGGCGGCAAGGACCAGGGCTGCGAAGGCCACCTGCGCCACCGTATTGAGCTTCGATACCATCAGCGGCTTCATCGGGATCGGCTTGCCAAACAACCACGACACAATGACGGCGCCGACGATCATGATATCCCGCGACACCACGAGAATCACGATCCAGCGCGGAACTGCCCCCCATATCCCCAGGGACACATAGATCGAGACCAGCAGCGCCTTGTCGGCCAAAGGATCAAGCAGCGCACCGAGTTCGCTGGCCATGTTGAAGCGTTTGGCAAGAAAACCATCGATTGCATCGCTGACCCCGGCAATCACGAAGATTGCAAAGGCGACCTCCATCTGGCTCGACGCAATCGCCCAGACGATTACGGGCACCAGCAGGATGCGCCCGAGGGTGATTAAATTGGGGATACTCACGCGGCGCTTCCCGGCTCCGGCCTGTTTCGCAATCCGAGCTTGGGAGCTCCGACCGGCTTACCGGCTACATAGTAATCGGGATAGCGTTTACGAGCCATTGCGCAGGCGGGGATTCCGACGTAACCAGCCGAAAATACACAGTTTCGCAGCTTCGCCAGGATACCCGGCATGACCGATCAGAAAAAAGGCCTCACTTACGCGGACGCGGGCGTCGATATCGATGCCGGCAACCGTCTGGTGGACCTCATCAAGCCGATGGTTCGCGCAACCGCCCGTGCCGGCGCTGACGCCGAGATCGGTGGCTTCGGCGGGCTGTTCGACCTCAAGGCCGCCGGCTTCAAGGACCCTGTTCTCGTCGCTGCCACAGACGGCGTCGGCACCAAGGTGAAGATCGCCATCGAGGCCGGCGTCCATAACGGCATCGGCATCGACCTCGTCGCCATGTCGGTCAATGATCTCGTCGTCCAGGGCGCCGAGCCGCTGTTCTTCCTCGACTATTTTGCTTGCGGCAAGCTCGACCCGGAAGCCGCCGCCTCGATCGTTGCCGGCATTGCCGAAGGCTGCCGCGAGTCTGGCTGTGCCCTCATCGGCGGCGAGACCGCCGAGATGCCCGGTCTCTACAAGGACGGCGACTACGACCTCGCCGGCTTCTCGGTCGGCGCTGCCGAGCGCGGCACACTGCTGCCGACCAAGGACATTGCCCCCGGCGATGCCGTGATCGGCATGGCCTCCTCCGGCGTCCACTCCAACGGCTTCTCGCTGGTCCGCAAGATCGTCGAGCGCACAGGTCTGTCCTATGCCGACAAGGCCCCGTTCTCGCCGGTGATGACGTTGGGCGGTGCGCTGCTGACCCCGACCCGGCTCTATGTGAAATCCTGCTTGCGCGCGATCCGCGAGACCGGTGCCGTGAAGGGCCTCGCCCATATCACCGGCGGCGGCTTCACCGACAACATCCCGCGCGTGCTGCCGAAGAACCTCGGCGTTCGCATCGACCTGCCCGCCCTCACCGTTCTGCCGGTCTTCAAGTGGCTGGCTGCCGAAGGCGACATCGCCGAACTCGAACTGCTGCGCACCTTCAACTGCGGCGTCGGCATGATCGCCATCGTCAAACGCGAGGCCGTGCAGGAGGTGATGGACGTCCTGCGCCAGGGCGGCGAAACCGTGTCGTTGCTCGGCGACGTCATAGAGGCCACAGGCGACGAGCGCGTCGTCTATGATGGGCATCTCGAACTCGAACTGTGAGGCCGTGATGCGTCGCGTCGCCATCCTGATTTCCGGACGCGGGTCGAACATGACCGCGCTGATCGAGGCGGCCGCAGCCGAAAGCTTCCCCGCCGAAATCGCCCTCGTAATTTCCAACAAGGCCGACGCGCCGGGCCTCGCCACCGCGCAAGCCAACGGCGTCAAGACGCTGGTGATCGAGAGCAAGCCATTCGGCAAGGACCGCGCCGGTTTCGAGAAGCTGCTGCAGGCCGCCCTCGACGACCACCAGATCGAGCTGATTTGCCTTGGCGGCTTCATGCGCCTGTTCACGGCGGAATTCGTTCGGCACTGGTACGGCCGGATGCTGAACATCCACCCGTCACTGCTGCCGTCCTTCCCCGGCCTCGATCCGCATGGCCAGGCCCTGCGCGCAGGCGTGAAGATTTCCGGCGCCACGGTGCATTTCGTGATTCCGGAAACCGACGCCGGCCCGATCGTGATGCAGGGTGCCGTGCCGGTCTCCGACGACGATACACCGGACACGCTCGCGGCCCGCGTGCTCGACATCGAGCACAAGATCTACCCGCAGGCACTGCGATTGCTGGCGACGTCAGGCGTTCAGATCGTGGGTGAAGCGACCCGGAGCAGCGCCGGTGTCTGCAGCGATGACAATCTCATTGCGCCATCGGTGATCTAGCCACTAACGGAGCATGGCGGACGAAGCCTGCGCCTCGCCCGCCATGACGCAATCGATCAGCTCTTGATGAAGGCGAGCAGATCCGAATTGATCACATCTGCATGGGTGGTCAACATCCCGTGCGGGAATCCCGGATAGAGCTTCAGCGTTCCGTTCTTCACCAGCTTGGCTGACAACACGCCTGCATCTGCGTAAGGCACGATCTGGTCGTCATCACCGTGCAACACCAGCACCGGGACGTCGATCGCCTTCAGGTCTTCGGTGAAGTCGGTTTCCGAAAACGCCTTGATGCAATCGTAATGCGCCTTGGCGCCGCCCATCATGCCCTGCCGCCACCAGTTGTCGATGACGCCCTGATAGACTTTCGCTCCCGGGCGGTTGAAGCCGTAGAATGGCCCGGCCGGGACATCGACGTAGAACTGCGCGCGATTGGCAACAAGCGCGGCGCGGAAGCCATCGAACACTTCGAGCGGCAGGCCGCCGGGATTTTTCTCGGTCTTGAGCATGAGCGGCGGCACAGCGCTGACCAGCACGGCCTTGGCGACGCGCCCCTTCTTGGCACGCGCGACGTAACGCGCGACTTCGCCGCCCCCGGTGGAGTGGCCGATATGGACAGCGTCTTTCAGGTCGAGCGCGTCGGTAAGTTCAGCGACGTCAGCCGCATAGGTGTCCATTTCGTTGCCCGTGGCTGTCTGGCTCGAACGGCCGTGGCCACGGCGATCATGGGCGATGACGCGATAGCCATTGTTGAGGAAGAACATCATCTGGGCATCCCAGTCGTCCGCGCTCAGCGGCCAGCCGTGATGGAACACGATCGGCTGCCCGGTACCCCAATCCTTGTAGAAAATCTCGGTGCCGTCCTTGGTGGTGATGGTTCCCATGATGCAGACTCCTTGAGCGGGTTGCGGGCAAATGACGTCGAATGCACAGCGGGGAAATGCGGATAACCGATCCGTCCGTCCGCCACTGCGCCGACGCATAGACTAACGCGACGCGGATCTCTTGTACGTTTCGAATACAAAACCGTGATGTCGCTCCAGCATAGATGAGTGGCGGGCGACTGCACGTTATCCGGGCGGCAATGCCGAAGTTTCGGCATTGCACTGCCCCTTATTTAATGTACCATCGGTACAGTTATTAAATTTTATCGAGCGGGTTACTTGTCGCGCGATCCGCAGGTGTCGAATGATCTTCCGGAGCCCAGTATGAACGCGTCGAGCGACTACCAGATCTTCGAGGCCCGCGAGGTCCTGCTGCAATCCGGCCACCGGCCCCCTCGCCTGCAACTCGCCTACAAGACCTACGGCTCACTCAATGCTGCCAAGGACAACGTCATCCTCTATCCGACCTCGTTCGCCGCACAACATTACGACACCGAATGGCTGATCGCGCCGGGTGGCGTGCTCGATCCGGAGCGCTACTTCATCGTCATCCCCAATTTGTTCGGGAACGGGCTGTCGTCATCGCCGTCTAATTTCATGGACGTTCTGGCTGGCGCACCCTATCCGAACATCAGCTATCATGACGCTGTCTCGATCCAGCACCGCCTGCTGACCGAGCAGTTCGGCATCACCCGTCTGGCACTGGTCTACGGATGGTCGATGGGTGGCATGCAGGCCTATCACTGGGCCGCCCGCTACCCGGACATGGTGGCGCGCGCTGCAGTCGTCTGCGGCAGCGCCCGGTGCTCGCCTTTCAACGCCGTGTTTCTCGAAAGCGTGCGGGCGGCTTTGACGACCGATCCGGCCTTTGTCGATGGCCGCTTTGTTTCGAAACCGTCCGTCGGCCTTCGCGCCATGGGGCGTGTCTATGCCGGCTGGGCGATGTCACACGGCTTCTACCGCGACGAAATCTGGCGCGAGGCCGGCTTCACCTCGCTGGAAGATTATCTGACTCGATCGTGGGACGTCGCTTTCGCGCATCGCGACGCCAACAACCTGCTGGCCCAACTCTGGACCTGGCAGAATGGCGACATCAGCCGCTGCGACGCCTTCGGCAGCGACTTCCGCAAGGCCATGGCTGCGATCACCGCGCGCGTTCTGTTGATGCCCGGACAAACCGACAATTATTTTCAGGTCGGTGACAACGAGGACGAGCTCCCTCTGCTGACCAACGCACGCACGGCGGAACTGTGTCCGATCCCTTCGCTGCACGGACACCGCGCCGGCAATCCGGCCAAGATTCCCGCCGACGCTGCCTTCATTAAAGCGCAGGTCGCAACGCTGCTGGCCGCTCACGATTGAACCGAAAGGCAATGACCAGATGACGATGGATGCTGCTAGCCATGGCAAGATCGAAGGCCGCGCCTTGACGCCTGCACAGTTGAAGCACCTGTCGGTGCGCGCCAATCTGCCGGGGCTCATTCGCTCGATCAGCCACTACGCCCTGATCGCCCTTGTGGGGACGCTCATCTGGCAGATCTCCAACCGTTACGGCGTGATGTGGGCAACCCCGCTGATCTTCATTCAGGGCTATCTCATAGCCTTCCTGTTCATGGCCGTGCATGAGGCTGCGCACAAGACTGTGTTCACAAGCCGCCGCCTCAACGAAATCCTCGGCCACGCCTCGTCGCTGATGATCGTTCTGCCCTATGAACATTATGCGCTGTTTCATTGGGATCATCACCGCTTCACGCAGGATCCTGACCGCGACCCCGAGCTTGTCACCGCGACCATCCCGTCATCGGACACCAAGCTCGCCATCGCCTATACCGGCATCGTGCAGCTGACGAACCGGATCCGCCTGCTATTCCGCCGTGCCCTAACCGGGCACGCCGTGGCGCCGTGGATCCCTGAAGCCAAGCAGGGCATGGTGGTGCGCGAGGCGCGCATCTATGCCCTCGTCTATCTCGCGCTGCTGATCGCTTCCGTCGCATTTGGGAGCACGATGCTGCTGTGGTGCTGGCTCGTTCCGCTCTATGTCGGCCAGCTGTTCCTGCGGCCCTATCTCTATGCCGAACACACCGGCTGCGAGCGCACCCGCAGCGCCTATGAGAACACCCGCACCACCTATACCGACGCGCTGACCAAGTGGTTCACCTGGAACATGCCATTCCATGTCGAGCATCACGCCTATCCGTCGGTCCCGTTCCACGCGCTGCCGAGGCTCAATGCGATCATCGACGAGCGTATCGCGCATCGCGGTCAGGGCTACCGGGCCGTCACCCGGGAGACATGGCGCTGGTTTCGCCGCGCGCGGCAGGGCGGCATCTGATTATCGGGCCGACAGCACGGATTTGACGAGTTTGCGCGCATAATCGGCAGTCAGCGGCCGAAATCCAAAAACATACTCATAAAATAGCGTGCCATAGATCCGGTCATAGAGATCGCCGGCCGTTTCCGCGGCATTGATGCTGCCGTCCTTCTGGCCGTCCTTGATAATCGCCAGCGATATGTCCCGGCGGATTGCGAGATAGCGCTCGGAGAAGATTTTCGCAGAACCGGTGCGCGAGATACATTCGGCAATGACAGCCAACTGCACCTTCCCGAAATCGCCGTTCAGCGCCATGACATAGGCGGCGGCATGCTTGGTTACACGCGTCAGTGGATCGCCGCTCTCGGCAAGCGGCAGCATGGTCGATGCCTGTCGCAGGAATGCGTCGATCAGCACCGCCTCGCGCGACGGCCACCATTTGTAGATCGTCATCTTGGAGACGCCGGAATCCCGCGCGATCGCATCAATGGTCGTGGCGGCGAGCCCCTCGGCCGCCATCATGCGATAGGCGCTCTCCAGGATCGCATCCTCGGTCTCGACCGATCGAGGACGACCTCGCCGTACCGGGTTCACGTCG
Organism: Tardiphaga sp. GW822-FHT04G09; assembly: GCF_058800725.1. Taxonomy (NCBI): domain Bacteria; kingdom Pseudomonadati; phylum Pseudomonadota; class Alphaproteobacteria; order Hyphomicrobiales; family Nitrobacteraceae; genus Tardiphaga; species Tardiphaga sp. GW822-FHT04G09. The sequence continues at coordinate 738,995 of NZ_JBXAMO010000001.1, read as the reverse complement.
GTCATCGTCGCAATTTTTTCTCCACCGGCTGCCATTCGCTCACTATATCGCGGCACCCGCTGATCGGAGAAATAAATTGCACGTTGATCAAGCGATGCGACGAAATGTCAGTTTCGCACCCCGATCAGCTCATAGATCTGAACTTCCGACGCGAACCCTTTCGGCTTGATCAGGGCGACGCTGCGAAACAGAAACAACGAGTCCACCCGCTCCTTGACGGCCCCGCTGACCAGAACGCTCGTCCCGTAGTCCTTGTTGAGCGTCTCCAGCCGCGAAGCGAGATTGACGGTAGCTCCGAGCGCCGTGTAGTTCATACGATCGGGTGACCCGATATTGCCGATCATGACATCGCCCACATGCAGGCCGAACCGGGTCTTGTAGACCGGCCAACCCTCGCGCTCGAACTCCTCGTTGAGCTTGCGATTGGCTTCGACGCAATCGAGTACGGCGGCACAGGCCTGCGCTACATGGTTCGCATGTTCGATCGGTGCGTTCCAAAGCCCCATGACGGCATCGCCGATATATTTGTCGACCGTACCTTGATGGGTGGCGATGACGTCCGAGATCGCAGCGAAGTAGCGCGACGTGTAGAGCATCACCCGTGTCGGATCCTCGTTCTCCGTCATCCCCGTGAAATTCTCGACATCCGTGAACAGGATAGTCGCCTCGCGACGCTCTCCGCCTAGTTGCATGGCCGTGCCGGTTTCCACCAGTTGCTGAACTAGGCGCTTGGGAACGAAATTCGAGAATGTCTGCACCAGCGTGCGCATGGTGAAGACCGATCGCCCGAGATCGTCGATTTCGCGGATCGGCGAATGCAGCTGCGGCATGGACGAGAACCGGAAGTTCTGGATCCGATCCACCTCGCGCGCCAGAATCCGCAAGGACAGCGACAGCTTGTTGCCGATCCAGAACGCGATCGGCACGGCGGCGATGACGAAGCAAAATGCGAGAATGAAAAGGGTGCGTTTCTCCTGCTCTATCTCGGCATAGAATTCATCGAGCGGCGCGAAGAAGCCGACACGAAGATTGGCCGATCCGGCCATCTCTACGGGCCTGAATGCGGCTGCATAGGCACGCCCTCTGCTGTCAGCGAAGAACTGCTGCTCAACGCCGCTCTGGCGCCACGCCTTGATGGCGGCAGTTGCGCCGATCGTATCGACATCGCTCAGTCGCGGCAGCTCCGACAGTTTGTTCGGCACACTCGTGGCTTCAAGCCACCGGGACATTTCGGGATGCGCCAGCACCCGGTCGGCATCATCAAAGAGGTAGGCCATGCCCGAATGTCCGAGCTGCTGCTTGCGCAGCATGGCCTCGGCTTCACTGAGCAGGATATCGCCGGCCACAACGCCTTGCTGGCCTCCCGCGATCGGCATTCGCAGCGTATAGCCGATGTCGCCGGTCTCATAGAAAATATAGGGCTCCGTCAACAGACTGGCATTGGCCTCGAAGGCGCCGCGATACCATGGCCTGGCGCGCGGATCGAAATCGACGGGACCGGACAGACTTGCCAAGGGTTGCAGCGCATCGTCGAGAAACGTCGTTGTCGTCTGAAGCGGCCCGAAATCGCCCGCCTTCACGATCGTGAACAGGCGAAATCTGGCTCCGTTCGGTGCCCCGAAACGAGCCTTCACCTCGGCTCCCGTTCGGTCGATCAGGTCCATTTCGAGGAACGAGCCGTCCTCATATCCCATATACAGGCCGTAGAGCTGCTTGTTGTTACGTAGCATCGACGCCAGCAGGATGTTCAGCCGCGGATTATTCTTGAGCTCGGCGGACTGGACCGACGTGATACCGCGCAGAATATCCAGATTGTCGTGAACGCTCTTGAGCTGCGCATCAATGCGATCGGTCGCGGATTGCGCGACCACACTGAGATACGACGACGCCGCCGTCCGGATGATCGTATTCACCCTGCTGAAGCTGAGATAGACCAGCACCAGGCCGACCGTGAGGACGACGCCGACGAACAACGCAATGATCGACGTCCTGAAGCCAATCCGGAAACGCGATCTCGCCGGCACCGTCATCGCAGGATGCTCCACACGCCAGCCAATCTGGCACCGCATATCGACAGGCCGGATCTGGCTGCGCCGGACGGGAAGTCTCGCGGTATCATGATTCCGTCAGGCAAACGCAATTGGCGAGTATCTTTACGGTAAAGAAACCCGATCCGTGCTTACGACATCCGGCAATGAACTCCCCTCGTCCAGTGCGTTGGCAAGCGCCACGAGCTGCGACGATTGCAATGCCTCAATGGCAACTGCATAATTGAAACAATTGACTATTCTGGTTGTCACTTAAGGAAATCAAGAATGACGGGCGCCGATCTGGATGTGATCATCCGGCAGACTGCTAAGCAGCAAAACAAGACACTGATGGCAGCCGTCAAGGCACGACGCGATCGCTATACTGGCCTGGCCGCCAAGGCCAAGGACAAGACCGCCAAGGATCACTTCAAGCAACTGGCAAAGGACGCGACGGAGCAAGGGATGGCCGCCGCAAAGCGCCTTCAAATGTCCGCTGACAATGCTGCCGATAGCTATGCGCGAGCGATGCGTAAGGCCGTTGAAGCTCTTCAGATCGCAGAAGCAGCCCAGGCGATGAAGGCTCAGAGCGCCGAGAAGGACAAGGGCCCGAAGAAGGCTGCGCCCGCCAAGAAAACGGCCAAAAAGGCAAAGAAGCCGAAGAAAGGCTGATGCGGGCAAAGCCCCTCCGGCTCGGTGCAATCCGCACCGGAGTTACAAAAGGGCCGGCTTGCCCCGGGGCAACAGCAGTCGGCCGGCTCGTATATCAAGGCCGGCAGACCAAAACTCAGTTATGAGACCTTGAGGTTCTCGGCGGACGTCTTGCCGCGATTTTCCACCAGGTCGTATTCGATGGTCTGGTTTTCATTGAGGGTGCTGAGGCCCGCGCGCTCGACGGCGGAGATGTGCACGAAGACATCCTTGTCGCCTACAGTCGGCTTGATGAAGCCATAACCCTTGGTGGGGTTGAACCATTTGACGGTGCCCTTCTGCATCGTCTGTCTCCCGATCTAGATACAAAAAAGACGCGGCCACGCATCATGCGTGCCACGCCACAAGCGGGCTTCCCGGTGTCTGCTGAATGTCCTGCTCTCAAAACGCACAGTCGAACGGCCTAGATCCGATTGTGCAAGAATTCCAACATGAAAATTTCGGCTAGGCAAGTCTCCGGCTTCTTGCGACCGAAGTTTTGATACCAGCGCAACCGCGCGTCGGTCGCGCTCATCGAGATGCCGTATGCCCGATCTCTGACCCGGCCAGCCGGAATGAAACATCATCGGCCAGATTGCGCGAATGACCATAACGCGCTGAAAAACGATACGAATCTGCTGTGGCAATCGCACAACAATAGGCGTCAATCGCCACAGGAGGCGTCCAATGCGCAGCGGCAACGCTGAAGGGATCGCGTATGCTTCGCCGTAATCGAACGGCCGGCCGCGGCAATTTCGAAAAGAGTCATGATGCGCGATCCATCGCGATACGCCCGAACGGACAGGACCCCAGCTGCCGGCTGGCAACCTCGGACTATCCTGCTCGGCCTCGCAGCCGCGCTTCTTGTCGCGCCTTCGCTCGCATCTGCCCAGGTCGCACCACCGCCTACCACGCCGCCCCCAACCACACCGCCACCGACGACACCACCGCCAGCAGTCGCACCGGTGCCCTCATCGACGGACTTTAATGCCGGACAATCCGCCGGCATTGCCATTAGCGATCTCGGTAGCCAGTTCCTGCGGCGCATCGGCGATCAGGCAAGCTACGGCTTCAGCAGGGCGTCGCGCACCAATCCCGGCGGCGGCGGCGCATCGGAAACCGCCGAGACGCCCCGCTTCCGAAGCTGGGCCGAATTCTACGGCGTTGGCGCGCATACCAGCGCGATCGGGGATTTCGTCGGCGACAAGCGCCGGACCATTGGCGGCGTCGCCGGGATCGGTGCGCAACTGATGCCGGGCGTCAATGTCGGACTGTCGGTCGATCAGAGCCACACCGCGATCGACGTCCCGCTCGCGTTGCAATCTGCGACGCTCGACCTCACACAGATCGGCGTCAATGCCTCGGTGGACGAGGGCGCATGGACCTGGGCAATCGCATTGGTGCACGGCTTCGGCGACATCAACTCGCGCCGCGATACGGGCCTGGGGCTCGCCGGCGCCGGCTACAATGCGCGGATCGACGGCGCCCTCACGGAACTGAGCTACTACTGGAGCTATGAGCAGGCGCGGATCGTGCCCAAGGCTGCTTTCGAATATACCCGTGCCACAACCGGATCGATGCAGGAGCTTGGCGGCCTCAACCCTGTCAATGCGAGCGGCGCGTCAGCGGAGCGCGCGCGTATCCTGATTGGCGCCGAAGTCGGGCGCTACTGGATCTTCGACCAGAAGATTCTGGATCTGTCGGGCTATGCCAAATTCGTCGACAACGTGCATCAGAGCTTCAGTGCCGTTACCGTTAGCCTCGGTGCCGAGAGCATCACCGTTCAGGGGATCGGCGAAAGCCAGTACGGCGCAGATGCCGGCGCATCAGCGTCGCTGAGCCTCAGCAACACCGTACGTCTCTATCTCAATTACGATGGCAAGTTCCGCGCCTATTCGCAGTCCCATCAGGGGGCGCTGGGCGTCGAATTCAAGTTCTAGAAATGACCAGATTCTAGAAACAAAAAAGCGGGCGACGGGCATAGCCCCTCGCCCGCTTTGAGCTTTCGTTCAGTTAGGCTGCTTGCTCAGCATGTGCAGACATACTGCGGCGGCGCCACAGCGTTCCGACAGCGAGCACCACAGCGACACCAATCAGGCCGCAGACGATCTCGCCGCCGTGACCGCCGTTGGCGAAGCGAACGCCAAGGCCCAGCGAAGACATCAGGCTGTCGAGGCCGGTGCCCAGCGAGCCGCTGAAGAAGCTGTGCAGCAGCGGCAGAATCGCTGGATCGGTCGCGATGACTTCGCCCGCGACCCAGCCCAGCAGAGCCGCACCGAGCCAGACCAGAACCGGCAGACGGGTGAGCAGCGCCATGATGAGGGCAGCGCCGGCGACGATCAACGGGACGCTGATGGCGAGGCCAAGGATCAACAGCGGCACGCTGCCATTGGCTGCGGCGGCCACGGCGATGACGTTGTCCAGGCTCATGACGATGTCAGCGACGACGACGATCTGCACAGCGGCCCACAGATGCGAAGCCGCCTTGACGCCGTCCTCCTCTTCCTGCTCGGGAACCAGCAGCTTGGCCGCGATCACGATCAGCGCGAGACCACCCACCAGCTTGAGGTAGGGCAGTTCCATCAATGTGGCGACGATGCCGGTGAAAATGATACGCAGGATTACGGCCGCAGCTGCACCGAGGATCATGCCCCACATGCGCTGCTTCGGCTCGAGGCCGCGGCAGGCCAGCGCGATCACCAGCGCGTTGTCTCCCGACAACAATACGTTGATCCAGATGATCTTGCCGACGGCAAGCCAGAACGCAGGTTGCTGCATTTCAAGCTGGAACTGAGCGAAGACCGTTTTGATCGTCGCCGGATCGAAAATTTGCAGCATCCAGTCCACAGCGTGCCCCCGTCTAGTGTTGGTGATGGTTCATCCGGCCTTGGCCGGCTTGGTTGCGGCGCGCCCCCGCGCCCCGCAACCTTGTCGCAATGTCAGTCTGAGTTAACCGACGATCTCGTTGCCCGAGAAGAACTGTGCGATCTCGATCGCTGCAGTTTCCGGAGCGTCCGAACCGTGCACCGAATTCTCGCCGATCGACTTGGCGTGAAGCTTGCGGATGGTGCCGTCGGCGGCCTTCGAAGGGTCGGTTGCGCCCATCACGTCGCGATACTTGAGGACGGCGTTCTCGCCTTCCAGCACCTGCACAACGACGGGACCCGAGGTCATGAAGTCCACCAGTTCGCCGAAGAACGGGCGTTCCTTGTGAACGGCGTAGAAAATGCCGGCCTGTTCGCGGGTCATACGGATGCGCTTCTGCGCGACAATCCGCAGGCCGGCCTTTTCGATCAACGCGTTGATCGCACCGGTCAGATTGCGCTCGGTCGCGTCGGGTTTCAGAATCGAAAAGGTACGCTCGATAGCCATGATTTTTCCTTGAATAACAGTCGCTGGAAGATGGCGGCTTATATCGACGCTATCTGGGAACGGCAAGCGATCCGTCCAAATGTCGCAGGCCCCATTTTGGCAGATCCCGCGCTCGAAATTACCGAGATGTCATCCACATGAACCATTCCTGACAGGACTGGCACGATCCGGTTCAGGTTTCCCGGCCTAGACTGCCTGCAATGACCCCGGTCAACGGCATTTTCCCCGGGCGCCATGTTCACCGCAGGCGCAAGACGCGCCGAACCAGAGGAGATTAAAATGTTCCGCAAGATCGCACTGACTTTGGTTGCAGCGGCCTCATTGGGTGCCGCGGCGCTGGCTCCGACCTCGGCTTCCGCCTGGGGCGGCCATGGCGGATGGCACGGTGGGGGCTGGCATGGAGGCGGGTGGCATCACGGCTGGGGCGGACCACGCTTCATCGGCGGGCCGGTTTACGGCTATGGCGGTGGCGGATGCCTCGTTCGCCGGGTCGTTCCGACCCCGTGGGGGCCGCGTTGGCGGCTCGTCAATCGCTGCTACTGACGCCCACTGCAGATGATACCGCCCGGCCGCTCCCACGGCCGGGCTTTCTGTAGATCTGTGGACGATTCATCGATTTTTGTCTCAAACAGCCTCAAATCCGTAAATCTTGAAACAATTTCGGCCCGCGCGACTTGCCTTGGTGTCATTCAACTGCCACGAGCACCGGGAAGACAATGCAAAACCAGTTCACCAATGATGGCGAAGATCACATCGACCGCACCACCAGCGCGGCGATTTGCAATGCCATCGGCGAACGGCTGCGCCGGGACATCGGTCCGGACGACGAGGCTCTGCCCTCCCATCTGCAGATGCTGATCGACCAGATGCGGCAGCAGGATGAGAGCACCAGAAGCCGTTAACGGCAGAATTGATCTGCTAGGCACCGTTAGCGACCAAATCGGGGTTGCCTTTGTGCGTCGCAGCGGTGACAACCCCGCATGCTTTCCATCACAGACATTTCGATCCGGATTGCCGGACGCCTGCTCATTGACGAGAGCACGGTACAGATCGCGCCAGGGGCCCGCGTGGGGTTCGTTGGCCGCAACGGAGTCGGCAAATCGACCCTTTTTCATGCCATCCGTGGCGATCTGGCTACCGAAACCGGAAGTATCTCGATTCCGCCGCGCTGGCGCATCGGCAGCCTCGCCCAGGAAGCACCTGACGGTCCCGAGAGCCTGATCTCCGTCGTGCTGAAAGCTGATCTCGAGCGCGATGCTCTGCTGAAGGAAGCCGACACAGCCACCGATCCGGAGCGGATTTCCGACATCCAGACCCGCCTTGTCGATATCGATGCCCATTCCGCGCCCGCCCGTGCCGCGGCGATCCTGAGCGGCCTCGGCTTCTCGGCTGAAGCCCAGTTGCGCTCCTGTTCCGAATTCTCCGGCGGTTGGCGCATGCGCGTTGCGCTTGCAGCGACGCTGTTCTCGGCGCCGGACCTGCTGCTGCTGGACGAACCGACCAACTATCTCGATCTCGAAGGCACTCTGTGGCTCGAAGACCATCTTGCCAACTATCCGCGCACAGTCATCGTCATCAGCCATGACCGTGACCTGCTCGATACGTCCGTGAACGAGATCCTGCATCTCGACCGCGGCAAGCTCGTGCATTATCGCGGGACCTATTCGAATTACGAAGAATTCCGCGCCAACAAGGAGGCGCTCGACGCCAAGAACGTCAAGCGTCAGGAAGCCGAGCGCAAGCGGTTGCAGGACTTCGTCGATCGCTTCAAGGCCAAGGCCTCCAAGGCACGTCAGGCACAATCGCGCGTAAAGATGCTGGAGCGCATGAAGCCGATCTCAGCGCTGGTGACGCAAGACGTGCGCGAGATCGTCTTCCCTGCGCCCGAAAAGATCCTGTCACCGCCGATCCTTGCGGTGGACAATGTGTCGGTCGGCTATGAGCCCGGCAAGCCGGTGCTTACTCAGGTGACACTGCGCATCGACACCGAGGATCGTATCGCCCTGCTCGGCTCCAACGGCAACGGGAAGTCGACGCTGGTCAAGCTGCTGGCGAACAAGCTGCAGCCGTTTTCGGGATCGATCACCCGGGCCGACAAATTGTCGATCGCATATTTTGCCCAGCATCAGCTCGACGAGCTGGTGATGGACAACTCCGTCTACGATCACGTGCGCAAGCTGATGCCGGACATGCCGGAATCAAAGATCCGCGCCCGCGCCGGCAATATCGGCTTTTCCGGCAAGGCTGCGGATACGGTCGTGAAGAGCCTGTCCGGCGGCGAGAAGGCGCGCCTGCTGCTGGGGCTCGCGACCTTCTACGGTCCGAACATGATCATCCTGGACGAACCGACCAATCATCTCGATATCGACAGCCGTGCGGCGCTCGCCGAAGCGATCAACGAATTCCCAGGTGCGGTGATCATGGTCTCGCATGATCGCTATCTGATCGAGGCCTGCGCAGACCAGCTCTGGGTGGTGGCCGACCGCACCGTCACCAATTTCGATGGCGATCTCGACGACTATCGCAAGGTCGTCATGCAGGCCCGCGGCATGCGCACGCCGACGCGCGACCGCACCGGTACGGATCGCGAAAAGCTGGTGAAGCCCAAAGAGAAAAAGATTCCGCTCAAGCAGCAGGTCGCCGAGGCGGAAGCCGAAATGGAACGCATCACCGGCATCATCGCCAAGATCGATACCGCCCTGGCATTGCCCGACCTCTTCAAGAAGGATCCGAAGCAGGCCACCCAGCTCAGCAAAGCGCGCGCGGCTGCGGCAGACGCATTGCAACGCGCCGAAGAGCAATGGCTCACTGCAAGTTCGCTCCATGAGGGAGCGAACGGCTGAGAGCACAGTCGTCGCTTGCTCCTAAATCTTCAAGGGGATCAGGTCGCGGCGCGCTTCTTGGCTTTAGGACGCGCGGTCTTCGGCTGCTCGACTTCCGGCCCGCGTTCGACAACAGTCAGACGGCCTGCCGTGAATGTATAGATGCCGGCGCGCGGACCACGCAGATAGGTCAGCACGGCGACGCGATCGCCGCGCGGGTTGGTCGAGAGATTGACACTGTCGGGTGCGCCTGCACCACGCGCGACGTCGCATTCGGTATGGCCGAGCGCCACGACACCGGTTTGAGCCGGTGCACCTGCGGTACCATCCGCAAGCGCGTTGGCATCACGTGGCGCCATGCCCGGGCACGCGCCGTCCGCGCTGATGAGATCCTGCGGACTGACGGCCTGCTCAGGTGAGAGTGGCGGTGTCTCGATCGAAACGTTCTTGATGAACACGCGGCCCGGCTTGGAGAACCAGTCGGCATCCTTGGACAGCAGATCCGTGGAGAATGCGTCACCGCCCACACCAGCGCAGCCAGCGAGCAATGGCGCAGCAAGCAGCAGCACGAGCAGTCCGTTTCGATGAAGCTTTTCTTGTCGCACGATTACGCAACCCCAGACAGGCGATAAGCGCCTGTAACATCATTCATTTGCGGCACCACCATGACACAGCGGCAGATACCGGTGAGGAAATCTGCAATTATCATTAATTGCAGCGGATCGCCAATCGCCGGCTAGTTCTTGCGCTGCCACCGGCCGCGTTCATCGGTCTGCCAGTAAGTGGCGGTAAAGCCCTTTGCCTTGCAGTCAGTCCAGGCTGCTCGCGCTGCAGCGAGTGCATCGGCATCATCGCCGTTGAATACCAGCACCATGCGCTCATAGCTGTCGGCATCCGCCGGCACCGGCGCGCTGTCCACAAGGAACCGGACCTGGGCACGATTCGGATTGCCCTCTTCGATCGCGAGAACGATCGGCTGATCCGCCGCGTCTGCCACACGCCAGGTGGCATGCGGCAGGAATGAATCGTCACGATAGGTCCACAGATGCGCATCGAGCGCATCGGCGCGTTCTTCCGATGTGGATTGCACGACAACACGCCAGCCGCGCTCGAGCGACTTCTCGAGCAACGGCGGCAGCACGCTCTCCAGCGTCATGTTCTGTAGGTGATAGAACAGGACCTCGGTCATCGTGTCGGACTACTTCTTCGCCTCGTAATAGTCGGCAACAAGCCGATCCAGCAGCCGCACGCCGTAACCCGAGCCCCAGCTCTGATTGATCTCGGTCTTCGGCGCACCCATGGCGGTGCCGGCGATATCGAGATGCGCCCACGGCGTATCGTCGACGAAACGCTGCAGGAACTGCGCCGCAGTGATCGAGCCGCCGTTGCGCGTGCCGGTGTTCTTCATGTCGGCGAATTGCGAGTCGATTTGCTTGTCATATTCCGGACCGAGTGGCATCCGCCAGACGCGTTCGCCGGTGGCCTGTCCGACGGTGGACAGACGCTCTGCGAGTTCGTCGTTGTTGGAGAACATGCCGGCATATTCGGTACCGAGCGCGACCATGATCGCGCCGGTCAGCGTCGCCAGATCGACCATGAATTTCGGCTTGAACTTCTTCGCCACATACCAGAGCACATCGGCCAGTACGAGGCGGCCTTCAGCGTCGGTGTTGATGATTTCGATGGTCTGACCGGACATCGACGTTACGATGTCGCCCGGACGCTGCGCGTTGCCGTCCGGCATGTTCTCAACGATGCCGATGGCGCCGACGACGTTGACCTTGGCCTTGCGGCCCGCGAGTGCATGCATCAGGCCAACGACGCAGGCTGCGCCGCCCATATCACCCTTCATGTCTTCCATGCTGCCGGCCGGCTTGATGGAGATGCCACCGGTATCGAAGGTCACGCCCTTGCCGATGAAGGCGACGGGCTGCTCGCCCTTCTTGCCACCGTTCCAGCGCATCACCACCATGCGGCCGGGACGTACAGATCCCTGGGACACGCCGAGCAGCGCACCCATGCCAAGCTTGGTCATCGCCTTGACGTCGAGCACTTCGACCGTGACACCGAGCTTCTTCAACTCACCGGCGCGGCGCGCGAATTCGGCGGGAAACAGCACGTTCGGCGGCTCGTTCACAAGCTCACGGGCCAGCACAACGCCGTTGACGATATGATTGCCCGGCGCGAAGGCCTTCTTGGCTGCGGCGACGTTGCTGACAGCCAACGAAAACGTGACATTGCCGGACGCCTCGTCGGCATCTTTCTTCTTGGTCTTGTAACGATCGAATTTGTAAGCGCGCAGCAATACGCCGGAAGCGACCGATGCCGCCTGCTCTGGCGTCATCGCCCCCGACGCCAATTCCGCAATGATGGTCACCGCATCACTGCTGCCGCCGGCCTTCCCGGCGAGCACGCCGCCGAATTTAAGCAAATCGGTTTCCTTCAGATCGGTCAGCTTGCCAGTACCGATCACGATGAGACGCGACGCCTTGATGCCGTCGGGGGCCAGGATGTCGAGCACCGATGCGCTCTTCCCCTTGAACTTGCTGGTCGCGGCTGCGCGTTTCACGATCGCCGCTGCGTCTCCGAGAGCCTTGGTCGCGGCTGGGCCGAATTTCAATGCTTCGTCACAGAACACCACGAGAGCACCGCGCACGGCAGTGGCAAACGGAACGAAGCCGACCTTGACGGCGTCGGGCATGGCAAATTCCTCCAGAAAGATCAGGGCTGTCGCAGGGGTCGGCGCGGAATCCGGTCGGTGCGGCGGGGTTCAAGTGTTTTGTTGTCGTCAGAGCGTGAACCGTCAAGACAGGTTCTGACCGAAACCGCCAAGGATCGATAGTTTTATTGATAGTTTTATTGATAGTTTTCTTGTGTTTCCCCGGAGAGAAATCGAGGAGACCCGACATCTCCGATTCGGACATTGCCTGTGTCCGGATGTGTCCGCAGCGCCCGTACGCACAGACCTTGCCAACGAATGCGCCCCGCCAGCTCCTCTGTTCCAGCTACCACCCGTGTGGAAAGGCCCTTTCAGTGGCCCAAGGGCCACATCGGGCACATAATTAACCATATCTTGAGCGAGCCATCCCCCGGCCATTTTGTTGACCAATCAAAGGGATGCTAAGTGAGAGAGTGGGCTTCTGAAGAGCGCAGCATGTCCTCGGGGCTCTCCTTGCGGGATTGGGCATGCGGGCGACTTTAGCGGCCGGAACGGGGATTGATCGGACCGATGGGGTCTATCGATAAGTATATTTTCCGCACGACGCTGGCGTCGTTTGCGGTGGTTCTGGTCAGTCTGACAGGCGTGATCTGGATCACGCAAGCGTTGCGCGGAATCGACCTGATGACGAGCCAGGGTCAGACCATTCTGACCTTCCTCGGCGTCACCAGCCTTGCGATTCCCGTTCTCGTTCTGATCATTGCTCCGATCGCGCTGATGATCGCGGTGTCCCACACCCTGACCAAGCTCGCGACCGATTCCGAAATCATCGTCATGAATGCCGCCGGCCTGTCGCCGCGACGGCTGTTTCGTCCCTTTCTGTTCGCGACAATGGTCGTTTCGCTGCTCGTGGCTTTCATCGGCTCATATCTGGCACCGGATGGTATGCGCCGGCTGAAGCGCTGGGACGCCGAGATCACGGCCGACGTGCTGGCGAATATCCTGCAGCCAGGCCGCTTCGCGCAGCTCGACCAGAACCTGACCATCCGGGTCCGGGAGCGCCAGCCCGGCGGATTGCTGGTGGGCATCTTCGTGGATGATCGTCGCGATCCCAAAGAGCGCGTCACCATCATTGCGGACCACGGCACGGTGCTGAAGAATGGCGACGGCTCATTCCTGATCCTGGAAGACGGCAATCTGCAGCGTTTCGAGACAGGCAAGACCGACCCCGCCATGGTGGCGTTCGGCCGCTATGCTTTCGATATGTCGAAGTTCTCCAATCGCAGTCAGGACGTCACCTACGGAATTCGTGAACGCTATCTCTGGGAATTGATGGCGCCCCCTGTCGATGACCCGCTTTACAAGCAGGTGCCGCGGCAGTTCAGCGCCGAGATGCACGACCGCTTGATGGCGCCGATTTATCCGCTGGCCTTTGCTGCCTTGACCTTTGCATTCCTGGGCTCGCCACGGACTACGCGGCAGAGCCGCAACTTCTCGATGGGCAGCGCGATTGCTGCGGTGTTCGGCCTGCGCATGGCAGGCTTTGCCTGCTCCGTCGTGGCAGCGAAGTCGGACTTCGCGGCACCGCTTCAATATGCCCTGCTGGCGACAACCATCGGCGTCAGCTTCTGGATCATCTCTGCCGGCATCGTGGTGGAACCGCCGGCGAAGCTGGTTGAAGCAATCAACAGATCCAACGAACGGTTGTTGCGCCTCTTCCGACGGCCAGCCACCGCATGAGCATGATCACCAACACCATCGGCAGGTATTTCGCCGGTCGCTTCCTGGTGGCAGCTCTTGGCGTGTTCATCAGCATTTTCATGCTGCTGGTGCTGGTCGACTATATCGAGATGGTCAGGCGCACCTCCGGGCTGGCATCGGCCTCCGCTCTGATGGTGGCGCAGACATCACTGTACCGGGTGCCGCAGTTGCTTGAGAAGATGATGCCGTTTTGCATCCTGATCGGCGCCATGACCTGTTATCTCGCGCTGTCGCGACGGCTCGAACTGGTGGTCGCCCGCGCAGCCGGCGTCTCGGCCTGGCAGTTTATCTCCCCTGCGCTGGCCAGCGCCCTCATCCTGGGCGTGCTGGCGACCGTGGGCTACAACCCCCTGTCGGCCAACCTTCGCGAGGAATCGAAGCGGATGGAGGCCCAGATGTTCGGCGATGCCCCGGGCGGCGGCGTCCAGGACGCCTCCGGCTTCTGGATCAACCAGGTCAACCGCGAGGGCCAATCCATCATCAATGCTGCCCGCAGCGAGCAGCAGGGCGTCCGTCTGACCGGCCTGACCGTGTTCCGCTTCGACACCGAATCCCAGTTCAAGGAACGGATCGAGGCTCGCGAGGCATCGCTGGAGCCCGGCCGCTGGTTGTTCAAAGGGGTGCGGCGCTACACCCTCGATTCGCCCGTGGTCGAACAGGACAGCATGTACCTGGCCACGACCCTGACCCCGCTGCAGGTCAGAAACAGTTTTTCGACCCCGGAAACAGTGTCATTTTGGCAACTTCCTTCGTATATCAAATCCTCCGAAAGTTCGGGTTTCGCGACGGCGGGGTATCGCTTGCAGTATCATAAGCTTATCGCACAGCCATTTTTGCTGGTTGCGATGGTGATGCTGGCCGCTTCTGTGAGCCTGAGGTTCTTTCGGATGGGCGGTGTCCAGAAGATGGTTTTGAGTGGCGTGGGCGCAGGCTTTCTGCTCTACGTTCTGTCGAAAGTTACGGAAGATTTGAGCAAGGCTGAGTTGATGCATCCGATTGCTGCGGCGTGGCTGCCTGTGTGTGTGGGCGGTCTCACCGGCTTTTTGGCCTTGTTGTACCAGGAGGACGGGTAGTGGCTGTGTTTGCCGCCCTCCGTGCGCGGAAAATGATCTCGAAACTGCACATTTGTGCAGATTGCGGACGTGCGTCTCGCGCGATTACGTCGATCGCTGCAACTATGATGTGTGTCGCCGTGACGCTTGGCGCCGCTGCGACGACGCCTGTCCACGCCCAGAGCTTCACCTATAACCGCCCGGCCACCCGGCCGAAGCCGCCGCCGGCCGCCCAGACCGGGCAGATGCTGGTGCAGGCCACCGAGGTCAATTACGACTACAACAACTCGCGCGTCGCCGCCGTCGGCAACGTGCAGATGTATTACAATGGCACCTCGGTCGAGGCCGACAAGGTCATCTACGACCAGAAGACCAAGCGCCTGCATGCCGAAGGCAATGTCCGGATGACGGACGCGGACGGCAAGATCACCTACGCCAACCTGCTCGACCTCAGCGACGACTACCGCGACGGTTTCGTCGATTCGCTCCGTGTCGACACCGCGGATGCGACTCGCATGGCCGCGACACGTGCCGAGCGCACCGCCGGCAACTACACCGTGTTCCAGAACGGTGTCTACACTGCCTGCGCCGCCTGTAAGGAAGATCCGAAGAAGCCGCCACTGTGGCAGGTCAAGGGTGCCCGTGTCATCCACGACCAGACCGAGAAAATGATGTATTTCGAGGATGCCCGGATCGAGTTCTTCGGCGTGCCCCTTGCCTACATCCCGTATTTCTCGACGCCCGATCCGACGGTGAAGCGCAAGACCGGCTTCCTGATGCCGTCGCCCTCGCAGAACACCAATTATGGTTTTGGCATCGAAACGCCGTTCTACTGGGCGATCGCACCTGATTACGACGCGACGATCTCGCCACGTTACACCACCCGGCAGGGCCTGCTGATGCAGGGCGAGTTCCGGCAGCGCCTGATGGATGGCGCCTACCAGATCCGCGCCTACGGCATCAATCAGCAGGATCCGAATGCATACGCCGGCACGGTTGGCCAGAAGGACTGGCGCGGCGGTGTCGAATCGAAGGGCCAATTCGCGCTGAACGACAAGTGGGTCTGGGGCTGGGATGCGGTCGCACTGAGCGATTACAACTTCCTGCAGGACTACCGGCTGTCGATGTACCGGGATCCCTATGCCTCATTCCTGAACCTGCAAACGGAAGCCGTTTCGCAGCTCTATCTGACGGGCGTTGGCAAGCGCAGCTTCTTCGATGCCCGCACAATCTACTACCTGAGCTTCTCCGGTAATCAGAGCCAGGTCCCGGTCATCCATCCGGTGATCGACTACAACAACGTCCTGAACCAGAACATTCTTGGCGGCGAGTTCAGCTACAAGTTCAACATGACCAGCCTGAGCCGTGATCAGGCAGCGTTCACGCCGATTAATACCGCAGTAAACCCATCCACCAGCATCAGCGCCGGTTTGAACCCATGTCTTTTGCAGTCCGCAGACGTGGCTCTGCGGACACCTCAAAATTGCCTGATGAATGGCGTTCCTGGTACCTATACCCGCGTGACTGGTGAGGCACAGTGGCGCCGTTCCTATACCGACTCGTTCGGCCAGATCTTCACGCCGTTCGCGATCCTGCGCGTCGATGCGATCGATGCCTCGATCTCGAACCAGCCCGGCGTCTCCAACTTCCTGCCGACCGGCGACACGACCGCGTTGCGGGTGATGCCGACCGTAGGCCTCGAATATCGCTATCCCTTCATCAACGTTCAGCCGTGGGGCACCACGACACTCGAGCCCATCGCTCAGGTGATCATTCGTCCGAACGAAACCTACGCCGGCAAGTTGCCGAATGAAGACGCGCAGAGCATGAGCTTCGATGCGAGCAATCTCTTCAGCGTCAACAAGTTCTCCGGTTATGACCGTGTCGAAGGCGGCGGCCGCGCCAACGTAGGCGTGCAGGCCACCACGCAGTTCGATCGTGGCGGTTCGGTCAAGGTCCTGTTCGGCCAGTCCTATCAACTCTTCGGCCTGAACTCGTTCGCAGTCGCCGATACGACCAACACTGGCGTGAACTCCGGACTGGCCACCTCGCGGTCAGACTACGTCGCCAGCCTGGCCTATTCGCCGAACCGCACCTACACGGTCAGCACGCGCGCGCGGATCGACGAAGCGACCGGCAATGTCTCCCGCTTTGAGGCTGAAGGTCGCGCCAGCTTCGACCGCTGGTCCGTCAGTCTGATGTATGGCAATTACGCCCCACAGGCGGAATTGGGCTACCTCACCCGCCGCGAAGGCCTCCTTGGCACCGGTTCGATCAAACTGGCATCTAACTGGGTGGTCACCGGTGGCGCACGCTGGGACCTTGAAGCCAACAAGATCAACCAGTACACGGTCGGCGCAGGCTATGTGGACGACTGTTTCGTACTCGCCCTCAATTATGTCACGTCCTACAACTACGTGAGTAACCTGAGCACGCCGCCAGTTCTGAGCCACTCCGTTATGTTCCAGATTGGCCTGCGGACGCTCGGAAATACCACGGCTGCTGGCGGTAACGGCACCGTTTACTGATCCTGGCTCCCTGTGCCGTGAAATCTCCGTTTTCCGTCGCGATGTATGCGAATTCTGCTTTCAAGAGAGCTTTGACACCGCGGTTTTGACAATGATGGGTACGATGATTTCCGGACGCGTTCTGCAAGCCACTTTGGCGACGGCAGTTACCCTTCTCATATGCGCGGGATCACCGGCTCAGGCCCAGTCCGTCGCCGTCATGGTCAATGGCGAGCCCATCACCAATTTCGATATCGAACAGCGCACCAAGTTGAATGCGCTGTCAGGCGCGAAGACGAACAGCCGCCAGGACGTGATCGACGAACTGATCAACGAGAAGGTGAAGATCAAGGAAGGCAAGAAATACAGCGTCGATCCGGCCGCCTCGGAAGTCGATGGTGCGTTTCAGAACATGAGCTCGCGCATGCGCCTCACGCCAGATCAGCTGGTGCAGTCGTTGGCGTCCAAAGGCATCCGCCCCGACACATTGAAAAGCCGTTTGAAGGCCGACATGGTCTGGAACGCGATCGTCCGTGGGCGCTTCAAGCAGAGCCTGCAGGTCGGTGAAAAGGAAGTCGATGCGGCCGTCCAGAGCGCCGGTGGCGATGCCACGACCGAAGCATTCGAATATCAGATGCGGCCTGTTGTGCTGGTCGTGCCCCGCGGTGCGGCGTCCGGCGTGATGGAAGCGCGGCACAAGGAAGCCGAAGGGCTGCGCGAGCGCATCCAGAGCTGCGAAGACGCCAACCGTACCTTCAAGTCGATGCAGAATGCGACCATCCGCGATACGGTCGTCAAGACCTCTGCCGATCTGCCGCCATCGCTGCGAGAACTGCTGGACAAGACCCCGATCGGACGTCTCACGCCCCCGGAAGTGACCCGCCAGGGCGTCGAAATGGTCGCCCTGTGCGCGC
Organism: Tardiphaga sp. GW822-FHT04G09; assembly: GCF_058800725.1. Lineage (NCBI taxonomy): Bacteria > Pseudomonadati > Pseudomonadota > Alphaproteobacteria > Hyphomicrobiales > Nitrobacteraceae > Tardiphaga > Tardiphaga sp. GW822-FHT04G09. The sequence continues at coordinate 721,191 of NZ_JBXAMO010000001.1, read as the reverse complement.
GCAAGCCGACCAAGGTCGATACGCCGAAGAAACGTGAAGTCCGAGACAAGATGTTCGCCGAAAAATTCGAGGCGAAATCGAAATCCTACCTGCAGGATTTGCGCAAGGCGGCGATGATCGAATATCGCTAGTTCCGATCCGGCTTAGGCCGCGACTGGCTTAGGGCGGCACCATGACCAAACCTCTTGCGCTGACATTGGGCGAACCGGCTGGCATCGGCCCGGACATCGCTATCGCCGCCTGGCTCCGTCGGCGCGAGTTCGACCTGCCCCCGTTCTATTTGCGTGGTGACTGCGCCTTCATGGCGGACCGCGCGAGGACACTCGGCCTCGACGTCAAGCTGGCCGATGCAACGCCCGCTCGGGCCACCGAGATATTCGCTGACGCATTGCCGGTGGTGTCGATCGGCCAGACCGTTACGGCGCCTCCGCGTCGGCCTGACGCCTCCAGCGCGCCTGCAGCCATTGCCTCGATCCGCCAGGCCGTCGCCGATGTCGAAGCCGGCCACGCCAGCGCCGTCGTCACCAATCCGATCGCCAAGAGTGTGCTCTACCGCGCGGGTTTCACCCACCCTGGCCACACCGAATTTCTCGCCGAACTCGCCGCGCGCGACGGCAAGGTGCCGCTTCCGGTGATGCTGCTGTGGTCACCGGAACTGGCCGTGGTGCCGGTTACGATCCACGTCTCACTGCGTGACGCCATCGCACAATTGACCGCCCCACTGATCACCGCCACCGCGCGCATCGTCGTCAACGACATGAAGACCCGCTTCGGGATCCGTCGCCCGCGGCTGGCCATCTCCGGGCTCAATCCGCATGCCGGCGAAGACGGATCGCTGGGCACCGAGGAACAGACAATCATCATGCATGCGGTCACGGTGCTGCAGAACGAGGGCATTGACGTGCGCGGTCCGTTGCCGGCCGATACGATGTTTCATCCGGCGGCCCGCTCGACCTATGACTGCGCGATCTGCATGTATCACGACCAGGCACTAATCCCGATCAAGACGATCGCCTTCGATCACGGCGTCAACGTCACGCTCGGCCTTCCCTTCATCCGCACCTCACCGGATCACGGCACGGCCTTCGACATCGCCGGCACCGGACGCGCCAATCCGTCGAGCCTGATTGCGGCGCTGAAACTCGCAGCCCGCATGGCAGCGACACAATCCGCATGAGCGGGATCGACGATCTGCCGCCGCTGCGTGACGTCATCAAACGTTTCGATCTCCAGGCGCGCAAATCGCTCGGCCAGAATTTTCTACTCGATCTCAATCTCACCGCACGCATCGCACGCGCCGCCGGCCCGCTGGAAGATTGCACGGTCATCGAGATTGGCCCTGGTCCTGGCGGCCTCACCCGCGCATTGCTGGCGACGGGCGCCAAACGCGTTATCGCGGTCGAACGTGACGAGCGCGCACTCGGCCCGCTCAAGGAAATCGCCGCGCACTATCCTGGTCGGCTCGAGATCGTCATCGGCGACGCCCAGACCTTCGATCCGCGCCCGATGCTATCAGGCGAGCGTGCCAAAATCGTCGCCAACCTGCCCTATAATATCGGCACTCAGCTCTTGATCGACTGGCTGTGCACCGAACCGTGGCCGCCCTGGTACGACATGATGGTGTTGATGTTCCAGCGCGAGGTCGCCGAACGCATCGTCGCCGTCGAAGATGACGAAGCCTATGGCCGGCTCGGCGTGCTGTCGAACTGGCGCGCCGAAACCAAAATTCTGTTCGACATCTCGCCGGCCGCCTTCACGCCGCCGCCAAAGGTCACCTCATCCGTCGTACGCCTCGTTCCCCGTGCGGCGCCCGAGGCCTGCGAACGCCGTTTGCTGGAACAGGTGGCGGCTGCGGCGTTCAATCAGCGCCGCAAGATGCTGCGGCAGAGCCTGAAGTCCCTCGGCGTCGATCCGGAGCGGCTCGCCGCAGCTGCCGATGTCGACGTTACCCGGCGCGCCGAGACGGTTCCGGTGTCGGGCTTTGTCGCGATGGCGCGCGAATTGTCAGAGATCAGAAAGACAAAGAGCATCACGCCGGCGCCGTGATGTCCCGCGCAGGACTGTAAATCGCCGCGCACATGGAGCAGGCGTGCGCTGCTGCAGGTGGTGGTCGAACCCATCCCGGAGCAAGCATCTCCGGACCGGTCGCGCCTCAGGCGGATCAGCATCCGCCGCGCAGCAAGGACTCATATCCGCACGCCATGAGCGTCGGCACTCCATTGCTACCCGCACCGACGGTCTACAGATTACTCACCCTCAAATAAGAGCAAGTCGCGAGGGATCGAATATTTTTCTTGAAACTCGAGTTCAATCTCACTCAGAGCAGTCTGGACAATCGGATGGAGTCGACGACCGCCCACACGAGTACGCACGGCCCAGCCATGCTCTTTGTCCGGAGAGATGGAGAATGAGAACGACTTACCTTTACCAACCCGGGCGAGTAATTCTTGGTGGATCAGCCAGATAAGCTCGTCGACATCCACCCTCTTTTTGTTGCGAGTCATTGTGGCGATGACCTGCGTCACTTGTGAATCCCCTCTTTCGGGGGGTCTTAGGACGCCAGGATTACATCAACCTTACAATCCGGGAACGCGTTCTCAATCTATTCCTGGTCGCAATGGCGACAAAGGCTGCTGGGCGCGCCCGAACGCGATGGAGCCCATATTTCCGATCCAAGAACAGAGCTTGAACTGGCTATTGAACTTCCAATGAACTTGTGGTTGCTAAGGATAAGTAAAGTCTAGGGAATTATAAAAAAAATGGCTCTTATGAAACGCCAGTCGCTGGTGAAATTCGACGCTCCGCTCTGCGAAACCATCGTCGACACGCCGAAGCCGCAAGGCAAAGAGGTGCTGGTCCGCATCGAATGCTGCGGTCTCTGTCATTCGGATCTGCACATACAGGACGGCTATGCGGATCTCGGCGGCGGCAAGAAGCTCGACACCACGCGCGGCATGACGCTTCCCTTTACGCTCGGCCACGAGATCGCCGGGATTGTCGATGAAGTCGGTCCCGATGGCGATCAATCGCTGATTGGCAAGAAGAAGGCCGTCTTCCCGTGGATCGGCTGCGGCAAATGCCGCGACTGTCTCGCTGGCGACGAGAACCTCTGCGCCAAGAACCGCTTCCTCGGCGTTTCACTCGACGGTGGCTTCGCAACCCATGTGCTGGTGCCGGACGAGAAATATCTGCTCGATTACGATCCACTGCCGATCAACATGGCGGCGACTCTGATGTGCTCGGGCATTACGGCCTACGGCGCTCTCAAGCGTCTTGTCGATCGCCCGCGACAGCGCAACCTGCTGCTCGTCGGTCTCGGCGGCGTCGGCATGGCCGGTCTCGCGCTGGCACAGGCGATGTTCAAGCAGCCGATTTCGGTCGCCGATCTCAATCCGGCCGCGCGCGAAGCCGCGCTGAAGAACGGCGCCGCCTTCGCCTACGATCCGGCCGAGCCGGACGTCGCCAAGCGCATGGTCAAGGAGAACGACGGTGGCTTCGATGGCGTCGTGGACTTTGCCGGCAACGACAAGTCCATGAACTTCGCGGTGGCCACGGTGGCACGCGGCGGCAAGGTCGTCGTATCCGGCCTGATGGGCGGCAATTTCAGCCTGCCCATGGTGCAGTGGATCTACAAGCGCATGACCATCGAGGGCTTCATGGTCGGCACCCTCGAGGAGGCTAAAGAGTTGATGGCGCTGGCCCGCGCCGGCAAGCTGAAGCCCACGCCGATGAAGGCGGAGCCGATGGGCGATGCACAGAAATGGATCGACGAATTGCGTGCCGGCAAGGTCGTCGGCAGGATCATGCTGACCAACTGAGCTGAGGAACCGTTGGCCAGATGGCGCTTGGCGTCATCTGGCATTCGGGCACAGCGATCGGCATCAGCGTGACAATACGCGCCGCAAGACGCACGCCGCCCCGCGCGCCAGCCGCTGCGTGCGCTGGTTCCAGAACAATGCCTGCATGAAGTCAGCCTTCGAGTTCTTGCTGCAGTTTCCGCACAAACGACGTCAGTCCGGTGCGGCGTTCGCGCTTCAGGCGTTCGGCCTTGAGGATTGACTGCACCTCCCCATAGGCCTCCTCCACATTGTGGTTGATGACAATGTAGTCGTATTCCGCCCAGTGGCTCATCTCATGGCTGGCGCGACTCATGCGCCCGCGGATCACGTCGTCGGAATCTTGCGCACGCGTATGCAGGCGCTTTTCGAGGTCGGCCGCCGAGGGCGGCAGGATGAAGACGCTGACGACGTCGGCCCGGGCTTTCTCACGCAGTTGCTGCGTACCCTGCCAGTCGATGTCGAATAACACGTCATTGCCGGCGGAGAGCGCCGCTTCTACCGGCGCGCGCGGCGTTCCGTAGCGGTTGTCGAACACGGTGGCCCATTCGAGCAATTCGTTGCTCTTGGCCATTTTTTCGAAGCGCGGCTTGTCGACGAACATATAGTCCTTGCCGTCGACCTCACCGGGCCGCATCGGACGCGTCGTCGCCGAGACCGACAATTGCAGCCCCGGCATCCGGTCGATCAGCAGCCGCGTCAGTGTCGTCTTGCCGGCACCGGATGGCGATGACAGCACGAACATCAATCCGCGCCGTTCGACTCCATCAAAGCCAGCTTCCTCGGAATTTCGGCTGCCCCCGGACATGGTCACTCCAGATTCTGTACCTGTTCACGGAATTGCTCAACCACGTTCTTCATCTCGAGGCCGGTGCTGGTCAATTCCAGATCGTTGGATTTCGAGCAGCAGGTGTTGACCTCGCGGTTGAACTCCTGTGACAGGAAATCAAGCCGTCGGCCGACAGGGCCGCCTTTGTTGATCATCTCGCGCGATTGCGAGATGTGGGATGCAATGCGGTCTAGCTCTTCGCGAATGTCGGCCCTGGTCGCCATCATCAGCGCTTCCTGGCTCAGCCGATCGGAATCGAAACGATCCGAGGCTTCCAGCAGCGTCGCGATCTGTTCAGCAAGGCGCGCGCGAATGGCCTCCGGCTTGCGGCCCGGTGCAGCCTCAGCCTTCTTCGACAGCGTCTCGATCTCGTCGAGGCGCTGCGACAGGATGTCACCGAGCGTCATGCCCTCGCGCTTGCGCATCGCGACCAGCGCCGTGAGGGCCTCTTCGAACGCTGCGGCCACGGCCGCCTTCGCCGCCTTGTCCTCGGCCTCGTCCGCCTCGGGCTCGACCACTTCGATCACGCCCTTGATATTCATCAGGCCATCGACGCTCGGCGCGACGGCGTCGATCCTGCTGGCCAGTTCGGCAGCAATACGCAGCACCGAATTCAGCACCTCTTCGTTGATCCGCACGGTCGAGGCCGCGTTGCTGCGCTTAACGGTGAGGTTCGCGTAAACAGTGCCGCGCGACAGCACTTCGGCGGCGCGTTTGCGGGCGACCGCCTCGACCTCGTCGAAACCCGGAGGCATCCGGAAGCGCAGGTCGAAGCCCTTGGCGTTGACGGACTTCAGCTCCCACTCGAAGCTGTAAGGTCCGCTGGTGCCATGGCTTCGCGCAAAGCCGGTCATGCTCGACAACGCCATCGCGGAAACTCTCCAAAGAATACGAGTAAGATTCGCAAGGTGCGAACCGGCTCAGGTTAGGGCCTTTTCAGGCCAAGGGGAATTCGAAGCACAGGCCAGCGCGGGCTCGGTGGTAAGGCCTATTGCTGAACAACCGGCGGTGTACCCGTCGACTGCGCAGCCCCCTGACGAGCCGGCGCGGCTGGCGCAGGCGCTGTACGGGCCCGCTGCTTGGCCGGTGCGGGCCTGGCCGGGCTTGTACCCGTCGCGGCGGCAGGATCTGTAGCCGCTCCGGCAGGCGTAGCGGCAGTCTCTTCCGGCGGTTCGACGGCGTCGTTCTGGACGGCCTTCTCCATTGCGCGCAGCTTGCTGACGTTCTTCTGATGCGCGTCGTAGGTCTCGGTGAAGGCATGACCGCCGGTGCCATCGGCCACGAAGAACAGGTCACGCGTGCGCGCCGGATTGGCGGTCGCTTCGAGCGACGCACGGCCCGGATTTGCGATGGGCCCCGGCGGCAGGCCTTCAACCACATAGGTGTTGTAAGGCGACGGCTGCTGGATCTCGCTGCGCTTGATCGGCCTGCCGAGCGTGCCCTTGCCCCCGACGATGCCATAGATGATCGTCGGATCCGACTGCAGCTTCATCTTCTGGCGCAGGCGATTGGCGAATACGGCGGCCACACGGCTGCGCTCGTCGGCACGGCCTGTCTCCTTCTCGACGATGGATGCGAGCGTCACCAGTTGCTCCGGCGTCTTCGCGGGAATATCGGCATTGCGACGCTCCCAGATTTCGGCAAGCACGCGCTTTTGCGCCTGCTGCATGCGCTGGATCACCTGGTCGCGCGGCGTGCCACGCGGAAATTTGTAGGTCTCTGGCAGCAACGTGCCCTCACGCGGCATTTCGCGGATCGAGCCGGTGAAGATATCGTTCTCGGTCAGGCGCGCGACGATCTGCTCGGAGGTCAGGCCTTCGGGAATCGTGATGGAGTGCTGCACGACCTTGCCTTCGACGATGGTGCCGATGACGTCGCGCAGATTGGCGTTCTTCTGGAACAGATATTCGCCAGGCTTCAGTTCTGAGCTGGCCTTCAGCGCAAACACGGCACCGATGAAAACCCAGCGATTGGCGGAGATCACGCCTTCGCGCAGCAACGCTTCGGCAATGTCGCCCTTGCCCGCACGCGCGGGGATATTGACGACCTTTTCTTCCTGCAGCGGTCCCGGCGCTTCCAGCGCCTGGCGACCATAGACATAGGCGCCGCCAGCACCGAGCATGGCGATGATGATGATGGTGATGATGGCATTGCCGGCAACCACGAGCGGATTGCGCGCATGGTCGGAACGCTTCGGCGGCGGCGGAACCTGCTCCGGTTCCAGCGCGGCACGCGGACTCCTGGGCGAAATGGGCGGCCTCTCACTCATCGATAGTACCTGATCCTGTCGGTTCAATCGTGACGGGTACAAACACGATACCCGTCAATAGCATACGCCCAGTGTAGGAATTAGCGCGGAATACGGCGAAACGGTGGAGGTTCTCTAACCAACCACGCGCTGCAGGATCACGGACGCATTAGTACCGCCGAAACCGAATGAATTCGACAAGGCAATATTGATTTCGCGCTTGCGCGGGGTCAATGCGACAAGATCAATCGCGGTTTCCACCGACGGATTGTCGAGATTGATCGTCGGCGGCGCGATGTTATCCCGAATCGCAAGGACACAGAAGATGGCCTCGACCGCACCGGCCGCGCCGAGCAGGTGGCCGATCGACGACTTCGTCGACGACATCGACACTTTCGACGCGGCATTACCGAGCAGGCGCTGAACCGCGCCGAGCTCGATCTCGTCGCCAAGCGGCGTCGAAGTGCCGTGCGCATTGATGTAGTCGATGTCAGCCGCGGAAATGCCGGCCCGCTTCATCGCAGCGTTCATGCTTCGGAACGCACCATCGCCATCAGGCGTCGGCGACGTGATGTGATAGGCGTCGCCCGACATGCCGTAGCCGATAATCTCGGCATAGATACGTGCGCCGCGCGCCTTGGCGTGTTCGTACTCTTCGAGCACGACCACGCCGGCGCCTTCGCCCATGACGAAGCCATCGCGGTCCTTGTCGTAAGGCCGCGACGCCTTCTCGGGTGCATCGTTGAAATTGGTCGACAGCGCGCGCGCCGCAGCGAAGCCGGCCATCGCGAGACGGCTGATCGGCGACTCGGTGCCGCCGGCGACCATGACATCGGCATCGCCTAGCGCGATCAGACGGCCGGCATCGCCGATCGCGTGCGCGCCGGTCGAACATGCCGTGACGACGGAGTGATTGGGGCCCTTGAGGCCGTGCTCGATCGAGACGTAGCCCGAAGCGAGATTGATCAGCCGGCCGGGAATGAAGAACGGCGACACTTTGCGCGGGCCGCGTTCTTTCAGAAGCAATGCTGTATCGGCAATGCCTGACAGGCCGCCGATGCCGGAGCCGATCATCACGCCGGTGGCGCAGCGATCGTCTTCATTGTCCGGGTGCCAGTTGGCGTCGTCGAGCGCCTGCTTGGCGGCGCACATCGCATAGATGATGAAGTCGTCAACCTTGCGCTGGTCTTTCGGCTCCATCCACAGGTCGGGATTGAAGGTGCCATGGGTGCCGTCGCCGCGTGGAATCACACAGGCGATCTGGCTGGTGAGATCGGATACATCGAATGTATCGATCCGCTTTGCGCCGCTCTCACCGTTGAGGATGCGCTTCCAGGTCGGCTCGACGCCGCAGCCAAGTGGCGACACCATGCCAAGGCCTGTGACGACCACCCGCCTCATTGTCGTACCTCCACGGCCCATCCTTGAGCCGATGTGTCTTGAGCTAAAGTCTCTTGAGCAAATGCCTACGCGTCACAGCAAGAAGCCGGTGGATCGCACAAACGCGATCCGGCCGGCTTCAAAATGTGTCGCGCGAAGACGTCAGCTCTTTGCGTTCTTCTCGAGAAACTTGGTTGCGTCGCCGACGGTCAGAATCGTCTCGGCGGCGTCGTCCGGAATTTCGCAACCGAACTCTTCTTCAAACGCCATCACGAGCTCGACCGTGTCGAGGCTGTCGGCGCCGAGATCATCGATGAAGCTCGCGGCATCGACCACCTTCTCGGGTTCAACACCAAGGTGTTCCACCACGATCTTCTTCACTCGCTCGCCAATCTCGCTCATATCAACCTCGTGCTTGTTACATTGGGCCCGTCCGCAGACGATACGAGCCATCGTGGAGCGTTTAACTCGTTAAACCTTGCGCAGTTGCGCGTCTCTGGATTGACCCCGTCGTCCCGGACGGAGCCTCGCGAAAACGGCAGGCTCGTCCCCGCCAATATACAGGGTTTCAAATTCCTGCAATGGCCTTCTTTGCCCCACCGTTGGAGGTTCGGTTACCATACTTCACTTGGCTTGGCCACATAACCCGGTGACCGTCCAAACCTCAATTAAATCACGACGTTGGGGTTCCCCCACGCTTAGATCATCGCCATGCCGCCATTGACATGAATCGTCTGTCCGGTGACGTAAGCCGCCTCATTTGAGCTCAGATAGACGGCCGCTGCCGCAATATCTTCCGGCGATCCAAGACGTCCTGCCGGCACCTTGGTCAGAATCGTTTCGCGCTGCTTGTCGTTCAGCACATCGGTCATCGGCGTTGCGATGAAACCGGGTGCAATGCAATTGGCCGTCACATTGCGCTTGGCGTATTCCGCCCCCAGCGTCTTTATCATCCCAATCAGGCCGGCTTTCGCGGCCGTGTAATTCCCCTGCCCGGGATTTCCGGTGACGCCGACCACCGAAGTAATCGCGATGATACGACCGAAGCGCTTGCGCATCATCAACTTGGTCGCGGCGCGCGCGAGGCGGAAGGTCGCGGTCAGATTGACGTTGATCACGCTGTCCCAATCTTCGTCGCGCAGCTGCACGAACAGATTGTCCTTGGTGATGCCGGCATTGGCCACGAGGATGTCGAGCTGCCCCATCGCCTTCTCGGCGGATGGCACGAGTTCTTCGACTTCCGCTGCATCGGACAGATTGCACGGCAGCACATGGACGCGGTCGCCGAGCTTGGCGGCAAGGGCTTCCAGCACCTCGCGGCGCGTGCCTGAGATGGCCACCGTAGCGCCCTGCGCATGCAATGCAGTAGCGATCGCGCCGCCGATGCCACCGGTCGCGCCGGTGACCAGCGCCGTACGTCCCGTCAAATCGAACATTTCGTCTTCTCCTCTGGCCGCTTACGCCGAACGCGCTGCTGCGAGCGCATCCTTGGCGGCGGCAATGTCATTGGGTCCGCCGACGGCAACGCCGACGGCGCCTTCGGCAATGCGTTTAACGAGGCCGCTCAGCACCTTGCCGGAGCCGACCTCGAGGAAACGCGTCACGCCCTGGCCTGCCATATAGGCCACGCATTCACGCCAGCGCACGGTGCCGGTGACCTGCTCGACCAGACGGCGGCGGATTTCATCGGGATCGGTGATCGGCGCGGCCAGCACGTTGGACACCAGTGGCACCGCGGGCTTGTTGATCGTGACCTTGGCCAGCGCCTCTGCCATCACGTCGGCGGCGGGCTGCATCAGGCTGCAATGGAACGGCGCCGACACCGGCAGCAACATCGCACGCTTGGCGCCCTTGGTCTTGGCAATCTCCAGCGCGCGTTCGACCGCAGCCTTGTTGCCGGACACCACGACCTGCCCGCCGCCATTATCGTTGGCCGCGTGGCACACTTCGCCCTGTGCAGCTTCTTCCGCCACGGCCACGGCGGTCTCGTAATCGAGGCCGAGCAACGCCGCCATGGCACCGACGCCCACCGGCACGGCCTTCTGCATGGCCAGACCGCGGGTCCGCAGCAAGCGGGCCGCATCCGTGACCGAGAGGCTTCCGGCCGCTGCCAGCGCCGAATATTCGCCGAGCGAATGGCCCGCCACGAAGGCTGCGTCCCTGGCCAGCGAAATGCCGGCCTCGGCCTCGAGCACCCGCATGGTCGCCAGCGACACCGCCATCAGCGCGGGCTGGGCATTCTCGGTCAATTGGAGGGTTTCGGCCGGCCCATCCCAGATGATGCTGGTGAGCTTCTCGTTCAGAGCCGAATCGATCTCCTCGAACACGGCTTTGGCGGCGGGAAACGCATCCGCCAGCGCCTTGCCCATGCCGACCGCCTGGGAACCCTGCCCCGGAAAGGTAAATGCTGCGGTCATTGACGCCCCGTCATGTTTTTTGGCTTAAACTCGTTCAAACGTGCGCCGTAAGACACTGGCACGACGGGGAATGTCAAGCTGCAACGCCCAGGATACACCACGATCCGGATCCCCGCCCGCTCCCGGAATCCGCTCATTTGCCCCCTGTTTCGCTTGCCATTACTGGGAAAATCCGTATAAGGCCCCGATCCGCAGATCCCGGCCGGGAGCTGAACGGACGGTCACAGCAAAATCACACACAGGTTTGTTGCGATAGGGCCAGTTGGTCCGTCGTCCCGTGCTCCCGCCTTCTGAGCAATATCGAGTCCTTTCCATAAGGGTTCGAAGGGCTTGCCGCCGGGAAACGCGCTAACCTTGGAAAGGACAGCCATGCCTCTTTATGAGCATGTATTTCTCGCACGTCAGGATGCGAGCGCACAGCAGGTCGAAGACCTCACCGCCCAGATGACCGGCATCGTCGAAGGTCTCGGCGGCAAGGTCGTGAAGATGGAAAACTGGGGCGTGCGCTCCCTGACCTATCGCATGAACAAGAATCGCAAGGCGCACTTCGTGCTGATGAACCTCGATGCCCCCTCCGCGGCGGTCACCGAGATCGAGCGCCAGGAGCGCATCAGCGAAGACGTCATCCGTTATCTGACCGTCCGCGTCGAAGAGCACGAGGAAGGCCCATCAGCCATGATGCGCAAGGCTGACCGTGATCGTGAACGCGATGACCGTGGTGGTGGCTTCCGTGGCGACCGCGAAGGCGGCGGTTTCCGTGGCGACCGTGAAGGCGGTGGCTTCCGTGGTGATCGTGGTCCGCGTCGTCCGCGTGACGACGAAGCAGCATCGGTTGAGGAGTAAGAATAATGGCTGAAGCTGGTGCACGTCGTCCGTTTTTCCGCCGCCGCAAGACCTGCCCGTTCACGGGTCCGAACGCGCCGAAGATCGACTACAAGGATTCCAAGCTGCTGATGCGTTACGTCTCCGAGCGCGGCAAGATCGTGCCGAGCCGCATCACGGCCGTCTCCGCCAAGAAGCAGCGTGAACTCGCCCGCGCCATCAAGCGCTCGCGTTTCCTCGGCCTGCTCCCCTACGTTATCCGCTAAGGCGGTTTTCGACCGGTGGCCTCGTGCCGCCGGTCGTTTCTATTTCTCATAAGGCTTCCGGGTCGTCCGGTCGCCGATGGTTGGGGCAAGTGCCTCTAACCGCTCAAAGGGGGCGGGACAGCTGATGATCGCAAGTCTTCTCATCGCGTTTGCCGCCGGCGCTGCCTCAGCGCTGATGTTCGCCTCGATCATTTCGGGCGCGTTGATTTCCCTTTTGCTGTTCTATCTCGCGCCGCTGCCCTTGATGGTGGCCGCTCTCGGCTGGGGTCCAGTCACTGCTGCCATCGGCGGCATCGCGGCCGGCACCTCGCTCGGCCTGCTGTTCGGCATGCCCTATCTCGCCGCCTTCGTCTTCACCGTGGCGCTGCCCGCCTGGTGGCTCGGCCATCTCGCATTGCTCGGCCGCCCCGTCGCGGCCGAGGTGCCCGGTGCGAATGGCACCGCCGCGACACCGCCCGTGGTCGAATGGTATCCGGTCGGCCGCATGTTGCTGTGGACCGCGGGCTTCGCCGCTTTCACGACCATGGGCGCATTGCTGACTCTCGGCACAGACAGCGACACCATCGTCTCATCGCTGCGACGCGCTCTGACCCGCATCCTGGGATCGCGCGACGGCGCCGGCGACTCCGAACAGATCATCAATGCGCTGGTGACGATCGCGCCGGCTGCCGCCGCCATCGTCGCGATCATGACGCTGACGCTCAATCTCTGGCTTGCCGGTCGGATCATCGTGACATCAGGCCGGCTGAATCGGCCGTGGCCCGAGCTGAAATCCGCAGCACTGCCGCCGATGACGATGGTTGCGCTGTGTCTGGCCATCGCGCTGTCCTTCATGGGCGGCATCGTCGGCATCTTTTCGCAGATCGTCACCTCGGCGCTGATGATGGCCTATGCCCTCACCGGCTTCGCCGCGCTGCATACGCTGACCATGGGCATGAAAAGCCGCGTGATGGTGCTGGGTCTGACCTACGCCATGGTGCTCGTCCTCGGCTGGCCCATCCTCACCATGGTTGGCCTCGGCCTCGCCGATGCCTTCTTCGGATTTCGCCAACGTTTTCTCGCACGCAAGCCACCTTCGTCGACGGTGGCCTGACTCACCTCAACTCAACACCTGCTCAACACCTAAAGGAGAACGATCATGGAAGTCATTTTGCTCGAACGCGTCGCCAAGCTCGGCCAGATGGGCGAAGTCGTCCGCGTCAAGGACGGCTACGGCCGCAACTTTCTGCTGAAGCGTGGCAAGGCGCTGCGCGCCACTGCCGACAACCGCGCCAAGTACGACGGCATGAAGGCTGACCTTGAAGCCAACAACATCAAGGCCAAGGCGGAAGCCACCACGGTTGCCGAGAAGATCGACGGCCGCAACGTCGTCATCATCCGTCAGGCATCGGAAACCGGCCAGCTGTTCGGCTCGGTGTCGGTGCGTGACATCATCGCCACCTTCGAAGCTGACGGCGTCACCTTCGCCCGCAGCCAGGTGCTGCTCGACGCGCCGATCAAGACCATCGGCCAGCACAAGATCTCGATCGCCGTGCATCCTGAAGTCGAAGTCAGCGTCAGCGTCACCGTTGCCCGTTCGGCCGACGAAGCCGAGCGCATCAACCGCGGCGAAGACATCTCGAGCCGTCAGGAAGATCAGGACGCAGCTGCCGAAGCACTGGCCGCCGCTGGCGAGTTCTTCGATCCGGACGCACAGGGCAACGCCGAAGAAGACAACGGCTAAATCCACAGGACAGAGCTTCTGCTCAAACGAGAAAAGCCCGGCCAATCTGGCCGGGCTTTTTGTTCCGTCGTTGAAACGACGGTTGACCTTCTACTGCGAGATCGGCGGCACCGGCGAGCCTGACGAGGCCGGAGGCGCCGGTGGTGCAGCCGACGCCGGAGGCGGTGGCGGCGCGGCCGGTGCTGGCGAAGGCGCTGCGGGCGTCGGGGCTGCAGGGGCCGGCGCAGGTGCCGACGGAATTGCTGGAGGTGTGGCCGCTGGCGGAGGCGTCGGTGCCACAGGTGCCGGTGCAGGCGTTGCTGCTGGCGGAGACGCAGGAGCTGCCGGAGCAGGCTCTGCGGGTGCAGGAGTCGGAGTCGCCGGAGTCGCGGGGGCGGATGGCACCGGACGGCTCTCGCCTTCGGGGGCCTTCGGTGCCGGCGTCACCGGCGGGACCGGATCCGGACGTAGTGCCGGCGTCTCAGGCTTGGCTTCGGGCTTAACTTCGGGCTTGGGCTCCGGCTTCGCCTCGGGCTTGCTCTCTTCAGCAGGCTTCGCTGGCTCGGTTTTCGCCGGCTCCGGCTTCGGCTCGACCTTCGGTTCGGCCTTGGGTTCAGGCTTGGGTTCAGCCTTGGGTTCAGGCTTCGGATCGGTCTTGGGTTCGACCTTGGGCTCATCCTTCACGGGTTCGGCCTTCGGCGGCTCTTCCTGATGGCGACGCCCTTTCTTGCCGAGCTTCTGCTTCGCGGCGGGACGCTCCGTTTCGGCGGCAGCCGGCGACTGGGCGTCAGCGGGCCTGGCTTCGGGATTATCTGCAGCAGGATGGGCCAGCCGCTTGGCATTGCGGCCCCGGCGCGTACCGGGCTCGGCCTGAGCTGGCGCAACATCGGCCTCGGGCTTTGCCGCTTCCTGCGAACGGGATCGACGGCCCGGCGGCATTGCCTCGGGCGACGGTGTTGCACCCGGCTTCGCATCGGCCGGGGCCGGCTTCTGCTCGGTTGTCAGCTCCCGGCCCTGACGCGTCAGGTTATCCCCGGCTGGACGACGGTCGGCCGCCCCGTTGGACACGACATAAGCGGCCATCGAGGCCGCCATATCGGTACTCGTCGTGTAGTGCTGGCGCAGGAAGGCCGGCAGCGCCCCCGGCGCCACCGTCTTTAACAGCCCGCGCGGGCTTTTATGGCAAACGGCACAGCCGCCCGCGAAAATCTGGGAGGGTGATTTTCCGGCTTCGAGGTTTTGGGCCTGTGCCGGGACTGCTGCGAAGCTAACCAGGAGCATCACCGTCGCTAAACTGAGCGCTCGGCTCAACATTTCAATCTCCTGATGTGGCTAGCTTAATCACGCGGATCACCTTGTATCCGATTGTGACGTGAATGGAAGTATCGACATATCGCAACGATGTGATCGGAACAATCGGGATAGCGGCATTGCAGCGTGCGCATTGGCACAGGCGGTGCACGGCTACTATCATCTACCTGAGAGCTAGGAAGACAGTTGATCTCGTGCACGGCGGGAAGTTACGCTGTTGCTTCAGTTTGCGCGTGATCGGATCATTGGGGTGATTTCGATGGACCGTCTGTTGCGATTCTTCCTGAGTCGGTACGTTCGCCGAGGGGCGATAACCTTCACCACCGCCTCCGGCCAGCAATTCACCTTCGGAGATGGCTCCGGCCCCCCCGTCTCCGCCCGCTTCGTCACCAAAGCCGCCCAACGCCGACTACTTCTAGATCCCGAACTGGCCCTCGGCGAAATTTTTATGGACGGGCTGCTCGTTATGGAGCGCGGCACCATCGCCGACCTGCTCGCCATCGCCCTGAACCAGCCGGACATGGCACCGCGCTGGGCCAGGCTGCAATGGTGGCTCCGCTACGTGCTGCGCCACGCCCAGCAGTTCAATCCCCGCAAGCGCTCCCGCAACAACGTTGCCCATCACTACGATCTGGACGCCCGGCTCTACTCGTTGTTTCTGGATGCCGACAAGCAATATAGCTGCGCCTATTTCGAGGGGCCGGATGCGACGCTGGACGACGCCCAGCTCGCCAAGAAGCGCCACCTCGCGGCCAAGATGCTGGTCGAAAAAGGCCAGCGCGTGCTCGATATCGGCTCCGGCTGGGGCGGGCTCGGGCTCTATCTGGCGGAGATGACAGGCGCCAATGTTACCGGGGTTACGCTGTCCACCGAACAGCTTCAGGTCGCCAATGCCCGGGCCGACGAGAAAAACCTCAAGGACCGCGCTAAATTCCTGCTCGAGGACTATCGCGACGTCCCCGGTCCATTTCATCGCATCGTCTCCGTCGGCATGTTCGAACATGTCGGCGTCGACCACTACGATACCTACTTCAAGCGATGCGCTGAACTCCTGACCGAGGACGGCGTGATGGTGCTGCACTCCATCGGCCGCCCCGAGGGACCCGGCATCACCAATCCATGGGTCGCCAAGTACATTTTCCCCGGCGGTTACATCCCTGCCCTGTCGGAAGTCCTCCCGGCGATCGAGCGGGCCGGATTGCTGGTCTCGGACATCGAGATCCTGCGGCTGCATTATGCCGAGACGCTCAAGGCATGGCGTGAGCGCTTCATGGCACGACGCGAGGAAGCCGTGCGGCTCTATGACGAGCGCTTCGCGCGGATGTGGGAGTTTTATCTAGCGGCGTCGGAAATGTCGTTCCGCATGCAAAACGTGATGAATTTCCAGATCCAACTTACCAAACGTCAGGACGTGGTGCCGTTCACGCGCGATTATATCAAACGGGAGGAAGATCGGCTGCGTGGCGTGGAGCTCGCTCAGCAACCGCGCCTGCAGATTGCCGGCGAATAGGCGGACCTAGTGCTGGAAGAGGAGCGTCGCCTTTCGGCGGCGCAAGACAGGCCGCGGCTGCAAAACGGCGGGGCGCTGGAGGCGCGCTTTGGCGGCGGACAGCGCTTTCGTATCGCATGGGACATTTTCAAGCTGCGCGGTGCGCTCGAACGTATCGATCAGCGTGGACAACCACGCAGAACCATCGGGTCCGGCATCAGGATGCTGGTGGCGCTGGCCCATCGATCTATCCTTCGCCTCTCATCGTTATGAAGCCAACGCCGAAGTCCCCGAGGGGTTCCGGTATCGCCATTCCTGCGAACGGTTGGCTCTCTTGTAAGTGCGAGAGATCGCCATCCGGTTCAGGCGCGCGGGGCAATTTTTCCGGGTTCCGTAAGCAATGATTCAGGACCCTCCCCCTTGTTGCCACCAGGGCGTCAAGCGCAATGCTTGGTTCAGCCGCAAATCGCGCCGGACCAATGTGGGAATCGTGCATAAGGGCTGACCGCATCCTTTCGTTCGCCGCATGCGAAGCGCTTAGTCCAGCGCCGCGCGTTACGACGCCGCTCATCCGCCCAATTCAGAAGACCCAATAAAGACCATGGCCGCATTTGATTCGAACGTTCTCAAGCTAGCGCCCGATGCCGGCACCCCGGCCTACCGAACCGCGCCCCACAATATCGAGGCGGAACAGGGCGTTCTCGGCGCCATGCTGGTCAATAACGACGCGTTCTACCGCGTCTCGGACTTCCTGAAGCCCGATCATTTCTTCGAGCCGATCCATCAGACCATTTTCGAGACCATCAGCGCCATCGTCCGCGCCGGCAAGATCGCCACACCTGTCACGCTGAAGACCTTCCTGCCGACCGATACGGATCTGGGCGGCATGACCGTGGGTCAGTACCTCGCCCGCCTCGCCGCCGAAGCCACCACCATCATCAACGCGCAGGATTACGGACGCACGATCTATGAGCTGGCAATCCGCCGGCAGTTGATCGGCGTGGGCGAAGACATGGTCAACGTCGCCTATGACGCGCCGGTCGACTTCGCACCCCGCGCCCAGATCGAGGACGCCGAGCGCCGGCTCTATGAACTCGCCGAAGCCGGCCGCTATGACGGAGGCTTCCAGCGCTTCTCCCAGGCGATGACCACCGCGCTGGACATGGCGGCCAATGCCTATCAGCGCGAGGGCAAACTGTCCGGCATCTCCACTGGCCTGCGCGACCTTGATGCCCGCATGGGCGGCCTGCAGCGCTCTGACCTCCTCGTGCTCGCCGGCCGTCCCGGCATGGGCAAGACCTCGCTCGCCACCAACATCGCCTACAATATTGCCGCGGCCTACCAGTCCGAAGTGCAGCCCGACGGTAGCATGAAGACCATCAATGGCGGCGTCGTCGGCTTCTTCTCCTGCGAAATGTCCGCCGAACAGCTCGCCACACGTATTCTCGCCGAGCAGACCGAGATTTCCTCAAGCGCGATCCGCCGCGGCGGCATCACGCAAGCCGAATTCGACAAGATCCGCGACTACACCATCAAGCTGCAGAACCTGCCGCTCTATGTGGACGAAACCGGCGGCCTGTCGATTTCGCAGCTCACCGCCCGTGCCCGCCGCCTGAAGCGGCAAAAGGGCCTCGACGTCATCATGGTGGACTACATCCAGCTCTTGCAGGGCTCCGGTAAGCGCTCGGACAACCGCGTGCAGGAAGTCACCGAGATCACCACCAGCCTCAAGGCGCTGGCGAAGGAATTGAACTGCCCGGTGGTGGCCCTGTCGCAGCTCTCGCGTCAGGTCGAAAATCGTGAAGACAAGCATCCGCAGCTCTCCGACTTGCGTGAATCCGGATCGATCGAGCAGGACGCCGACGTGGTGGTCTTCGTGTATCGCGAGGAATACTACCTGCAGGCCAAAGAGCCGCGGGCCGGCACGCCCGAGCACGAGAAATGGCAGCTCGATATGGATCTTGCGCACGGCAAGGCCGAAGTCATCATCGCCAAGCAGCGTCACGGACCGACCGGCACCGTCGATCTGCAATTCGAAGGCCAGTTCACGCGCTTCAGCGATCTCGCCGGCGGCTCCCAGTTCCGCGCCCCCGAGGAGTGAGGCGCACGCAGTTGAACGGGCACTGAGGCGGGCATATTGTGCGGCGCAGAATATCGATCGCGTGAGCCCTTCGCGCGATTCCTGCGCCAGGACATTCTGATGAACAGCGTCGCCGACCCGAAACCGACAACTCCCGCCAACATGGAGTTGCCCGCAGACGCCAGTGGCATCCTGACCATCGATCTCGATGCCATCGTCGCCAACTGGCGCAAGCTCGAAAAGCATGGCGTGCCAGCCGAATGCGGCGCGGCGGTGAAGGCCGACGCCTATGGCTGCGGTATCACGCCCGTGGTGCGCG
The DNA here is from genome assembly GCF_058800725.1 of Tardiphaga sp. GW822-FHT04G09. Taxonomy (NCBI): domain Bacteria; kingdom Pseudomonadati; phylum Pseudomonadota; class Alphaproteobacteria; order Hyphomicrobiales; family Nitrobacteraceae; genus Tardiphaga; species Tardiphaga sp. GW822-FHT04G09. The sequence goes on along the minus strand of NZ_JBXAMO010000001.1, from coordinate 702,492 downwards.
CCCTGGCGAAAGCCGGCTGCAAGACCTTCTTCGTCGCCACCTTCGAGGAAGCCCGTGCTGCGCGCGCCGCTGCGCCCGATGCGGCGATCTATCTGCTGAACGGTTTCCCGCCGAATTCCGGCGATGCGCTGGCCGCCATCAACGTGCAGCCCGTGATCGGCGATCTTAACGAACTCGCAGAATGGGACATGTTCTGCCGCCGCACCGGCTGGAAGGGTGGCGCGGCCGTGCATGTCGACACCGGAATGAACCGGCTCGGCCTCAGCCTTGTCGATGTCCAGGGACTGATCCCGCGCCTCGGTTCGGGCGATCACGGCTTCACGCTGGTGATGAGCCACCTTGCCTGCGCCGAACAACTGCACAATCCGATGAACGCGCGGCAATATTCCAGTTTCCGCGAGGCTTCGTCACTGTTCTCCGGCGTGCCGGCATCCCTCGCGAATTCGTCAGGCATCTTTCTCGGCGCGGCCTATCAGTTCGACCTGACGCGTCCGGGCGCAGCACTCTACGGCGTCAATCCGACGCCGGAAGCCGACAATCCGATGGCACCCGTGGTCGATCTCAAGGTGCGCATCCTGCAGACGCGCAGCGTCGAGCGCGGCGACAGCGTCGGCTATGGCGCCACCTGGATCGCGCGGCGGCCCACCAAACTGGCAATCGTCGCGGCCGGCTATGCCGACGGCTATTTCCGCGCCGCCGGCAGCAGCGACGGCACCCGCGGCGCTGAGGTCATCGTCGCCGGCCAGCGCTGCCAGATCGCCGGCCGCATCTCCATGGACCTGCTTGCGGTGGATATCACCGACCTGCCCCACAACGCCGCCCGCCGCGGCCATCTCGCGACGCTGATCGGCGACGGCATCACCGTCGACGAACTCGCGCATCACTACGGCACCATCGCCTATGAGGTACTGACCAGCCTCGGCCGGCGCTATCTGCGGGTCTATAAGGGCGGCGACGCGGCCGTTGCGGAGCCCGTCTCCGCGTCCTAGACGTCGACCTTGAAGCTGAGTTCGATCTCGGAGGCCGGCACGCCGCCGCGTACGCCCCAGTTTTCCAAGGGCTGCTCGTTCAACACGATCTTGATCTCGAGTTCCGGCGCGCCGACCGCCGTCAGGTTCTGCACGATCCCCTTGTAGAGACCGCGCTTGGCCTCAATCGAGCGGCCGGCAAACATCGTGATCTCGACCCGGGTAAAGCGCTGCGAGCGCCCGGTCGGCACGATGCGCTGCGTCTCGCTATAGGTGTCCACCGTCACATCGCGGTCCCAGTCGGGAATTTTGAGCGTCGCCAGCATGGCCGATTGCACGGCCTCGATGATCTCGATCTCGCGGCCCCGCGCCCAATCTCCGGTGACAATTCTTGTGACTGGCATCGCCCTCTCCCATCGGATCGGTTGCACCTACACGACTGGAGCGCTCTTGTAACGTCCCGCTCCGGAGAGTCACGCCGTGAACTTCATCTTCGTCTGCACGGTCGGCCTGCTCGCCGGCACCATTTCCGGGATCGTCGGCACCGGCTCGTCGATCATGCTGATGCCGGTGCTGGTCTACGAATTCGGCCCCAAGCAGGCCGTGCCGATCATGGCCATCGCCGCCGTGATGTCCAATCTCTCGCGCATCATGGCCTGGTGGCGCGAGGTCGACTGGCGCGCCACCGTAGCCTATTCGCTCACCGGCATTCCAGCCGCAGCCCTGGGCGCACGCACGCTGCTGGTGTTGCCGTCGCATGTGGTCGATCTCACCATCGGACTGTTCTTCATTGCGATGGTGCCGCTGCGCCACTGGCTAGCGCGGCGCTCCTTCACCATCGGCCTGTGGCAACTTGCGCTTGGCGGCGCGATCATCGGCTATCTCACCGGCATCGTCGTCTCCAGCGGTCCACTCAGCGTGCCGCTGTTTCTGTTTTACGGCCTCGCCAAGGGCGCCTTCCTCGCCACCGAGGCCGCAAGTTCCCTCGGCCTGTATCTCAGCAAGTCTGTCACCTTCCAGCGCTTTGGCGCGCTCGATATGGATGTGCTTGTAAAAGGGCTGATCGCCGGCGCCTCGCTGATGGCCGGCGCGTTCATCGCCAAGCGCTACGTACTGAAACTGAGCGTCGAGACGTTCCGCCTGGTCATGGACGGGATCATGCTTCTGGCGGGCGTAAGCATGGTGCTGTCGGGCACGGCGCTGATCTAGGGCGTGTACTCATTAATTGCGGTAGGTATGTCCGCTCCCCGCGAATTGCTGGCTCAAGCCGGACAGCAGCCCCTCTGGAAACTGGCGCTGATTAAAGTTGTATCTATTACTTACAAGTACGCGCGACGGAGGTTCATAGAAGGCGATCAACGAGCAACGGGTATCAATATGTCGCAAATCCGCATTTCCAACGTGCGCAGTGCAACATAATCCTTTGCCTCGCCGCGTACAGTAATGCCAATATTTCCAACCTATTATTAAGGTTCGTAATCCACGCTAAAGTCCGGAACTTCATCTGTTTCCTTTGTAACGACTGCGTGGACGCTTCATGCGCGCGTTCTATGGAAGACTGGCCCGGCTGCCAGGGTTTTCATTGGTGGTGCTCGGCGTCTTCTTTGCGACGTCGATCATCGTTGTCTTTTTGGTGGATCTGCAGGCGCGCCATCATGCGGCGCTCTCTGAGGCCAGAAAGGCGGCACTGAACATCGCCGAGATTCTCGCCGAACACACGGCGCTGACATTTGAGGGGATCGATCGAACACTGATCGAGGCCGAGAGAATTCGGAAAGATAGTCTTTCAGGAAAGTATGCAACGCCCGAAGACGCAAATGCCGCCCTACGTCTTCTCAAGAAGGCCTCATCGATCGTCATTGCCGTCGGCTGGACAGATGCCGCCGGTCGCCTTCTGGCGCATTCCTACGATGGCACGCCGCCGCGAAGCAATATCTCCGACATGTTGCACTTCACCGCTCAACGCGATCAGGCCGATGGCCGGCTGTTCATTGCGCCGCCCTATCCCTCGGCTTTCACCGACAAATGGCTGACGGCGGCGTCGCGCCGGCTAAACAATGCCGACAGCAGCTTCGCAGGAATTGTAACTGCACCGCTCGACCCGACCCATTTCACGCAGGTCTATCGCGCGATCGATGTCGGCAAGGGTGGATCCGTGCTGTTACTGCATCGCGTCGGCACGGGGCGCGTTCTTGCGCGAGTGCCCGCGATCAAAGGATCCATCGGAAAATCTTTCGCGGATAGCCCGCTCGTCTCCGAATATCTGCCACAATCGGAAGCGGGCTCCTACGAAACGATAGGCGTTATCGACGGCATCGCGCGGGTCGCGGGATACAAGGCTGTGCCCGGACTGCCGCTAGTGTTGGTCATCACATACGCCCGCAGCGAAGTGCTGGGACCATGGCGACAGCACCTTTACATGGTGGGCCCGCTCGTCGCCTTGATCGTTGGCGTCATCTTGTTCGGCACGTTTCGGATCGTGCGCCAGACAAATAGTCTTGCCGTGAAAACAAGAATTCTGGAACGAACGAACATGCAGTTCGACGCCGCCTTGAGCAACATGTCGCTAGGGCTCTGTCTGTTCGACGCAAATAAGAATCTTGTGGTTTCGAATGGCCGCTTCCGTGAGATGTACGGTTTCCCGGAAGAATTCGTCAGGCCCGGAACACCCCTGCCTCACATGCTGCAGGCCCTCAAAGATCGTGGAAAGCACGATTTGACCATCGACGGGGACGTTCAGGAGATCCCGACGAAGCAAAAGCAAGTTTATATGTCTCCCGACGGTCGCGTGATATTAATTCAACGCAGGCCGATTGCGGATGGCGGATGGGTCGCAACCCATGAAGACATCACCGAGCAGAAGCGCGCACAGCGATTGTTGACTGATAAAGCCGCTGAACTCGAGCGAATCAACATGCGCTTCGACGCCGCGATGAACAACATGTCGCAGGGGCTTTCGCTGTTTGATGGCGAGCAGAGGATCATTCTTTCAAATGCACGCTATGCGGAAATCTATCACCTGAGCGAAGAACAGGTGAAGCCGGGGACAACGCTGCGGCAAATCATTGAATACCGCCGGGCGAAGAGAACGAATTGCGAAATGGCAACGGACGTCCTTGTCGATGCCAAGCTGAAACTGGAGAAGGAGGTCCAGGAGCTTGTCGACGGACGCCTCATTTCGATGACGCGCCATCTGATGCCGAACGAAGGGTGGCTGGCGACGCATGAAGATGTCACTGCGCAAAAACACAGGGAGCAATTGCTGGCCGCGAAAGCCGCGGAGCTGGAGCAGACGAACGAACGCTTCGACATTGCGCTGAGCAACATGTCGCAGGGTCTCTGCATGTTCGACGGAGCGAAACGGCTCGTTGTCTGGAATGATCGTTATGCGGAATTATACCAGTTGCCTGCCGCTTTGTTGAAAGTTGGGACGCCTCATGAGGCCGTCATCGCCGATCGCGTCTCCCGTGGCATTCTCAAGGGCGGGACAAGCGAACCGGCGATCAGGAAAAAGATAGCTGAATTGGGTCAGCATTCGACGGATTCAAGCTCGGCCAGGGTCGATGAATTTGCGGATGGACGATTGATACTCGTCACCCGACAGCCGATGAAGGACGGCGGGTGGGTTGCAACGCACGAAGACATCACCGAACGGCGGCGCGCAGAGGCCGAGATCGTTCACCTGGCGCGTCACGATGCGCTCACCGGACTTGCCAACCGAACACTGTTTACCGAGAAACTTGAGGAGGCGAGCAAGCGTCTTGGCCGCCATGACAGTGGCTTTGCCGTGGTCATGCTCGACCTCGATAGATTCAAGACCGTCAACGACACGCTGGGACATCTCGCCGGGGATCGTTTGCTTGTTGAGTTCGCACAACGGCTGAAGTCGTCGACTCGCGAAACCGACGTACTGGCCCGCCTTGGTGGTGACGAGTTTGCAATCATCCAGGACGGAGGACCCAATCCGGAAGAGGGTGCAATCGTGCTTGCCCTCAGGATCATCGATGCCATTGCTCAGCCGTTTGATCTCAACGGCCACCAGGCCAGCATCGGGATCAGCATTGGAATTTCGCTCGCTCCGGAACAGGGCGTCAATCCTGAGGACCTGTTGAGAAAAGCGGATCTTGCGCTCTACGACGCCAAGACGGGCGGGCGAAATGATTTCCGCCTGTTCCAGTCCGAAATGATCGAGGCTGCCCACTCGCAGAAGATATTGGCAAACGAACTGCGAGACGCGATCGCGAGAAACGAATTCGAGGTGCACTATCAGCCGGTGGTTGATGCCAGGACGCGGCAGATCTGCGGTGCCGAGGCGCTGGTCCGCTGGCGGCATCCGTCGAAAGGACTCATCGCTCCCGATAAGTTTATTCCGCTCGCGGAAGCGACGGGGCTGATCCTCCCTCTTGGCGAGTGGATCCTGCATCAGGCTTGCACGGATGCAGCGTCGTGGCCGGCTCATCTCAAGATCACGGTCAACATCTCCGCGGTTCAAGTCAGCAAGGGAAAACTGCTCGATGTCATGCTGGATACTCTGATGGAGACGGGTCTTTCGCCTGAACGGCTGGAGTTGGAAATTACGGAGACAGCCCTTCTTGAGAACGCGACGGCGCATCTGGGGACGATACGGCAGCTGAAAAATCTCGGTATCTCCATGGCGCTCGATGATTTTGGCACGGGTTACTCAACGGCGAGTTATTTGACCAATTTCCCGTTCGACAGGATCAAGATCGACAAGTCCTTCGCACAAGGCGCTCCCAATCGCCGCGATTGCGCAGCGGTGGTGTCCTCGGTGCTTGCGCTGGCCCGCGGTCTTGATATCGCAACGACGGCCGAGGGTGTCGAGACCGAAGAGCAATTTCAATATCTGCAGGCTGCAGGCGTCGACCTTGTCCAGGGCTTTCTGTTCGGCCGGCCAGTCCCGCTCTCCGAGCTCGACCTCGATGCGGCAGGTTCATTTGGAGACAGTGCTGCTGACGGCAAGTCCTGCGCAGGGGTCATCACGGCAGGGAGATGACCGCCACCGCCAGCGGCGGCCTCCCCCAAACGCAAATCGGCCACCCTGGGGCGGCCGATGGCAGTCCTGAAATCCGGGCGATCCGCGGCTTAGTAGCCGTATCCGTAGCTTGAGCCGAAGCTGAAGCCGCGATTGCAGGTCGAGCAACCCTGCGGCACCGGCGCGTAATAGACCTGCGCCGGAGCAACCATCTGGACGCGCTGCTGGGTGGCATATTGCGCCGGGATGTGCTCGTAGTCGACGCGCGCAGGCGCAACCATCACGGTCTTCGGCACCATCACGGTCTCATACTGGGCCGGCGTGCGATGTCGGACGGTGCGGCCGGGAGCGACCATGACCGTCTCTTCGACGGTGCGGTACTGCGGCGGCACCACCTGCTGCTGATAGCAGGTCTGGCACGGCGGCGGCGGTGCGTAGCAGTTATAGCAGCCTGCCGAGGCAACACCGGGCATCGCCATTCCGGCGACAGTGGCGAACAGTGCTGCGGCAATCATTTTTTTCATGACGGGACCCCGTGGCGAGCTTGTTTGAAATCAATTCGTATCGCTCAGATGCACGACACTTAGCCAAGCACCATCACCGGTCAATTCAGACCTGATATTTACCTTGATGAACGTGCTTAAGAATAGATGATGGAGGCTCTTTCAGACATCAGGTTCAGAGGATGGATCTGGAACTATGCACACGCGGTACCAATGCATCTCACACAGATGGCTCAACCACGCCAAAATCTCGCCCATTGACGCAACTTTCTCGCAAATCGAACAGAGCGCGCGGATTCGTATGATTGAACCACTCTTTTACACTCGGATAACTCAATGGAACGATCAGCTAGCTCGATGGAACGATCAGATAACTCGATCGCGCAACGTGCTAATACATCATCCAGCTCCGCCGCATGGTTTCGCAATCGCTGCATCTCTTCCATCCAGGGGATTCCGGCTTGCGTCCGGGGTAGCCAATCACTGTTGAATTTGATCAGCTCGGCGCGAAACATCTCCCGGTTAAAATCCCGCTCAGGTCGCCATTGGGAGATCGTCGATGAGTAGATGCCTTCAAGCCGAACTACCAGGCAATCTAGGTCTGCCTCGGAGCGCACCTTTTTGCTGACGACCGCTGCATCCAGTGGATCGTAATCATCTATTGCGCCGGTCAACAATTCCAGCGTCGGCTCGCGTTTCAGCAGACCCAGACCGAAATTCAGGCGACGTCCGTTTTCGAAATTCCCGGACGTCACGAGCCCGCCGAAACCGCGACCATCGACCAGTACGACGGCTGCACCGACCGCCATCGCTTCCAGCGCCGTTCGCGCTGTCGCGAAAACGAGATCGTTTTCTGCAAAGACTCGCTCGATATCGCCGATTGGCCGGCCAACTCCGTGTCCGTGTAATTCGAGCGGGATGCCTTTGGCCCGGCAGGCTTCAACGATCAGCTCAATCGGGCCGCTATGCTTGACCAGGGAAACGGCACGCGCCGGCCGCACCGGCAGAGACGTGGAGCGCGTCTGAAATCGTCCCAGATCGACCGCATTGGGCAAAATGTCGATCCTCTCGGGCGCCACCCCTTCGGTTACGAGGCGGGAACGACACGTGTCATCAACAGCAAAAATGCGCCTCACCTGCGCAAAGCGAGGAAGCTGATCAAACCAGGACTGCGCATCGTGACAGACCCATATTGCGGGCACGGAGGGAAACGCGATGATAGCTTCAGCTGTCGGCAGCGTGTGATGTCCATGGATGATATCGGGAACGCCATCGAATTCCCGCAAATCGTCGATCACCCGGATCTTGTCAGATCGCACCTCATTCGCGAATTCGCCTAACGCAGGAGCATATACGGTGACGTCGTGACCTGCCTCACCAAACCTTTGAGCCAGATCCCGGACGACAATTTCGGTGCCAGACCTGTGCGAGAGCTGGATATTTGTGAAGAGGATCTTCATTCTTTAAATTTCGAAGCTCTTCGCCAACTGGGCGAGGATAGCTTCAACATGCCTCCACCGGATGACCTCGCGGTAAACCCCTCTGTGAACGCGTTCTTCGCCATACTGCTCATAAAGCGGCTTGATCTGCGGTTTCTCCAGCAAGAGTTTGAGATCCGGAGGCGCGAAGAAATACTCCGCCCCCAAAGCATGCGGACCTTCAATTTTCGCGATCTCCTCTCTCTCTCCATCTATCCCGGGATATCCCTCGATGGAGCGTTGCTTCGCACGGAGTTCGTCCTCCGATAGTTCGACGACACCGACACACTTTCCCATATCTCTGGTGCCAGAGATTGCGTTTGGAACAACCATATACTGGAGCACAGCTATTTCTCTTTTCAAAGCTAGCGAGGCGTGCTGCGCCGCGATCCGCCCGATGACATGAGCCAGATCATGGCTCACCGAATAAAGCTGCCATCCATCGACAACCAGAACCGTGACCTCATTTGCAATCAAGGTATCAACGGTCACCCTGATGAGATGCTCTATTCGCGATGCATCGCCTGCCAGGACCTGTGAATAAAACTCGCGATCCAAAAGATTGCCAAATATGCTGGCGCGCCGCCCGCTCAGAGACTCGATCAAATCCGACGTGGCCGCCAATCTTGCGCCATCGGTGCCGGAGCGCGCGCCCGTGGTCAGAACGAAGCAGAGCGGTTTCTGTCGGGACAGCCATCCATGGATTCGAAGTTCGTGACCCGGATGCGCGGAGAAAAATGCCGAACTGGTTGAAATCATCATTATTATTGAAATCCTCGAAAACGCCGCCGAACGGTGGACTGGCGATCAAACCATCGCCAGTTCCAGCTGGGCGCGGCCAAATGATCGCTGCGCTAATAGGAATCAAGCAAAAACAGATGAATCCCGATCATGGCGAAACAACGAAACCATCCAGGGCTTGGTGGCCTATAATCGCTGACATGGCAAATGCACCTCCTGCGCGGGCCTCCACCGACGCAAGCGCCGCAGCTTCGGAGCAGGCATTCGAGATTCCCGCGGGATGGCCGGCATCTGTCGTCGGGGTGCAGTAACCGATCATACAGAGTGCCCCCGCACTACGATGAAACGACCGCTTCGTGCGGCATTCCATGCTATCTACGACGTTTGAACTCCCCATAGCGATTCCCTCCCCCATGGCCAAAAACCTCCTGTCCTTCGTCTGCCAGAATTGCGGTGCCGCCTATAACAAGTGGCAGGGCAAGTGCGATGCCTGCGGCGAGTGGAATACGCTGGCCGAGGAGGACACCACCGGCGTCACCACGATCCCCGTCAGTGCGCGCTCCAAGCGCAAGGGACGCACCTTCAACCTCGAAAGCCTGACCGGCCAGAGTAACGATGCCCCGCGCATTGCCTCGGGGATGGGCGAGCTCGACCGCGTCACCGGCGGCGGTTTCGTGCGCGGCTCGGTGCTCCTGATCGGCGGCGATCCCGGCATCGGCAAATCGACCTTGCTGACGCAGGCCACCAGCCTGATGGCGCGGGCCGGCCACCGCGTGGTCTACATTTCCGGCGAAGAAGCCGTGGCGCAGGTGCGGCTGCGCGCGTCGCGCCTGGGCCTCGCGGACGCCTCGGTGCAGCTCGCGTCGGAAACCTCGGTCGAGGATATCGTCGCCACGCTGTCGGAAGGCACGATACCGCGGCTGATCGTGATCGACTCGATCCAGACCATGTGGACCGACACGGTGGAATCCGCGCCGGGCACCGTGACCCAGGTCCGCGCCTCGGCGCAGGCGCTTATTCGCTTCGCCAAGAAATCCGGCGCCACCATCATCCTGGTCGGCCATGTCACCAAGGACGGCCAGATCGCCGGGCCTCGCGTGGTCGAGCACATGGTCGATGCCGTGATGTCCTTCGAGGGCGAAGGCTCGCAGCAGTTCCGCATCCTGCGTGCGGTGAAGAACCGCTTCGGCCCAACCGACGAAATCGGCGTGTTCGAGATGACAGGTTTGGGTCTGCGCGAGGTCTCCAACCCGTCCGAGCTGTTCCTGTCCGACCGCGATCTCGGCTCGCCGGGCACAGCCGTCTTCGCCGGCATGGAGGGCACCCGCCCGGTGCTGGTGGAACTGCAGGCTCTGGTTGCACCAACGACCCTGGGTACCCCCCGGCGCGCGGTGGTGGGCTGGGATTCATCGCGCTTGTCCATGGTGCTGGCAGTGCTGGAAGCCCATTGCGGCGTCAAGCTGTCGGGCTACGACGTCTATTTCAACGTTGCCGGGGGATTGCGCATCAACGAGCCCGCCGCCGACATGGCCGCTGCCGCTGCCTTGGTCTCGTCGCTCTGCAACGCGCCACTGCCCACCGACGCGGTCTATTTCGGCGAAATCTCGCTGTCCGGCGCCGTACGCCCGGTGGCTCAGACCTCGGCACGGCTGAAGGAAGCCGCCAAGCTCGGCTTCGGCCGCGCGGTGCTGCCGGAATCGGCGCGTGGCGACCCCGGCGGCGATGCCGGACTGTCCCTCAATACCATCGGCGGCCTCACCTCGCTGGTCGCCGATATCGCTGCGCGCGGCGTCAAACCCACGCGCGACAACAGCAAAAGCACAGATGCCGGGAAAAATACCGCACCGGCGCGATTCAAGCGCCAGGATGGCTGACACGCGGGTGACCTGCGCCGTCACGCCCGCTATACAAATCAGGCGCAGATGACTGCGCAAACCTCCACACGCTCCGTTAAGGCATTTTGCTCAAAGCGGAACAATGGTGTGATCTGGTGTACTCTTGCGGCCGATAGCGGTTTTCCGGCCTTGCGAGACATGCCATATCACCGTCACCTGAAGCGGCCGCCTGTGCCGATTCGCGGTTTCTGATTCACGAGCGGACCTGACCAGCCGATGCCGATCACGATTCTCGACCTTGTCTTGCTCGGCGTCATGCTGATCTCCGGCCTCTTGGCCATGGTCCGCGGCTTCATGCGCGAGATCCTGTCGATCGCGGCCTGGGGCGCGGCGGCGCTGGTCACCCTGTTTGCTTTCCAGAAACTGCTCCCGACGGCTAAAACTTATTTCAACAACGATACCGTCGCCAGCATCGTGGTGGTGGCCGGCGTGTTCATCGGCACGCTGATTGTGGTCTCGATCATCACCGTCCGCATCTCCGACATGATCCTGGATTCGCGCATCGGCGCGCTGGACCGCACCCTGGGCTTCCTGTTCGGCCTCGCCCGCGGCCTCCTGATCGTGGTCGTCGCCTTTCTGTTCTTCTCATGGCTGGTGCCGGACAAGCAGCGTCCGGACTGGGTCACGGGTGCAAAATCACGTGTTGTTCTGCAGGGAACCGGCGATTGGTTGATGGCGCTCTTGCCGGATGACCCTGAAAACACCATCTTGAAGAGGTTCAAGAAAAACAAACCCGATGAGGATACGACCGACGCCGAGCCCGCAGCGCCCGGCGCCGCGGATGGCTATTCGAAACCTGCCCGCGACAGCCTGAAAAAGCTGATCGATGGCAAACCGGCGGGACGCTAGGCGTTCTTAGTTTCTCGCGACACCTGAAAGGCGCGATGGATCCAATGCAGAGCCCTTCCGACGACGCGAGCACCACCATGCGAAATCCCGACCTCGACGGCGACATGCTCCGCGAAAAATGCGGAGTATTCGGTATCTACGGACATCCCGATGCGGCGGCGATCACCGCGCTCGGCCTCCACGCCCTCCAGCATCGCGGACAGGAGGCAGCCGGCATCGTCGCCTTCGACGGCAAACGCTTCCACTCCGAACGTCGCCTCGGCCTCGTCGGCGACACCTTCTCCCGCCGCGAAGTGATCGAGCGCCTGCCCGGCACCGCCGCCGTCGGCCACACCCGCTACTCCACCACGGGCGAAACCATTCTCCGCAACGTCCAGCCGCTGTTCGCCGAACTCAATGCCGGCGGTTTTGCGGTGGCCCATAACGGCAACCTCACCAACGGTCTGACCCTGCGCCGCGAACTCGTGAAGAACGGCGCGATGATGCAGTCGACCACCGACACCGAGGTCATCCTGCACCTCGTCGCGCACTCCAAGCGCAACCGTTTCATCGACCGTTACATCGAAGCGCTGCGCGCCATCGAAGGCGCCTATGCGCTGGTGTCGCTGACCAACAAGAAGCTGGTCGGCGCGCGCGATCCGCTCGGCATCCGTCCGCTGGTGCTGGGTGAACTCGACGGCTCCCCGATCCTCGCCTCGGAAACCTGCGCGCTCGATATCATCGGTGCCAAGTACATCCGCGACATCGAACCTGGCGAAGTCATCGTGTTCGATGAGAACGGCGCACAGAGCCACAAGCCATTCGCGCCGCAAGCACCGCGCCCCTGCATCTTCGAATATATCTACTTCGCGCGCCCTGACTCGATCGTCGGCGGACGCTCGGTCTACGACACCCGTAAGGCGATGGGCGAACAGCTCGCCCGCGAGACCCATGTGGAAGCCGACGTCATCGTGCCGGTGCCGGACTCCGGCGTCCCTGCTGCGATCGGCTACTCCCGCGCGTCGGGCGTGCCGTTCGAACTCGGCATCATCCGCAATCACTATGTCGGCCGTACCTTCATCCAGCCGACCCAGAGCGTGCGCGAACTCGGCGTACGCATGAAACATTCTGCCAACCGCGCCGCCATCGAAGGCAAGCGCATCGTGCTGATCGACGACAGTCTGGTGCGTGGCACCACGTCGAAGAAGATCGTCAAGATGATGCGCGACGCCGGCGCCAGCGAAGTCCACTTCCGCATCGCCTCGCCGCCGATCACCCATCCCGACTATTACGGCATCGACACGCCGGATCGCGCCGGCCTCCTCGCCGCCACCCACACCCTCGAAGAAATGCGCGACCTGATCGGCGCCGACACGCTGGCTTTCGTCTCGGTCGACGGCATCTACCGCGCCATGGGCGAACCCGGCCGCGATCCCGCCCATCCGAAATTCGCCGACCACTGCTTCACCGGCGACTATCCGACCCCGCTCACCGACATGAGCGAGATCGACGCCCCGCGGCAGCTCTCTCTGCTGGCCGAAGCGAGCTGAGCCAGAAAAAACGGCTATCGCCACTATCGACTAAACGCCGTCATGGCCGGGCAAAGCGCGAAGCGCGGCTTCGCTAGATGTCCCGGCCATCCACGTCTATAAAACCACGCACTAAAGACGTGGATGCCCGGAACAAGTCCGGGCATGACGGAGTGAAGCTGCCCATGACCAAATCCCTCGCCTCCCGCATCGCCCTCGTCACCGGCGCCTCGCGCGGCATCGGCTATGCCACTGCCCTCGCATTGGCCAAAGCCGGTGCGCACATCGTCGCGGTGGCCCGCACGCAAGGCGGCCTCGAAGAACTCGATGACGCGATCCGTGCCGAGGGCGGCAGCGCCACGCTGGTGCCGCTGAACATCACCGATCTCGACGGCGTCTCACGCCTCGGCGCAGCCCTGCACGAACGCCATGGCAAGCTCGACATTCTGGTCGGCAATGCCGGCGTCGCTGGTCCCTCGTCGCCGCTCGGCCATATCGAGATGAAGCCATGGAACGACACCATGGCCACCAACCTCACCGCGAACTTCCAGCTCATCCGCTGCATGGAGCCGCTGCTGCAGCAGTCCGATGCCGGCCGCGCCGTGTTCATCACATCCGGTACTGCCAACAAGGCCTCCGCCTATCGCGGGCCCTATGCCGTCTCCAAGGCGGCGCTGGAAACACTGGTGCGCGTCTGGGCCAACGAGACCGCGACGACGAATATCCGCGTCAACCTGTTCAACCCCGGTCCCGTGCGCACGCATATGCGCGCCATCGTGATGCCCGGCGAGGATCCCGAAACACTCGACACGCCGGCGCAGGTTGCCGAGACCATCGTGCCGCTGTGCCTGCCGTCCTGGACGGAGACCGGGAAGTTCGTCGATTACAAGACCGGCAAGGTCATGAGCTTCCACGCACCGTCGTAGTGCCGATCAGTCGGATGGGTAGAGCGAAGCGAAACCCATCGCTGTCTTTCCTATGAGTGATGGGTTTCGCTCCGGCGCCATGCACCTCTGCTCTACCCATCCTGCACAATGCGGAACGCCGCGCGTCTTCACCGCGCCGCAAGATTGACTCTTCCCCATCGCCGGACTTCACTTCCTCCCAAGCGGGACAACCCGCACCGACAATCAGGGAGGTCGTCATGGCGTCGCCAACTCATCGCGCGTGGTCGCTGCGTATACTTGCAACAGCCGCACTCACGCTCACCGCGCTCTCCCTGTCACCTCCTCCGTCCCGCGCCGCCGATATCCCGCGCTTCGAGGTCGAAGCATCCTGGCCGAAGCCGCTGCCGAACAACTGGATCCTCGGCCAGGTCGGCGGCATCACCACCGACAAGAATGGCCATGTCTGGGTGATCCATCGCCCGCGCTCGCTCACCGATGACGAGAAAGGCGCAGCGCTCAATCCGCCGCGCTCGAAGTGCTGCGTGTCCGCGCCGCCGGTGCTCGAGTTCGACAGTGATGGCAATCTGCTGCGTTCGTGGGGTGGCCCCGGCACCGGTTATGAATGGGTCGGCCGCGAGCACGGCATCGAAGTGAGCGACGATGGCTTCGTCTGGGTCGGCGGCAACGAGGCCAACGACAACGCGATCCTGAAATTCACCCTCGACGGCAAGTTCGTGATGCAGATTGGCGCAATCGCGCCATCGAAAGGCAGTAACGACACCACGCAGCTCGGCAAGCCCGCCGAGACCGCCATCGACAAGGATGCCAACGAGATCTATGTGGCCGATGGCTACGGCAATCGCCGCGTCATCGTGTTCGACGCCACAACCGGCGCCTACAAGCGGCACTGGGGCGCCTATGGCAACAAGCCGAATGACGACAAGCAGGCGCCCTATGACCCGAACGCGCCGGTGTCGCAGCAATTCGCCAATCCCGTTCATTGCGTGAAGCTCACCAATGACGGCCTCGTCTATGTCTGCGACCGCATCAACAACCGCGTGCAGGTGTTCAAGAAGGATGGCTCATTCGTGAAGGAGTGGTTCTACGAGAAGGCCACCCTCGGCAATGGCGCTGTCTGGGATCTCGCTGTCTGGCCCGATCCGAAACAGAGCTGGCTCCTGACTGCCGATGGCGAGAACAACGAAATCCGCGTCATCAATCGCGACGACGGCAAGGTTGTCGGCACCTTCGGCCGCAACGGCCGCCAGGCCGGCCAGTTCCACTGGATTCATGCCATGGCAGTGGATGCCAAGGGCAACGTCTATACGGCCGAAGTCGACACCGGAAAGCGCATCCAGAAATTCAAGCTGGTCTCGGATGCGTTGAAATAGCCAAGCCGTGCGAAGCGGTCGAACTCAGTTCGGCCGCTTCCGCTTATGCGCGAACGGATTGGCCTTTTCGCGCAGCGTGATGCGGATCGGCGTACCCGGCAGGTTGAAGGCCTCGCGCAGCGTGTTGGTGAGATAGCGCAGATAGCTCGTCGGCACCGCGTCGGCGCGCGAGCAGAACACTATGAAGCTCGGTGGACGTGCTTTGGCCTGGGTGACGTAGTTCAGCTTGAGGCGACGACCTGACACGGCCGGCGGCGGATTGTTGCCGATGGCATCCTCGAACCAGCGATTGAGGCCGGCCGTCGGGATACGGCGATTCCAGATCGAATAGGAGTCCTCGATCGCCTTCATCAGGCGATCGACGCCCTCGCCCATCAGGCCGGAAATCGCGACGATCGGCACGCCCCGGACCTGCGGCAGCCAGTGATCGGCATCGGTGCGCAATTGACCGATCTGGCCGCCCTGCTTCTCGACCAGATCCCATTTATTCACCGCGATCACCAATGCACGGCCTTCGCGCTCGATCAGATCGGCGATGCGCAGATCCTGTTCCTCGAACTTGTTCTGCGAGTCCATCATCAGCACGACGACTTCGGCAAAGCGCACGGCGCGCAGCGTATCGGCGACGGAGAGCTTCTCGAGCTTCTCCTCGATGCGCGAACGGCGACGCAGGCCGGCGGTGTCGAAAATGCGGAAGTCGCGGCCCTTGTAGTTGAGCTCGACCGAAATGCTGTCGCGCGTAGTGCCCGCTTCCGGCGAGGTCAGCAGGCGCTCTTCGCCGAGCAGATAATTGATCGTCGTCGACTTGCCGGCATTGGGCCGCCCGACGATGGCGACACGGATCGGCCGCGTCTCGATCTCTTCTTCGGGAATGATGACGTCGTCATCGTCGAATTCTTCGGGCTCTTCGACCGGCTCCGGCATCAGCACGCGCAGCGCATCATAGAGCTCGCCAAGGCCTTCGCCATGTTCGGCGGAGATCTGGATGGGATCGCCGAGGCCCAGTGCATAGGATTCCATCGCGCCGATTTCGCCATGCTTGCCTTCGCTCTTGTTAGCGAGCAGCAGCACCGGCTTGTTGGCGCGGCGCGCGAAATCCGCAAAGGCACGATCGTTCGGCGTGAGCCCCGCACGCGCATCGATGACGAAGAACAGCGCATCGGCCAGCGCGATCGCCGTCTCGGTTTGCTCCTGCATGCGCGCGGTCAGCGAGCCCTTCGGGCCTTCATCGAGACCGGCGGTATCCACCAGTGTGAATTCGAGATCGCCAAGCTTGCCCTCGCCCTCGCGGCGGTCGCGGGTGACGCCGGGGGTGTCATCGACCAGCGCAAGCTTCTGCCCGACCAGACGGTTGAACAGCGTGGATTTGCCGACGTTGGGTCGGCCTATGATCGCAATGGTGTAAGACATAGGTGATCCGTGCGCCCTTTACGGACAGCCTGTCAATGAGAGGGCGCGCGATCTCAGCGCGAGAAACTACCCGACGGCACTGGTGCCGGGAATGGTGTGGTGGCCTGCTGGGCAGGTGCTGTCGTTGCTGCTGCCGGCTCGTCCGCCGGCGGCGCGGTGGTGCTGCGACGACGGGCGACCTTCTTGCCCTTCGGCGGCGGCGGCGCGGCGGCGGTGCTGCCTTCTTCGGCGGCGGCGGCATCGGGCTCGGCGGCCGGCGCTGCGCCATCCTGACGAACGGTGCCGACCTGAACCGAGCCACGATTGCGCGACTTGCGGCCCTGGGGCTCCGGCGCAGGCGCCGTCGGCTGTGGCGTTGCCGTTGCGGCGTCCTGCGCGCGCTGGCGCTCGACATTCTCCTTGTAGAGATCCTTCGGCACGCCCTGTTCAAGGCCAGGGACGCCATCGGGGAACACCGGCTTGCGGTCGCCCGGCAGCTTCTTCTTGGTGTCCAGGAAGTCGAGCAAATCAGCAGGATCCCAGCCGGACATGCTGCCGCAGCCCGAGAGCGCGCTGGACAGCGCGATCAGGACGGCGGCGGAAACGAGGCGTTGCATCGGGCGCATGGACGACTTCTCACTCAACTCGTGATCTGAACGATCGGCTTCAGGTCGGCTCTAATTCAGCTTGTCTTGCTCGGCTCTCGCTTAGCTCTTGGCTGCGGGCGGCAACAGCGCCTGCAGCGCTTCGGCGCGAGTACGCAGGCTCGCCGGCGTCTCCGCATCGTTGGACATCATGTCGAGCCACTGTCGCGTCGCCACGGCGTTGTTGGCCTTCCAGGCCGACAGCGCCAGCAGCTCGCGCGCCGAATGGCGATAGGTGCTGGTATTGGTCGTCGCCGGCTCCAGGCGCGTCTGCATCGCCTCGTAGGGCGTGGTCTCCAGCAACAGGCTGCCGGCGCGGATACGCGCCAGATCCTGCTCCGGCGCAGGAACGGTGCGATCTGCGATGATGTCGTCATACAGCTTCACCGCGGCCTGCGGATCGCGCGAAGCGGCCTCGGCAGCGGCGCGCAGACGGGCCAGCGTGCGGTAGCCGGACGGCGCCTCGGAAGCCAGTTTGGTGAAGGCAGCTTCGGCCTCGGCATGCTTGTTCTGCTCGGCCAGTTCAGCCGCGCGATCGAACGCCGCACCGGCCTCTCCGGCCTTCTTGGCCTCGAGATAGGTATAGCCGCGCCAGCCGCCGACACCGACCACGATCAGAATCGCGACTGCAATGATCAGGAGCGAATACTTTTCCCAGATCTTCTTGAGCTGCTCGCGACGCAGGTCTTCGTCGACTTCATTAAATAATTCAGACACTTAAAGGTATCCTGTCCCCGATGGGCCGCGCTCACCCCGAGCGGCGCCGGGCATATGCGCTCCGGCATGGCGGCGGCGATACCCTAGCGTTATGGCGCTGGCAAGGCAAAGCCAGCGCGATCAAAGCGTTATCCCGCAATGCTTAATTCGAACCGATACCTTTCCGGGGCGTCAGTTCATGCCCCCGGCGCCGCCGCTGGTGCGGCCATTGGCGTTAGACCCGGCACTGTTGTCGCCGAAGGCCGAATTGGCATTGTTACCGCCGAGCGCGGCATTGCCGCGGGTATCGTTGAGCGGGTTTGCGACCGGACGGGGTTCCTCGAGACGGTAATGGGGCTTCCGCTCCTTCTTGACCGGCTCCGCCTGCGAAATCGCGGGAAGCAGCGCCAGCACGGCGACAAAGCTCAGGAATTTCAACGTCTTCATAGTTATCATCCTTCGCATCTGCCCCTGCATTTCAACCCCGACAGACCCACAAAATTCCTGCGGAAATCCTGCGGCCGCCTCGCGTCAAACCTGCGTCAGCCCTTCGGCTTGCCGCCATAGACATGTTCCGGTCCCGGAAATGCGCGCGAGCGCACATCGGTGGCGTAACCCTCGATGGCCGCCTCGATCATCGGGCCAAGATTGCCATAGCGCTTCACAAACTTCGGCACCCGCGCCGACAGGCCGAGCATGTCTTCGAGCACCAGCACCTGACCATCGCAGGCCGCGCTCGCGCCGATGCCGATCGTCGGGATTGCAATCGTCTCGGTGATTTTCCGCGCCAGTGGTTCGGCGACCGCTTCGATGACGACGGAGAACGCGCCGGCTTGCGCGACGGCGATTGCATCGTTCTGGATCGGACCGGGCAGGTTCTCGCCGCGCGCGAGTGCTTCGGCTTCTTCCTTGCCCTGCGAGCGGAACGAACCAAGGGCTGCGATCGACTGTGGCGTCAGACCGATATGGGCCATCACCGGAATGCTGCGCTCGGTGAGGAACGCGATGGTCTCGGCCATGCGCGCGCCGCCTTCCAGCTTCACGGCGCCGCAATGGGTCTCTTTCAGAATGCGCGCGGCAGAATGAAACGCCTGCTCCTTCGAGGCTTCATAGGAGCCGAACGGCATGTCGACGACGACTAGCGCATGCTGCGAGCCGCGCATCACGGCATGGCCCTGCAGGATCATCATCTCCAGCGTCACCGGGATTGTCGTCTCGAAGCCATGCATCACATTGCCGAGCGAGTCGCCGACCAGGATGACGTCGCAATAGCGATCGACCAATGAGGCCGTATGCGCATGATAGGAGGTGAGCATCACGATCGGCTCGCCGTTCTTGCGCGCGAGTATATCCGGTGCGGTCTTGCGCTTGATGGCCGACTGAACTGACATGAACTTAAGCTCCGAACACGGGGACGCCGATCACCACCGGATGAAAGGCGAAACCCAAAGCAATATAGGCGACGATACCGACCGCGACCGCAATCGCGTCATTCATCGGACCGCCCACCGGGATCGGCGGACCGCCGGCGTCGGCGCGATGTTTCATCGAGATGCGATCGATCACCGCCCAGGCCAGGAAAGATCCGAACAGGATA
Source organism: Tardiphaga sp. GW822-FHT04G09 (assembly GCF_058800725.1). Taxonomy (NCBI): domain Bacteria; kingdom Pseudomonadati; phylum Pseudomonadota; class Alphaproteobacteria; order Hyphomicrobiales; family Nitrobacteraceae; genus Tardiphaga; species Tardiphaga sp. GW822-FHT04G09. The sequence continues at coordinate 682,953 of NZ_JBXAMO010000001.1, read as the reverse complement.
ATCGAGCCGAGATCGCCATTGGCGAGCAGATGCGCGGCGGCCCACAATTTGATGCCGGCGAGCATCGGATGTTTCAGCGTGGTGTAGATGCGACCGCGGATATAGGACGCGGCGACCAGGATCACCGCCGGCAGCATCAGCGCGACGGTGATGTGTTTCATCGCCGGCGGCGGCGTCCAGACATTGATCCAGCCGGTCGCGCGATATTCCGCGAAGCCCCAGATGATCAGCGCGAGGCCGACGGCGGAGATCAGCGCAAAGCCGAGCTTGTAGACGCTCTCGCCCAGACGCGCGATCAACTCCGCGCGCGCCTCGCGCCTGATGATGAACAGGTGAATGCCGAGAAACAGCACGAGGCCGAGGATCATCACGATCAGTCCCATGATGTTCAGTCCTCTCGCCCGGGCGGTTGCGTGCCGGATGGGTTGCCCGCCCTGAAATTCCCACTATGGTCCCGCCCGGCCAGCGGATTTTAGCCGCCTTTGGCGCCGGTCAGACGGTTTCCGGGTATCACTTTTCAGGGGACGCACGCAATGCTGCGAAACGACACGACATCTGCCCGGTTTCGCCTTGCGCTCGCAGCGCTGCTGTTCGCGACGCTGCCCTTCGCAGCGCACGCGCAGGCGCCCGTCTGGCCACCCAAGCTGGTGCGCATCATCGTGCCCTTCGGCCCCGGCGCGAGCCCGGACATCGTCGGCCGCGTGCTCGCCGACAGTCTGCAGGCGCGGCATCCCGGCACCAATTTCGTCGTGGAGAATAAGCCCGGCGCCTCCGGCAATATCGGCACCGACGCCATCGCAAAATCCACGCCGGATGGTTCGACCATCGGCATCTCGCTCGGCGGTCCCCTCGCCATCAACACGCTGCTGTTTGCCAAGCTGCCCTACAATCCCGACACCGACATCGCGCCGATCACCTTGCTGACGCAGTTGCCGAGCGTGCTCGCGGTGCCGACCAGCCTCGGCGTCAACACCGTCGCGGAATTCCTCGCCAAGGCCAAAGCCGATCCGAAGGGCCTCGGCTACGGCTCTATTGGCGTCGGCACGCTGTCTCAGCTCTGCATGGAAGCGATCGCGCAGAAGGCCGGCGCCAACATGGTGCACATCCCCTATCCATCGTCACCCGCGGCGACCACCGCGCTGATCCGCGGCGATGTGCAGGTCGCATGCCTCCCCGCCATCGGCGTCACGCCCCAGCTTTCGACGGGGGCCGTCAAGATCCTCGCCGTCACCACCGCGAAGCGCTCGCCATTTCTGCCGGATGTGCCGACGCTCACCGAGAGCGGCATCGACGTGCAGTCCGATGCGTGGAATGCACTGGTCGGCCCGGGCGGGCTGTCTGGAGATGTGGTGGCGACGATCAATGCGGAAGTGACGCAGACGCTGGCAGAGCCCGGCGTGATCGAGAAGCTGAAGCTGCAACTCATCACGCCGTCGCCGACCACGCCGGACCAGCTTCGCAAGCGGATGGCCGGCGAGAAGGCGCTGTGGTCCGACGTGATCAAGGCGGCGAAGATCAGGATCGATTGAGAGCGAAGGCACCCGGTTCCTAACCTCTCCCCGCAAAACGGGGAGAGGTTAGGACCCCTTCACACGAACCTGCAGTTCCGGTCCGCCTGTGCCGAGCCGACCAGCGACGTCACGGGAACGCTGTAGCTGTTCGTTGTTGGTGTCTGGCCCCGCGGGGCGAAGACGAGCACGCCATGTTGCTTGATCGACTGTTTGGCGTTGTTGATCTGGACGTCGATCGCGCACGAGACCTTGCGGTCGCAACCGTTCTCGTAATCCAGCTTGAACGAGTATTTGCCGCTGCTTTCCCAGTAGCCAGCATATTTGTTGGCAACGCAGGCCTTGGCTTCCTCGGTCCAGTTGTCGGCGTCAGGCCAGAACAACAAGGCGCTGCCGCCGGTGAGCGCGCCGACCGCGCCAACAATCGTCGCAATCACTACGAACCTGCGTTTGAGCATCGCCGTCTCCGAGATGGTTTCCCCTTCGTCGCGGCGGATGGCACAGCGGTTCATGCCGCGCATTACTTCCCGGACTGCCCCTCAAGATCCCGGTTATCGACATAGCGGATCATGATCGGCCGCCCCGCGAGCGCGCCGCCGAGGCCCTTGGTCAGCTTCAGTGGCAGGCAACCGTCGAGCGAAGTGTTGATAGCCTTGAGATAGGTGTCGCGCATGTCCTGCGGCGCATCCTTGCTGGCAAAGGTCACGCGCGGCGATGCGATGGGCCTGCCAGACCTGTTGAACGAGAACATCACCGACATCTGCATTCCCGCACGTGCATGATCCACCGCGGGCGGCGACCAGCACGATCGCAACGCCGCGAACAGGTCGCCAAGATTGTCGAGGTCATGATCGGGCTTGCGATAGCGATCCTGCTGATCCTCAGGCGGCACGCTCATCACCGTGACCTGCAGGTTCTGGCCGATCGGATAATTGATCTCCGGAATGCACGGCCCATGATCGAACACGCTGCACGTGTATGGCGTGCACGGCCGGCCATCCAGCACGCTGCACGGCCGGTGCGAAAACGGCACCGCATCGCCGGCGCGCAGCCGCCGCGCCTCGGCCTGCCCGGCGAATGCCGTCAGGACGCCGGCGATCAGAAGCGACAACAGCCGTCCTGCCATCGGAACAATCCTTGCAAATACGCCCTCGCCTGAAATGATACGGGCGTGTGGCGTCATCAAGATCGGATGGGTCACAACCGCACGAGCAGACCAGCAACGGGAGCGCCTGTCGAACGGCTCATCGCAGAGATTGTTGCGCCTGCGTGCAGTCCGGCACCACACGTCGTCATCACACCCCCAACCTCAGGAGACCAACATGAGCAGTCCTCAGGTACATCGTGATATTTCCACGACCATGAAGCTCGAAATCGTCGTCGTTCCCGTGTCGGATGTCGACGAGGCCAAGAATTTTTACGCAAGCCTTGGCTGGAGGTTCGATGCTGACTTCGTGGCCGGCGACGACTATCGCGTGATCCAGTTCACGCCGCCAGGGTCGGATTGCTCGGTCATCTTCGGCAAGAACGTCACCGCCGCGACGCCGGGCTCGGCGCAGGGTCTGTATCTGATCGTCTCCGACATCGAGGCCGCCCGTGCGGACCTGCTCGGCCGCGGCATCCAGGTGAGCGACGCCTTCCACGCCGGAGATGTCAATAACGGGCCGGACGAACCCTATTTGTTCGGACGGCTGCGGGTGAATGGCCCGGATCCCGCGCGGGCCAGCTATCGTTCCTTCGCGTCATTCAGCGATCCCGATGGCAACGGCTGGCTGTTTCAGGAAATCACAACGCGGTTGCCCGGACGTATCGATGCCAGTGCCACGACGTTCAAGTCTCCGGCTGACCTCGCAGCCGCCCTGCGGCGCGCGGCCATAGCGCATGGCGAGCACGAAAAGCGCAGCGGCGGCCAACATGACGAGAACTGGCCGGACTGGTATGCCGACTACCTGGTGCGCGAGCAGACGGGCGAGCCGTTGCCGACATAGCGGACGTACTGCAAGGCACATGGGAAGACACGACAAGGGGAATGTATGACCACCAACGCAGAACCGACCACTCCGTTCGAGCGCAGCCACTCCATCGTGATTGCGGCTGCGCCCGAAGCCGTGTTCGATTACGTCACCAATCCGAAATCATGGCCGGAATGGCTGCCCTCCTCGCACCAGATCGATTGCGACGACCGCCCCATGGGCTTCGGCGACACCTTTCACGAACACTGGTCGACGCGCACCGGCCCGGTGAATCTCGACTGGCTGGTGATCGCCTGCGAACACCCGAAACTGTGGATCGGCCTGACGCACACGCCGTTCATGGGCCCGATCGTGGTGCAGTATATCTGCGAGCCGACCGACGACGGCACCAAGTTCATCCGCACCATGCGCAACCCCGCGCGGCCGAAGCCGCCGACGGCCGAGATGGTTCAGCGCATGGATGAGGAAGCGGTGCTGGGACTGGGTAATATCAAGAGGAATGTGGAGGGGCAAAGAACCTAGAGCGGATGGCGCAGTGTCATCCGTGAAATTGGCGAAGGCGCCGCGGTTCCGCCTATCCCAGGGATAGCTCTCCGGCGCGCCGGTCCGATATACCGGCCGGCACATCGGCAGAGACGCTCGATAGTGCATGGGAAATCGTGCGATTACGACCGCCTCGCTTCGCTTCGTAAAGTCGCCCATCGATCCGCTTGTACAGGCTCAGCCAGCTATCGCCCGGCTGCAGCGTCCCCACGCCGAAACTCACAGTGACGTGCCTTGCTCCGCCCGGGATGACAAATCTGTTCTGCGCGATCGCGATCCTCAGCCGTTCGGCGTAATCAACCGCATCCTGTTCATTGGTGTCCGGAAGGAACACCGCAAATTCCTCACCGCCCAGCCGCCCGACAATGTCGCGTTTGCGCGACGCGCTGCGCAGCATGCGTCCCACCTCTCCGAGAACATCGTCCCCGACGTCATGACCGAGGGTATCGTTGACGTTCTTGAAGTGGTCGATGTCGCACAGAGCGAGCGCAGCATGGCTCGCTCTGTGTTTGTGCAGATGGGCGGATACCCGTTCCTGAAAGCCGCGCCGATTCAGGATGCCGGTCAACGGATCAAGGTCGCGTTCGCGACGGAGATCGTCAATCATGTCGGACACTGCTGCAGCGAGGATGGCCAACGCCAGGCCGGCGCCAAGCACGGCGAGCGACAACTGGAGCGCTTGCCAGAACATCGAATTGGCGAAAGCGGTCTTGTCGGTCGGCGCGGTAAATCCGACCGTGAGCAGGGTTCGCGGAAAGAAATGCAAGCCGAACAGCAGCAGCACCCAGAACAGAGCCCTGTCCACATATCGCCCCCGCGCCAAAGCGGTGAGCCGCCACGCTGCGATCACCATCAGGAGGCCGTAACCGAAATTCTGGATGTAGACCCGGGCGATGAGATTACGGTCGATATAGAAGAAATAGGCGAGCAGAAGCACGAAGGCGGCAAGGATCGCCATATCGATGGCAGGGCCGAGGGGCTTACCCGAACGCAGCAGGATGCCCTCCACGGCGGCGATCACCGCCGCGGTGTAGAGCGCGCCCGACACGATGGCATTGGGCCCTGCCCCGGGCGGCCAACCCAGAATCTGCGACATCGCGCCGAGGGCAAACAGGACGCACGCGCCGGCCAGCAAGAACAGGTAGTTGCGCTTCTTCTCGATGAGCCACGCGCAGACGAAGGCAATCCCGAAGACGACCAATATGCCGGGCGCAATCAGTTGGAGCGTAGTCTTGACGACGACCCCGTCCATCTCACTCAAACCTTCCCATAGGCCAGGCCGTCGTGGCGCGACTGCCTCAACACCGACGCCTCAACACCGAGTGCCTCGTAGCCAGAAAACGCTATCAAATTTGAGCAGAAATGCCTCAAATTGGAATCGATCCACCGGAAGCAGGATCCTCACCCCGTGGATGATTGAACAGCTTGAGGATCCCGGCAGTTTCAAGAAAGCGTGAACGCCGACGCATTGAGACATCGTGCGGCGCCAAAGGCCCGCGTTGGGCCAAGATGGATGGCCGCGTCAGGCCCGGCCACGACGTGGCAGTGAGTGTCGCCTCACATTCAGCCGGCACACGCGGCTTGACCCGCGTATCCATCTTTACGCGGCGTCAAGAAAAGGAAAGCGTCCTCACCCCTGCTTCTTCACGTCCTTGATATCCGAGAACACGATCCCTTCAGCGCGTTCCTTGGTGTAGTTCAGATAGAAGTCGTTCTTCGCCAGGAACACCGGATCGCCGTCGACGTCGTCGGCGACACCGGAATTGTTGTTCGACATGAAGGTCTCGAGCTTCTTCTTGTCCTCGGACGAAATCCAGCGCGCCAGCGAGAATTCCGAGACTTCGAAACTCACCGGGAGCTGATATTCCGCATCGAGCCGCGCCTTCAGCACGTCGAGCTGCAGCGGGCCGACCACGCCGACCAACGCCGGCGCTCCGTCGCGCGGACGGAACACCTGCACGACGCCCTCTTCCGACATCTGCTGCAAAGCCTCTTTCAGCTTCTTGGCCTTCATGGCATCGCCGAGGCGGACGCGACGAACGATTTCAGGCGCGAATGACGGCACGCCGATGAAGGTGATGTCCTCGCCGTCGGTCAGCGTGTCGCCGATCCGCAGCGTGCCGTGATTGGGAATGCCGACCACATCGCCGGCATAGGCTTCGTCGGCAATAGCGCGGTCCTGCGCGAAGAAGAATTGCGGCGACGACAGCGACATATTCTTGCCGGTGCGCACCAGCTTGGCCTTCATGCCGCGCGTGAGCTTGCCGGAGCATAGCCGCGCAAAGGCGATGCGGTCGCGGTGGTTGGGATCCATGTTCGCCTGGATCTTGAACACGAAGGCAGACATCCGGGGCTCGTCGGCCTCGACCTTGCGCAGATTGCTCTCCTGCGCGCGCGGCGACGGCGCGAAACGGCCAAGACCTTCGAGCAGATCGCCGACACCGAAATTGCGCAGCGCGCTGCCGAAATAGACCGGCGTCATGTGGCCCTCGCGGAACGACTGCAGGTCGAACGGCTTGGAGGCTTCCTTGACCAGTTCGAGTTCGTCGGCGATCTCGCCGGCATCGAGATTGGCGTTGCGGCCGGCCAGATCGGAAATCTTGATCTTCTCGGCCGCGCCCGTCTTGGCGCCGCCGCCTTCGAGCAAACGGATGCCACCGGTCTCGATATCATAGGTGCCCATGAAATCGCGGCCACGGCCGACCGGCCAGTTGATCGGCGTGGTGTCGAGGGCCAGCGTCTTCTCGATCTCGTCGAGGAGATCGAACACGTCGCGGCTCTCGCGGTCCATCTTGTTGACGAAGGTGATGATCGGGATGTCGCGCAGACGACAGACTTCGATCAGCTTCAGCGTCCGCGCCTCGATGCCCTTGGCGGCGTCGATCACCATGACGGCCGAGTCGACCGCGGTGAGTGTGCGATAGGTGTCTTCCGAAAAGTCCTCGTGGCCAGGCGTGTCCAGGAGGTTGAAAACATGACCCTGGAATTCGAAGGTCATCACCGAGGTGACGACGGAGATGCCGCGGTCGCGCTCGATCTTCATCCAGTCCGAGCGCGTATTGCGGCGCTCGCCCTTGGCCTTGACCTGCCCGGCCAGATTGATGGCGCCGCCGAACAGCAGCAGCTTTTCGGTCAGCGTGGTCTTGCCGGCGTCAGGATGCGAAATGATCGCGAAGGTGCGGCGGCGGGCGACTTCAGCGGCAAGCGGGGAACGCGCGGCTGAATCGACGGAAAGGGCGATATCGGACATAAAGGTGCCTGTGGCAGGGAAAACGGGCGCAATCAAGGGTTTTTGGGCGGGAAACTGGCCGAAGTGGCGACCATCGGCCGCGTTGCGATCCGGCTGCGTCGCCACCATATAACCTCTGCGAGGACGACCTCCAAATCATCATCTGCAGGGACGGCCCTGCCTGTATTCAGGGGGTCATCCCATGGCTTGGCTATTGTTGTTCGTTGCGGGTTTGCTCGAAGTCGGCTGGGCCGTCGGGCTCAAATATACCGAAGGCTTCACCCGCCTCGTCCCCTCCGTCCTCACCCTCATCAGCATGACCGCGTCAGTCGGCATGCTTGCCCTCGCGCTCAAGGAACTGCCGATGGGAACTGCCTATGCCGTGTGGACCGGCATTGGCGCGGTCGGCACAGCCGCCCTGGGCATGTACCTGTTCGGAGACCCGGCCACCGTAGCGCGGATCGCCTGTATCGGGTTGATCGTGGCGGGAATTGCCGGGCTGAAGCTGGTGTCGTGACGTGATCCCGCAGGATGGGGAGAGCGCAGCGAAACCCATCCTGCGGCTCACACATGGGGGATTCCGGGCTCCGTCCTGCCGCCTACGGCGTCGGTCCGTCCCCGGAATGACTGCGTCTTGTCAAATAAAGCTCAGATGCAGCAGCTTCACGATCCACCAGGTCGCGGCGGCGACAATCGCCGCGGCCGGGATCGTGATGACCCAGGCATAGACGATCGAACTCGCCACATTCCAGCGTACCGCTGACACACGACGCGCCGCGCCGACGCCGACGATGGCGCCGGTGATCGTATGCGTGGTCGACACCGGCACGCCCAGGAACGTCGCGGCGAACAACGTCGCCGCGCCGCCGGTCTCGGCGCAGAAGCCCTGCATCGGAGTGAGCTTGGTGATGCGCAGGCCCATGGTCCGGACGATGCGCCAGCCGCCCATCAGCGTGCCCAGCGCCATCGCCGCCTGACATGACAGCACCACCCAGAACGGCACCGAGAACTCGGTGCCGAGATGGCCTTGCGAATACAAAAGCACCGCGATGATGCCCATGGTCTTCTGCGCGTCGTTGCCGCCATGGCCGAGCGAATAGAGCGAGGCCGAAACGAATTGCAGGATGCGGAAGGCGCGGTCCACGGCGAAGGGCGTCGAGCGCACCGAAGCCCATGACACGATAGCCACCAGCACCAGCGCCAGCAGAAAGCCTACCAGCGGCGACAGCACGATGGCGAGCAACGCCTTGGTCAATCCGCTCCACAGCGCGGCGGACAGCCCCGCTTTCGCGACGCCTGCCCCCAGCAAACCGCCAATCAGCGCATGCGACGAACTCGAGGGAATGCCGAGTCCCCAGGTGATCACGTTCCAGACGATGGCGCCCATCAGCGCCGCGAAGATCACCGCGGGATCGATGACGCTGGGCTCGATAATCCCGGTGCCGATGGTGTTGGCGACATGCAGGCCGAACACCAGAAAAGCGATGAAGTTGAAGAACGCCGCCCACAGCACCGCATATTGCGGCCGCAGCACGCGGGTCGAGACGATCGTCGCGATCGAATTGGCAGCGTCATGCAGGCCGTTGAGAAAGTCGAACAGCAGTGCGATGGCGATAAGGCCGATCAGCACCGGAAAGGCGAGCGTGGCGTCCACCTGATAGCCCTGCCCTATACTTGTTCGATAACGATGCTGTTGATCTCGTTCGCAACGTCGTCGAAGCGGTCGGCCACCTTTTCAAGGTGCTTGTAGATCTCGGCGCCGACCACGAAATCCATGGCGTTGGCATCGCGGTGCTTGAGATAGAGCTCCTTGAGACCGATATCGTGCAGATCGTCGACGCGGCCCTCGAGCTTGCCGACCTCCTCGGTGATCGCGGTAAGCAGGCCGACATTGTCGCCGATGGCGCTCATCAGCGGCACGGCGCGGCCCACAAGGTTGGCGCATTCCACCAGGAGGATGCCGATCTCCCGCATCGGCGGCTCGAACTGGCGCACCTCGAACAGCATCACAGCCTTCGCCGTCTGCTGCATCTGGTCGATGGAGTCGTCCATCGCGGTGATGAGGTTCTTGATGTCGACGCGGTCGAACGGCGTGATGAAGGTGCGGCGGACGGCGGTCAGCACCTCGCGGGTGATGGCGTCAGCGTCATTCTCGAACTGGTTGACGCGCTGGCAATAGACCGGCGTCTCATCGCCGCCTTCCATCATCCCCGCCAGCGCTTCCGCGCCATGCACCACCGCCACGGAGTGACGGGCGAACAGGTCGAAAAACCTCTCCTCCCGGGGCAGAAAGGAGCGGAACCAGCGCAGCATAGGATCATCCAGGTCTTCGGGAAAACGCAGGGACCGGACCCGGCTCGCGGCTCCCGTCACACGGACGTCATAAAGCATTTCCGGCCAAGGCGAGCAATCGCACACCTTCTAGACCCGGTCATCCACCGCTTTATGACAGCCTGCTTTTCCTGAGGCAGTGCCCGGATTTAGAGCGAGTAATTGAATTCACAGGCGATTTCGCCATTCGTGCTGCGAAAGAAGGTCGATCGCAGCCCTCGACGGTTACGTCCTGTAGGCGACCCAGCCCCGGAACGTGAACCCCGCATAGAAAAGGGCGACGTCGGTGAAGCCTGCATCTCGCAACAGGGCTTCGTCCTGCTCCGGCGACAGCAGCTGCAAGCGTTCGCCGATCGCCGAGATCGCGTTCTCCGCATTGCCGGCCGGTACGCCCGATGCCACCGCAAAAGCAGCGTAGCGGGACAGCCACCTGGCCTTCTCCCCCTCGCCCTGGGGAAAGCTATGGTGGGCGACGACAAAGGGAGCGCCCGGCTTGAGCCGCCGGTGCACCTCGGCCAGCGTGCGTCGACGCTCCTCTTCCGGGATGAAATGCAGGGTCAGGATGCACGTCGCCGCGTCGAACGGCCCGCCGGGCGCGCCGTCGATATAGCCCTCATGGAGATCGACGCGCGATGCGAGCGGGCCCAGCGTGCGCCCGGCCAGTCCCAGCATCTCGGCCGATGGATCGACGCCGCAAAAGCGCCATCCGGGCTGTGTCTCGGCGAATGCCTTCAGCTCCAGCCCGCCGCCCGCGCCCAGCACGAGCACATGGGCGTCATCCGGTGCCCGTTCAGCGAGGAGAATACCCGCCATCTGCAGCAGGCCGAGGAAGCCCGGCACCTGCCGCACCGGGCCTTCTGCATAGCGTGCCACCGCCTCCGGATCGGAGAAGTATGACAATGGTGAACTACAGCGACCGCTTGAAGTAATGCGCGATTTCGCCAATGACGCCGCGGCGGAACGTCAGCACGCAGACCACGAAGATCACGCCCTGGATCACCGTCACCCACTGACCGAAGCCGGCAAGATATTGCTGCATGGCGATGATGACGAAGGCGCCAACCACCGGCCCGAACAGCGTGCCGAGGCCGCCGACCAGCGTGATCAGCACGATTTCACCGGACATGGTCCAGTGCACGTCGGTGAGCGAGGCGTTCTGCGCCACGAACACCTTCAGCGAGCCCGCGAAGCCTGCCAGCGTACCCGACAGGATATAGGCCAGCAGCTTGTACTGGTCGGTCTTGTAGCCCAGCGACACTGCACGCGGCTCGTTCTCGCGGATCGCTTTCAGCACCTCGCCGAATGGGGAGTTGATGGCGCGATAGATGATCAGGAAGCCCAGCGTGAAGCCGGCCAGGATCACGTAATACAGCGTGATCGGCTTCGAGAGATTGAACAGGCCGAACAGCGTGCCCTGCGGAATGCCCTGGATGCCGTCTTCACCATGGGTGAACGGCGTCTGCAGATAGACGAAGAACAACAGCTGCGACAGCGCCAGCGTGATCATGGCGAAGTAGATGCCCTGACGGCGGATGGCGATGAGGCCCGTGACGACTGACAGCGCGGCAGCGGCGACGACACCGACGACGATGCCGAGCTCGGGCGCCAAGCCCCACACTTTCAGCGCATGCGCGGTGCAGTAGCCGGCGGTGCCCAGGAACATCGCGTGGCCGAAAGACAACAGACCGCCATAGCCGATCAGGAGATTGAACGCGCAGGCGAGCAGCGCGAAGCACAGCGCCTGCATCACGAAGAACGGGTACACGCCGGTGAGCGGCACGACCAGCAACAGCGCGGTCATGATCGCAAAGGCGACCATCTCGTCCCTGACGGTGCGGCGGGGTCCGGGAATCGCATTTTCGGTGATCGTTGTCATATCAGGCAGCCCGTCCCGTCAGTCCGGATGGTTTCACAAGGAGCACCAGCACCATCAGCACGAAGACGACGGTATTGGAGGCCTCGGGGTAAAAATACTTGGTGAGACCCTCGATGATGCCGAGGGTGAAACCGGTGATGATCGAGCCCATGATCGAGCCCATGCCGCCGATCACGACGACGGCGAACACGACGATGATGAGGTCGGCGCCCATCAGCGGGCGCACCTGGTTGATCGGCGCCGACAGCACGCCGGCGAGCGCAGCCAGACCGACACCGAGACCATAGGTCAGCGTGATCATCAGCGGCACGTTGATGCCGAAGGCACGGACCAGCGTCGGATTTTCGGTCGCGGCGCGCAGATAGGCGCCGAGCCGCGTGCGCTCGATCAGGAACCAGGTCGCGATACAGACCACCAGCGAGAAGATGACGACCCAGCCGCGATAGATCGGCAGGAACATGAAGCCGAGATTCATGCCGCCCTTGAGCTGATCAGGGATGGCATAAGGCAGACCCGACGAGCCAAAATAGTTCTGGAACACGCCCTGGATGATCAGCGCCAGACCGAAGGTCAGCAGCAGGCCGTAGAGATGGTCGAGATTGGCGATCCACTTCAGCATGGTGCGTTCCATCACCATGCCGAACAGGCCGACCGCCAGCGGCGCCAGGATCAGTGCCGGCCAGTAGCCGATGCCGGCCAGATTGAGCAGGAAGTATGCCGCAAACGCGCCCATCATATAGACGGCGCCATGGGCGAAATTGATGATGTTCAGCATGCCGAAGATCACGGCGAGGCCGAGACTTAACAGCGCATAGAACGAGCCGTTGATGAGTCCGACCAGCAATTGCGCAGACAGGGCCTGTAGATTGATCGACATGTTGTTCTCAACTCTTATCGCAGGAAAGTATTGGCCCGGCAGCGTGACGCCGCCGGGCCAACGATCTTATTTCTTCAGCAGCGCACAGGTGCTCTTTTCGATCGGCGTAAACGCCTGGTCGGCCGGCACGGTACCAGCAAGCTTGTAGAAATCCCACGGCGCCTTCGATTCCGACGGCTTCTTCACCTCGAACAGATAGCCCGGGTGAATCTTGCGGCCATTGGCTTCGATCTTGCCCTGCCCGAACAGCGGATCGTCGGTCGGCAATTCCTTCATCTTGGCAACAATCTTGGCGCCATCATGCGGATTGCCGCCGAGCGCTTCCAGCGCCTTGAAGTAATGGATCAGGCCGGCATACACGCCCGCCTGCACCATCGACGGCGGAGCGCCGTTCTTCATCCGCGCCGCGAACTTCTTGGAGAAGTCGCGGGTCTTGTCGTTCAGGTCCCAGTAGAAGGTCTCGGTGAAACTGAGGCCCTGCGCGGTTTCGAGACCGATCGCCTTGACGTCCGTGATGAACAGCAGCAATGCCGCGAGCTTCTGACCGCCCTTGGCGATGCCGAATTCAGCCGCCTGTTTGATCGAGTTGGTGGTGTCGCCGCCGGCATTGGCCAGACCGATGACCTTCGCCTTCGACGACTGCGCCTGCAGCAGGAAGGACGAGAAGTCGGCGGTGTTGAGCGGATGCTTGACGCCACCGACCACCTTGCCGCCCGAGGATTTGACGACTTCCGAGGTATCGCGCTCAAGCGCGGCACCAAAGGCGTAGTCGGCGGTCAGGAAGAACCAGCTGTCGCCACCGGCCTTCACCATCGCCTGCCCGGTCGAATGCGCCAGCATATAGGTGTCGTAGGTCCAGTGCACGGTATTCGGCGAACACTGCGCGTTGGTGAGATCCGACGTCGCGGCACCCGAATTGATGTAGACGCCGTTCTTCTCCTTGACGATGTTGTTCACCGCCAGCGCCACGCCGGAATTCGGCACGTCGACGATGGTGTCGACCTTGTCGACATCGAACCACTGCCGCGCGATGTTGGAGCCGATATCCGGCTTGTTCTGGTGATCGCCGGAGATGATGTCGATCTTCCAGCCCTTGGCCATCAGACCGGAATCCTCGGCAGCCATCTGGGCGGCGAGCGTCGAGCCCGGCCCGCCGAGATCGGCGTAGAGGCCGGACTGATCGCTGAGCGCGCCGATCTTGACGGTCTTGTCCTGTGCCATGGCGATACCCGCCATGGCCAGCGAAAGCGCCGTACCGAGAAGTGCAGTAGAGATCGTATTTCTCATGACTTCCTCACAATAGACAATTCAACAACATGAAAAGGCGCGAAGGTTCACTTACTTCTTCAGGAGCGGACAGCTGCTCTTGTCGAGTGGCGTAAAGGCCTGGTCGGCGGGAATGGTTGCCACCAGCTTGTAGTAATCCCAAGGTCCTTTCGACTCTTCGGGCTTCTTGACCTCGAACAGATAGGCCGGGTGCAGCTTGCGGCCGTTCGGCTGGATCGTACCCTTGCCGAAGATGATGTCGTCGGTCGGGGTCGCCTTCATCTTGTCGACGATCTTCAATCCGTCATGGGAGTTGCCGCCCATCGCGTCGAGGGTCTTGAAGTAGTGGATCAGCGATGAGTAGACGCCAGCCTGCACCGTGGTCGGCATGGCCTTGTTCTTCGCGCGGTTCTGGAACCGCTTGGAGAATGCACGGGTACCGTCGTTGAGATCCCAATAGAAGGTCTCGGTCAGGTTCAGGCCGTTGGCAACGGGCAGACCGAGCGAATGGACGTCGGTGATGAACATCAGAAGGCCGGCCAGCTTCTGGCCACCCTTGACGATGCCGAATTCCGACGCCTGCTTGATCGAATTGATGGTGTCGCCGCCGGCATTGGCGAGGCCAATGACCTTGGCCTTGGATGTCTGTGCCTGCAGCAGGAACGACGAGAAGTCGGCGGTGTTGAGCGGCGGACGGACGCTGCCGAGCACCTTGCCTCCGACAGCGTTGACGGCGTTGGTGGTGTCGCGCTCGAGCGCCGTCCCGAAGGCGTAGTCCGCGGTCAGGAAGAACCAGGTATCGCCGCCGGACTTGGTCAGCGCGGTGCCGGTGCCGTTGGCGAGCTGATAGGTGTCGTAAGCCCAGTGAATGGTGTTCGGCGAGCACTGCGCGTTGGACAGGTCCGACGTTCCCGAACCCGAATTCAGGTAGACGCCGTTCTTTTCCTTGACCACGTTGTTGACGGCGAGACCGACCGACGAGGTCGGCACGTCGACGACGACGTCGAGCTTGTCGCGATCGTACCACTGACGCACGATGTTGACGCCGATATCAGGCTTGTTCTGGTGATCACCGACCAGCACGTCGATCTTCCAGCCCTTGGCGACGAGACCGGAGTCCTCGACCGCCATCTGCGCGGCAAGCACCGAGCCCTGCCCGGTGATATCGGCATAGAGGCCGGACTGGTCGTTCAGCACGCCGATCTTGGCGGTCTTGTCCTGGGCGAACGCAAGCGAGCTTGCGCTCATCATCAGCGCAAAACCCAGCAGCGACGTCGAAACGACTTTTTTCATTCTGTGCTTCCCTACCCGTATTGATGGTTGTGTCTATCGTCGGACCGTTGGCTCGGTCCGTTATTCGATAATTAGACGCCGAGATACGTATGCAGCTTGTCCATGTTCGCCGAAAGCTCAGAATTGGCGAAACCATCGATGATCTTGCCGTGTTCGACGATGTAGTAGCGATCCGCCACCGTGGCCGCGAAACGGAAGTTCTGTTCGACCAGGAGGATCGTGAAGCCTTCCGACTTCAGCCGCGCGATGGTGTGGCCGATCTGCTGAATGATGACCGGCGCCAGACCCTCGGTCGGCTCGTCCAGCATCAGGAAGCGCGCACCCGTGCGCAGGATACGGCCGATCGCCAGCATCTGCTGCTCGCCGCCGGAGAGCTTGGTGCCTTGGCTGTTGAGACGCTCTTTCAGGTTCGGAAACAGCTCGAAGATCTGATCCAGCGACAACCCGCCCGGCCGGATCGTCGGCGGCAGCATCAGGTTCTCTTTGACGTCGAGGCTGGAAAAGATGCCACGTTCTTCCGGGCAGAATGCGATGCCCTGCTTCGCGATCTTGTCCGACGAGGTCTTGATGATCTCGTTGCCTTCGAATTTTATCGAGCCGGTGCGCTTGCCGATGATGCCCATGATGGACTTCAGCGTCGTGGTCTTGCCGGCGCCGTTGCGACCGAGCAACGTGACGACTTCGCCCGGCTTCACGTTGAAATTGATGCCGTGGAGAATATGCGACTCGCCGTACCAGGCTTCGAGGTTCTCGACCGTGAGAACGGGATTGCCTGTCGCTGCCGTTTTTGCCGGTGTGGCCATTGTGATCTCAGCCATGCCCGGCTCCCAGATAAGCTTCCTTGACGCGCTCGTCCTTGGTCAGGTCGGCATAGCTGCCTTCCGCAAGAACCTTTCCGCGAGTCAGAACGGTAATGATGTCCGACAGGTTGGACACGACGCTGAGGTTATGTTCGACCATCAGGATGGTGTACTTCGCCGAGATGCGCTTGATCAGCGCGGCGATCTTGTCGATGTCCTCGTGGCCCATGCCGGCCATCGGCTCGTCGAGCAGCATCATCTCGGGATCGAGCGCCAGGGTGGTGGCGATCTCCAATGCCCGCTTGCGGCCATAGGGCATCTCCACCGCCGGCGTATTGGCGAATTCGCTGAGGCCGACATCGTCGAGCAACTCGGCCGCGCGGTGATTGTACTGATCCAGCACGGTCTTGGAGCGCCAGAAGTCGAATGACGACCCGTGCTGACGCTGCAGTGCAACACGGACATTTTCCAGTGCCGTCAGATGTGGAAACACCGCCGAGATCTGGAACGACCGCACCAGGCCAAGGCGCGCCACGTCGGCGGGCGCCGTCGCGGTGATATCCTTGCCCTTGTAGAAAATCTGTCCGGCTGACGGCTGCATGAACTTGGTCAGCAGATTGAAACAGGTCGTCTTGCCGGCGCCGTTAGGGCCGATCAATGCGTGAATGGTACCGCGGCGAACTTTGAGACTGACATCGCGGACTGCGAAAAAGCCCGCAAATTCCTTGGTCAATCCGTTGGTTTCGAGAATGAACTCATCGGTCAAGCAAATTTCCCCCATCGACCTTCCTGGCGCGTGTCTCCACCAGTGGCCAATTTTTTGCGCGTCCGCATTTCGGGGAAAACTGAAAGTTGTCCCCGCGCGGCCACATCGAGTGGCGCGAATATGCCGTCAACGCGACGATGAACGCAAGGTGCAATGCGGCACAATTGCGTGGACCGCCTGTCGCACCGACTTCGTCCTTAGTCGTAGGCAGTTAGGCCTGCGCACATGCACAGAGCAGAGCCTGGCTGTGATCGGTCCATTGTGCAGAACGCACCACCCGTTTGCGCCGCAAACGACCCTCAAAAAATCGCCTGTTAATTGTATTGCGAGGTGACTTCCCGCATTCACTGATTATTTGCTCGCTGCGCCCATACTGCCTCAATCAATATCAGGGAGATCGTTGCCGTGGACCTCCAGAGCGCCGACGCGTCCGTGGTGAAGTCCATTCGGCAGCGCGATCTGCTGAACTGTTGGCTGCGGCTCTATGCGGCGCGACAGGCCCTGCCCGACATCACAGACTATCGCCCGGAGCGGATGGACGAGGAACGTCCTGATCTTGTCGATTACATCGTGGATCACAGCACGGCACCGCCGCGGCTCATCATCGACAGCAACGGCACCCGCATGGCGAGCGCCTATGGCACCACCGGCAAGGGCCGCTATCTCGACGACTATCTCGGTCCGATCCTCGGTCCTGTCGTGCTGCCGGCCTATCATGAATGTATCGCGCGCAAACTGCCGACCTATACGGTGTCGATGATCGACGACGTCAACGGCCGCGTTGTCGCCTATGAGCGGATGTTGATGCCGTTCTCATCAGGTGATGGCGTCACACATATCATCGCATCTCTCAAAACCATCAGCGAGGACGGTGGATTCGAAATCAAAAATCTGATGCGCGGCCATCACAGCGCGCCGGTGCCGAAACTCCGGGCCGTGATCGATCGCAGCCTCTCCTATCGTGCGCCGCACCGGCTCGCGGCCGGCGACGTCGTCGAGATCGACTGATCGCTATTTTACGTCTTTTGCGTAAATCTCCGGCTTGAAGCCGACTACGAGCTTGCCGCCAAGATCGAGCACAGGCCGCTTGATCATCGAGGGCTGCTCGAGCATCAGCGCGATTGCCTTGCTCTCGTTCAAACCTTCCTTGGCAGCGTCATCGAGCTTGCGGAATGTGGTGCCAGCGCGATTGAGCAGCGTTTCCCAGCCGACCTCCTTGGCCCAGCGCTGCAACCGCGCTCTGTCGATACCCTCGGCCTTGTAGTCATGGAAACTATAGGCGACGCCGCGGCCATCGAGCCAGGCGCGCGCCTTCTTCATCGTGTCGCAATTCTTGATGCCGTAGATGGTGATGGCCATGAGATGTCGCCGTGCCTGCCAGGAGTGATCGCCGTTCTGACCTGACTAGCAGATCAGACAGCCCCGGCTGACCGCAATCCGGGATCATCCACAGAGACCGCCGACGATGCTGGCACGCATCATCGGCTCCTCCTTCAGATCTCAGACAGCACGTCTGCGGTTCGCGAATATCAGCCACAGCGCCGACACCAGGAAATAGAAGGCGCCGAAGCCCGCATAAGGCGCGATGTCCAGGATCGTGGGCACTGCCGCGCCGCCAGCCTGCTTGATAAAAAACAGCCCGGCCGCAGTCGATTGTGCGCCACTCAGGATCATCGCCCACTGCGCGCCGAATGCGCGCCAGCGTCGAACGCCCGTCACGAGCTGCGCGAGGCCTGCCAGCGCCGCCCAGACGCCGAACACCGCCAGTACCGCATTCATCCCCGTCCGCAAGGCGATCGCTACCGCCAATGCGGCGATGAGGCTGACCACCACATTGAGCGCCTGCGGAGGATTGGCCAGTAGCCCGCCGCTGCCATTGGCGTCGAACCAGTTCGCCAGCGCATCCCAGGCGGGATAGCTGACAAGCAGGACAGCCGCCGCTCCGGCAGATGACACGCCAGCCGTGGCGGCAGCCGCCACCCAGGCTGCCGCGACGATGCCGCGGACAAGATAGTAACGTGAGAGATCGCTGGTTGCCGCGGACTGCAGGCTGGCGGTTCCCTGTGGGACGGTCATGTTGGTCTCCATCGAAGCTGGGACCGGGCACCCGCAACCGGCATGGCGAATGAACTCGGTCAAATTAAATATTGCGATAACTAATATCGCGATATGTTTATCGAGCCAGACCGACCGCCTTGTCCAGAACTATTTATCGCGATATACATTATTGTGATACTGACGTGAGGAGAATTTCCGTGGTGCCCGCCGACATTCCGCTGGATCACCAGCTCTGTTTTTCGCTCTATAGCGCCAGCATGGCCATCGGCAGGGCCTACAAGCCGCTGCTCGACGCACTGGAGATCACCTACCCGCAATATCTCGTGCTGAGCACGCTGTGGGAGGGCGGCGCGCAGAGCGTCGGCGGCATCGCCGACCGGCTGGCGCTGGAATCGAGCACGGTCACGCCGCTGGTGAAGCGGCTCGAACAGGCCGGCTTCGTCGCGCGCAAACGCAACCCGGAAGATGAGCGGCAGGTCGTCGTCAGCCTCACTGCCAAGGGCATGGGTCTGCGCAAAAAATCCCGCTGCCTTGGCGAGACGTTGTTCGCCGCGGCCGGCATGACGCCGGAGCGGTTGATCGCCCTGAACGGCGAGGTCCATGCCTTTCGCGATGCCGTGGCCAACTACACCGGCAAGACAGGCGCAACCGCGACGGAGCCCGCCGACTGACGCAGATGACCCACGACAGGTCGCCTGCGAATCTGACGTAAGATACCGCACCCATTCAGCGCCGGAGCGATCATGGAATTTACCGCCCTCTTTCTGGCGATCCTCATCACGATGCTCGTTGCCTGGTACGGCGGCCGCACGCTCGCGCTATCTCTGTTCGCCGTTGTGCTGATCGCCTGCGTGGCAACCTTCCTGCACCACGCCACCAACGCGCTGAAACTGTCGTTCTGAGGCCATCATGACCTCACAGCGCGCGATCGCCCTCAACGTCCTCGCACTCTACGCCCTCGCCGCGCTGCTCGCGGCCGCCTTTGCTGCGCAACTGCTGCTCGGCGAGTTACCCTGTCCGCTGTGCCTGTTGCAGCGGATCATGTTCGCACTGCTTGCCATCGGCCCGATCCTCAACATTCGCTTCGGCCCGCGTCCCAGCCATTATGCACTGTCATTGCTTGCAGCCGTGGTTGGCGCCGCCGTCTCGACCCGGCAGGTGCTGCTGCACATCATGCCCGGCGACGCCGGCTATGGCACGGCACTGCTCGGCTATCACTATTACACCTGGGCACTGATCGGCTTCATCGCGGCCATCGTTCTGCTGTCGCTTGTGCTGCTGTTTGATCGGCAATTCGAGAAGGACCCCGCCGTTCACTCGACGCCCAGTGTTATCGCGCATGTTGCCGTCTGGCTCGTGATCGGCCTGACCGCCGCGAATGTCGCCTCGACCCTGCTCGAATGCGGCTTCAAGGCCTGCGCGGATGATCCCATGGTGTATGAGCTGTTGAAACGATAGCCACCGCGACACAGAATCACCAACGGCTATAATTCCAGTCGCCGTGTAATCCCGACATTCTCCAGAAACGTCTCGTCGTGGCTGACGATCACGAGCGCGCCATCATAGGCCCGCAGGCCGGCTTCCACGGCTTCGATGGAATCGACATCAAGATGATTGGTCGGCTCATCGAGGATCAGCAATGGCGGCGGCGTCATGCCGCCCATGGCACAGGCGAGACCGGCGCGCAGCATCTGCCCTCCGCTCAGCTTGCCAACCATCTGAAGCGCAGCATCGGCGCGAAACATGAATCGCGCCAGCGCGGCGCGGCAGGCATTCTCGTTCGCTTGCGGATGAAGCCGTCGAAAATTATCGCGGATCGTTCGCGACGGATCGAGCAGACTGACCTGCTGATCGAGCATGGCGAAATGGACCATCATCCGTACCGCGCCGGCCATCGGCTGGATCGCGCCGGTGATGAGGCCTAGCAGTGTCGTCTTGCCGGAGCCGTTCGGACCGGTCACCGCCACACGTTCCGGACCAGTGATGACGAACGACAGATTATGGATGATCGGCGCCGCCTCCGCTGCATAACTGAAGCTCACATCGTCCATCTGCAGAACTCCCCTGCGAGCCGCAAGTGCTGTCGGCGGAACGGTGACTGACAACGGCTGCAGAATTTCGATGTGCTCTCGCGCGGAAGCCAGCCCATCCTTTGCCTGCGCCTGCCGACGTTCCGCCAGCCGCGCATGCTCGCCGCCGGTGTCTTCGCTGCGATCTTTCAAACCGCCGAGCGCGATCCGCGGGATGCCACCCTCCGCGCTCTTGCGACGCCCCGCCTGATCCCGGCGCGCCTGGCGCTCCGCCGTAGCCTGCGCCTGTCGTGCCAGCGCATCCACGCGCTTCTCGGCATCGGCAAGCTGATGCTGCGCGGCTGCTAGGTCGTGCGCCTTGCGGGTGCGATAGTGTGTCCAGTTGCCGCCGTAACGCGTGGCGCCGAGCGACGTCAGCTCAATGGTTGCATCCATCGTATCGAGCAATTCGCGATCATGGCTGACGACAATGGCTCCCGCACGCCAGCCGGCCAGCAGATCGATAACCGCCCGTCGGCCGTCACGGTCAAGATTGTTGGTCGGCTCATCCAGCAGCAGAAAATCCGGATCGGCAAAGACCAGCGCGGCCAACGCGACGCGCGTCCGCTGGCCGCCGGAAAGTGCTGACAGCGCAGTATCATGGCGAACATCGAGTCCAACGCGCCCCAATGATCTTGCCATCCGGGCTTCAATGTCCCAGTCGGCCTGCGCCAGCTCTTCGGCCGTGGCCGTGCCACCTTCCGCGCGGGCGAGAAGATCGAGCGCATCGGTGACGCCGAACAGATCGGCGACTGTCTCGCCAGGACGGAGCTGCAGCGCCTGCCGCAACACCGCCAGCCTCCCATGAACGCCCACACTGCCCTGATGAGGCGCGAGATCGCCGGATATCACGCGCAGCAGCGAGGACTTCCCGATGCCGTTGCGGCCGACCAGGCCGACGCGCTCGGCGCCGAAACCGAGATTGAGATTGGTGAAAAGCGAGCGGCCGTCAGGCGTCGCGACAGACAGATCGGATACAGCGATATGCGATGGCATGGACGAAATTCTCCCGGGAAACAAAGCGAAGCGGCGTTGTGACCTGGGCGAAATCCATCGAAGCACACATCCTGTTGAAATGACGATGGCGGCTGACTAATCGCCAACTGCGGCGCGCTTGTGGCGTTGGCAAAATCGCCCGACCCCTCTAACAACGACACCATGACCGAGATCACCGCTATCGCTGCCGCCTTCGCTCCGTTCGAAACGCTGGCCTCTTCGCTTCTGCATCACGTCAAGACCGACGACGGCTCGCATGACGTCGCGCATCTGGCACGCGTGTGGTCCAATGCCCGCTCGATCCAGCAAATCGAAGGCGGCGATCCGGAAATCCTGGCTGCCGCCACATTGCTCCACGACTGCGTCTCCGTCGAAAAGAGCTCGCCGCTGCGCGCCAGTGCCTCACGCCTTGCCGCCGAACATGCACTCACCCTTCTGGCCCCGCTGGGCTGGGCCAGCGATCGGCTGGACCGCGTCGCCCACGCCATCGCGGCGCATAGTTTCTCGGCCAGGATCACGCCTGAAACGCTCGAGGCAAAGATCCTGCAGGATGCAGATCGGCTGGACGCCATCGGCGCCGTCGGCATCGCGCGCTGTTTCTACACCGCCGGGCGGATGCAATCCTTCCTGTACGATCCCGAGGATCCCGCCGCCCGCCATCGCGCCTTCGACGATCGCAATTTTGCAATCGATCATCTTCCGGCAAAATTGCTGACGCTCGCGGACGGCTTCAATACGGCTACAGGCAAACGCATGGCGCAGGAACGCCACGCGCGGACCGAGGCTTTCCTGACGGCGTTTCTGACCGAGGTCGGCGTTTCGTGAAATGGGCGCTTACGGCGCCCACTTCGTGAACACGTAATCCCGCTCCTTCACGCGTGCCTCGTGGCACGCAAAGCAGGTTTCGTGCTGCGCCTGATCCACCGGCTTGCCGTTAATGAAGCGGCCGAAGCCCCAGCCACCTGACGCCGCATATTTCTTCGAATCCTTCACCATCACCTGAACCGTTGTGGCGGCACCGGGGATCGAGGCGGATTCGAATTCAGGCGACTGGGTGTGCTTCCAGGCCAGCTTCACCAGCACCGTGCCATCGGGAAAGGGCAGCCTGCCATCCTGATAGGCCCTGACCGCGATGTCGTTGCCGACCACGGCGCGCAGCTCGTTCAGAGGCTCAGCCTCCTGCGCGGGCGCGATCAACTCCCATTTGCGGGAGCCATCGGGAATCGTGACGCCGTAGATCGGCGACGCGTTGTCCGGATTGGCGGTATTGGCGGCAAAGGCCGCCGCTACCGCCGATGACACCACGCCTGCGGCGAAGCTCGCTGCAAGAATCCATCGCATCGCGGATCCCCCTCAGCGCGCCATCGCGTCGGCATCGATGATCGCCTGGGCGAATTCGCGCGGCGCTTCCTGCGGCAGGTTGTGGCCGACGCCGCCATTCACCGTGCGGTGCTCGTACTTGCCGGTGAACTTCTTCGCATAGGCCTTGGGATCGGGATGCGGCGCGCCATTGGCGTCGCCTTCCATGGTGATGGTCGGCACGGCGATCACGGGTCCCTGCGCCAGCCGCTTTTCCAGCTCATCATACTTCGCCTCGCCCTGGGCGAGTTCAAGCCGCCAGCGATAATTATGGATCGTGATCGCGACGTGATCGGGATTCTCGAACGCCTTGGCCGAGCGGTCATAGGTGGCATCGTCGAAATTCCACTTCGGCGAGGCGAGCTTCCAGATCAGCTTGGCGAAGTCGTGCCGGTACTTGTCATAGCCCAGCCGGCCACGCTCCGTGGTGAAGTAGAACTGGTACCACCATTCCAGCTCCGCCTTCGGCGGCAGCGGCATGCGGTTCGCCTCCTGGCTACCGATCAGATAACCGCTGACGGCGACCAGCGCCTTGACGCGCTCTGGCCAGATCGCAGCGAGAATGTCGGCCGTGCGGCCGCCCCAGTCATAGCCGCCGACCACGGCCTTCTCGATCTTCAGGGCATTCATGAAGTCGATCATGTCGGTGACGAGTGCCGCAGGCTGGCCATTGCGCACTGTCGCATCGGACAGGAAACGTGTCGCGCCATAGCCGCGCAGATACGGGATGATGACGCGGTAGCCGGCCGCGGCCAGCAGCGGCGCGACGTCCACATAGCTGTAGATGTCATAGGGCCAGCCGTGCAGCAGCAGCACCACGGGGCCGTTGGCCGGGCCGTCCTCGGCATAGGCGACACTGAGGTCGCCAGCATTGATCTGCTTCAGCGGCTTGAACGAGGTGTGCGTGCCGCGCGTGACGGCCGGGAGCTGCTTGCCGGCCTTCTGCGCTGCCGCCGGGCCAATGCCAGCGAACGGCACCGCTGCCAGACCCATGATGGCCGCGCCCAGCAGACTGCGGCGGTTGAAGTGGCTGGTGTCGCGCTTGTCATTCGTCATGGTGCAGATCCTCCGGGCTATGACGGTTGAGGCCGTCGGTGTCCGGACCATGCCCCCGCGCCGGCAGCGCCGCTTGAAGAATTCGTGGGTTTTCTCTTGAGAACGCCATGATTTGTCGTTGAGACGGGGTGTGCTAGGGGACGGTCCTGCGCACAAGGCCTTGGCACGACAACAGGTATTGGACCCCCTATCTTGCTGTTCAGGTTCGACGAATTCAGCCTCGACACTGACCGGCGGGAATTACGGCGGGGGACCAATGCGGTGGCCGTCGAGCCGCAGGTATTCGACGTACTGGCATTCCTGATCCGCTCACGCGATCGTGTGGTCAGCCGCGACGAGCTTCTGGCCGAGGTCTGGCACGGCCGCATCGTGTCCGAGGCGACGCTCAGCAGCCGGGTCAATGCCGCGCGCACGGCCATCGGCGACAATGGCGAGCAGCAACGGTTGATCCGCACGTTACCGCGGAAGGGGTTTCGCTTCGTCGGCGAGGTCATCGAACAGACCAACAGCCCCTCTCCGCTCGTGGCGACTGCGCCCTCCACTACGCTCCTGCCGGAAGCCGCCACCCCCGAAGGGTTGTCGATCGCGGTGCTGCCCTTCAACAATATGAGCGCGGACCCCGAGCAGGATTATTTCGGTGACGGTATCGCCGAGGAAATCATCACCGCGCTGTCGCGCTGCAGCGGGTTGTTCGTGATCGCGCGCAACTCGTCCTTCACCTACAAGAACAAGCCGGTCGATCTCCGCGAGGTCGGCCGCACGCTTGGCGTCAACTACGTGCTTGAAGGCAGCGTCCGCCGCGCCGGCGAGCGGCTCCGCATCATCGCGCAATTGATCGACGCCCGCTCCGGCGCGCATCTGTGGGCTGATCGTTTCGATGGCGAGCGCAGCGACGTGTTCGACCTGCAGGACCGCATCACCGAGCGCGCCGTCGCCGCCATCGAGCCCACGTTGCGCATCGCCGAGATCGAGCGGCGCAAACACAGCCGGCCGAACGCGCCCGATGCCTATGACCTGCTGCTGCGCGCCTCCGGCTACGAACACGATTTCACCCCTGAAAGCATGACCGCCGCGCTGGATTGCCTGCATCAGGCTCTGGTCATCGATCCGACCTACGCCCCGGCAATGGCGGCCGCCGCCTATTGCCATGCGCAGCGCCATTTCCAGGGCTGGATCGGCTCGGACGACGCCCATCGCAGCGAAGGCCTTGCGCTCGCGCATCGCGCCATCGAACGCATGCCGAACGACCCGCAAATCCTCTGGATGGCCGCCTTCGCGATCTGGAATCTGGCAGAGACGCAAAGCGCAAAGGACGCGGCCATTGAGCTATTCAGCCGCTCGCTCTCCATCAATCCCAACTCCGCCACTGCACTCGCGCTCGCCGGATGGATCGAGACCATGCGCGGCCAGCAGCAAGCCGGTCGCGCCTTGCTTGATCGCGCTCGGCGGCTGAACCCGCTCGATCCGCACGGCTGGTTCGTTTCCGGTGCGCTCGCGATCGCGGCGATCATCGACGAGAACTATCACGAAGCGATCGCGTGGGCCGATAAAGCCTTGCTGCAAAACCGCCGCTTCGCCGTCGCGCTGCGGGCGCTGGCGGTGGCACTGGTTAAGACCGGCGAGCATGAACGCGCGGCGCAGGTGGTCGAGGAACTGCTCACCATCGAGCCGGAGCTGACGGTCTCCGCTTTCTTTGCGCGGATTCCCGTCCCCGTGGAGTCAATGGCGCAAACCTATGCCGCCGCCCTCAAAGCCGCTGGGCTGCCGGAATGACCGTCCGCCCGCTCGTCCGCTATCCCGATCCGCGCCTCGCGCAGCCGGCCGCACCTGTCACGGTATTCGACGATGCGCTGCGCGCTCTCGCCGACGATCTGCGCGACACCATGCATGCCGCTCCCGGCATCGGCATCACCGCGCCGCATATCGGCGTGTCCCTCCGCGTGGTCGTGCTCGATCTCGGCGATGGCGCCAAGACCTATGTGAACCCGGAGATCACATGGGCCACGTCCGAACTGATCATGCATCAGGAAGGCAGCGTCTCGATGCCCGGTGTGAATGATGACATCCAGCGTCACGCGCGCATCCGGATCAGCTATCAGGATCTCGACGGTCAGATGCAGACGGAGGAGTCCGACGGCCTGCGCGCGGTGTGTCACCAGCACGAAATCGATCAGCTCAACGGCATGTTCTGGCTTCAACGCCTGTCGCGCCTCAAGCGCGAGCGGCTGATCAAGCGGTTCGAGAAGTTGTCACGCGCCTGAAGCGCGCGACAACCGTCACGTCCGCCACTGCTATTGGCGGCATCGGCCGGAAATCAGCCTGAGCCAGGGTACGGTATGGAACAAGCTCATGAAGGCATACATCACCGCCATGCCACTCCACGGCGATGAATGCGACGTTGAACAGAGCAGGTCCGGCGAACTGCCATCGAGCACACCCGTCAGCAGCGCCATCAGTGCGAAGGCCGGTGCGGCCGCAAGGCATAGCCAGTCGGCGGCCGGCGCAAGGCTACCCATTTTCCAGCGATAGGCCTTCGCACGATCGACGTCGTCGATGGCGCTACTCATCGGTCTTCCGGAACGTCGCCTCTCCGGCGGCCGAGACCTCGACCCATTTCTTGTCGGGTGCGGCGCCGGCGACGTAGTTGTCGTGCCAGTTCCACCATTTGTAGGTCGGAGTCTGCGGATAGCCTTCCGGCGAGTCCTCCCAGACCTCCTGGCGGCCGAGCGGCGTCGCGTCGAGATAGCTCCAGGTGGTCCCCATCGCCTCGTCGCCCCGGCTGTTGATGAAATAGGTGCGGAACACGCGGTCGCCGTCGCGGAAGAACACGTTGTGGCCGTGCCACTCGTCCACGCCGAAGTCGGCGTCGAAACTGTCCGTGATGGTGACCCAGGGCATCTCCCAGCCCATCCGCTTTTTCAGGCGGGCGATATCCGCCTGCGGTGCCCGCGAGGCATAGACGAGCGTGGTGTCGCGGGCATTCAGATGTGCGAGATGCGCAACCTGATCCGCCCCGAGCGAACAGCCGCGGCAGGCGTGATCGGGCCAGCCGAACACGCCGGGCTCGAAAAAGGCGCGGTAGACGATCAATTGACGGCGGCCGTCGAACAGGTCGAGCAGGCTGGCTTTGCCATCGGGCCCTTCGAACGCATAGGCCTTCTCCACCGCCATCCACGGCATCCGCCGGCGTTCGGCCGCCAGCGCATCGCGCGCGCGCATCACAGCCTTCTCCTTCACGAGCATGTCCGCGCGCGCTGCTTCCCATGCCTGCGGTGACACAATCGGTGGTGTTTTTATCGGTGCCGTCATGGTCTTCTCTCCACTGTCGTCCATCGTCATGCGTTGCCGACACGACTTGCCGGTTGATCGTCGTGAGGTAGATTAGGACCCGGCAATGGACGGGTGGGAGTGACAAGTGTGGCGGGATTTGAATGGACTCCCTGATCACCGCCGCAGGTCATGCGCTCGCCGCGGGTGATCCGCTGGGCGCATTGAAGCGTGTTGCATTGCGCGATGACGCGCCGGCACTTGCGCTGCGCGGCATCGCGATGGCTCAGCTCGGCGATTTCGCGCGCGCGAAGGATCTCGTGAAACGAGCCGCGCGCGCCTTCGGTGCGAAGGAACCAGTGGCGCGTGCGCGGTGCATCGTCGCCGAGGCGGAGATTGCGCTTGTCTCGCGCGATCTGAACTGGCCCAGCAAGACGCTCGACGCCGCACGGCTGACACTCGACGCCCATGGCGACCATGTGAATGCGGCCTATGGCGGCTATCTCGACGTGAGGCGCCTTCTGCTCATCGGACGTCTCGACGAAGCCGAACGAAAACTCGGCGCCCTCGATCTCGCGCCTCTGCCGCCCGCCTTGCATACGGCTCACGCGCTGATCGTCGCCGGCATCGCGATGCGCCGCCTGCAGGCGAAAAAGTCACGCGCCGCCATTGCCGACGCGCAGCGTGCCGCCCGCCTCGCCCGTATCCCCGCGCTGACGGCTGAGGTCGACAGTGCATCCCGGCTCCTCGACGCGCCCGCTGCGCGTCTGATCGCACGCGGCGGCGAACGCATGCTGCTGCTCGACGACGTCGAGGCGCTGCAGAATTCGAAATCCGTCGTCATCGATGCCTGCCGGCACGTCATCCGCTGCCAGAAGACCGAGCTGTCGCTGGCTACCCGGCCTGTCCTGTTCGCCCTCGCCCGCGCACTTGGCGAAGCATGGCCTGCGGATGTTTCGCGCGAAACGCTGCTGGTACGCGCATTCCGCGCCAGACATGCCGATGACTCCCATCGCGCACGGCTCCGCGTCGAGATGGGACGGCTGCGCAAACTGCTTGCGCCGCTGGCCGAGGTGAACGCGACCAAGCCCGGTTTTGCGCTGGTGTTACGCCGCGCCCGCGACGTCGTCGTGCTGGCGCGGCCGGTCGAGGAAGAACACGCCGCAGTGCTCGCGCTTCTCGCCGACGGAGAAGCCTGGTCGAGTTCGGCATTGGCGCTGGCGCTCGACACCAGCCAGCGCAGCGTTCAGCGGGCACTGGACGAACTGGCGGTGGCAAATAAGGTGCAACCATTCGGCCGCGGACGGGCGCGCCGCTGGATGTCACCATCCCTGCCGGGACTCGCGACCATGTTGTTACTCCCGCCGCCGCTACCGGATCATTAGGGTCGTCGCCATCGTCACGAGGGAAACGTTCATGAAAACATCGGCAGCAGAAATTATCCGTGAATATGGACCCTTCGAGGGTGTCGACGGCGTGCATGGCGTCACCTATGACGGCACACAGGTATGGTTCGCATCGGGCGACAAGCTCAACGCACTCGACCCCGAGACCGGAAAAACGCAGCGCTCCATCGACATCGCGGCCCATGCCGGTACCGCGTTCGACGGCAAGCATCTGTTCCAGATCGCCGAGGACCGTATCCAGAAGATCGATCCACAAACCGGCCGCGTGCTGAACACCATCCCGGCGCCGGGCAATGGCGGCGACTCCGGCATGGCATGGGCGGAGGGCACACTCTGGGTCGGGCAATATCGCGAGCGCAAGATCCACCAGATCGATCCCGACACCGGCAAAATCCTGCGCACCATCGAGAGCAACCGCTTCGTCACCGGCGTGACCTGGGTCGATGGCGAACTCTGGCACGGTACCTGGGAAAACGACGAGAGCGACATCAGGCGCATCGATCCGCAAACCGGCGAAGCGCTGGAGAAGCTCGCACTGCCGGCAGGCAGTGGCGTCTCCGGCCTCGAGTCAGATGGCGCCGATCAGTTCTTCGCCGGCGGCGGAGCCAGCGGCAAGGTGCGCGCGATCAGGCGACCGAAGCGAACGTGAAAAGCAACGAGCGGCGCCGTGCTTACTTCTTCCCCTGCGGATAGATCGTCTCGCCCTTCTTCAACATCTCGACGAAGGCCGCAATCCGCTTTTTGCGGCCGGCTTCGGTCTTCATGTTGTGCACCCGAAATGCCAGCGAGAAGCGGTTCTGAGCGCTGAGCTTGGCCAGCATCGCACGGGCCTTCGGCTCGGCGTCGATCGCGGCCTGCAGATCGGCGGGGATCGCCATATCCTTGCCGCTGCCATAGGCGCGATCCCAGCGACCATCACTTTTCGCAGCCTCTACAAGGACGAGGCCGTGTTCGGTCATGCGCTCCTCTTCAATGAGGCGCGCAATATTGTCGACATTGATCTTGCTCCACACGCTCTTCTTGCCGCGCGGTGAATAGCGCTGCAGAAAGCTGGTCTCGTCCACCCCTTTGCGGATGCCGTCGATCCAGCCCCAGCACAGCACAACATCGATCGCCTCCTTCGGCGTGATCGAGGCGAGACCAGATTTCAGCTTGTGAATCTTGATCCAGACCTCACCGGCCTTGTCGTGGTTCTTGCCGAGCCATTTATAGAAGGCGTCGGCGCTCTTGAACTCGCGCACATTCGCGGGATCGACTTTGACGGGTGCCATGCTCTGTCCTGACAGCTGCGCGTCGCACTAGCGCGCGTCCAGCCCCATCTGCCAGAAGTCAGCTTCCAGGCGCGACGCCTGGCCGAACAGTTTGGCGAGCTCCGTAAAGCGGCGCTCGGTCATCGCGCGCGCCGCGAGATCGTCGAGATGGCGGCGCGCTGTCACCGCGATATCCTGATAGGCGTCGCCGGCATATTCGCCGATCCAGTCGCGATACGGATGATCGCCCAGTGCATCGGCACCACCCGGCGCCAGCTTGCGGCCGATCTCCGCATAACCGATCACGCAGGGCGCCAGCGCCACATGCAGGTCGAGCAGATCGCCGGCAGCACCGCAATCCAGCACGAAGCGCGTATAGGCCACCGTCGCCTGCAGCTCGGGCGCCGCCTCGATATCGGCCGGCGACAATCCCCAGCGCCCGCACAGTTTTACGTGAAGCTCCATCTCGCCGAGAATGGCCGCAAGCCCGCCTTGCGCCGCTTTCATGTCGTCGAGCGTCCGGCTCTTATAGGTCGCCAGCGCATAAGCCCGCGCGAACTGGATCAGGAAAAGATAGTCCTGCACGAGGTAGGTTCGAAAAGCGGTCTCGGGCAGCGTGCCGGCGCCGAGCTGGCGGACGAAGCTGTGATCGACATAAGCAGACCAGTCGTCAGCGGCTGCGGCCTTGAGGCGGTCAAAGATGTCCATGTGTCGAATCTCACTTGCCGTCGTCGAGGCTCACCAGCACCGCCGCATTGGCAATGAGGATGCCGTCGCCGCCGCTCTCGGCGGGAATGTCGAGGCCGCCTTTGACAGCCGTGACGGTCACCGTGCCGTAGGGCAATTCCTTGGCGACCGCCGATGTGTCGACCTCATCCGGATTGGGCACCGCGATGGTCACGTCGACAAACATGTCGTGCGGCGTCTTGCCGACCATCCTGAAGAAGCCGACGCTGGAATGGCGGATCGCGTCCGACACCGCGCGTTTCGCAGCCTTGGTGGCGTCGCGGCCGTGGACGTCGACGCCCATGCCCATCTCGGTGATACAGCGCACCTTTGCCATGTGTTGTACTCTCCATTTATTCTCAATTGCATTGCGGCGAACTTAAGCAATCTCCTGCATCGCGCGCCAGTCCGTTGCCGTCACGCCCGCGCGATCAGCGACCGGCCATGGTGCAGCCTGGCTGCGGCGCGATCTCGCCCAATCCGCGAACGGAGACGAGCTCCTGCCCCTGCGTCCTGGCGATGAACATGTTCATGGCCGCATAGTGGTTCGCATCGATGGTGACGGGACCCGTTGGCGACGGGATGGTGATTCCTGCCAGCGCATCGACGATGGCCTCCTTGTCGACCTTCCCTGCTTTCTCGATCGCAGCCTTCAGCGCGATCAGCGTGTTGTAGTGGGTCATGACATAGTTCGATACCACCGCGTCGGCGTCACCTTCAGCGCGCACCTTGGCGACAAATGCCTTCATCTCCGGCGCGTCGCTCGTCGCGACCGACGGCACCACCGCGATCATGTTCTGGCCCTTGCCGCGAAACACACCGAGATCGACCTCGGACAAGCCCAGAAATGCGACCGTCGTGTTCTTGAACAATCCCTGATCGTCCGCCTGCCGGATGAAATCCATGCCGTCGCCCTTCAGCGCGAACAGCAACACCTTCGCCTTGCTCGCCGCCACCTGCGCAATCAGCGGCGTGAAATCCTTTTCGGTCCCCAGCGTATATTGCGTGCCAACGATTTTTCCGCCGAGCTTCTCGATTAGCGGCTTGGCCATGTCGAACATCTGGTGCGGCCAGACGCGATCGGCGCCGAGCAGGAAATAGCTGTTGCCGACGGCCTCGTTCACATAGGGCAGCAGCTGGCCGAGATCCTGGTTCGGCACCGTGCTGAACGAAAACACATAGCGGCTGCATGTGCCGCCTTCGAAATTCGTGGCGTAGAGCAGCGGCGTCTTCGAGCTCTCGGCGAGTGGCGCGATGGCATTGAAATTGGCCGAGGTGACGGGGCCGACCACCGCAACGACGCCGCTGTCGATCACCGACCGCATCGCGCTCTCGGCAGAGGCCGGCCGGGTCTTGTCGTCGGCATAGATGACCTCGACGGGCCTGCCGAGAATGCCGCCCGCCGCGTTGATCTCCCTGACGGCGAGATCGAGCCCGAGTTTTGCCTGCTGGCCATAAAGTTCGACACCGCCGGAAAACGGCAGGACCGCGCCGACACGAATGGCATCGGCAGCATTCGCAGCGGAGCTGAGCGCCAAAGACCCCAGCAGGAATGCGAGCGTCATGACTCGTGTGACAAGCAGTTTCATGCGCGCTTCCCTCTGCCATGGGTTGCGCTGTCGGCGCCCCCGAGCTCGCCGTCATGATTGCCCCGGAAAGATCGCAGCGCGCAAGAGCCGATCAAGGCTCTGTCTGCTCAGGGCAACGTGGTCGACCTTGGTCCGGGTACAGCACGCGCGGGCGCGTCCGTGACCGGCGCAACAGGCACAGGGGGTTCGGATACGTCCGTTGCGGGAGCTGCAGCCACTGGCGCGACGCTGTCCGGGACGATGGAGACTGGTGCCCCGGCCACGGGAGCCGGAGGGACTGCCACTGCGGTGGCCGGCGCAGGAGCGGCCGGAGCCACAGGAGCAGGTGCAGCCGCCGGAGGCACTGCAACATTCATCATCGGCTTGCAGAGCATCACGGCCGCAGCCGCGGCGGTCAGTGACGCCAGACTCTGGAGCTCCGGCGCTTGTCGCGGATCGCGTGCCACCGCGGCCGCTTCGTCGCGAAGCCGCTCGTTGCAGTCGCAGGTAGGTATGCCACTGGTCGGCGTGCAGGCATCATGATTCATGCAGGCGAGATCGAGGGCGTCGATGGGGGGCGTCCCCGGCCGATTGCCGGCACCGCAGTAATTGCCGTGAATCAGCGTCGCGCCGTCGGTGGCGACAGCAGGGTTGTTGCCGGCGGCGCGACCGCCAGACACCCTCTCCTGCGCATGCAACGACGCGGTTGCAAGGACGGTGCATGACATCAGCAGCGCCGCAGAGCAGCAGCGCAGCCACGGAGCGATGGACGAAGGCTTGATCATTTTGGAGGGGTCCGCCTGGCACCGACGCAAGATGTCGGCCGCCAAGCATACGCGCGGCGCGGCCTTAGGTTCCCGACCGGGATTTCCGGGTTCCGCAGATCATTGCCCTCAGCCCGCCATCAGCTCCTTCGCCAGCGCCATATAGGCCGGCAGCGTTGCTGGATCGTTGGCGGCATTACCGGCAACCGGATGCGACGCATAGCGTGCGATTACCATCTCGGCCTTGGGATCGATATAAAGCCCCTGACCATAGACGCCGCGCGCCATGTAGGCGCCATGGGCATTGTGGGTCACCCACCACTGGTTGCGATAGGACGCGCCGGGCAGCGTGGTATAGCCGGCCGGCTTGAATTTCGCGGGATCAGCGCCCTTCTCGATATCCTCGACCACCGCAGCCGGCACGATCTGGCGACCATTGAAGCGACCGTGATTGCGCATCACCTCGCCGAAGCGCGCAAGATCGCGCAGCGTCGTCGAGAGGCCGCCGCCACCGCTCTCGGTGCCTATGCGGTCGACATGATAATGCGCGTCCTCCTCCGCGCCCATCGGCGCCCAGATGCGCTCGGACAACAGATCGGACAGCGTCATGCCGCTGGCACGGCGGCAAATCCAGGCCAGAACATCGGTGTTCACGGTCTTGTAGGCGAAAGCCTTGTCGTGCTCTCCCTGCTTGGTCTGCGTGCAAAGGAAACTGAAGATGTCGGTCGCGCCGCCATAGTCCGGCGGAATCGGCGCCATGCCGTTGGCGCGCCGCAATCCCCACACATCGGAATTCTTGTCGGTATAGACCTCGGTATAGGTGAGCCCAGTGGTCATATCCATCACCTCACGCACCCGAGCATCGCCGAATGCGCTGTCCTTCAGCTCCGGCACATAATCGGTGACGGGCGCCTGCGGATCGATCTTGCCTTCGGCAACCAGAATGCCGGCCAGCGTGCCGGTAAATGACTTGGTCACCGACATGGCGATATGCGGCTTGTGCGGCTTCAGCGCGCCGGCATAGCGCTCGTAAATCAGCTTGCCCTTGTGCAGCACCGCGATGCCGTCGGCATAGGTCTCATCGAACATGCGGGCGAAGGTCATCGGCCGGCCATCCATCGTGACCGATTTCGACGCAGCGATATCGCGCTCCGCGCGCGGCAGCGTGGATGCAGGCCCCGCCCCGCGCCAGACATTCACGGTCGGCACCAGCTGGCGGATATTGCTCCAGGCCCAGCGCAGCTCGGGGAAGTTGCGGAACGAGCCGTCGTGGAAAGTGATGAGCTTGTCTTGCGGCGGTGGAAAGCCTTGCATGAAGCCAAGCGTGTTCGGATCGGTCTCGGCGGCGGTGGGGGCTTGGCTCGGTGCAGGCGCGTCAGACATCAAGGCTCTCCGGAGGATGGTGAGCCAGTCGTAACATCGCGGAGCATGACGCACATCCCGCGTTTGAGCGGGGGTGCATTGATCAGTCGCATGTCGTCTGGCGCGGCTACTGCACGCGACCGTCCTTCACTTGAACTGCCACCTCATCCTTGATCACTCTGAATCGAGCGTGTGGCGCCGTAGTTTCATCTCCAAGCTGGCAGCTCGCCCGATGGTCAATGCTCTCGGTTTCGAAGAATATCGTGGTCCGGCGAGGTTCGATGACGGGTTCGGCCCGCGAAATTCCGTGGTCCAAAATAGAAGTCGGTTGTCGGGAGACGCGCCGGTCGTTCGTCCTGTGGATGCGAAACACCCGGGTGGAGAGAAACAATGCCCACGATTAGCGCCTTTGAACGATCTCCCGATCGCGGAAGGGGATTGGCGCGCGACATGGGCGTTCGCTGGGCGCTCGAAGAAGTGGGCCAGCCTTACGACGTCCGTCTACTGTCGTTCACCGCGATGAAGGAGCCCGCGCATCGCAGGCTTCATCCCTTCGGACAGATTCCGACCTACCAAGACGGCGATCTCATGCTATTCGAGTCGGGCGCGATCGTCTTCCATATCGCGGAGCGCCATCCGGGCCTGCTGCCAGACGATGCGCATGCCCGCGCGCGTGCGATCGCCTGGATGTTCGCCGCACTCAGCACCGTGGAGCCGCCGATCGTGGAGCGCGGAACCGCCATACTCACGGAGCGCGACAAGCCCTGGTACGCGACGCGCCTGCCGATCCTCGACGATCGCGTCCGTGCCCGACTGGGAGACCTTTCCATCCGCCTTGGCAATGCCGACTGGCTCGACGGCAGGTTCAGCGCCGGTGACCTGCTGATGGTGACGGTACTGCGCAGATTGAATGGATCAGGACTATTGGAGGCCTATCCGAACCTCTGCGCCTACATCGCCCGCGGCGAAGCGCGCCCCGCCTACAAGCGCGCCTTCGCCGATCAACTGGCGGTCTTCACCGGCACGCCACCGACCGGCGAGTAAAGGGCCGCTCTAGACTAACTCGAGCCTTTCATAGAAGCGGCGCAGGCTTGGTTTGTAGAGGTCTAGAAGGCTTAGATCTGTCGCTTCTGACATTAGCGACTAATCGACTAACCTCCGTGCCGAGCGGCGTTCAAAACTACGCCCCGTCACTCCCACTCGATCGTCCCCGGCGGCTTGCTCGTAATGTCATACACCACGCGATTGATGCCCGCTCGCGTACCAGCCCCGCGGCGCGGCAGGTGTTCACCTGCCAACGCCGGTCTTTGAACAGCTCTCTCCGCCCTAGTAGTGGACGGACGCTCCCATCGCACCGATCTTGGGCGGTGCGAACTTGGTCAGGTCGATGCCTTCGACCGCGGCCTTGTATTCCTCGGCGCTCGGCGTGCGACCGAGGATCGCCGACAGCACCACGACCGGGGTCGAGGCCAGCAACGATTCACCCTTCTTCTCGGCGGTGTCTTCCACCACGCGGCCCTGGAACAGACGGGTCGAGGTCGCGAGAACCGTGTCGCCCTTCTCCGCCTTTTCCTGGTTGCCCATGCACAGGTTGCAGCCCGGGCGCTCGAGATACAGGATGTTCTCGTAGGCGGTTCGGTTCGCTGTCTTCGGCTTCACATCGTCGAATTCGAAGCCGGAATACTTCTGCAGGATTTCCCAGTCGCCTTCAGCCTTCAACTCGTCGATGATGTTGTAGGTCGGAGCCGCGACGACCAGCGGCGCGTTGAACGCGACCTTGCCTTCGGCCTTCTCGATGTTCTTGAGCATCTGGGCGACGATCTTCATGTCGCCCTTGTGCACCATGCACGAGCCCACGAAGCCGAGATCGACCTTCTTGGTGCCGCCGTAATAAGAAATCGGACGGATGGTGTCGTGGGTGTAGCGCCTAGACACATCGGCGTTGTTCACGTCGGGATCGGCGATCATCGGTTCGTCGATGATATCAAGATCGACGACGACTTCGGCGAAGTATTTTGCATTGGCGTCCGGCGTCAGCGCAGGCTTCTCGCCCGAACGAATCTCGGCGATGCGCGCATCGGCTTTGGCGATCAGGCCCTTCAGCGTGCCCGCGGCATTGTCCATGCCCTTGTCGATCATGATCTGGATCCGCGATTTCGCGATCTCCAGCGACTCGATCAGCGTGTCGTCCTGCGAGATGCAGATCGACGCCTTGGCCTTCATCTCGGCCGTCCAGTCGGTGAAGGTGAAGGCCTGGTCGGCGAGCAGCGTGCCGAGATGGACCTCGATGATCCGGCCCTGGAAAACATTGTCGCCGCATTGCTTGAGCATCTGCGCCTGGGTCGCATGCACCACGTCGCGGAAGTCCATATGCGGCTGCATCGCGCCCTTGAACGTCACCTTGACCGATTGCGGGATCGGCATCGTCGCCTCGCCCGTCGCCAGCGCCAGCGCAACGGTGCCGGAATCGGCACCGAAGGCCACGCCCTTGGACATGCGGGTGTGGCTGTCGCCGCCGATGATGATCGCCCAGTCATCCACGGTGATGTCGTTCAGCACCTTGTGGATGACGTCGGTCATCGCATGATAGCTGCCCTTGGGATCGCGCGCGGTGATCACGCCGAAATTGTTCATGAAGCTCATCAGCTTCGGAATGTTGACCTGCGCCTTCTTGTCCCACACCGATGCCGTGTGGCAGCCCGACTGATAGGCGCCGTCGACGATCGGCGAGATGACGGTGGCCGCCATCGCTTCCAGCTCCTGCGCGGTCATCAGGCCGGTGGTGTCCTGCGAGCCGACGATGTTGACCTTGACGCGCACGTCCGAGCCCGCATGCAAGACCTTACCGCCGAGCACGCCCACGGCGTTGCGGTTGAAGATCTTCTCGACCGCGGTCAGGCCCTGCCCTTCGACCGAGATCTCCTTGTTCGGAGCGAAAACCGGGGTCGGCTCGACGCCCAGCGTTTCGGCGGCAAAGGTCTGCAGCTTCTTGCCGAACACGATGGCATAGGAGCTGCCGGCCTTCATGAACTCCATCTTCTGCGGCGTGAAGGCGGCAGCGACGTCGACCAGTTCCTTGCCGTTTTCGTCGCGCAGCTTCTTGCCCTTGGCATCGAGCGTCAGGACGGTGCCGGTATCGACCGCAAATTTCTGTTCGAGGACCGGGTTTCCGTCGTTGTTCAGGATCGGCTTGCCGTCCGCGTCGAGTTTCTTGACCCAGTTCTTGAGATTGACGCCGATGCCGCCGGTGACGTCGACGGTGGTCGCAAAAATCGGCGAGATGCCGTTGGTGCCCGCGACGATCGGCGCGAAGTTGACGAAGGGCACATAAGGGCTGGACTGCTTGCCGGTCCACAGCGCCACGTTGTTCACACCGGACATGCGCGACGAACCCACGCCCATCGTGCCCTTCTCGGCGATCATCATCACGCGCTTGTCGGGGTGCTGCTTCTGCAGCGCCACGATTTCCTGCTGCGCCTGCGGCGTCATCATGCACTGGCCGTGCAGCTCACGGTCCGAACGCGAATGCGCCTGGTTGCCGGGTGACAGCAGGTCGGTCGAGATATCGCCTTCGGCGGCGATGTAGGTCACGACCTTGATCTCGTCCTCGACATCCGGAAGCTTGGTGAAGAACTCGGCCTTGGCATAGCTCTCGAGCACGCCCTTGGCGACGGCATTGCCCGCCTTGAAGGCATCGCGCAGCCGGAACATGTCGGCGTCGTAGAGGAAGAACTGGGTCTTCAGAACTTCACCGGCCTGCTTCGCCAGCCCGGCATCACTGCCGAGCGTGACGTCGAGCAGCACGCCGATCGAGGGGCCGCCCTTCATGTGCGACAGCAGTTCCAGCGCGAAGGTCGGCGTGATTTCCGGGACGATCGCCTCACCGAGGATAATCTCCTTCAGGAACGCGGCCTTGACGCCTGCGGCGCTCGTGGTGCCCGGCAGAGTGTTGTAGATGAAGAATTTCAGGGCGTCAGCGCGGTATTCGCTGCCGGTGTCCTTGATCAGGGCGATGATTTCGCCGGTGAGCGCGCCGTCGTCGATCGGTTTGGGAGCGAGGCCTTGAGCTTTTCTGCTTTCGATTTCAGCGAGGTAATCTGAATAGAGGCTCATCGTCATCCCAACGTCATGAGGTGGTTGACGCTGGAAACGCAGCGCCACCAACCGTTATTGTTAAAACCGGTCTAAAGGCGAATTCGGCTTCGAGTACGTCAATCGCGACCGACTGACAAGATACCGCATTGCAGTAAAAATAGCCCTTTAGATTCAGCGCTCAACGGTCAAAATGTGACGGCAGGCATGCTGGCCGGGCTGAAATGCTGGTTCTCACCCGACCTGTCGCAAAGAAGCTCTCCGAAGACACGTCCGAAAGGTCGGTCTGACCCGCCACCGTCAGCAAATTGGTGGGTCGGCGACCCGCCGCGCGTCAGTCGCGCGATACGGACAGCCCCGCGAGCAACGGCGCGTAGGCGGCGAGCCTTCCGGATACGAACTCCGTGAAGAGCCGCACGCGCTTCGTCTTGCGTGTCTCCCCCTGTGTGAGAAGCCAGAGCGTTCCATGCATGTGCAGGTCGGTGCCCGGCACCCTCGCCAGCAGGGGATCCGCATCTCCGACGAAGCACGGCAGTACGGTCATTCCGAGCCCTTGCCGGACTGCAGCGATCTGCGCCTCGCCATCCGTGGTCCTGAACGGAACTCCTGAGGTTCGAACCTCGCTCTCGCGGGCCCAGTCCGGGACACCATGCATGCTGATGACGATCCACCGGATGGGGTCCGGCGCACCCGCTTGCCACGCGGCCAGTCGCTCGCGGGAGATGTAGACGCCGCCGAACAGATCCGCTCCCTTCAAGCCGTGCAGATTGAGCGGCAGGGTTTTGCGGTCGTAGACGACGCGGATTGCCACGTCGGCCTCTCGGTTGGTCAGATTTGCCAGCTCGCCGGACGACAAGATTTCCATCTCGATGTCCGGATGCAGACGCGCGAAATCGGCGAAGTCCGGCATCAGCAGATGTGTCGCAAGGGTCGGAGCCAGTGTCACGCGCAGAAGCCCGCGCACGCTCTGGTCGCGCCCGAAGACGCGCGTCTCCAGCAGATGTGACGACGCTTCCATCTGGTCCGCGAACTCGAGAACCTCCTCGCCCGCAGCCGTCAGGCGATAACCCGAAGGCAGCTTTTCGAACATTTGGACGCCGAGGCGTTCCTCAAGCTGGGCAATGCGTCGCAGCACGGTTGCGTGGTTCACACCGAGGCGCTCGGCGGCAGCCCGCACCGAGCCTCCGCGCGCGACGGCAAGAAAGTATCGAACGTCGTCCCAGTCGATCATGGTGCAATCCCGCACCATCAGGTGCGCCTTCCAAAGCCGGTGTCTAACACATCGAATAGCAATACGGGCGGTCATCATAGCCTACACCGACGAGCAAGGCTTCAATTCCGGACGCGGACGCCGATCGTCGGGGCTGGCGTCAATCGTCGATCCGGATCGATTTTGCACCACCGATGTGCGCGCTTCCGCACTCAACGCCTGACTCCGGGGGACCTATGTCGAGGTTCTCGGGGGCAGATGCTGTCCCGACACCACGACAGGAGAAGTTATGGGAAAGCTTGACGGTAAGGTTGCAGTCATCACGGGCGGATCGAGCGGCATGGCGCTGGCGAGCGCCAAGCGGTTCGTCGAAGAAGGCGCCTATGTCTTCATCACTGGCCGGAGGCAGGAGGCGCTCGACGAGGCGGTGACGCTGATTGGCCGGAACGTGACCGGCATACGCGGCGACGCGGCCAATCTCGACGACCTCGACCGCCTGTTCGCTACGGTCAAGCGGGAAAAGGGCAGGATCGACGTGCTGTATGCGAGCGCAGGCACGGGCGAAGCGGTCCCGCTGGGCGAGATTACCGAGCAGCATTTCGATGCGACCTTCGGCCTGAATGTGCGCGGTACGCTCTTTACTGTTCAGAAGGCGTTGCCGCTGTTCAACGATGGCGGATCGATCTTCATGACTGGCTCAGTTGCTTCGATCAAAGGTTTTCCCGGCTATAGCGTGTATGCGGCGAGCAAGGCGACGCTGCACGCATTCGCACGCGGATGGCTCAACGAACTCAAGAGCAGGAATATCCGGGTGAACGTGCTGCATCCGGGGCCGATCGCCACACCGATGCAGGACCAGGTTCTCACCGAAGAAGCGAAGCAGATGTTCGAATCCCTGATCCCGCGGGGAAAGATGGGACGACCTGAGGAAATTGCGGCGGTCGCGCTGTTTCTTGCTTCGGACGATTCCAGCTTCGTGAACGGGGTGGAGTTGTCTGTCGACGGCGGCTTCTCGGCGATCTGAAATCGCGCCTCGTTCACCACAAGGACCTCTACGCGGGCGCCGCGGCGAACCGGACAACCCGGCGCCCTCGAAGGTCGTGAATCGATATCAGAACAAATCGGAGAAGATTATGAGTTACGCAATTATCGGATTCGGCAAGATCGGCCAGGCCCTCGCTTACGCCTTCGCCCGCAAAAACATCGACGTGACCGTCGCGAGCCGCCGGCCGCCCGAGGCTTTGGCGCAGCAAGCCCGGGCGATCGGACCCACGGTCGTCGCCAGGTCGCTGCGGGATGCGCTTGAGGCCGACACCATCATCCTGGCGGTCCCGTTCGGCGAGCATCGCGAGGTTGCGAAGATCCTGCCGAGCTGGGAAGGCAAGACGGTCATCGACGCGATGAACCTGTTTCCGGGCCCCGACGAGCCCGACGCTCTCCCGGGCTCCGCGGTCGTCGCGAAGGCATTCACCGGCGCCAGGCTCGTCAAAGGTTTCAATCACCTGGGCGCAGCCACACTGGCGACCGACCCGGTGGTCGCGGGCGGCCACCGGGTCGTCTTTCTGTCTGGTGACGACGAGGACGCGATCGCTCCCGTGGCGGATTTGGCCAAGCAGCTCGGCTTCGCGCCCGTGAAGCTGGGAAAGCTCAACGAGGGTGGCGCGCTGGTGCACGCACGCGGCCGCAGGTGGGGCCAGCTCATCTTCCAGGATTTGTTCAAGAAGGAGCAGTAATCGATCGACGACCGTGTGATCGACACCGAGAACCGGTCGCGCGCCAACTTCTGCGAGCCGCGCGCGACCGAATATTTGGAGGCCACAAAGTCGCGCAAGCAGGCGGCTCCTCTCATGCCTGATCCGCCCAGGCCTTACGCCTTGGCGGCGTTCTGTGCAGCCTCGAATACATCGCGTGCGGACGTCGTACCCGCTACGTGCTCCGTACCCTCGACGCCGAGGTCCATCCATCCTGCATTCACGGCTTCAAACATTTCTTCGGCAGGTCCGGTGTGGCCCTTCGGGATGCCGAATTGCTCGAATGCTTCCGCCCACCCTGCACGCGGGACTGCAAAGGCCTTCACGTCACGGTTCAGGACTTCACCCAATTGCTCCGCGACTTCATCCGCGCTGACCATCGCACCAAGTTCGACGACGCGCTGCCCTGACCACGCCGGCCCAGTCAAAAGAGTTGCGACCTCCGCGCCGATGTCGTTCGTCGCGACCATGGTCGATTTCCGGTTTGTCGGATTGTAGTAGACCGGTAGCGTTCCGCCCTGGGCGACCTGCAAGCCGTAGAGGAAGTTTTCGAAGAATCCACCTGCGCGCACAAATGCGATTGGCGATATCAGATCGCGAAAACCTTGCTCCAGAAGCGACAAGGCCGTGATCATTCCGAGTCCGCTGGTTCTGTTCGCACCCATCGACGAAAGCGCGACCACCCGCGGCGGCGCAGCCTTGGCGAGTGCCTCGACATAGTTCGCAATCACGCCCTTGGCTTCTTTGTAATCGGGCGACGGCGCCCAGACAGCCGGCAACATGACGAACGCGCCTTCGACGCCTTTGAGCGCTTGCTCGATGGCTGCCGGATCATTCCAATCGCCGTCTACCAGCTCGACGCCCTGCTTCGCCCAGTTAGCCGCCTTCTCGCGATTGCGGACGAGCGCGCGTACCTCCTTGCCTTGTGCCAACAGATGTTTTGCCGTTGTGCCGCCGACTTTTCCCGTGATTCCCATGACTAAAAACATGTGTTTTCTCCTGATCTTGAAGGACAGAGCACTGCCCCTGTTGGTTCAACGGATGAGCGGCAGAATGGCCCGGATACGGGGATCCCGCAGATAGAGGCCGCCCCATGTCATCGCGCCCAGAAGCAGGGAAACGATTTCCGGCGGCGCCCCCAACTCACCGACGCGGACATGGGCGCAGATGGCGCCTCCCAGAAAGCCCGTCATCAGGATTGCGCCGAGGACGGCGGTGGCCGGAATCGCGTAAAGGATGGCGCAGGCGAGGATGATCGGACCTACGACCCGGGTCAGGTCCATCGCGAACCCGGTTTCCTGCAACATGCTCGCGATCTGCGCCGGCGCGAAAAGCTGAATTGTGCCGTCTGCCACCAGAGCGATCACGACAAACGCGCTTATTACCCGGCCGGCCCACAGGCTGCGATGCGAGGTCGTGGCTTCAGGCACGTGATGCAGGTTCATGGTTTGGGACACTTGTCGTCCTCCGATGGGGTTACCTGATCTCGACGCCTACCCTATTGTGCCTCTTGGACGTGATAAACGCTGCCAAGGCGAACGCACTGTTCTCTCTATGATGAACAATACCGAGGCGCGAAAATGCAGAATCTCGAGCCCATCCTCATTTTCCTGACGGTCGCGGAAATGGGGAGCTTCACCCGCGCAGCCGATAGCCTGGGCATCCAAAAGGGAAGAGCCTCAACGGCGGTGCGGAAGCTGGAAGAGGATATTGGTGTCAGGCTCCTGCACCGGACGACGCGCAGCGTGCAGTTGACGGAGGACGGACGCGCATTTCATGCCCGTGCCCGCGATCTGCTTGCTGAA
This sequence comes from Tardiphaga sp. GW822-FHT04G09, assembly GCF_058800725.1. Classification (NCBI taxonomy): domain Bacteria; kingdom Pseudomonadati; phylum Pseudomonadota; class Alphaproteobacteria; order Hyphomicrobiales; family Nitrobacteraceae; genus Tardiphaga; species Tardiphaga sp. GW822-FHT04G09. The sequence goes on along the minus strand of NZ_JBXAMO010000001.1, from coordinate 639,752 downwards.
GTCGATGACCTGCACGCGATGTTCGCAGGGGATCGCGTCGCACTTCGCGGGCGTTTACGGGTCGATCTTCCGACCGAGGTGGCGCGCACAACGATCGTGCCGGCCTTGCCGGATTTCATGGCGGCTCACCCCGAGCTGGAGCTGGAGGTGTCGAGCACGGATCGGCAAGTCGATCTGGTTCAAGAGGGGTTCGACTGCGTATTGCGGCTTGGACCCATACGGGACGAGACGCTGATTGCCCGCCCACTGGGCCTGTTGCGCATGGTCAACGTCGCCAGTCCCGCCTATCTGGCGCGCTATGGCGTCCCTCGATCGCTGGAAGACCTCCAGCGTCAGGAACATCGAACAATTCATTTTTCAACGATGCTGGGCGCAAGACCCCATGGATGGGAATATCCCGATGGCGACAGCTACGCGACCCTTCAATTGCCAGGTGCACTGCACGTCAACAGCGCGCAGACCTACGAAGCCGCAGCCCTCGCCGGCCTTGGCCTGATTCAGGCGCCGCTCTTGGGCGTTGGCCAATACCTGAAGAGTGGAGCGCTTGTGGAGATCATACCCGATTTTCGTCGCCGGGCGCTCCCTGTCTCCCTCGTCGTAGCGCATCGGCGCAATCTGTCACGCCGAGTCCGCGCATTCATGAAATGGATCGAAGATGTGCTGACGCCGTATCTGGAATAGCGAAACGAATTGCTTCGTCCGCCGCGTCTTTCCAAAAGAACGCGGTATACGAGAAATATCGACTACCATTGCCGCGGCAACATCACATCATACGCGTTGCTATCCTGCCTTACTCCGCAGTATCCCCTTCACTCCCACTCGATCGTCCCGGGCGGCTTGCTGGTGATGTCATACACCACGCGGTTGACGCCCTTCACCTCGTTGATGATGCGCGTCGCGGTCTCGCCGAGGAACTTCATGTCGAAGGCGTAGAAGTCGGCGGTCATGCCATCGGTGGAGGTCACGGCGCGCAGGCCGACGACGTATTCATAGGTGCGGCCGTCGCCCATCACACCGACGGTCTTCACCGGCAGCAGCACGGCGAAGGCCTGCCAGATCGTGTCGTAGAGACCGGCCTTGCGAATTTGATCAATATAGACCGCGTCGGCTTCGCGGAGGATGTCGAGCTTCTCCGGCGTGATCTCGCCGGGACAGCGGATCGCGAGGCCGGGACCGGGGAACGGATGGCGGCCGACGAAGATGTCCGGCAGGCCGAGTTCGCGGCCGAGATCGCGGACCTCGTCCTTGAACAGTTCGCGCAGCGGCTCGACCAGCTTCATGTTCATGCGGGCCGGAAGGCCGCCGACATTGTGATGCGACTTGATGGTCACTGAAGGCCCGCCGGTGAAGGACACGCTCTCGATCACGTCGGGATACAGCGTGCCCTGCGCGAGGAAGTCCGCGCCGCCGATCTTCTTCGCTTCGGCATCGAACACGTCGATGAACAGGCGGCCGATGGTCTTGCGCTTCACTTCGGGATCGGTAACCCCTTCGAGTTCGCCGAGGAACGTCTTCGACGCATCCACATGCACCAGCGGGATATTGTAGTGGTGCCGGAACAGGTCGACGACGGTCTTGGCCTCGTCCTTGCGCAGCATGCCGTGATCGACGAACACGCAAGTGAGCTGGTCGCCGATCGCTTCATGGATCAGTACGGCGGCCACCGCAGAGTCGACGCCGCCGGAGAGACCGCAGATCACCTTGCCCTTGCCGACCTGGGCGCGGATCTTCTCGATCGCTTCCTCGCGGAAGGCACGCATGGTCCAGTCGCCGGTGAAACCTGCAATGTTGCGCACGAAGTTACGGATCAGTTTCGCGCCGTCGGGCGTATGCGCCACTTCGGGGTGGAACTGCATCGCATAAAACTTTCTGATATCGTCGGCGATGATCGAGATCGGCGAGCCCGGCGCCTTGGCGACGGCGCGAAAACCGTCGGGCATCCTGGTGACGCGGTCGCCATGGCTCATCCACACGTCATATTTGCCGCCCACTTCCCACACGCCGTCGAACAGCGCGCAGGTATCGGTGATCTCGATGGCGGCGCGGCCGAATTCGCGGTGATGGCCGGCTTCGACGGTGCCGCCGAGCTGCTGCGCCATGGTCTGTTCGCCGTAGCAGATGCCGAGCACCGGCACGCCTGCGGTGAGGATCGACAGCGGCGCCGACGGTGCGTTGTCGTCGAGCACCGAAGCCGGACCGCCGGACAGAATCACGGCCTTCGGCTTCATCTCGGCGAAGGCGGCCTCCGCCTTGTTGAACGGCACGATTTCCGAATAGACGCCCTCTTCGCGCACCCGGCGCGCGATCAGCTGCGTCACCTGGGAGCCGAAATCGACGATCAGAATCTTGTCATGCGCCGAAGCCACATGGGGTGACGGATCGGCGGGCGAAGCGGAGGTTTTGCTGGGGGCTGTCATAGCGAGGAATTACGCGACAAGGCGCGCATCGGCAACTGTCGAAACGACTGGCGCCCATGCTTCTCCACTATCTGGACAACTCAAAATAGGTAAGCATTGTTGACCTAAATACATCGGGGGAGGAATAAATGCAAGCCGCAGCTCACGACATCAGGCACCTGACCACACTCGGCCACGAATGGGTCGCAGCCTGGAATGCCCGCGATCTCGACCGGGTTCTCGCGCTCTATGCCGAAGACTGCGAGATGACGTCGGAGGTGATCGTGCGGCTCGGCGTCGATCCGAACGGCACGGTGCGCGGCAAATCCAGCCTGCGCGCTTATTGGAGCAAGGCGCTCGCCAGCCTTCCCGACCTGCATTTTGACCTGATCGAGATATTCACCAGCCCCGATAGCGTCATCGTGTTCTACAGCAACCAGCGCGGCGCGCAGATCTGCGAATATCTGCGCCTCGATGCAGCCGGGAAAATCGTCCAGGGCTCCGCCAATCATCTCGCGCATTGAGCGCGGCTGAATCTCGGTCGCAGGATGGGTAGAGCGTAGCGAAACCCATCACTCCCGCGGGCAGATGGCTTTCGCCGGCCCGCGCTCACGCGCCGTCCAGCTCTACCCCTACGCCACCATCGCTCGCTTCAAAACACTGACGAAAAACCCGTCCGTTCCCGTCTTCCGCGGGGTCATCAGCAGGCCCTCGGGGCTCTGATACGTCGCGGCCGCGAAATCCTCCGACTTGTCCCACAGCACCGACATCACCTGCTCCGGCGGCACCACGGAAAACTCAGGCTGGCGGGCCGTAAAGGCGCGGATCTGGTCGCGATTTTCCTGGGGGAGCACCGAACAGGTCACATAGGCGATCCGGCCGCCCGGCTTCACCAGCGCCACCGCACGATCCAGCACCTCCTGCTGGTCCTTGATCCGGACCTCGAGGGCGCCGGGCCGCATCCGCCATTTGGCGTCGGGATTGCGGCGCCAGGTGCCGGTGCCGGTGCACGGCGCGTCGATCAGCACCAGATCGGCGGAGTTGTGGATGTCGGACAATGTGTCGTCCGGACCCTTGGGCGTGCGGATATCGGCATTGTGGACGCCAGCGCGCGACAGGCGCTCGTGGATCGGCGCAAGCTGGCGCTTGTCGGCGTCCGTTACGATCAGCCGGCCCTTGCCCTGCATCATCGCTGCCAGCGCCAGCGTCTTGCCGCCGGCACCCGCGCAGAGATCGATCACCTGCTCGCCGGGCTTGGCGCCGGACAGCAGCGCCGCAAGCTGCGACCCCTCGTCCTGCACTTCGATCGACCCCTTGATGAAGTCCTCCTCGGCATGGATGCCGGGATTGCGCGCATCGGCACCGAGATCGATCCGCAGGCCCAGCGGCGACCACGGCGTCTCCACGGCGCCCAGATGCCGCAGCGAGCCCAGCACCTTCTCGCGCTTGGCCTTCAGCGTATTGACGCGCAGGTCGAGCGGCGCACGGCTGGCCATCGCAGTGGCCTCGGCAACGCGGTCGTCGCCAAACACTTCGGCCAGATGGCCGTCGAGCCATTCCGGATAATCGCCGGCGATATGCGCCGGCGCATCTGCCACCGTGCGCGACGCCAGTGCCGAGCGCTCCGCGTCGGACAGCGGCTCCGGCGCAAAGCGGCTGCCATCACAGAGCGCTGCAATCGTCTCCACATCCATGCCGCGCTCGGCCTTCAGCATGCCGAGCACCCGCGCGCGTGACGTGTCGTCATCCATGATCCAGGCGCTGGACGCCCGCCGCCGCAGCACGTCCCATACCAGCCCGGAAATCCCGGCCCGGTCGCCGGAGCCGGCGAAGCGGTGCGCGGTGCCCCACTCCTTCAGCGCCTTGGCGGCGGGGACACGCTGGGTGTCGATGGCCTCGATCACTTCGATCGCGGCGGAGAGGCGTGCGGCGGGAGTCATGGCAATCTTTCGACGGAGAGAGGCGCGACGCCGCCCCCGATCAGATCAGAAGAAGCATCCGTAGCGCGAAGTAGAACCACATCGCCAACAACACAAGCGCGCTGGCGAGCCAGGCCTGCGATCCCCGGCTATTGGCGATGAATCCGGCGCCCACGAAGCGGGCGATCACGAACACCCAGGACAGGCAGACCAGCACCAGGTCGATCTTGCGCAGCGGCAGGCCGATGGCGATCAGGCTGTAAAACAGCAGATCGAGCTGCGGAGCGGTATTCGGCAAGTCGCCGGCATCATTGCGGCTCAGAACGCCGCCGCGCCGGCCGGTCCAGAAGAACATGCCCAGCGTAATCGCCACCAGCACGAAGACCGGCAACAAAACCCATTGAATCGACATTGAAATTTCCTCAGCCATGAGGGTTCAGGGCCGCGCGGCACCCGCTCGCGCTACAGACCCGCCCCCTGGAACATGACGATTAACCGGCCCAAGAGTTCCGTCCTGGTTCCATGCCGGCCCCATCTGGTTCCATTGAACCGGCTGAGCGGCCCTCGACACCCATTTGCAGGCGCTGCCTGGCGGCGCGCCACCCTCAAGAGTTCTGCCCGCGAGCCCTGCCATGGCCTATCTCGATGACCTCTTTGCAATGCTGACGCCCGGCGACCCGGACAGCTGGGCCGGACTCACCACGTCGGCGCTGGCCGGCGCCGCTGCGGCCCTGGCCGTCGCCATCCTGCTGAATCTCTATTTCCGGGCGCGGTATCGCTCGGTCCATGACGTGGTCCGACATGGTGTCGCCACGCTCGCCGTGCTGGGCCTGCTGGCCTTCGCCGCCACCGACATGCGCCACACGGCGCTGGGCTATCTCGGCATCAATCCGACCAGGCCCGCCGTCGAGTTTGAAATCCGCCTGCCCGATGCCGTCGCCGCGAAGATCAACGCGGAAGCCACGCAGATCGAGCTGCATACCGACCGCAATCAGGCGCTCGCGGCCATCAGCGAAGGCCCGACTTTCACGAGCAAAGGCGAGAGCATTCTCAAGGGTACGGTGCCGCTGAAATTTCGCACCACACAGCGCGTGATGATCGTGAATGTAGCCGGCGAAGCGCCATTGATCTTCAAGCTGCGGCTCGCCGCAAGCCCGAGCCATCAAGCTGAATTCAGCCCGTGGCATCTGGTCGATCAGGCGATCGCCTCAGCCAGTGCAGGCAGGACGGCCCGCACCGACGACGGCTATGCGATCAGGTATCGCGTGATCTGACCTTTTGGTCGCGCGAGCCATCTGACTGACATCCGAGACGGCTACACTCCCCGCCAAGGAGTTCCCGCCATGTCCGAATTCCGCTTGATCCAGATCACCGATACGCATCTCAGCGCAGGCTTTCCGCAATTCGTCGCAAATTTCCAGCGCGTCAGCGCGTTCATCGACGCGGCAAAGCCAGACCTCGTCATCAATAGTGGCGACGTTGCCTTCGATGGTCCGGGCCACCCCGATGACCTCACCTTCGCCAGATCACAGCATGACGCACTATCCATCGCCTGCCGCTACCTGCCGGGCAATCACGACATTGGCGACAATCCGACTCTGGTTGCCCCGCCGCCAAGCCAGCTGATTTCCGAGCAAAACCGGCAGGCCTTCGTGTCCGTCTTTGGTCACGATCACTGGCGCTTCAACGCGGCCGGCTGGTGTTTCATCGGTCTGAACTCGTTGATCATGAACAGCGGGCTCGCCTGCGAAGAGGAGCAGTTCGACTGGCTCGCCTCGCAACTGGCGGGCCTGAACGGACGACCGCTGGCGCTGTTCATCCACAAGCCGCTCTTTCTCAATGCCCCGGACGATCCGGAACTGGCCGCGACGTCGATCCGCTATGTCCCGATGCCGGCGCGCCGCCGTCTCATCGACCTGCTCGACCCTGTCGATCTGCGGCTCGTCGCCTGCGGCCATGTGCACCAGCGGCGCGACTACCGATGGCGCAGCACCCGGCACATCTGGGCGCCCTCGAGCAGTTTCATCATTCGTGCGGAGGACAAGCAGGAGACGATCGGCGTCAAGGAAGTCGGGCTCGTGGAATACAGTTTCCGGCCCGGCGGCTTTGAAGTTCGTCACCGCCGCGCGCCAGGGCAAACCGATATCGATCTGTTCACCGTCATCACTGCGGACGGCACAGCGCGCCCGCAGTGATGACGACCTGAAAGCCGTGTCGGCTTATGCCTTGTCTGGGCCGACGCGCACGAGCTGCTTGCCGAAGTTCTTCCCCTTCAGCAGGCCCATGAACGCCGTCGGCGCGTTGTCGAGGCCTTCGGTGACGTGTTCCTTGTACTTCACCTTGCCCTCGCGCACCCATTGCGACATGTCGCGCAGGAAGTCGCCATGCATCGACGCGAAGTCGCGCACGATGAAGCCGCGAATGTTGAGGCGCTTGGTGAGAACGTTGCGCATCATCGCGCCGGCCCATTTCGGCACTTCCGATGTCGTGTCGTTGTATTGCGCGATCAGCCCGCATACCGGAATGCGCGCGAAAAAATTCAGCAGCGGAAACACCGCCTCGAACACCGCACCGCCGACATTTTCGAAATACACATCGATGCCGCCCGGACATGCGGCCTTCAGCTTCGCCGGAAAATCCGGATCGCGATGATCGAGGCATTCGTCGAAGCCGAGCTCTTCCTTCACATAGCGGCACTTGTCGGCACCGCCGGCGATGCCGATCGCGCGTGCACCTTTGATCTTCGCAATCTGGCCGACAGCGGAGCCCACCGCGCCCGAGGCTGCGGCCACAACCACGGTCTCGCCGGGCTGTGGATTTCCGATAGCAAGCAGACCCGTATAAGCGGTCATACCCGGCATGCCGAGAATGCCGACAGCCGTTGAAATCGGCGCCAGCTTCGGATCGAGCTTGCGCAGACCCTTGCCGTCGGAGATCGCATGGGTTTGCCAGCCGGCATGGGCGAGCACGATATCGCCTTTGGCAAAGCCCGGATTGTTCGAGGCGATCACCTCGCACACCGTGCCGCCTTCCATCACGCCATCCACCGGCACCGGCGCGGCATAGGACGGACCGTCATTCATGCGGCCACGCATATAGGGATCGAGCGACAGCCAGATCGTGCGAAGCAGCACTTCGCCCTCACCCGGCGTCGGCAGCACATAATCCTCGACACGGAAATTCGATGGGCCGGGTTCACCGTGTGGGCGCGATGCGAGAACGACGCGTTTGGCTGCTGACATGGGTACTTCTCCGTTTGCTTTTCTTGATCGCAAAAAAATGCGGCGCGCGATGATCGCGCGCCGCACTCAAAACGTAAACCGGCAAATATCAGGCAGTGATCTTCGCCAAGACCTTGTCGAATGCTGCAGCTGCGCTGTCGAGATCCTTGAAGGACAGCCCGCCGTCGGCCGACTGCTTCTGCGCCGCCGTTGCCGTCGGGCGGATTTCAGCCACCGGCTTGCCGCCGTCGAGCATCGTCAGCGGTGCGATCACCTGAAATTCATGCGCCTCGATCGGCTGGTCCTTGAGCAGGAACACGCTAAGCGACGCGATATCCGTACCGCGGCGATAGGAGATGTAGCGATCCACTGCGACCGAGCCGTCGCGCTGCATGCCGCCGAGCTTGGCATGGCCATCGGAGCCGAGCAGCTTGTGCGCCTTGAAGCCCTTCACGCCTTCGGACTTCGCCTTGGCGGTCGCTTCGGAGAGATCGTATTTTTCGGCCATCGCCTTGCCGACGGTGGCGAGCTCGGCAGACATGTCGTGTTCGAACTGCTTGGCCTCGCTGCGCGGCTGGCCGATACGGCGCGGTTTGTCGGCATTGCGCTTGGCGAGTTCGGCGGTGCAGAGCTCGACCAATGCGGTGACCTCGCGGCGTGTGGCGTTCTCACGCAGGTTTTTCAGCTGCGCAGTGTCGAGAGCCGAGATGCGTTCGTCCGTCCATTCAATGGCCATGGTATCCAACGTTCTTTTCTGCAGGTGTTACGTCAACGACGTATCGAGATCATTCTCGGAAACAGCGTCACGGACGTCGCGCGAGGCTACGCCCCAGCGCCGGGTCTGTCCGGCCCTGGGAGAACTGTCCTTAAGGAAGACATGGCCGACAGCGCACGTGACGCGCGAACAATAGCGCGTTTTCGCCGATCTGTGGGGCTCAATTTAGGCAGCTATGCCTATGCGGCACTGCGATAACGCCGCATATCGTGCATATAGTTAAGCTCCGCCCGGATAATTCGGGCTTTCGCGGGTAATCGTCACGTCATGCACGTGGCTTTCGCGCAGTCCTGCGCTGGTGATGCGGACGAATTCGGCCTTGTCGTGGAATTCGGTCAGCGTCTTGGCACCGACATAGCCCATGGCGGCGCGCAGGCCGCCGGCGAGCTGGTGCATCACATTGGCCACCGGACCCTTGTACGGCACCTGGCCCTCGATGCCTTCCGGCACCAGCTTCAGCGTGTCCTTGATGTCCTGCTGGAAGTAGCGATCCGCCGACCCGCGCGCCATGGCGCCCACCGACCCCATGCCGCGATAGGCCTTGTAGGAGCGGCCCTGCCACAGGAACACTTCGCCCGGGGTTTCGTCGGTGCCCGCGAGCAGCGAACCGACCATCGCGATATCGGCACCGGCGGCGAGCGCCTTGGCGAGATCGCCGGAGAATTTGATACCGCCGTCCGCGATGACGGGAATGTTGTGCTTCTTGGTCGCTTCCACCGCATCCATGATCGCGGTGAGCTGCGGCACGCCGACGCCGGCGACGATGCGCGTGGTGCAGATCGAGCCCGGGCCGATACCAACCTTGATGGCGTCAGCGCCCGCATCGATCAGCGCCTGCGCGCCTTCGGTGGTGGCGATGTTACCCGCGATCACCTGCACGGAGTTGGAGATCTTCTTGATGCGCGTGACGGCTTCCAGCACGCGCATGGAATGACCATGCGCCGTGTCGACGACGACCACATCGACGCCGGCATCGATCAGGCGCTCGGTGCGCTCGAAACCGCCCTCGCCCACGGTGGTCGCAGCGGCGACGCGCAGACGGCCCTGCGCATCCTTGCTGGCCAGCGGATGCGCGACAGCCTTGTCCATGTCCTTCACGGTGATCAGGCCGACGCAACGATACTGATCGTCGACCACCAGCAGCTTCTCGATGCGATGCTTGTGAAGCATGCGCTTGGCTTCGTCCTGGCTGACGCCTTCCCGCACGGTGACGAGATTCTCGTGCGTCATCAGTTCGGAAATTTTCTGGTTCGGATTGCTGGCGAAGCGCACGTCGCGATTGGTGAGAATGCCGACCAGCTTGCCGGGAACGTCCTTGCTCGCGCCGGTGACGACGGGAATGCCGGAGAAGCCGTGCTCGCTCATCAGCGCCAGCGCTTCGGCAAGTTTGGCGTCGGGACCGATGGTGAGCGGATTCACCACCATGCCGGATTCGTATTTTTTCACCTGCCGGACCTGCGCGGCCTGGCCTTCCGGATCGAAGTTGCGGTGGATCACGCCGAGACCGCCGGCCTGCGCCATGGCGATCGCCATCTTGGCTTCGGTGACGGTATCCATCGCGGAGGCGATGATTGGAATGTTGAGCGGGATCGCGCGTGTCGCGAACGAGCGGATATCGGCGTCGGAAGGCAGGATGTCCGACAGGCCGGGCTTCAGCAGGACGTCATCGAACGTGAATGCTTCGCGGATCTTGTGAACGACTGCCATTGCCAACTCCATGCGGCGACCTCAGGGATCGCGGTAGAAACCTCTGGATGCACCAATTCGACGGCGGTGCGGGACACCGTCGTCGAATCTGAACCCACAAGTAGGATTGGCGGTGGTCGATAGCATGCTGCCCCGCGGAATCAAAGCGTTTGGCAGCCATGCGCAGGCTTTTTGGGACCGGCGGCACCGGGTATTGGTCCGCCGCCCGTCACGACTTCGTCATGCGCCAGCGTCGGTCGACAGCGCGATGTCCCTCTGGGCATCGAGCGCAGCAAGCCGCTCCACCAGCGCAGCGCGAACCATGGTGTAGGTGTCGCTGCCCAGCGCCAGCCGCCGCGGCGCCGGGCTGCGCGCCGCGCAGTCGATCATCGCCTGCGCCATTTTCGATGCGTCACCCACCACCGGAAACATATTGGCCGCGAAGGCCCGCCGGATCTCGCCGGCCGGCGTGGCGTCATAGGCCGGCTTCGGCGCCGCAGCGACAAGGCTGCTGCCGAACCCGGTCCGGGTCGCTCCCGGCTCAACCAGCGTCAGCGCGATGTTGAACGGGGCTACTTCCTGCGCGACGGCTTCTACGAAGCCCTCAACGCCCCATTTGCTGGCATGGTAGAGGCCGAGCGCCGGGAACGCGATCTGCCCACCGGCCGACGACAGCTGCAGGATCCGGCCGCCGCCCTGCGCCCGCAGATGCGGCAGCGCTGCGCGGATCACCTGGATCGAGCCGATCAGATTGGTATCGATCTGGTGCCGGATCTGGTCGTCGCTGACTTCCTCGCCGGCTCCCACCAGCCCGTAGCCGGCATTGTTGACGACGACGTCGATCCGGCCGAGTTCGGCAAAAGCGCGGTCCACGGTGCCGCGCACGGCGGCAGTGTCGGTAACATCGAGCGTGGCGGTCCAGAGCCGGTCGCCGTATCGCGCCTTCAGATCGTCCAGTGCGTGGACCTTGCGCAGCGTCGCCGCGACGAGGTCACCGCGCGCCAGCAATTGTTCGGTGAGCGCGCGGCCGAAGCCGGATGAGGTGCCGGTGATGAACCAGGTCGCGGCGGAATGCGTCATGGAAGTTCCTTGGAGACGGGCGCCGGTGCGGCGGCCTTCCCGATCAAGGTAGACGTCTCATTTCATGGGTATATACCATCAATTTTGTATGACTTGGTGAGAATTGCCCATGAATGAAAAGCCCTCGCTGGGCGACCTGACAGCGCTCGCCGCCATCACGGCCCATCGCAGTTTCCGCAAGGCGGCGGACGAGCTCGGCCTCAAGCCCTCGACGCTCAGCCACATGATGCGGGTGCTGGAGCAGAATCTCGGCGTGCGGCTGCTGAACCGGACCACCCGTAGCGTTTCTCCGACGGAAGCGGGCGCACGGCTCGTGTCCCGGCTACAGCCGGTGCTGCGCGACCTCGACGCGGCCCTGCAGGAAATCGACGATTTCCGCGGCCGCCCGAGCGGTACCCTGCGCATCAACAGCAGCGAACCGGCGGCCCGCAAGCTGATGGAAAAGGTGGTGCCGACCTTTCTGGCGCGCCATCCGGAGATGGCGCTCGATCTGGTCACCGAAGGCAGGCTCGTCGATATCGTCGCCGAGCGCTTCGATGCCGGCATCCGGCTCGGCGAAGCGGTGCCACGGGACATGATCGCAGTGCGGGTCGGCGGCGAAACGCGCTTCGTCGCGGTGGCCTCGAGAGCCTATCTGAAAAAACGCCCGCTACCGCGCACGCCGGACGATCTGAAGGACCACAGCTGCATCCGGCTGCGGTTGCCGAGCGGCAAACTGTATCGCTGGGAATTCGAAAAACACGGCCAGGAGCTGGAGATCGATGTGCCGGGCGCGCTAACGCTCGACAATGTCGGGCTGCTGATCGAGGCCGCAATCGACGGCCTCGGCATCGCCTATGTCCCGATCCATTCCGCGCAGCGCCATCTCGACGGCGGCCGCCTGGTCGCCGTGCTCGACGACTGGTGCCCGCCGATCCCCGGCGTGTTTCTGTACTATCCCGGTCACCGCCTCGTCCCGCCGGGACTGCGCGCCTTCATCGACGTGCTCAAGGAGGTTGGCTAGGCCCTTGCGCGCTATTGCCGACCGCAGCGGCCATCACGGACGTTTTAGAACCCCTCTCCCCCTGCCCGATGGCCGCTCCGGCGACATGATGTTAAAGCCCGCCTGCATAAGCCACCGACAGAGTCGCGACGATTTCGCCTGCCGAAATGATCGGGAACCAGAGATCTGATGACCAAAGAACGCCTGATCCCGCTCATCGTCGCCTCCGCTTTGTTCATGGAAAACATGGACTCCACGGTGATCGCGACCTCGCTGCCGGCGATTGCCGCCGATATCGGCACCAGTCCGCTGACGCTGAAGCTGGCGATCACCTCCTACCTGCTCTCGCTCGCGGTGTTCATTCCGGCCTCCGGCTGGACCGCCGACCGGTTCGGCGCACGCGCTGTGTTCTCCATCGCCATCGGCGTGTTCATGATCGGCTCGATTGGCTGCGCGCTGTCGCAATCGGTCACGCATTTCGTCATCGCCCGCATCATCCAGGGCCTCGGCGGCGCCATGATGACGCCGGTGGGACGCCTCGTGCTCTTGCGCTCCATCGACAAGAGCGCGCTCGTCAGTGCCATGGCCTGGATGACGGTGCCGGCGCTGATCGGCCCGGTGATCGGACCGCCGCTGGGCGGCTTCATCACCACCTATTTCTCGTGGCACTGGATCTTCCTGATCAATATTCCGATCGGCTGCCTCGGCATTTATCTGGCGTTGCGCTTTATCGATCCGATCCGCTCGGAGGATCCGGAGCGCTTCGATCTGCTGGGTCTGGTGCTGGCCGGCGTCGGCCTCGCCGGCATCGCCTTCGGCCTCTCGGTCGCCGGCCTCAATCTGCTGCCATGGCCCATCGTTGCCGCGCTGGTCGGCATCGGCACGGTGTCGATGACCCTCTACGTGATCCACGCCCGGCGCACCGCGTCCCCGGTGCTGGATTTCTCGCTGATGCGGCTGGTGACCTTGCGCGCCGCCATCATCGGCGGCTTCCTGTTCCGGCTCGGCATCGGCGCGTTGCCTTTCCTGCTGCCGCTATTGATGCAGGTCGGCTTCGGCCTGTCGCCGTTCCAGTCGGGCATGGTGACCTTCGGCTCGGCGGTGGGCGCCATGGGCATGAAGACGCTTGCGGCGCGTATCATCCGCGCCTTCGGCTTCCGCAATGTGATGACCGTCAACGCCGTGGTGAGTTCAGTGTTTCTCGCCGCCTGTGCGCTGTTCACGGTGACCACGCCGCTGATGCTGATCCTGATTATCCTGGTGGTCGGCGGTTTCTTCCGCTCGCTCGAATTCACCGCGATCAACACGGTCGCCTATGCCGAAGTGGAGACGGCACAGATGAGCCGCGCCACCACGCTGGTCAGCGTCAACCAGCAGCTGTCGATCTCCGCCGGCGTCGCGATCGGTGCATTCTCGGTGGAATCCACCATGCTGATGCGCGGCATGACCGAATTGTCGGCCGCCGATTTTGCACCGGCCTTCCTTGTGGTGTCCGTGATCTCGGCAGCCTCGGCCTGGTTCTTCTGGCAGATGCCGGACGACGCCGGCCATGAAATCTCCGGCCGCAAGGTGATCGATATCGCCAGCCGCAAGGGCGAGGCAAAAGCCGCCGTCAAAGCGGCCAGCGAAGGCACCGCGGATGCCAGGGATCAAAAGCTGGGGTGAGTTGTGACGCGCTTGCAATGGGCCATAGGTCTCGCCGCGATCGTTCTCGCGATCATCGCAGGCGTCATGTCGTTCGATTATGTGAACAGGCGATTTCCGGAAAAGCCTGCGCCGACTGAACAAGCGACCGCGCAGGAAACCCGCAAACAGACCGACGACGCTCCTGCGCCTGCTCCGACCACCGAGCCCGTTCCCGCCCCCACTAAACCTGCAAGCGCCTGTGTCGAGCGTGATGGATCGTGGCGCAACTGGTCGTGGCCGAACGTGCCAATGCTGTCGCCGAAATGCGAGAACGGGAGCAAGGGCGCCAAACCGTAGGATGGGTAGAGCAAAGCGAAACCCATCCTCTATGTGTAAGTCACGATGGGTTTCGCTTTGCTCTACCCATCCTACTTATTAGTTGTCGTGCTCACCGAGCCGGTGATCACCTGCCACCCCGCGAAAGCCCATCGCCAGCACGTAGCGCTCCGACGAGTCCTTGCGGCTCGCGGCCGGCTTCACATGCTTCACCGTTGCGAAGTCGCGCTTCAACTGCGTCATCAGCGTGGCGTCGGCGCCGCTCTGGAACACCTTGGCGACGAATGTGCCGCCGGGCTTGAGTACGTCGGCGGCGAAGGCCGCAGCATCCTCGACCAGCCCGACGATACGCAGCTGATCGGTCTTGCGGTGACCGGTGGTGTTGGCTGCCATGTCGGACATCACGACGTCGGCGAGCCCGCCCATCATCGCTTTCAGTCGGTCGGGCGCATCATTGTCGAGAAAGTCCATCTGGGCGAAGGTCACGCCGATGATCTCCGGCATTTCCAGGAGATCGATGGCCACCACCTGCCCCTTGCCTTCGGCGGAGCCGACGCGCCGCGCGGCGATCTGGCTCCAGCCACCCGGGGCCGCGCCGAGATCCACCACCGACAGGCCGGGCTTCAGGAAGCGGTACTTGTCGTCGATCTCGATGATCTTGTAGGCCGCGCGCGAACGCAGGCCGTCCTTCTTGGCCTGCTGCACATAGGGATCATTGAGCTGACGGTCGAGCCAGAGCTTCGACGACAGTTTCATTCTGCCGGCGCTCTTGACCTGGATCCGCAGGCGTCCGGTGGTGTCTTTGGCCATGGTCTCGTGCTTGCTTTCAGCTATTCGCGCTTCCCTTAGCACGGCATGGCGGGAAACCCGAATATTCGTGCTCAATCGCGAAAATCAGGCTCAGGACGCGCGGATCGCGCCGTCCTCGCGCATCATTTCCACCAGCATGCCCTCGCGCAGCCCCCGGTCGGCGACGCGCAGCCGCGGCAACGGGAACGCGTTGCGGATGGCGTCCAGAATGGCGCAGCCGCACAGCACCAGATCGGCCCGGTCCGGGCCGATGCACTGGTTGGCGGCGCGTTCCGCATAGGTCATGTCGAGCAGCCTCGCGATGGTCTCGTCGAGTTCGCCATTGCTGAGCCAGATGCCGTCGATGCGGCGGCGATCGTAGCGCGCGAGTCCCTGATAGACGCCGGCCAGTGTGGTCACCGTGCCGGAGGTGCCCAGCATGTGCATCCCGTCGAGATCCTCCGCATGTTCCGCCGCGAATGGCGCCACGTGTTTGGCGACCTCCGCGATCATCTGCGTGTAGCTGTCCCGGGTGACATGCTTGCCGCCGAATTTCTCTGCCAGCGTCACCACACCGAGCGGGATCGACATCCACGCCTTGATCAGCGGCTTGCCATTGGGATCCGTCGGATCGCGCTCGATGCGCACCAGTTCCGACGAGCCGCCGCCAATATCGAACAGGATGGCACCGCGCCCTTGCGGATCAATCAGCGGCGAACAGCCGATAACGGCCAGGGCCGCTTCGGTCTCGCGGTCGATGATCTCCAGCGTGATGCCGGTCTCGCGCGCCACCTGGTCGAGAAAAGCGTCCGAATTCGACGCCGCGCGGCAGGCTTCCGTCGCGATCAGCCGGAGCCGCTGCGCGTCACGGGCGCGAATCTTGTCGCGGCAGACGCTGAGCGCCGAGATCGCCCGGGCAATCGCCGCGTCGCTGATGACGCCGGAGGTCGAGACGCCCTCGCCCAGCCGGATGATCCGCGAAAACGAATCGACCACGCGAAAACTGTCGCCCGTGGGACAGGCGATCAGCAGGCGGCAATTATTGGTTCCGAGATCGAGCGCGGCATAGGTGTTGGCGCATGCGGCTTCGCGCGCGCCGTCGGCCATAGCTGCAACCAATCCCTGCACACCCTCGCCCGGCCGAGCGTTGTCCACTTCATGGCCGCCGCGAAGCCGCGTGTCATCATCCATTCAATCTGTCTTTCCGCGACCGCTCCGGCCGAGATGGAAATATTCTTTCACGGAAAGTTTAGCAGGGCACAGGATCGGCGCAACCTTGGCGCAGCCCCATGCCCAAACGTCCGTTGTCCTACAGCTAACGCCGCCTTATCTGAGGGGGCCGCAGAGACGCCAGACCGCGCCAAATCCTGAAATCATCCATATTTGACGGATTCACCATGCAAGATTTTACCGGCTCGCCCGTCGACAACACGATCGCCATGCAGAAATACGGGGTCGGCCAGCCGGTGCGGCGCAAGGAAGACGACACCCTCGTTCGTGGCAAAGGTAAATACACCGACGATATGAACCTGCCCGGCCAGCTCTATGCCTGGATCGTCCGCAGTCCCCATGCCCATGGCGTGATCCGCGGCATCGACACCGAGGCCGCCAGGGCGATGCCCGGTGTCCGCGGCATCTGGACCGGACGGGATCTCGACGCCGCCAATTATGGCCCCTTCACCTGCGGCCTGCCGCTCAAGAACCAGGACGGCACCCCGCTGTTCCAGACCAATCGCCATGCACTGATGACCGACAAGGTGCGCTATGTCGGCGACCCCGTCGCCTTCGTGGTGGCCGAGACAGTCGCCCAGGCGCGCGATGCTGCCGAAGCCGTCGTCCTCGACATCGACGCGCTGCCCGCCGTCACCGATTGCGAGGCCGCGACCAGGCCCGGCGCACCGCAGCTCTACGACCACATCCCTGACAATGTCGCGCTCGACTATCACTATGGCGACACGGCTGCCGTCGAGGCCGCCTTTGCGTCGGCTGCGCATGTCACGAAGCTCGACATCGAGAATACCCGCGTCGCCGTGGTGTCGATGGAACCGCGCTGCGCGCTCGCCACCTATGAGAAGTCCGCCGGCCGCTACGTGATCCAGGTGCCGACCCAGGGTGTCGCCGGCAACCGCAATACGCTGGCCAAGCAGCTCAATGTCGCCCCCGACAAGGTCCGCATCCTCACCGGCAATGTCGGCGGATCGTTCGGCATGAAGAATATCAGCTATCCCGAATATATCTGCCTGCTGCATGCCGCGAAGGAACTGGGCAAACCGGTGAAGTGGCTCGACGAGCGCTCCTCCAGCTTCCTCTCCGACAGTCAGGGCCGCGCCCAGGACATTCACGCCGAACTCGCCCTCGACAAGGACGGCAGGTTTCTCGCCGTGCGCCTGAAAGGCTACGGCAATCTCGGCGCTTACATCACCGGCGTCTCGCCGAGCCCGCTGTCGCTCAACACCGGCAAGAATCTCGCCAGCGTCTACAAGACGCCGCTGCTGTCAGTCGACATCAAATGCGTGCTCACCAACACCACGCTGATGGGCGCCTATCGCGGTGCCGGACGCCCCGAAGCGAACTACTTCATGGAACGGCTGATCGACCGCGCCGCCGACGAGATGGGCATTGACCGCTTCACACTGCGCAAGCGCAACTTCATCAAGCCATCACAACTGCCCTTCGCGGCGGCCTCCGGCGTTACCTATGACAGCGGCGATTTCCAGGGCGTGTTCGAGAAGGCGCTGGCAATTTCCGATCACGCCGGCTTTGCCAAACGCAAGAAGGACAGCCGCAAGAACGGCAAGCTGCGCGGCATTGCGGTGGGCTCCTATCTCGAAGTCACCGCGCCCCCCTCAGGCGAACTCGGCAAGGTCACATTCGGCGAAGACGGCACCGTGACGCTGACCACCGGCACGCTGGATTACGGCCAGGGCCACGCGACGCCCTTCGCGCAGGTGCTGTCGGCGCAGCTCGGTGTGCCGTTCGACGCCATCCGGCTCCAACAGAACGACAGCGACCTCGTCCGCATGGGCAATGGCACCGGCGGCTCGCGTTCGATCACTGCATCGGGCCAGGCCATCGTCGAAGCCTCAGATCTCGTCATCGCCAAGGGCAAGGCCGCGGCCGCGCATCTGTTAGAGGCATCCGAAGCCGATATCGAATTCAAGGCCGGCCGCTTCACCATTGCCGGCACCGACCGCTCCATCGACATCATGGAACTGTCGCAGCGTGTGCGCGAGGGCAAGATGCCGGACGGCGTGCCGTCATCGCTCGACGTCGACCACACCTCATCGGATGTGCCCTCGACCTTCCCGAATGGCTGTCATGTCGCCGAAGTCGAGATCGATCCCGACACCGGCGTGCTGACCATCGTCAATTACGCGGCGGTCAACGACTTCGGGACCATCGTCAATCCGATGATCGTCGCCGGCCAGTTGCATGGCGGCGTCGCCCAGGGCCTCGGCCAGGCGCTGATGGAGAAGGTCAGCTACGACGCGTCGGGCCAGCCGATCACCGGCTCCTTCATGGATTATGCCATGCCGCGCGCCGGCGACATTCCGCTGATGCTGGTCGGCGATCATCCCTCGCCGGGAACGACCAACCCGCTGGGCACCAAGGGCTGCGGCGAAGCCGGTTGCGCCGGCTCACTCTGCACCATCGTCAATGCGGTGGTCGACGCGCTCAGCGACTATGGCGTCACCCATATCGACATGCCGCTGACCCCGGAACGCATCTGGCGCGCGATCCAGGACGGCAAGCAGAGCAAGGCGGCGTAAAAGTCGGACATGTCGAGCAAGGCAGCCGTAGGATGGGGTGAGCGTCTTCGCGAAACCCATCAATGGCATTCGATGTCGTTGATGGGTTTCGCTCCGGCGCGATGCGCCTCCGCTCTACCCATCCGACACCCTAGCTCTTCGTCCCGTATTTCCGCGCGAAATCCCGCCCGGAGCGCGCGATGCAGACTGCAGCCTGCCCCTGATACATCGAGCCTTCATTCTTCTCCGCGATCTTGTTGCACTTGGCGCGGGCCTTCTCATAGGCGGCCTTCGTGGCAACGGCCGCCTTGGGCAAGAAGCGCGGTTCGCATTTCGACAGAACAATGTCGGACAGCGCATTATCGCCGGACGAACCGAGCTGGCAGAGTTCGAGAAGCCGGTATGCGCCTTCGCAGCTGAACTCGGTGTTCATGGCAGCGGTGACGGCCTGGGCGTAACCGCCGGCTTTCGTGATGGCGGCATCGGAGACCGGGCATCGTTCGGCGGCCGAGGCCGGTGCGGTGAAGGCAATTAAAATAGCTGCAATTGCCGAGAAACTGGTGACCCTGATCATTCCGATTAGCCCCTGAGCGAACATCTGACGCCGCAACATAGCAAGATGCCGCAGGATGGGTAGAGCGAAGCGAAACCCATCACCGCACGATCAACGCTCACCAAAATCATGTTCAGCGCTCGTGCCCTCTCCACCCCAATCGTCCGGATACACTCCCGAACGAACCATACGTGCGAAAGACGAATACGGCCAATCGCGAACACGACGTACATGACCGTGCTTGACCGGATTGAAATGAATATAGTCGCAGTGGCGCTCGAAATCGGTTTCGTCCCGCAGCGTGTGCTCCCAGAAACGCCGCTGCCAGATGCCCCGTTCGCCTTTGGCGATGCGGCTATTCGAGATCATTTCATCTGCCGGCAACGCCCGCGAGAACGAAGCCTTGATTTGCCGCCAGCGTGTTGAAAAATCTGAATCATTCTCCGGCAATGTCCAGATTGCGTGGAGATGTTCAGGCAGAATTACAACGGCATCCATGACGAATGGATGCCGTTGCTGCACGTCGCGAAAAGCGTTGCGGAGCGCATCGATACGGTCAATCAGCAGCGATGAATGACGGTCGTTGAGCGTGACCGTAAAGAAATAACAGCCGCCGTGCTGGAAATTACGTCGATACTCCGTCATCGCAGCACTGCCGTGAGGTGATGGGTTTCGCTACGCTCTACCCATCCTACACAAGGCCAACAGTTCGCAGAAAGAAAAATCCCGCGGCAGGCGCCGCGGGATGATGCGATTGTAGGATGGGTAGAGCGAAGCGAAACCCATCAGAGCTAGACAAAAGCGAGGATGGGTTTCGCTCCGGCGCTCCGCGCCTGCGCTCTGCCCATCCTGCGCCCTTCAATGCGCCAGGATCGCCAGCAGCAACAGCGCCACGATATTGGTGATCTTGATCATCGGATTCACCGCAGGGCCCGCCGTGTCCTTGTAGGGATCGCCGACAGTGTCACCGGTCACCGCGGCTTTATGGGCGTCGGAGCCCTTGCCGCCGAAATGGCCGTCCTCGATATACTTCTTGGCATTGTCCCAGGCGCCGCCGCCCGAGGTCATCGAGATCGCCACGAACAGACCCGTGACGATCACGCCGAGCAGCATCGCGCCGACCGCCGAGAATGCCGCCGACTTGCCGACGGCGCCGCCCCCGGCAATGGCGTAGATGATGAAGTACACGACGATCGGCGACAGCACCGGCAGCAGCGACGGGATGATCATTTCCTTGATCGCGGCCTTGGTCAGCAGATCCACCGCGCGGCCGTAATCCGGCTTGTCGGTGCCCTGCATGATGCCCGGCTTCTCACGGAACTGACGACGCACTTCCTCGACGATGGCCGAGGCCGCACGGCCCACGGCCGTCATGCCCATCGCACCGAACAGGTATGGCAGCAGACCGCCGAACAGCAGACCGACCACCACATAGGGATTGTTCAGCGAGAAGTCCGGCAGCACGCCCTGGAAGTAGGGATACTTCGCGGCATTGGCGATGAAGAATTTGAGATCTTCATTGTAGGCCGCGAACAGCACCAGTGCGCCGAGACCCGCCGAGCCGATGGCATAACCCTTGGTAACGGCCTTGGTGGTATTGCCGACAGCGTCGAGCGCGTCGGTGGCCTTGCGGACTTCCTTTGGCAGACCGGCCATT
The DNA here is from genome assembly GCF_058800725.1 of Tardiphaga sp. GW822-FHT04G09. Taxonomy (NCBI): domain Bacteria; kingdom Pseudomonadati; phylum Pseudomonadota; class Alphaproteobacteria; order Hyphomicrobiales; family Nitrobacteraceae; genus Tardiphaga; species Tardiphaga sp. GW822-FHT04G09. Next base: position 618,983 of record NZ_JBXAMO010000001.1, on the reverse strand, counting down.
TCGGCAATGCCGCCGGCATTGTCGGTGACCGGACCGAAGGCGTCGAGCGCCACGATCATGCCGGCCAGCGCCAGCATCGTCGTGGTGGCAATCGCGATACCGAACAGACCCGCGAGGCTGTAGGTGACGAGAATGCCGGCGATGATGACGATCGCCGGACCCGCCGTCGCCTCCATCGAGATCGCCAGACCCTGGATCACATTGGTGCCGTGGCCGGTGACCGACGACTGCGCGATGGACTTCACCGGCCGATAGTCGGTGCCGGTGTAGTATTCGGTGATCACGATGATCAGTGCCGTGACGACGAGGCCGGCGACGCCGCATTCGAACAGCGCCAGACCCGTATATTTCACGCCGGCCAGCGGACCGAAACCGATCAGCCAGTAGATCACGGCGGCAACGCCGAACAGTGACAACACGCCGGTGGCGATCAGGCCCTTGTACAGCGCCCCCATGATCGACTGGCTGGCACCGAGCTTGACGAAGAACGTGCCGGCAATCGAGGTCAGGATGCAGATGCCGCCAATGGCGAGCGGCAGCGTCATCATGTTGACCAGCAATGGCGAGCTCGCGAAGAAGATCGCGGCCAGCACCATGGTGGCGACCGCGGTCACCGCATAGGTCTCGAACAAGTCGGCGGCCATGCCGGCGCAGTCGCCGACATTGTCGCCCACATTGTCGGCGATCGTCGCCGGGTTGCGCGGATCGTCTTCGGGAATACCGGCTTCGACCTTGCCGACGAGATCGCCGCCGACGTCAGCCCCCTTGGTGAAGATGCCGCCGCCAAGACGCGCGAAGATCGAGATCAGCGACGCGCCGAAGCCGAGCGCCACCAGCGCATCGATCACGGTGCGGCTGTTGGCCGCGAGGCCCAGGAAGTGCGTGAGATAGGCGAAGTAGATGGTGACGCCGAGCAGCGCCAGACCCGCCACCAGCATGCCGGTGATGGCACCGGCCTTGAAGGCGAGTTCGAGGCCGCCGGCCAGCGAGATGGTCGCCGCCTGCGCGGTGCGGACATTGGCCCGCACCGACACGTTCATGCCGATGAAGCCGGCTGCACCCGACAGCACGGCGCCGATCAGAAAGCCGAATGCGACCAGCGTGCCGAGGAAGTAGGCCAGCAGCGCAAAGATCACGACGCCGACGATGCCGATGGTGAGATATTGTCGCTTCAGATAGGCCTGTGCGCCCTCCCGCACGGCCTCTGCAATTTCCTGCATCCGTGCGTTACCCGCATCGGCCTTCAACACAGAACTCGTCGCCCAGATCGCGTAAACGATCGACAGTGCCCCGCAGAGCACGATCACCCACAATGCTGTCATGGAATCTGCCTCAGTCCTTCCTGCCCGGCGCCTTGTTATTTGGCGCATAAAAAGGAGGCCTGCCCAGCACGTGAGGACGGCCTCTCGTTTGACGAGCATGGCAAAATCGGTACCTGCGTGCAACGCTGCCAAAGGGCTAATGCAGGATTTTTGGAGGAGCTCTTAACCTCTCCCCGCTCTGCGCGGGGAGAGGTCGATCCGGCGTAGCGCAGCGAAGCCGGGTCGGGTGAGGGGCATGGCAATAGCCGCTCTCCAAACGCGGCAGTGTCGGATCGCCACCTTCGGAACCGATAGTCCGCGTTCGCCGCCCCCTCTTGCCCCGCCCCTCACCCGCCGCGAAGACGCGGCGACCTCTCCCCGCGCAAGATGCGGGGAGAGGTTAGCTCCGCGCTTGCAGGAACGGTGAGGCTAGTCAGAAGTGGCTGTAGGACAGGCGCTTCAAGACGATGTCCCTGCCCGCCTGGTCGACAAGGCGCGGCGGCGACGCACCTGCAACAATCGTCCCGATGACAGTGACCGGCACGCCCGTTTGCTGTACAGCCTGCGCGAAGGCAGGCATATGATTCTCGGCAATGGTGCAGAGGATTTCGTAGTCGTCGCCGCCGGCGACGAGGGTTTCGAGACCAACCACGCCGCGATCCAGAAGCACCTTGGCCGAAGCCGACAGCGGAATGGCCGATGCATCGATGACGGCCGACACACCGGACACGGCACACAGCTTGGCGAGATCGCCGGCCAATCCGTCGGAGACATCCATCGATGCCGTCGCGAAATCGCGCACCGCCAAAGCCAGCGCGTTGCGCGGCTGCGGAACGCGATAGCGCGTCACGAGCGCGTCACGCGCCTTGCTGTCATCAGCCAGCGCCGTCGCGACCGCGCCGCCCTTCAGCGCCCCAAGGCCGAGCGCGGCATCGCCGATCGTGCCACTCACGATCACGCGGTCACCGACCGCTGCTCCCTGGCGTCGGACCATGCGTCCCTCCGGCACGCGGCCGAACGCAGTCACGGAAACCATCAGCGGTCCCGGCGTCGAGACAGTATCGCCGCCAAGCAGCGCGCATCCGAATGTCGCAATGTCTTCGCCCAGTCCACGCGCGAATTCGGTGAGCCATGCCTCATCATGCGCCCGCAGCGCCAGGGTCAGCACGAAGCCGGCCGGCGTCGCGCCCTTGGCGGCGAGGTCCGAGAGGTTCACCCGCAGTGCCTTGCGTGCGACGGTGTCGGGGGGATCGTCGGGGAGAAAATGCACGCCTTCGACAATGGCGTCGGTATTGACGACGATATCCTCGCCGTCAGCCTTCAGCACTGCGGAGTCGTCGGTCAGCCCGAACGCGCCGGGATCAGTCGCGAGCGGCTTGAAGTAGCTGAAGATCAGGGTGTCTTCGCCGGAGGTCATGCTCAACGTCTCCACCTCAGTCAGTCATCGCCGGGTTGAGCAAGAGCGCATGGTGCGTAGGATGGGTAGAGCGAGGCGCACCGCGCCGGAGCGAAACCCATCGACCACGCGGCGGGAAAGTGATGGGTTTCGCTGCGCTCTGCCCATCCTACGCGCCTCCTCGCGATGACGGCTGATGCTAGCGCGAAAACTCTTCCGCGCGAAACTGCCGGGCGATCTGGTCGAGCACCGCATTGACCATGCCGGTCTCGTCGCCTTCGACGAAGGCATGCGCGACGTCGACATATTCCGACACCACGACACGGCCCGGAATGTCCTTGCGATGTTCCAGCTCATAAGCACCGGCGCGCATCACCGCGCGCAGGATCGCCTCGATGCGCTGCAGTGGCCAGCCCCTGGAGAGAGCGTCGTCGATCAGCGGATCGAGCTTGTTCTGATCGCGCACCACGCCGGACACGATGTCGCGGAAGAACGCCTCTTCGGCGGGAAGATACTGGTCGCCCTCGATCTCGCTGCCGAGCCAGAAGCTCTCGAACTCGGCGAAGACGTCGTTGATGCCGGAGCCGCCCACATCCATCTGATACAGCGCCTGCACGGCGGCAAGACGCGCGGCACCGCGGCGGTTGGCCTTGCGATCGCCTTTGGGCACGGGCTTCTTGAAGTCGGCTTTCTTGTCAGCCATCACTCAGGCCTTCGCCAGACGGCGCTTGAGGCGCAGCACGGACAGCGCAGCGCGGGCGGCATCCCCGCCCTTGTTCAGTTCGCCGGCGCGCGCGCGCGCCCAGGCCTGCTCGTCGGTATCCACCGTGATGATCCCGTTGCCGAGGGGCAGCCGCAGGTCGACGGACAGATCCATCAGTCCGCGCGAGGACTCCATCGAGACGATCTCGAAATGGAACGTCTCGCCACGCACCACGCAGCCAAGCGCGATTGCCGCTTCATAAGGCTTGCCGCTTTTCGCAGCAGCATCCACCGCAATCGCGATGGTCGAGGGAATTTCCAGCGCGCCCGGCACCGTCAACACGTCGTAACTGACGCCGGCTGCCTTCAGCTCGACGATCGCGCCTTCCAGCAGCGCATCCTGAATGTCGTCATAGAACCGCGCCTCGACGATCAGGACGCGTGCGCCCGTGATGTCGGTCTGGTCCTGCAAATGAGCGCGTCGCGCGTCTGCCATCGGTATTCCATCGAAAATTGCGAAAATTGATTGATTGCGCAGGGTTTTAGGCGCAGCGGCGCCATATGCCAAGGGCTGATAGAGCTCCGGATTACTTCATTTCCGAAAGCCGCGCCGCATAGCGCGCCATCAGGTCGACCTCGATATTGACCTCACTGCCTTCATGCCACGTGGTGCCCAGCGTGGTGACACTCAGCGTGTGCGGGATGATCAGCACGGCGAACTGGACGTCATCGACGGTATTCACCGTCAGCGACACGCCATCCAGCGTGATGGAGCCCTTGGCGGCGATGAACCGGGCGAGTTCGCGCGTGGTACGGAAGGTGATCCGCGCCATGTCCGGCAGGTTCTCACGCGACACGATGGTGGCGATACCGTCGGCATGGCCGGCGACGATATGGCCACCGAGTTCGTCGCCGATCTTCAGCGCACGCTCGAGATTGAGCCGGGTGCCGAGCTTCCAGTGCTTCGCCGTGGTCATGCCCAGCGTCTCGGCGGCAGCGTCCACGTCGAACCAGGTCTTGCCATTGGCCACGCCGGAGCCGACCACCGTGAGGCAGACGCCGTTGCAGGCGATCGAGGCGCCATCGGCGATGGTGGTCTGGTCGTAGTCACAGAGAATGCGCAGCCGGTGCAGCTGGCCCTGCGCCACTTGCGTCAGGCTCTCGATCACGCCGATATCGGTGACAATGCCGGTGAACATGTTCGGTCTCTTTCCTACCAAATCACTCCGCCCTCATCCTGAGGAGCGACCACTTGGTCGCGTCTCGAAGGATGGCGGCAAATATCGAGCCCAGCGATCTCATGGTTCGAGACGGCGCTGAAAAAGCGCCTCCTCACCATGAGGGGCTTAGCTAAATGGTGCTTCTCTCATAAATCGTCAAAGTGTCGTTCTCGATTGTCTCGCTAGCACGCTGCACGAAATCCGGCGACGCGGTGATCGCCGATAGCGGCAATGCATCCAGCGCGGCGATGCCATCGTCGCCAATTTCTTTCGCTCCGCGAAACAGCCAGACTTCGTCCACCAGCCCCGCCGCCACGAACGACGACGCCACTTTCGATCCGCCTTCGACCAGCAGCTTCGTAATGCCCTTCTCCGACAGGCACTGCAGCACGGCTGGCAAATCCAGCCCCGGCGGCGGCGCTGTCGTCACCGGCACGCGCAGCACCTGTGCGCCTGCGGCGCCCAGCGCCATCGCGGCGGGCGCTTCCGACAGGCTCGATGTCATCACCCAGAGCGGTGTCGTGCGCGCGGAATGCACGAGCTTGCTGTCGCCCGAAATGCGCAGTGCGCGATCCAGCACCACGCGCACCGGCGAGCGCTTCGCCATGCCGGGCAAGCGACATGTGAGTTCGGGATCATCAGCGATCACGGTGCCCATGCCAACCAGCACGGCGTCGCATTGCGCGCGCAAGAGATGCACGCGCGACCGCACCATCTCGCCGGTGACGGCGACAGGCTTGTGACCGGCTGCCGCGATCTTGTCGTCCGGCGAGACCGCAAGCTTCAACACGACATGCGGGCGCTTGTCGCGGATACGGCGGAAATGCCCGGCATGATCGCGTGCGGCCTGTTCGGCGCAGAGTCCGACATCGACCCTGATGCCGGCGGCACGCAGCCGCGCATGCCCCTGGCCTGCGACCTCCGGATTGGGATCCTCGATCGCCGCAACGACGCGCGCGATGCCCGCTGCGACGATCGCATCGGCACAAGGCGGCGACTTGCCGAAATGCGAGCACGGCTCCAGCGTCACATAGAGCGTAGCGCCGCGTGCGGCTTCGCCGGCTTGTGCCAGCGCGACAGGCTCGGCATGGGGGCGGCCACCGGGCTGGGTCCAGCCACGGCCGAGAATCACGCCATCCTTGACGATGACCGCACCGACGGCAGGATTGGGCCAGGTCCGCCCCTGCCCGCGCCGGCCGAGCGTCAGCGCCAGCTGCATGAAGCGCAGATCGGTCGCTTTGGCGTCAGCAGATTTCTGCGCGTATTGATCTTCCAGGATCCGGAAGATCATTTTCGGACCACCACCGGTCGCTCGTCGTCATGCAGTTCGCCGAGCACCGCCTCGAAATCCTTGGCCTCGCGGAAGTTGCGATAGACCGAGGCGAAGCGCACATAGGCGACGTCGTCGAGTCCGCGCAGATGCTCCATCACGATCTCGCCGATGGTCTCCGACGAAATCTCCGCCTCGCCGCCACTTTCCAGCTCGCGCACGATGGCCGAGACCATGGTCTCGACGCGCTCGGGATCGACCGGGCGCTTGCGCAGGCTGATCGAGAGCGAGCGCACCAGCTTGTCGCGATCGAACGGCACGCGGCGGCCGTTGCGCTTGATCACCGTGAGTTCGCGCAGTTGCACGCGCTCGAAGGTGGTGAAGCGGAAGTTACAGGCGACGCACACGCGCCGCCTGCGGATCACGGCGGAATCTTCCGCGGGACGCGAGTCCTTCACCTGCGTATCGAGGCTATTGCAGTTCGGACAGCGCATTCCCGACAACCTTCCAGACACTCGTTACTGCGCGACCTTCTGACCGCGCAGGCCTTCTCGTCGTCAGCATGCAGGATGGGTAGAGCAGAGGCGCGAAGCGCCGAAGCGAAACCCATCAGCCGAGCTTGCAGCAACCACGGAATGATGGGTTTCGCTGCGCTCTGCCCATCCTACGACTTTCCTTACTGATAGATCGGGAAACGATCCGTCAGCGCCTTGACCTTATCCTTCACGGCCGCTTCCACCAGCGGCGCGCTGCCGTCGCCGGATTGCGCCACCGCGCTCAGCACTTCGGCGATCATCTCGCCGGTCGCCTTGAATTCGGCAATGCCGAAACCACGCGTGGTCGCGGCAGGCGTGCCAAGACGGATGCCCGAGGTGATCCACGGCTTTTCGGGATCGAACGGCACGCCGTTCTTGTTGCAGGTGATGCCGGCGCGCACCAGCGCCTTCTCCGACACGTTGCCCTTCAGGCCCTTCGGCCGGAGATCGACGAGCATCAGGTGGTTATCGGTGCCGCCCGAGACAATGTCGAAGCCCTGTGCGCGCAGCGTCTCGGCCAGCGCCTTGGCGTTTTCGACGACGTTCTTGGCATAGACCTTGAAGTCCGGCTGCAGCGCTTCCTTGAAGGCCACGGCCTTGGCCGCAATCACATGCATCAAGGGACCGCCCTGCAAGCCCGGGAAGATCGCAGAGTTCAGCTTCTTGTGCAGCGCCTCGTCATTGGTGAGGATCAGGCCGCCGCGCGGACCACGCAGCGACTTGTGTGTGGTCGTCGTGGTGACATGGGCATGCGGCACCGGCGAGGCATGGACGCCGCCGGCGACGAGGCCAGCAAAGTGGGCCATGTCGACGAGGAGATAGGCGCCGACGCTGTCGGCGATCTCGCGGAAGCGCTTGAAGTCCCACGACCGCGAATAGGCCGAGCCGCCGGCGATGATCAGCTTCGGCTTCACCTCTTCCGCCTGCTTGGCGATCGCATCCATGTCGAGGATCTGGTCCTCCTTGCGCACGGTGTAATGCGCCGGCTTGAACCACTTGCCGGACATGTTGACGGGCGAGCCATGGGTCAGGTGACCACCGGCCGCGAGATCCAGACCCATGAAGGTGTCGCCGGGCTGCAGCAGCGCCAGGAATACCGCCTGGTTCATCTGGCTGCCCGAGTTCGGCTGCACGTTGGCGAAGCCGGCACCGAACAGCTTCTTGGCGCGTTCGATGGCGAGGTTCTCGGCAATATCGACGAATTCGCAGCCGCCATAGTAGCGCGCGCCTGGATAGCCCTCGGCATATTTGTTGGTCATCACCGAGCCCTGCGCTTCCATCACGGCGCGGCTGACGATGTTTTCCGAAGCGATCAGCTCGATCTCGTGACGCTGGCGACCGAGTTCACCCTTGATCGCGTCGGCAATCTCGGGATCGGCCTGGGCAAGCGTGGCGGAGAAGAACGAGTCGGGCGCGGAGCCGGTTTGGGCCGAAGTGGTCATAGGGAAATATCTCCACCGCCGCGGCCTTCATTCAGCGTACGGACGGTCACGAGTGGCGATCAGGAAACGGTGCTCCGGATACCATATCTGGCTGGCAAGGCCAAGGTTTTGCGGCTCGAGGCGCGATATTTAGGCAGCCGCGCAAATGCGGCGATTGCACATGCCGATCGGGCCTATGGCCAAGTAAAAACGACATGCGGCCCTATCGTTTGACGCCTGCGGCCTTGCGCAGAACCTCGTCGATCCTCGATTGCCAGCCCGGTCCTTTGGACTTGAAATGGGTCAGGACATCCGCACTGAGCCGCAGCGAGACGAGCGTTTTGGTGGGTGACTTGTTGGGGCCACGGCCTTTGCGGATCGACTTGGCCAGACCGGGAAAAGTCTCCGCAAATGGCCTGGCCTTCGCAAAATCTTCCCGCGTCAATTCCGGGGTGTCGCTGACCTCGCGCATATCTTTAACGCCATAAACCCGCTTTTTAACGGTCATTGTAGAGCCTCCTCTCATTCTTACTGGCGGGACGCATGCTTACTGACGGGACACATGCTAATCACGCCCAAGGCCTCTTTTCCGAGAACCACGAACACCACCACAATGCCGCCGCGGATATTCCGGCCGATGCCAATCCAACGATTGGCTTTCACCCGTGACGGCAGAACCAGAGCGGTTTCGAAAAAGGCCTCATCGAGATCGGCGAAATCCAACCCGTGCCTGTCTAGGTTGGCAAGACGCTTCGGCTCGTCCCAGAGGATTTTCACGATTATAATGTAGCTACATTATAATCATCGGTCAACGTCCGAAGCGCTCCGCACCTATTTCGCCAGCCGGTATGCCCCGCCCCTCTCCACGCTGCGCTGGAATGCCGGGCGGGCATGCATCCGGCCGATCCAGGCGGCCAGATCGGGATAGGCCGCCAGCCGGTTGAAACTGCCGGCGACCTCGGCCACGAAGCTCATCTGGATGTCTGCGCCGGTCAGGCTGTCACCGACGAAGAACGCGCGGCCTTTCAGGGCACGGTCGGCATAACCAAGATGCCGGGCCATCTCGCTGTCGATCCGCGGCTGCAGCGGCGCCCCGGCCTCCTTCAGGCGGGACACGTAGAGATTGAGCATCAGCGGCAACATCGCCGAACCCTCGGCGTAATGCAGCCATTCGAGATAGGCCTCGTACTCCGCGCTGCCCTCCGCCGGCCGCATCGCGCCGCGGCCGTAGCGGCGGATGATGTAATCGACAACCGCTGCGGATTCCGCGATGGTCACGTCGCCATCGACGATCACAGGCGACTTGCCGAGCGGATGCACCGCTTCCAGTTCCGGCGGCGCCAGCCGCGTCTGCGCATCGCGCTGATAGGTTTTCAGATCATAGGGTGTGCCGAGCTCCTCCAGCAGCCAGATGATCCGCTGCGAGCGCGAGTCGTTGAGATGATGGAGCGTGAGCATCGGCGTTTCCTTGTCCCTGGCCCGATCTGTAGACCGTCGGCGTGAGAGCATTCCCCGAGGATGATCGCTCGGAAACCCCATCGATTGCGATCATACAGCGAACAAGAAAATCTTCGGGAGCTTTTCCATGCTAGTTTGCCGGAAAGGCGACTGACTGTCGTTGTGGAGAGGTTCGGCTCTCCGTCCCCTCTGCACCAGACCAGGCCGCCAACCTGAGGTTTGTCGCAGGAGGTTGAGATGGACGATGTACGGGCCGCCCTGGAGCGTCACTGGACTGCATCGGACGCGAACGATTTAAATATCGAACATGATATCTACCATGAGGATGCGATGCTTTATTATCCCCAATCGGGGGAACGCATCCGCGGTCGGCGCAACATTCAGATGAGCCGACTTGTCCAGCCGAACGAGAAACATTTTACCGTTCGGCGGATTATCGGCAGCGGCGAATTATGGGTCACCGAATTCATCCTGACCTATGACGGCATACCATCCTATGCGGTGAGCATCATGGAGTTCCACGACGGACGGGTGGCCAACGAAACGCAGTATTTCGCCGATCGGTTTGAACCTGCAGTCTCGCGCGCGCATCTTGTCGAGCGATAGTTCGAGGCCGCAGAACCGCGATGACAGTGCTTCGATGAGCCTACATGCGATGAGCGCATTGCCTCCCGCTCGTCATTCCCTGTCGCGCCAAACATGACAACGGCGGACCGACACATCCGCCAAATATTTTTTCCTATCAACTATCGACAATATGCCCACAAGGATTATCTTCCGTTCGTCCGGTTCGCGAGGGGCGCTTCTAGAGGCGTCTTGAAGTGGGACAGGATGCGGCGCCTGCGGGCGTGGGGCGACGTACCCTGCGCACTCGGGAGGTCCTGGGTCACCGTCCGGCCCCACTACGGGGGTCTGCCACTCATGCTGGCTGGACGTGGCATTGGTGAACGGCGGGAAACCGCCGGGATAAGCGGAGTGCGGAGCTCTGCCCTTTGCCCGGAAGAACGGTCCCGGGGACAGAAATCGCCCATAGCAGTCGCAGACTGCGTAAACTTGTCTGCGGTGTGGCGCGCCGTGAGGCGTTGCGCGGTTGCAGCTTGCCGGCGTTCCGGCGGAGCGGATCGCGACAGAAACCACCCTTTGCGCCTCATGGCGCGCTGCCACCCCTCATCGTTTGAGGGGAGACTATCCGAACACCTCGGGCTCATTGAGCCGCGAGACTGCGGAGGCGTGGCTGTTTGATATCTGAATCTGAAGCGACGCGCCGGCGCGAGAAGTATTCTCCTCCAAGCGAAGCGCCGCGGGGGCCGGCGGACGACGAAACTACAGCCCGGTAAATCCGGCCTTCACCGGATCGTTGTTGCCATCGAGCTCACGCAGATAGGTCAAGCCGCATACCGTCAGGCGATGCGGATCGGTTTCGCCGCCATCGAACAGCGACTTTATGTAATCGGTGACTTTGGTGCGGGCTTCATCCGATGCCGCCTGGGTCCGGCTCGCCATCATGTCATAGGTGTGCATGATGCGATCGATGGCAGTCTGCATGTCGTCGTTTTCCCCATTGGACACCAGAAAACCGGCTACTCGGCTTCCGGCCGTGCAGCCTGGAACTGTGTGATGGCCTTGTTCGCAAGGCGGAGTTTGTTGCCCTCACCGCGGTGAAACATCCGGACGATGATTTCGAGCAGCCGATCGTTGGTGAGATAGGTATCGGGCATCGCGCCGGACTTGCGCAGGTAGTTCGAAGCAATGGCATAGGCTTCGCCCACCACCTCGACATTCATCACTTTCAGACCGCGTTCGACCAGCATGGCTTGCCCCTTCTGACGAAGCGATAAGCCGCGAGACTGGAACTGGTTCCATCGAAAGAAGACGGAAATTTCGCGAGAAGGCATCACGTAGCTCTACGCTCTCCGACGACAAGCAAGCGCAGGATGGGGAGCGTCAACAGGTCGCGCGAAGCGCAGCCGATGATAAACTCCGCGAAACCCGTCAAGGCTTGGCACGAGCGGTGAATCGCTCACGCATGCATGCTGTCCCTGGGCTTATTTGACAGCCATGAACATATCGCGGCCGGAATTGCACCGATGAGGCCGAGTGCCACGATCTGTTTACTGGACCCGAGAAGCAAGGCCATCGCCAACACCGATAGACCGTAGGCAAGAAGTGTCGTCGTCATGACCGCAGGCATGGACGTCCTGGCAATCAGCCAGTCGAGCACAGCGACCAAGAGCCCCGGCGCAATAAGGACGAGATACATGACTACCGGCCCTGTACCGCTATCCATCGCTGCGCCCGTCAGGATGTACAGCACCGCGTAGAACGAGGCAGTGGCAACGGCAGGAAAGAAGAGCAAAAAGATCAGGAACCGCTTCATGAAATCATCTCCAATATCGCTTGGTCTGTCTTGGAGGCGTTTTCGTTCAGCAAGCGCAGGATGGGCATGAGGCCAAAGAAAAAGGCGCCCTGCGAGGGCGCCTTGATCAATTTCAGTGTCGCATGCGTCTTGCGCGCATTTCGATGTGCTTTCGGAGGGCAATCCGTCGGCAATGGTTCGGCGACTTGGAGGTCGAAAGTCTCAGAGACGATACAGGATCTGGTCGGTCCAGAAGCGCTCGAGGCGATGCAGCGACTTGTTGAGGGTCGCGAATTCCTCGTTGGAGATGCCGCCGACCTGCTCGACCGTCTTGACGTGCTTCTGATAGAGCGCGTCGACGATGTGGCGAATTTCCTGGCCCTGCGCCGTCAGACGAATGCGAACCGAACGACGATCGACGCGCGAGCGCTGATGATCGAGGAAGCCGAGTTCGACAAGCTTCTTCAGGTTATAGGACACGTTGGAGCCGAGATAGTAACCGCGGGTGCGCAGCTCGCCGGCGGTCAATTCCTTGTCGCCGATATTGTAGAGCAGCAGCGCCTGCACCGAATTGATATCAGCACGGCCGCGGCGATCGAATTCATCCTTGATGACGTCGAGCAGACGGCGGTGCAGCCGTTCCACCAGCGTCAAAGCTTCCAGATAAAGCGGCTGAACCGGCGCCTGGCCTGGAACGAGATCGACGCTTTCCACCGTCGCAACGGTCTTGATCATGACACTACCCCTGTTGTCGTTTTTATCGACTTATTCGACGAAACTTGTGTTCCGCCTGATAGGGCCAACTTAAGGGGGAGCGTTTGAAGAACCGCTTAAATAAGACAATAAAGAGATCATGAATTTGCGAGAGTGAATCTCATATTAAGCCGGTGAATAAAGGGCTTTTCGCAAGGTTTGATTCACGCTGCAAAGCCCATGTTCCAGCTTTGTCCGCCCGATCTGTCGCATAGCGAAACAGCTTGCGTAAAATTCGAAACACTCGCGTAAGACTCGTAACCGGGGCGTTAGGGTGACCGAAGTCTTACCGCCAACGCCCCGAAAATTAATTCGACAATTTTACGCAACTCCGCGCGTTCGCCCTTCCCAATATGGCGCGCGCAAAGCCTTGCGATCGATCTTGCCGAGCCCCGTCACTGGGATCTCACTGACGAAATCGATGGTCTTCGGCGACCACGGCGCGCCGCGCTTGTCTTTCACATACGCCTGCAGTTCCTCGGCGGAGTTATTCGCGCCGGCTTTGAGCACGACGAAGGCTTTCACTGCCTCGCCCCACTTCGCGTCGGGAATTCCGATCACCGCGGCGGACGCCACCGCATGATGCGCCATCAATGCATCCTCGACTTCGCGCGGATAGATGTTGAAACCGCCGGAGATGATCATGTCCTTGGTGCGGTCGACGATATAGAAGAAGCCGTCTGCATCCTTTACGGCGACATCGCCGGTGTGCAGCCAGCCGCCGCGAAACGCTTCTTCGGTGGCATCGGGCCGTTTCCAGTAACCGTCCATCACCAGCGAGCCGCGCACGCAGATCTCGCCGGGTTCCCCAGTCGCCACTTCGCGCATCTCGGCGTCGAACAGTTTCACCTCAACCATCGGATTGGCGCGGCCGCAGGAACCGAGGCGGCCCGGCTTGCTGTCGTCGTGATCGATCTTGCGCATCGTGGTGATGATCTGCGGCGCTTCGGTCTGGCCGTAGAGCTGCACGAACACTTGGCCGAAGATGCCGACGCCCTCGCGCAGCCGGTCCGGCGACATCGGTGCCGCGCCATAGACGATCATCTGCAATGACGACATGTCGTATTTGGCGCGCAGATCCGGCGCGTCGATCAGCGCATAGATCAGCGTCGGCACCAGGAAGGTCGCGGTGATCTTCTCCTCATGCACCACGCGGCAATAGGTCTCCGCCTCGAAGCCCTGCACCAGCCGCGCGAAGCCGCCGCGCAGCATCACCGGAAACAGCGTGATGCCGGCGGCGTGGCTGATGGGCGTCGCCGCGAGATAGCGGATATCGGCCGGCCAGTCCCAATCCGCATAGATCGCCAGCGCCATCGCCACGATCACGCGATGCGGCAGCATCACGCCCTTGGAACGACCCGTGGTGCCGCCGGTATAAGCCAGCCAGCAGATATCGCCGACACTGCTCTCGTCGACCAGCGGCGCCGGCGTCGCATTGGGCAGTTCGGCCAGCAGATCGCGCGCGCCATCGAGCGCGCCGAAGGACAGCAAGTGTTTCAGGCCCGGCACGCGGCTGCGCAGCGTGAGGCCCCGCGCGGCGAATTTGCCGGCCTCCACGATCAGCGCGGAGATCTCGGCGTCTTCGAGAATGAAGGCGTGATCGTCCTCCGCGGCCATCGGATGCAGCGGCGTGTAGCGCAGGCCCATCACGGTGGCGGCGCAAATCGCAGCCCAGCTCTCGGCGCGGTTGCCGGAGAGAATGGACAGCGCATCGCCCTTGTTGAGGCCAAGGCTGCGGAACAGGCTGATGAAACGCGCGACCACATCGCCGAATTCGCGATAGCTCCAGCGGATATTGCCGTCCGCGAGCGCGGGCTGATCACCATAGCGGGCGATGGCGCTGACGATGAGGCTGCCGGCGGTGCCGCCGGAATAGAGCTGGTTCAAGATATCCTCCCTGATTGGCACGGCCTTCTGCGAGGCCTCTGCCTTGATGATCGCAGCCTATGGCGGCCGTTCGCGCGCCGCCATCCATGCCAGCGCAAGGTAGCCTGCGAGAAACGCAGCCTGGATACCGACGATCAGCAGGTTGCCGCCATAGATGGTCGGAAACATCAGCTCGATAACCGCCATGGACACCACGGTCGTCAGCCAGACGACGGCGCCCCACGGCGTGGCGAGCCAGAGTCCGACGGCGCTGACCAGTTCGATGACGGCGAAATAGACCGTGGCGGTCTGCCAGGCCATGGTCTGGACCTCAAACGCATCATCCTCGGTGCCGACAAAGCCGGTGACCTGCGCCCAGTGATAGAGGCCCTGCATCATCGAGACGACGGCCATCACGCGCAGGAACAGGACCAGACGCCGGGTCCAGATGTTTTCGTCGGATTCGATGCGCCCGGACGAGATCGCCGCAACCGACATGGCATGGTCCCGCGACGTAGGGTCTCTCGACCCCAGCTCTCTTGAACCAAGGTCGCGCGGCATCTGCTCAGACATGCGAATGCAATCTCGTAAATTGGACCTGAAAGCTCAAACGATGACCTGGATGATTCATGGGGGCTTTTTGTGGGCCTTCGGGCCTGCAAAATCAATGACCCAGCCCATCACCTCATGCGCGCAGAACGTGCATGATCGCGGTGACGCGGCGATGTCAAAGTGCTAGACTCGGAACAGGTCGAATTTAAGGGGCTTTCGACCTCACGAAGGCCCGCGGGAGAGACGGTATTATGGCAATCAAGTTCGGGCGTCCTATCGAATTGCGCGATGCCCCCCGCCCGGCCGCTTATGACGCCCCTTCCCTCGGCCTGACCACCCGCCCCCGCCGTAACCGCAAGTCCGAATGGGCCCGGCGCCTCGTTCGCGAGAACGTGCTGACCGCCGACGACCTGATCTGGCCGCTCTTTGTGATCGACGGCGACAACCAGCGTGCGCCGATCGCCTCCATGCCCGGTGTGGAGCGCCTCAGCGTCGATCAGGCAGTGCGCGATGCCGAGCGCGCCATGAAGCTGGAGATCCCCTGCATCGCGCTATTCCCCTATACAGACCCGTCGCTGCGCGACGAGATGGGCACCGAGGCCTGCAACGCCAACAATCTGGTTTGCCAGTCCGTGCGCGCCATCAAGAAGGAATTCCCGGATCTCGGCGTGCTCTGTGACGTGGCACTGGATCCGTTCACCAGCCACGGCCATGACGGGCTGATCCAGAACGGCAAGATCCTCAACGACGAGACCGTCGCCGTGCTGGTCCAGCAGGCGCTGGTCCAGGCCGAAGCCGGCTGCGATATCATTGCGCCATCGGACATGATGGACGGCCGTGTCGGCGCGATCCGCGAGGCGCTGGACGACGCCGGATTCCTCGACGTGCAGATCATGGCCTATGCCGCGAAATATGCCTCGGCCTTCTACGGCCCGTTCCGCGACGCCATCGGCTCGGCCAAGACGCTGACCGGCGACAAGCGTACCTATCAGATGGACAGCGCCAATTCCGACGAGGCGATCCGCGAGGTCGAACTCGATCTCGCCGAAGGCGCGGACATGGTCATGGTCAAGCCCGGCATGCCTTATCTCGACATTATCCGCCGCGTGAAGGATACGTTTGCGGTTCCGACCTTCGCCTATCAGGTGTCCGGCGAATACGCGATGATCATGGCCGCCGCCAATAACGGCTGGATCGACGGCGACCGCGCCATCATGGAAAGCCTGCTCGGCTTCAAGCGCGCCGGCGCCGACGGCGTGCTCACCTATTTCGCACCGCACGCTGCGGAACGCATCAAGGCATCCCGCTGAGCGCATCCGCGCTCGGCTCTTGCCTGATTTATATCCTCGCCTGATTTAGATCATGGACGGCCTGTAACGATTCCGCGCACTTGTTGCGCGGTCCGGTGATATCCATGTGATGGATCGTGAGGATGCAAACGGAGGGATGCGTCATGTCTGATACCGGCCCGAATGCCGGCGGCCCCAACAACGGAAGCTGGCAGGGTGACACTTGGCGCAGTGCCGGCACGCCGCCGCGCGTCCATGCCTTCGATCCCTATGCGCAGCCCGATTTGTTCCGCGGCGTGCTGATGCGGCGCGTTGTCGCCTTCCTGATCGATCTCGTGGTGCTGTCGATTCCGATCGTACTCGCAGTGATCTTCATCGCGGTATTCGGTGTCGTCACCCTTGGCCTTGGCTGGGCCCTGTTCTGGCTGATCTCGCCGGCGACGGTGATCTGGCCGGTCGTCTATTACGGCATGTCGCTGGGCGGTCCGCACTCCGCCACCGTCGGCATGCGGATGATGGATCTGCAGATGCGCACCTTCAGCGGCACGCCAGGCTACTTCGTGCTCGGCGCGGCGCATGCCGTGCTTTTCTGGGCCTCGGTGTCGCTGCTCACGCCGCTGGTGCTGGTGGTCGGCCTGCTCAATGGCCGCCGTCAGTTGCTGCACGACCTCGTTCTGGGAACCGTGGTGGTGAACAATTCCGTGGTCCGCGCCGCTTACGCCCAGCCGCCCGGCCGCGCCTACTAACAACCGCCAACTCGGCCGGGCAAAGCGATTGACCGTTTGCCCGGTCGGCGCGATGTTACATCAAACTGCTTCGGAGACCGACGGCAACCCGTGACCCAGCACTCCCGCGACACTCCGCAATTCTACCTGACGGCCCCGTCGCCGTGCCCCTATCTGCCGGGCCGGCACGAACGGAAAGTTTTCACCCATCTGGTCGGCGACAAGGCCGGTGATCTCAACGACCTGCTCACCCATGGCGGCTTCCGCCGCAGCCAGTCGATCGCCTACCGCCCGGCCTGCGACCAGTGCCGCGCCTGCGTCTCCGTCCGCGTCATCGCCAACGAGTTCAAGCCGTCGCGCAACTTCCGCAAGATCATGGCGCGCAATGCCGACGTGATCGGCGAGCAGCGCAATGCGGTCCCGACGTCGGAGCAGTATTCGGTGTTCCGCGCCTATCTCGATCAGCGTCATCGTCACGGCGGCATGGCCGACATGACCGTGCTCGACTACGCCATGATGGTCGAAGACAGCCACGTCGAAACCCGCATCATCGAATATCGCCGCCGCGGTCCCGACACAGGCATCACCGGACGCGGCGAAGACCTGCTCGCGGTCGCGCTGACCGATGTACTGAGCGATGGGCTGTCGATGGTCTATTCGTTCTTCGAGCCCGGCGAGGAAAGCCGCTCGCTCGGCACCTTCATGATCCTCGACCACATCGCCCGCGCACGCCGGCTGGGATTGCCTTACGTCTATCTCGGCTACTGGATCGAAGGCTCCAAGAAGATGGACTACAAGGGCCGCTATCTGCCGCAGCAGCGGCTTGCGCCATCAGGATGGTTGCGCGTGGACGCGACGGGCGAGACGATGCCCGAGCCGCAGGATTAGCTGGTCCGGCT
Organism: Tardiphaga sp. GW822-FHT04G09; assembly: GCF_058800725.1. Taxonomy (NCBI): domain Bacteria; kingdom Pseudomonadati; phylum Pseudomonadota; class Alphaproteobacteria; order Hyphomicrobiales; family Nitrobacteraceae; genus Tardiphaga; species Tardiphaga sp. GW822-FHT04G09. Next base: position 601,239 of record NZ_JBXAMO010000001.1, on the reverse strand, counting down.
GACGATCCGTCTTCGGCATCATCCGCGACCGCGGTCGCGCATGCGCGCTGGCAGGGCCGCAGCCATGGCTTGCTCTTCCGGCGCCACAAGCCCATTGTTACCAAGGATCCAGGGCCTGTTCGACGAGGTCCAGGATTAGATCGTGCCATCGCGGCTTCCGCGGGGTCTTGATCCATGAACTGCTCATGTTGCGGTTTCGAGGTTCAGAGCGGCTTTGCGTTCTGCCCAAAATGCGGCGCGAAGCAGCCGGACCCATGCCCCAGTTGCGGCTACGCGTGCGCACCGGATTTTGCGTATTGCCCGAAATGCGGCGCCCGCGTCGATCACACCCCCAAGGCCGGCAACCAGCGGGAGCCGTCATCGCCAACAATTCCGGCGACGGTCGCGACTGGCGCCCGTTCACCGGCGCTGATGCTTGTCGAGCCCGAGCGCGCACCCCGGCGGACGCTCCATAAGGTCGACAGCGAAGCTAACCGCCGCACCATCACGGTGCTGTTTGCCGACCTCAGCGGCTTCACCACGATGAGCGAACGGCTCGACCCGGAAGTCGTGCAGGCGTTTCAGAACGAATTATTCGAGGAACTGACCGCAGCGGTGCAAAATTTCGGCGGCTTCGTAGACAAATTCATCGGCGATGCGCTACTCGCTCTGTTTGGTGCGCCGGCCGCGCACGAGGACGACCCTGAGCGGGCGCTCCGCGCGGCCCTCGACATGATCAAGCGCACGGCGTGCTTGAGCGAACGCTCGAAGATATCTGCCGGTTTGCCGCTCATGCTTCATGTCGGAATCAACACCGGGCACGTGGTTGCGGGTGGATTGGGCGCAGGCGTTGCCAAATCCTATTCAGTGACCGGCGACACGGTGAATACCGCTCAACGCTTGCAGTCGATGGCCCCCCCGGGTGACGTGCTGGTGGGACCGCTGACCTACCGCCTCACCCGGCATGCATTCTCGTATGAATCGCTCGGCGACGTTGCGCTGCGCGGCAAGACAGGCAGCGTCCTGGTCCATCGTCTGAGGGGGCCGCTCGAGACACCGCGTGCGGCACGCGGACTTGAGATACTGGGCCTGAGCGCGCCGCTGATCGGGCGCGACGCGGAGATGGCCCGTATGATGGGGTGCCTTGATCTGGCGTGTGGCGGAGCTGCCCAGCTGATGCGGCTGATTGGCGAAGCCGGCATCGGAAAATCGCGCCTGGTGGATGAATTCGTTACCCGCGCTCGCGATGAGGATCGCTTCGCAGGCGTGGCGATCCGGCGGGCCGCTTGTTCGCCGCTGGGCGAGCAATCCTACGGTACCCTTGCCGCAGTGCTGCGTAGCGCCTACGGCATCGCGCACAAGGCTTCGGCGGCAGAGACGCAAGCCAAGCTAGCCGAAGCGTTGTCGGGGCTGGGCATGGCGACCGAAGAGGTCGAGCGGCTGATGCCCCTCTATTTTTATGTTCTTGGTCTCTGCGACCCCGACGACGCCCTGCAGCACGTTGAACCGGAACAGCTTCGACGGCAGATTTTTTTCGCGATCCGCACCGTCTTCGAACGACGTCTGGCCCTATCGCCCCTCCTGATCATTGTCGAGGACCTGCACTGGGCCGACGCCGTATCGCTTGAGGCGCTGCGGTTCGTGATGGATCGGCTGGAGCGCGGGCGGCTGATGCTATTGTTCACACACCGGCCGACACTTGAAATGGATCAGCTCGACTCAAGTCGAATTAGCCATACAACACTGCGGCTGGTACCCCTTGGCATCGCCGACGCACAAAAGCTGCTCGCGGCATTCTTCGGTGACGGTTGGAATGGATCATCCGGCAATCTGTTCAATCGAATTCTTGAACGCGCAAGCGGAAATCCGCTGTTCGTTGAAGAAATCATACGCGGTCTCATCGAAGCTGGCATTTTGGAACGTGACGGCTCGCATTGGCAGATCAAGTCAGATGAAGCGGCCGCTGACATCCCGGCGAGCATTCAGGCGCTGCTGCTCGCACGAGTGGACCGACTGCCACACGGCGTGCGCAGGTTGGCTCAGGAGGCAGCGGTCATCGGGCCGCGCTTTGATGCGGCCCTTCTCGGCGCCACAGCGACCGACCCGGCGAAAGTAGAGGCAGGGCTTGAACTGCTATGCGACGCCGAGATCATCGAGGAGATCGCGGGCGCAAACTCGATTTCGCTGCAATCGTATCGTTTCACGCAAACCATGCTTCAGGATGTGATCTACCAAAACCTCCTTCTGCAACGGCGCATTGAGATGCATGGGCGGATCGGTGCTGCCCTGGAGCGGCTGTGCGGAGATGATCCGGAGCGGCTCGAAGACCTCTCCCTACTGGGACATCATTTCAGCCTCAGTGCGAGCAAGCCGAAGGGTGCACATTACCTGAGCGCGGCCGGCGATCGCGCGCGCGCGATCTATGCCAACGACGACGCCATCCGCCTCTATCAGCAGGCCCTCGCCGTCTTGTTGACCGCTGGCGATCAAGGACCGGAACGGCTTGTGCTATACGAACGAATTGCCGACCTGTGTGGAGCGGCGGGCCGGCGTGACACGGCCGACGAACATTACCAGACGGTATTGGAGGCCCACCGCGCGGCCGGGGACCGCGCCGCCGGAGCGCGGATACTTCGCAAGCTTGGCCGTTTGATGTGGGACGCCGGCAAACGAAACGGGGCGGAGGCGCATTACGCCGAGGCGGCTGCGTTGCTCGAAGGAACGGACGCGCCGATCGAGTGGGCGCACCTGTTACAGGAGCGCGGCCACCTCGCGTTTCGCATCGGCGATCATGCTGCGGCCGCTAGATGGGCAGACGATGCGCTTGGCTACGCTCAATCCGTGCCGCCGGAGGTAGACAAGCAGGCCGGACTGGAAGCGGCTCGCGCCACCGCGGAGGCGCTTAATACCAAGGGGGTTGCATTGGCGCGGCTGGGCCGAAGCCAGGAGGCCGTTCGCGAAGTGGAGCGAAGCGTCGCAGTTGCCGAAGCCGCTGGCCTTCTCAGCGCAGCCTGCCGCGGCTACACCAATCTTGGCGTGCTCTACACGATGGTCGATCCGGCGCAAGCCATGGAAGTATGCCGGCGCGGTCTTGATGTCGCCCGCCGGATCGGCGATCTCGGTTTTCAGGCGCGTCTCCTTGTCAATCTCGCTGTCGCCTGTTGCACCTTCACGGACAGGTGTGCCGACGAAGGCGTGCCGGCGGCCGAAAAGGCGATCGAACTCGACCGCTCGCTTGATCAGCGCGAACATCTCGCTGTGCCATTGATTGTGCTCGGGCAAATTCATCAATGCCATGGCCAGCCGGAACTCGCCGCCCGCTGCTACAATGAAGCAATTGAGGTGGCGCAGGAAACGGGCGAGCCCCAGCAGCTCTTTCCATGCTATGATGGTCTCGCGACGCTGAACCTCGATCGAGGCGACATGCCTGAGGCCGAGCGGTATTTTGCTCTGGCGCACGATGTCTGCGCCCGGCACGGGCTTAATCCCGAAGCGCTGGTCGTACTGCCATTTCTTGATTAGCAAGTAGAGGAGGTTGACCATGTCTGAGCATCATGTCGATGGGTTACTCCACCCGGGCGACCGCGCACCGAACATTGTGCTGGATGCAATCACACGTGACGGCAAGATCGCGCTTGATGACTTTCGCGGCCACAGCCCAGTACTGGTCGGCTTGTTTCGAGGTCTGCACTGCCCGTTCTGCCGGCGCCATCTCGCGGCCCAGGCGCAACTTGACCCGGCCCTGCGCGAGAAAGGCGTCGAGAGTCTCGTGGTGGTCAACACGCCTATCGACCGTGCGCGGCTCTATTTCCGGTATCATCCCTTGCCCAATCTGCTCGCCGCGTCCGACCCCGAGCGCGTCTCGCACCGCGCGTTCGGCTTGCCCAATCTCGAGTTCACGGAGAGCGAAACCGAATGGCCGCGCAAGCTGGGTATGAACGCCGTGATGAGCATGCGGATGGACATGCCGGGCGAACTGCCCGAGCCGATGAACCCGATGGCGGCGGCCGATCTTCTCAACACGAAGGACGGCTACGAAATAACCGAAGCCGACGAGCACATGCTGGCAACTGGCCAGGGTCAGCTCTTTGGCCAATTCCTGCTTGACCGGGAGGGCATCGTACGTTGGAGCTTTACCGAAGTTCCTGAGGGTGGCCATCGCATGTTCGGGGCTCCCACTCCGCGAGAGCTGATGTCGGCGGCTTCCGAGGTTGCAGGCTAAGGCATTTCGCTCAACGTCGCCTTGGAGGCCGATTCACTCAGCCTGCAAACGCATATTGTCGCCGAAGGAAGCATCTACGCTTTGCTGGGACCCTATGCAGTTGCCGCGGCATCGAAGGATGTGCCGTCTGCAATCGTCGAAATCGGTCGATTCGGCCGTCACGCGCCACATTGCTCAGGCGATGTCGCGTCACGGAAGCCTGACGCTGGCATGCCGGACTGTCATCGAGCTCACGCGGGAGATCGCGAAATCCAGCGCGGCAGGATTACGTCGCACATAGCCACAAAGGCCAGTCCCCTTCACCAAAGTCTGGTGGCATCATCTGCAGCTGCCTTAAATTTCAAGGCTTCAGCCGAAAAGGGAATCGTAAAGCAGCTTGCAGTTCAGAAGCACGATGATGCCAGCGATGATCCATGCCGCCGTGGCGACCGACCGCGAGATTACGAAGTCACCCATCTTTCGCCGATCCGAGACAAACCGCACCAACGGGATGATCGCAAATGGCAGCTGCATCGACAGGATGACCTGACTGAAGACGAGGAGTTGTCCGGTGCCGCGTTCACCATAGAGCGCGGTGACGACCACGACCGGGACAATCGCGACGCCGCGAGTCACGAGCCGGCGCGCCCAGTTCGGCAGACGCAGCCGGAGAAAGCCCTCCATCACGATCTGGCCGGCCAGCGTTGCCGTTACCGTCGAGTTGAGACCGGATGCCAGCAGTGCGATCGCGAAAAGCGTCGATGCGATGCCGAGACCGAGCAACGGCGACAACAACTCGTAAGCCTGACCGATCTCGGCCACATCGGCATGACCTGACGTATGGAAGGACGCCGCGGCGACGATGAGGATCGCCGCATTGATGAACAGCGCGAGCATCAGCGCGATGGTGCTGTCCGCCGTCGCCCACTTGATCGCGTCGCGGCGGCCTGCATCGGTGCGCGGATAGTCACGGGTCTGCACGATCGATGAATGCAGATAGAGGTTATGCGGCATCACGGTTGCGCCGATAATGCCGATCGCAATGTAGAGCATTTCGGGATTGGTCACGATCGCGGTGGACGGCAGGAAGCCGCTCAACACGGCAGCCACGGGCGGCGCCGCAGCGACAATCTGAACCGTGAAACAGACCGCGATGACGATGAGCAGCGCGATCACGAAAGCTTCGAGAAAACGAAAACCCTTGTTCATCAGCAACAGCAGCAGAAAGGCATCCAGCGCAGTGATGAGCGCGCCCCCAATCAGCGGAATACCGAACAGCAGCTGCAGCGCAATCGCGGTACCGATCACTTCCGCCAGATCGCAGGCGATGATCGCCGTCTCGCAGGCCAGCCACAGCAAGATGTTGACCGGCCGGGAAAAGCTGTCGCGGCAGGCCTGCGCCAGGTCGCGGTCGGTGACGATGCCCAGACGCGCGGCCAATGCCTGCAGCAGGATCGCCATCACGTTCGACAGCAGGATCACCGAGAGCAGCGTGTAGCCGAATTTCGAGCCACCTGCGAGATCGGTCGCCCAGTTGCCGGGGTCCATATAGCCGACCGAGACCATGTAACCCGGTCCCGCGAATGCCAGCAGCCGGCGAAACCAGTGGCCGCCGATCGGAACCGGGATCGACGAATTGACCTCCGAAAGGCTGCGCCGGAAATCCCCGCCAAGGCCGGAGCGCCAACCGGCCGCGTCTGGAACGCTGCCGGGCATTGGAGACGTTGACGAATCGGGCGAGGTTTTCGGCGAAAGTGCATCCATCAGAGCTGCATAGAGCAATCCCTCCCTTGTTGCAACTCATTTGCAACTGCATCTAGTTGGTTGGTGGGCCCTGCCTGTCACGGCGCGCTCTCGGCAATCGGGTGGCTGTGTGCTCGTCCGGACACCATGGTGGCTGTCACAGACAGGAATCGCCATGACCCACGCGTCCACCGACCGACTGCCCCCGACCTTCAACCGCCTCGCCTGGTCGAACCTCGCGGCGCAGTCAGCGGAGCAGATCGCGCTGGCTGCGGCGCCCATCGTCGCCGTGCTGCTGCTCGGCGTCGGCGAAGGCCAGACAGGATTGCTGCAGACCGCGCTGACCCTGCCCTTCGTGCTGTTCGCCATTCCCGCCGGCCTGCTCGCCGACCGCATGTCGCGCCGCATCTTGATGGCCGGAGCCGAGGCGCTGCGCGCTGTCTCGCTGCTGTTGACGCTGGCACTGATCTGGTTCGGCGCGCTGACGATGCCGCTGCTCGCTTTGCTCGGCTTCGTCGCGGTGTGCGGTACCGTGGTCTATAGCGTCGCCGCGCCGTCGCTGGTGCCGTCGCTGGTCGTGCCACAATTGCTGGGCGCTGCGAATGCGCGGATCGAACTCGCGCGCACCGTGGCCTTTGCGAGTGGTCCTGCCATCGGCGGCGCGCTCGTCGGTTTCGTCGGCGCCGCGCCCGCCTTTGGCTTTGCCGCAGCACTGTCGATCATCGCTGTCGCCTTGCTATCGGGCATCCATGAGCCCACGCGGACGACAGTACAGCGACGCAATCCGATGCAGGACATCGCCGAAGGTCTGTCCTTCGTCGCACATCATCAATATTTGCGGCCGGTCTTCATCACGCAATTCATCTTCAGTGCCGCGTCCTTCATGGTGCTGGCAGTGTTCGTGCCCTATGCCGTTCGCCATCTCGGCCTCTCCGCGTCGGGCGTCGGCATGACACTCGCGATGTATGGCGTCGGCATGGTGATCGGCGCACTGCTGGCCACCCGTGTGATGAAGCGGTTGCCGTTCGGCACCGTGATCGCGCTTGGCCCCGTCACCGGCTTCGTCGCCTCCGTCGTGATGGCACTGACCACATGGATCCCTTCTCCGGCTTTGGCGGGCGTGAGCTTCTTCCTGCTCGGCGTCGGCCCGATCCTGTGGGTGATCTCCACCGCGACGTTGCGGCAATCGGTAACGCCGCCCAGCCTGCTCGGACGCGTGTCGGCCATCAACATTTTGAGTTATGGCGCCCGTCCGATCGGAACCGGCATCGCGGCCGTTATCGGCGGGCTCTATCACGCGGAGGCCTGCCTCTATCTCGCGGTCGCCGGTTTTGCCTGGCAGGCTGTGGTGATCCTGACCTCGCCTGCAGTGGCTTTGGAAAGGCAGCCGGACATGGTCGGCGATACTGCCGCAACATTGCCGCGAGCGCCCCAACCGACAGCCGGTTAGCTGGTCATGTAGTTCACTTCCGGGACTCATACATGAGCCGGGTGCTGTCGCTGAACCTGACGCCGGTCCAGTTCATGATCCTGTTGCGGCGATCATCTTCATCCTCGGCTGGCCGCTGGAATGGACCGAGATCATCGTGATCTTCGTGCCGATCTTCCTGCCGATGCTGGAACATTTCGGCATAGACCCGATCCTCCGGGGGCGGCGGCACCATATCGTCCCAGAATACCGCATGACTGCTCCGCTCTTTGCAGTTCTCTTTATATGATGTACCTCATTTATAAAATGAGGGCCATCGCATGACTGACCGTACCGCTGACACCGTGGCAGACACCTCCCCGCAGGAAGCATCCTCCACCGCGCTGCAGATCGCCGTCCTCGCGGGGCTGGCCTCGATGGGCACCCTGGCGACTAACATCTTGCTGCCCTCGCTGCCGCAGATGGCGACCTCGCTGAAGGTGACGACGCCCGCGGTCACAGCATCGATCACGGTGTTCTTGCTCGTCTTCGCGCTTGGGCAATTGCTGGTCGGGCCGATCTCCGACCGTTACGGACGGCGCATGCCGGTGCTGGCCGGTTTCGCTGTCTTCATCATCGGCAGCATCTGGTGCGGCGTCTCGACTGACCTTCCTTCGCTGCTGATCGGCCGCGCGATCCAGGCCGCTGGCGCCTGTTCGACCTCGGTTCTCTCGCGCGCGATCGCCCGCGACCTGTTCAGCGGTGCAGCGCTGGCACGCGCACTCACCCTGGTGATGATCGCGCAGGCCGCAGCTCCCGGCTTCTCTCCGCTGCTCGGCGGCGGGCTCGATTATTTTTTCGGATGGCGCTCAGAATTTGTTTTCGTCGGCGCTTTCGCGGTGTTGTCGGCTCTCAGTTATATCCTGGTGCTCGGTGAAACCCACAATACGACGCGTATCCCGCTCAATCCGCTCGCTGTCAGCGCAACCTATCTCAAACTTTCTGTGAACCGCCACTTCCTGATCCCAGCCGCTACAGTTGGCCTGATCATGGGCGGACTATTCTCGATCTTCTCCGCAGCACCTCGCGTTCTCATTGAGGGTTACGGCTTCACACCGATTGCGCTCGGGCTGTTCTTTGCGGGCACCGTGCTGGTTGTGTTCGGCTCCGGCATGCTGGCCGCCCGCCTCGCCCCCCGCTTCGGACTGGATCGGGCCATTCGCTATGGATTGCTAATCGCGTTCATCGGCAGCATTGCAGTGCTCGCGACCGCCTATTTCCATGGCAACGTCGTCACCTTCATCGCCGCGACCTGCGTGTTCCTGCTGGGCATGGGCGTGGTCAATCCGCTCGGCACGGCGCAGGCGCTGTCGCCATTCGGCACCCATGCCGGCGCCGCCTCCGCACTGCTCGGCTTCTGGCAGATGATGGGGGCGGCGATCGGCGTATCCCTGTCGGCCACTATCGTGCCGCAGGCGGCATTGGCACTCGGCATCGTTCTCGGTGCGGCCTGCCTGATCGCTATCGTACTTTACGCGATGCGCCAGCAAACCACTGCGGTCGCCTAACGGGCCAGATAGCGCTCGTAGCCGCCACGTACGACCTCGTCGCTGTCGATCTCGGGATCCAGCGTGTAGAGGTCCTGCGCGCGGCCGATGCCACGCAAGGCGTAGCGGCCAGTGGAGACCAGATACTTGCGGCCGGCCGCGTCAAGCCCGGTCTGAAATGCCGACGAGGTCAACAGCGGCCTATCGACCGACGAGCACATGGATGCGATGCGGCTCACCTCGTTGACTGACGGGCCGACCACAGTGAAATCGAGCCGCTCGTCACTGCCGATATTGCCGTAGAATACTTCGCCCTCATGCAGTCCGACATAGGCAGTCGTTACCGGCCGGTTCGCGGCCAATCGTTTCGCATTCAGCTTGGCCATATTCTTGCGGAACTGATGTTCGGCGCGCAAGGCGTTGCGCTTCGCCTTCACCATGTCGTCGCCGGTAAACATCGCCAGAATACCGTCGCCGATAAGTTTGAGCACGTCGCCGCCGACGTCATGGATCGCAGCGATCGAGGCTTCGGCATAGTCATTAAGGAACGGGATAATCTCGTCCGGTCCGATCGCCTCGCTGATCCCCGTGGAGTTGCGCAGGTCGGAAAACCACAACACCGCATTGATACGCTCGGTGACGCCCCGCGCGATTTTGCCGCGCAGAACCTGTTCGGCGGCATCGCGGCCGAGATAGACGCGGCCCAGCGTGCGCGCGATCTCCATCTGCGCTGCCGACTTGATGGCGAGACCGAGCATCGGCACCAGTTCGCGCAGCGCCGACATCTGGCGCTCGTCGAACCCGTCCTCATGGCGCGTGGCCCAATACGAATAGAGGCAATCCATCTGCCCCATCGAGCCATTCTCGCCGAACTTGTGGACGAACACGGCGCCGTGGCGGTGACCGCCTTCCTGCAAGCTGCCGACCATCGAGAAGCGGTCGGCGATCCCGGGCGCGTGCAGATCGAGCCGCAATTCCTCGTGCCCCTCTTCCAGCATGTGGAAGAACACCGATCGTCGCCAGTTCGCGGCAGCCTCGCCGATCTCGGTCGAGCCGTATTCGAACACGTCGCTCTCATTGCTGGCCGTGTCGTTCCAGCGGAAGCCGCGACCCTCGAAGATCGGATGCAGCGTGTCAATGAAGACGAGGCCACGGGATACTTCGATGCCGCCGGCACGGCAGCGCTCGCAGAAGCCGCGGATCAGGTCGTTTTCCGGAAGGCCGGTCAGACCCTCGCCGACCAGCCAGTTCATCAGTTCAATGCGTGCGGCAGTTTCCATGAGACACTTGTAGGATGGGTTGAGCTTTTGCGAAACCCATCCTGCGGCGCTTTAAACATGCGCGCTTTGCCCCTTGGCGTGGATCTCGACGGAGCCCGGGAACAGGCGCCGGATCAGGATGTAGAAGACCGGCGTGAAAACGAGGCCGAAGATCGTGACGCCGATCATCCCGAAAAACACCGCGACGCCCACCGCCTGGCGCATCTCCGAGCCTGAGCCCGACGATATCACAAGCGGTAGCACGCCGAGAATGAAGGCAAAGGACGTCATCAGGATCGGGCGGATACGCAGCCGACAGGCCTCGATCACGGCTTCGAGCTGATCGCGGCCCTCCTGCTCGATGTCACGGGCGAACTCGACGATCAGGATCGCATTCTTCGCGGCCAGTCCCACCAGCACGACGAAGCCGATCTGGGTCAGGATGTTGATGTCCTGTCCCATGATGCGCACACCAATGGTGGCCGCGAGCAGGCACATCGGCACGATCAGGATCACCGCAAAGGGCAGCGTCCAGCTGCCATATTGCGCGGCCAGCACCAGGAATACGAACAGCACGCAGATCGGGAACACGTAGAGCCCTGAATTGCCGCCGACCACCTGCTGATACGAAAGATCGGTCCACTCGAAGGTGAAGCCGCTCGGCAACGTTTCGTCGGCCAACTTCTTCATGGTGGCGAGCGCGGTAGCCGAACTGGTGCCGGGAAGGGTGTCGCCCTGCAATTCAGCTGCCGGATAAAGATTGTAGCGCGGCACGCGATCCGGCCCTGCAGTGTCATGGAAATTCACGACGCTGCCGAGCAGCACCATATTGCCGTCGGTGTTGCGGGTCTGCAGGCGCGCGAGATCTGCAGTTTCCTTGCGGAACGGCAGATCGGCCTGCGCGGTGACACGATAGGTGCGGCCGAGGATGTTGAAGTCATTGACATAGGACGAGCCGAAATAAATCTCGATGGCGTCCGTGACATTCTGTACGGGCACATGGAGCATCTGCGCCTTCTGGCGATCGACCTCGACGAACACCTGCGGCGTGTTGGCGGAGAACGGCGAGAATACGGCCGTAAGGCCGGGCGCCTTGCGCGCCGCGCTGACCAGTTCGTCGGTCGCTGCCGCCAGCAGGTCCGGACCCCTGCCCTGATTGTCGAGAATGCGCATGGCAAAACCGCCGCCGGTTCCGATGCCGGGCACGGCAGGCGGCGGCACCACGATGACGACAGCGCCTTCGATGACTGACAGGCGCTTGCGCAACTCGGCGGTGATCCCGTTCGCGGTGATGCCCTTCTTGGCGCGGGCTTCCGCTTCATCAAACACCGGGAACAGCGCTGCCGCGTTAATTGCCTGCGTGCGGGTCGCTCCGTTGAAGCCGGCGAAGGACGGTACGCGCACAACGCCGGGCACCCCCAGGGAAATGCGTTCGATCTCGCGGACAATTTCCGTGGTTCGGGTCAACGATGACGCGCCCGGCAATTGGACGACGACAATAACGTAACCGCGATCCTGCGCGGGAATAAATCCCTGCGGCGTGGTATAGAGCAGCCAGCCGGCCGAGCCGATCAGCACGGCATAGACCAGCAGCATCAATTTGGAGTGCCTGATGACGAAGCCCGCGGCGTCGCCATAGCTGTGCGAGAGTTTGTCAAAGCCGCGATTGAAGGCAGCGGTAAATGCGCCCCACACCCTGCTGAGAACGTTCCAGCTCGCCGGCGGCTTCTTCTCGTGGTGTGGCTCGAGGATCAATGACGCCAGCGCCGGCGACAATGTTAGCGAGCAGAAGCACGAAATCGCCGTGGCGACTGCAATGGTAATGGCGAATTGCTGGAAGAACTGCCCGGAAATGCCGCCGATGAAGGCCGTGGGTACGAACACCGCGCACAGCACCAGCGCGATCGACACCAGCGCGCCGCCGACCTCCTGCATGGTGAGCAGCGCCGCATCGCGCCGGCTCTTGCCTTCAGCCAGATGCCGCTCGACATTCTCGACCACGACGATGGCATCGTCGACCACAATGCCGACCGCGAGCACCAGCCCGAACAAAGTGAGGTTGTTGATGGAGAATCCGAGCGCCGCCATGATCGCGAAGGTGCCGATCAGGGATACCGGAATCGCCAGGATAGGAATGATCGCAGGGCGCCAGCCTTGCAGGAACACCAGCACGACGATCACCACCAGGATCATCGCCTCATAGATGGTCTTGATCAGCTCACTGACCGATTGCGCGATGAACTCGGTCGGATTGTAGCCGATGTTGTATTCAAGCCCCTTCGGAAAATCCTTCTTCAACTGCGCCATCGTATCGGCGACGCCCTTGGCGGTGCCGAGCGCGTTCGATCCCGGCCGCTGCGACACCGCGAGGCCGATGGCCGGCTTCTGCAACAGGAAGCTGTTGGTCGTGTAGGATAACGCACCCAACTCGATGCGCGCGACGTCGCGCAGCCGCACAGTGCGGCCATCGGCGCCAGCCTTGATGACAATGTTCTCGAATTGCCCGATATCCTTCAGACGACCCGTAAAGGTGAGATTGGGCGAGAAGGCACGATCCGATATGGGCGGCTCAGCGATCTGGCCGCCAGCGATCTGCAGGTTCTGCGCGCGTACTGCGGCAATCACTTCGCCGGCAGTCATGCCAAGGATGCCGATCTTGTCGGGATCGAGCCACAACCTCATCGAATAATCGCGCGCGCCGAAGATCGTGATATCGCCAACGCCATCGAGCCGCAGCAATTGGTCGCGAACCTGACGTAGCGCATAGTTGGAGATATAAAGCTGGTCGTAAGTGTCATCCGGCGACAGCATGAACACCACGAGCAGCAGGTCCGGGCTGTTCTTGCGGGTCACGACGCCGACGCGCTGCACCTCTTCCGGCAGCCGCGGCTGCGCGATGGCGACGCGATTCTGCACCAGAACCTGCGCCTTGTCCAAATCGGTGCCGAGCTTGAAGGTCACAGTGATGTTCAACTGGCCGTTCGAGGTGGCCTGGCTGTACATGTACAGCATGTCCTCGACACCGTTGATCTCCTGCTCGATCGGCGTCGCCACGGTCTCTGACACCGTCTGCGCCGAGGCGCCGGGATATTGCGTGGTAATGACCACGGTGGGCGGAGCCACCTGCGGATATTCCGCCACCGGCAAGGTCGTGTAAGCGAGCGCACCGACAATGAGCATCACGATGGACAAGACCATCGCAAGGATAGGCCGGTTAATGGAGAGACTGCCGAGGTTCATGGCTTGGCGCCGGCATTTGCGGGAGTTTGGGCTGGTGCGGGCGTGGCGGCCGCCATCTTCGGCGAAACCTTGGCACCAATACGGGCGCGCTGCAGCCCGTCGACAATGACACGGTCGTCAGGCTTGAGCCCTTCCCTGATCACCCGCAATCCGCCGTCCAGCGGACCGAGTGTCACAGGCCGCGCTTCGACCGTGTCATCGGCTTTCACCACCATCACGATCTTGCGCGATTGGTCATTTGCCACGGCAGCATCAGGAATCAACAGCGCTTCATATTCGCCGCTGGCGATGATCCGCACGCGGGCGAACTGGCCCGGCAGGATGGAGAGATCCTTGTTTTCGACAATAGCGCGGCCACGCAGCGTGCCGGTGCCGACGTCGAGCCGGTTGTCGAGAAAGTTCATCTTGCCTTCGTGCGACGGCTTGGTCTCACCGACCAGGGTGATTTCCACGGGGTTCGGCGTATCGCGCGAACTCGGTCGCTTGCCCTCGAACCAGAGCTTGCTGTTGCGGACATAAGTCGCTTCGTCGGTATCGAAATAGACATAGATCGGACTCAGCGACACGATCGAGGTCAGCAGCGTGGCCCCGCTCTCGCTGCCCTGCACGAGGTTACCGACGGTGACGAGATGGCGGCTGACGCGACCATCGATCGGCGCAACCACCCTAGTATATTCGACATTGAGCTGCGCTTGCTTGAGCGCACCTTCGGCCTGCAAGGTCGCCGCCTGTGCCGCAGCCAACGCCTGATTGCGCTGATCGACGATATTCTCGGAGATCGCGTCGGTCTTGATCAGCGTGGTGGCGCGCTCCAGCTCCTTCTCCGCCAGTACGACCTTGGCCTTGGCATCGTCGAGCTGGCCCTGCGCCTGCTCCGCCGCAGCCTGATACTGGCGCGGATCGATCTCATAGAGCAGGTCGCCCGTTTTGACGACAGCGCCATCGGTGAAGGCGACCTTGGTGACGAAGCCTGTCACACGAGCGCGCACCTGCACCTGTTCGACAGCATCGAAGCGACCAGTGAATTCATCCCAGTCGGTCGTGACTTTCTTGGTGGGATTGGCGACCGTGACCGGTGGTGGCGGAGGTGCTGCAGCCTCTTCCTTCTTTCCACAGCCGGCGAGGAGCAGAACCGCAATGACGGGTGCTGCACTCGCCAAACGCGCCAGCAGGCTCCGTTCACCGCCATGTGATCGAGACAAAGTGATTGAAATCTTCAAGACCACGCCCCCGCAGCAACTGCCGATGCCGCCACCATCATGCGCTATATCAATTCGACATCAAGCAAAATAATCCTGCAACGCGGAATGACAAGCCCACTCGCCCATCTCAGCAATTAGTTGCAGATCAATGGAGCGTCACGAGCTGGTTACATTCGGAGGTTTTGTTAAATCGCTCAGCCGGGGGCAGAACGACTGCTATTCCTCCGCGGCGCAGCACGTCTTCGCGTTTCGGATGACCTGTACTTGCTCACCACCATCTCGTGATCGCATCCATGCTCTGTCAGGTTCCGCATTCCATCGACGCCGGGTTGCCTGCAAACGCCTACATTCTTGACCTGCATCATCCAGTGTCGAACTATACATGCAATGCCGAACTATCCATGCTATCCGGCGGGATCTGTTCAATCATTCGACGAAAGGCACCAAGATGTTCAAAATGCCCACTCTAATTGCGGCGGCAAGTGTTACGGTCACCATCCTTGTTGCAATCCCGGACCAGTCACAAGCCGCGGGCACGCTTGAGCAACGTCGTGCCTGTCGTGCCGATGCCATGAAATTCTGCCGCGACTACATCCCCAACGTGAATCGCATCACCGCTTGCATGAAGCAGAACATCAGCAAGCTCAGCCCACTTTGTCGCGCTCAGTTCGAGTAGGTGTCATGACGCGTTTGGTCTGAAAACGCGAACACCTGCCGCAGTTGCGCTTTGGAACACGCCGCGATGGCCGAAAGCGGGCAGACATGGTAGGATGCACGTCCATTAGCTCGAAGGATCAAGTGTGTTATCTCTCGAACTCGGGATCGTTGCGGTCCTGATCGTTGTCAATGGCCTGCTCGCAATGTCCGAGCTGGCGATCGTATCTGCCCGCCCTGCCCGCCTCGCCGCCTTGGTCGAAAAAGGTGTGACAGGCTCTCGCCGCGCACTGGCGCTGGCCTCCGATCCCGGCAAGTTCCTCTCCACCGTGCAGATCGGCATCACGCTGATCGGCGTGTTGTCCGGCGCCTTCTCCGGTGCAACGCTGGGTCAGCGTCTCACGGCATTGTTGCTTGATCTTGGCGTATCAAGGGGCCTCGCGGATACACTCGGCGTCGGCATCGTCGTCTCGATCATTACTTACGCCTCGCTGATCATCGGCGAACTCGTGCCGAAGCAGATCGCGCTGCGCGATCCCGAGGCCGTGGCCGTGCGCGTTGCGCCGGCAATGGTGCTGCTCGCGAAAATCTCGCTGCCACTGGTGTGGCTGCTCGACCGCTCCGGCAAGGCGATCCTGTTTTTGCTGGGCCAGCGCGGCGAGGCGGAGGAGAAAGTCAGCGAGGACGAAATCCGTACGCTCGTGACCGAAGCGGAAACCGCCGGCGTATTGGAGCCCGGCGAGAAGGAAATGATCGCAGGCGTGATGCGCCTCGGCGACCTGCCCGTCGGCGCCGTCATGACACCGCGCCATGAAGTGGCGATGATCGATCTTGCCGATCCCATCGAGACCATCCAGGCCGAACTCGCGGGCAGCTCGCATTCGCGTTTTGCGGTGTTCGACGGCGATGGCGATTCCGCCATCGGCATCGTTCAGGCCAAGGATCTGCTCGATGTGTATTTGAGCGGCAAGACGCCGGATATCCGCGCGCTGGTGCGCGAGGCGCCGGTCATTCCCGACACGGTCGATGCGCGCGACGTGGTGGCGATCCTGCGTGACTCGCCATTCCATATCGGCCTCGTGCATGACGAATATGGCGTGTTCCAGGGCGTGGTGACGTCAGCAGATATTCTGGAGTCGATCGTCGGCGCCTTTCACACCGAGGAAGGCCCGGCCGAGGTCGCCTTCCACAAGCGCGAGGACGGCTCCTACCTCATCTCCGGCTGGATGCCTGCGGTGGAATTCGCAGCATTGCTCGGCATCGAACTGCCCGCGCAGTCGCGCCCCTATCAGACATTCGCCGGGTTTCTATTGCAGGAATTCGGCAAGATCCCCGAGGTCGGCGACGAGGTCATCTCGCATGCCTGGCGGTTCGAGGTCATGGACCTCGACGGCCGCCGCATCGACAAGGTGCTGGCCAGCCGCATCAAGGAAGAAGCGCTGGGATGAATTTGTGGCCCGGCCATCCGGGCTACCAGTGACGATATTTCCAGGTCGTAGGATGGGTGGAGCGAAGCGAAACCCATCGCCCGTGGATAACAAAGCAATGGTTTCGCGAAGACGCGCTACCCATCCTACGACTGGCGAGTTGATCGTTACTCGATCACCCGGCCGAACTTGTTCGATTTCGGCAGGCCGGTCGCGAGACGGCCGGCATCGGCACGATTGCCGCGCCAGTCGGCCAGTTCCTTCCAGGTCAGGCGATGCTCGCGGTCGGACGAGTCCTTCCAGGTCAGGCCTTCCTTGGCCACGAAAGTGGCGACGTCTGACAGACCTGCGCTGGTGTATTTCTGCAAGCGTACGCCGCGGCCACGCGCCATTTCCGGCACCTGATCGAGCGGGAAGATCACCATCTTGTGGTTGGTGCCGATGACCGCGACCTGATCGCTGCCCTCGCCGACCACCGTCAGCGCCCGCGCCTCGTTCGGCATCTCGACATTCAGCACCTGCTTGCCCTTGCGGGTGGTGCCGACGCAATCATCCTCGTTCACGAGGAAGCCCTGCCCGTCATGGCTGGCGATCAGGAACTTGCGACCGCCCTTATGCACGAACATCGAGACGATGGCGGCGTCGCCTTCCATGTCGATGAACAGCCGGATCGGCTCACCATGACCGCGACCGCCCGGCAGCTTCGACACGTCGAGCGAATAGAACCGGCCATTGGTGGCCAGCAGCATCAGCTTCGAGGTGGTTTCGGCGAAGAACGCCTTGTCGAGCTTGTCGTCGGTCTTGAAGGTCAGGTTGGAGAGATCTGCGACCTGGCCCTTCAGCGTACGAACCCAGCCCTTTTCGGAAATCACGACGGTCACAGGTTCGCGCTCGACCAGCGACTCTTCGAGGGCAGCGAGATCATGCTCCGGCGCGTCAGCAAACACCGTGCGGCGTTTGCCGAGCGGCGTCTTCGGCCCGAAGATGTCGCGCACCTTGCGGACCTGCTCGCCGACCTTGGCCCACTGCTCGGTTTCGGACTTCAGGATCGCGTTGATGCCCTTGAGCTCCGCGCGGAGCTCCTTGTCTTCTTTCCTGATCTCGAACTCTTCGAGCTTGCGCAAGCTGCGCAACCGCATGTTCAGGATGGACTCGGCCTGCAATTCGGTGAGGCTGAACGCCTTCATCAAGGCCGGCTTCGGCTCATCCTCGGTGCGAATGATCCGGATGACTTCATCGATATTGAGATAGGCGATCAGGTAACCGCCGAGCACTTCCAGGCGGTGCTCGATCTGGCCCTTGCGATAATTGGAGCGCCGCAGCAGCACGTCGCGCAGATGGTCGAGCCATTCGCGCAGGCATTCGGCAAGGCCGAGTACCTTGGGGATGCGGCCCTTGACCAACACGTTGAGATTCAGCGGAATCTTGCTCTCGAGCTCGGTGAGCTTGAACAGCGACTCCATCACCAGACCGGCGTCGACATTGCGCGTCTTCGGCTCGATGACCACGCGAATGTCTTCAGCAGACTCATCGCGGATATCGCCGATCAGCGGCAGCTTCTTGTCGTTCAGGAGCTCGGCGATCTTCTCGATCAGCCGCGACTTCTGCACCAGCCACGGAATCTCGGTGACGACGACATTCCAGGCGCCCCTGGCGCCCTCTTCCACATGCCACTTGGCGCGGGTGCGGAACGAGCCGCGTCCGGTCATATAGGCTTCGGCGATGCTTTCCTTGGAATCGACGATGATGCCGCCGGTCGGGAAGTCAGGCCCCTTCACCCAGCGCATCAAGGATTTCGATTTGGCGTCGGGCTTGTCGATCAGATGCAGCGCGGCGTCGCAAAGTTCGGCGACGTTATGCGGCGGGATCGAGGTGGCCATGCCGACCGCGATGCCCTGCGCGCCATTGGCCAGCAGGTTCGGGAAGCCGCCCGGCAGCACGGCGGGCTCTTTGGTCTGGCCGTCGTAATTCGGGCGCAGCTCGACCGCGTCTTCGTCGATGCCTTCGAGCAGCAGCCGCGCGACATCGGTCATGCGGGCTTCGGTGTAACGATAGGCAGCCGCACTATCGCCGTCGATATTGCCGAAATTGCCCTGGCCGTCGACCAGCGGGTAGCGCGACGAGAAATCCTGCGCGAGGCGCACCAGCGCGTCATAGATCGACTGGTCGCCATGCGGATGGAACGAGCCCATCACGTCGCCGACGATCTTGGCGGACTTCTTGAACGGCGTGCCCGGATCGAGCCGCAAGAGGCGCATGCCATAGAGGATGCGGCGGTGAACCGGCTTCAGGCCGTCCCGCGCATCCGGCAACGCCCGGTGCATGATCGTGGAGAGCGCGTAAGCGAGATAGCGCTCCTCGAGCGCGTCCCGCAGCTGCACTTCGTGAATTTCAGCCGGCTCCGGCGGAATCAGTCTTTTTCCCATGGCGGAGGGGTTAGCGCCTCCCGACGAATCGGGCAAGAAATGAATCGGAAGCCAGCGATCAAGTTCCGCGGATATGGGGGTGCCCTCGCGTCGAGAGGGGCCCCCATATCGTTGCGTCAACCATCAGGCGATCCGATCGATCGCGGTTCCAGGCTCCGCCGGGACGCCCTCGGCCGGCGCTATCTGGATTTCTGGATGGAGGTCACCACGATCTGGCCATCGATGCGGCCGGCATCGAATTTGACCTTGTCGCCGACCTTGACCGATTTCAGCATCGCCGGGTCCTTGACGCGAAACACCATGGTCATGCCCTCGTCCATATCGAGGCTCTTGATCGGGCCGTGCTTCAGCGTGATCTTGCCTGCCGCTTCGTTGATCTTCTTCACTTCTCCGCGTGCCGCAGCGTCCTGCGCGTAACCCGCGACGCTGAACATCAAGATCGCAACAAACGCGACAAGCGCGACAAATCCATTGGTCTTCATGGTGCAGTCCTTTGCTTGAGATTGAGCTGTTGCATCGGGCTATTTCACGATGACCTTGCCGGTCATCCCCAACTCACGATGCGTCGGGATCAGGCACGAATATTCGAACGTCCCTGCCTTCGAGAATTTCCACAGAATTTCCCCGGACTTCTTGGCGGCAAGACGCAGGCCATTGGGCTCGTCATGCTCCATATCGGGATTTTTCTTCATCGCTTCCCCATGCTTCAGATTTTCTGTCGTGGTCGCCAGCAGGAACTCATGTGCTTCAGTCCCTATGTTACGGATGATGAAGCGAATCTGCTCGCCGCGCTTGACCTCGATGACAGCAGGCGAATAGTCCATCTCGTTCATGCTGACGACGATCTCCCGCGCCGGCTTCCTGGGATCGCCGGGTTCGCCGGCCGAATATACTCCATGCTTGTCATGGGCCGCCGCAGCAGCCGAATAAGCCATCGCGGCCAGCATGACGGCGCGGCTGATGTATTTCCGGGTGTTGTTCATTTCAGTTTCCATGTTGCTTGTTGTCTGATGACGATGAGCGGTCCCTGCCCCTACATTCCCTTCATTTTCATGCCCTTCTTCATGCCCATCGGCTTCGACCCGTGGTCTTTGATGGCTTTATCCTTCACGCCGGTCTGTCGTGGAGCTTCGCTCTGCGGTGTCTCGATCTCATAGGCCACGGTGCCCTTCGGGAAATCGTAAGGACCGGGATCGCGGTAATCGTCGCGCGCGAGCCCCTCCCGCACCTTCATGATGCTGAACATGCCGCCCATCTCGATCGGACCGAACTGACCTGATCCCGTCATCATCGGCAGCGTGTTATCCGGCGCCGGCATCTCCATCTCGCCCATGGCACCGCCGGTGGATCCCATCACCATCGCATCCGGTGCGAGCTTGCCGACGGCCTTCGCCAGATCCTTTTTGGAGACACCGATCAGGTTTCGGACGTCGTGGCCCATCGCATTCATGGTGTGGTGCGACTTGTGGCAGTGGAACGCCCAGTCGCCGGGATTGTCGGCGACAAAATCAAATGCGCGGATCGCGCCCACCGGCACGTCGGCCGTGACTTCCGGCCATTGCCCGCTGTCGGGCACCCAGCCGCCGTCCGTACAACTGACGGCGAACTTGTGGCCGTGCAGATGGATCGGATGATTGGTCATCGTGAGATTGCCGACCCGTATCCGCACGCGATCGCCAAGCCTAACCGGCAACGGATCGATGCCGGGAAAGACGCGGCTATTCCATGCCCACATATTGAAGTCGGTCATCTCGTTGACCTTCGGCAGATAGGTGCCGGGATCGATGAGATAGCTGCTCATGATGAAGACGAAATCGCGATCGACGGGCCGGAAGCTGTTGTCGCGGGGATGCACGACCATCATCCCCATCATGCCCATCGCCATCTGGACCATCTCGTCCGAATGCGGGTGATACATGAAGGTGCCGCTGTGCTTCATCTCGAATTCGTAGACGAAGGTCTTGCCCGGCTTGATATGCGGCTGGCTCAGGCCGCCGACGCCGTCCATGCCGCTCGGCAGGATCACGCCGTGCCAATGCACGGTGGTATGTTCCGGCAGCTTGTTGGTAACGAAGATACGAACCTTGTCGCCTTCGACGGTTTCGATTGTCGGGCCCGGCGACTGGCCGTTGTAGCCCCAGAGATAGGCTTTCATGCCGTCGGCAAATTCGCGTTCGACCGGCTCGGCGACCAGATGGAACTCCTTCCAGTCCCCATTCATCCGCCACGGCAAGGTCCAGCCGTTGAGCGTGACCACCGGATTGTAGTCGGGCCCGCTCGGCGGATGCAGGGGCGGCTGCATCGTTACCTTGTCCATCATCGGCGCTTCGGGAATATTCGCCGCTTGCACGCGGCCGGTGACCGCAGCCGCGCTGGCGAGCGCCGTGGCGGTGCCGAGAAAATTTCGTCGGGACAACATGGTTTTCTCCATTTCAGTGCCCTCCTCCGCTCGACGCCTGAGCGGCCGTCGCGGTTCTTGTTTCGGATGGTTCGCCGCGGCCGCCGCCATTGATCGCAGTCTGCAGCGCGGACTGCGCGAGCCAGAAATTGCGTTTGGCTTCAATGGCCGCGCGCAGCGCCGCGATCCGTTGGCGGGCCTCGGTGAGCAGCGCGAATACATCGACCTGCATGCTGCTGAAGCGCAGTTGCATCTCCTCCGAGATGATCTTGCGCAGCGGCAACACCTCGCGCTGGTAGTGACCGGCGATGTCGTAGGTTGAGCGATAGACCCTGAAAGCATCGCGCGCTTCCGAGCGAACGTTCACGGCCTTCTCGGTCAACAGGTTGAAGGCCTGATTGTAGGTCTCTGACGCCTGCCGGACGCGGACTTCACCACCATCGAAGAGCGGAATCTGAAACTGGATGTCGAAGCCGCGCTCGCGGAACGGAGGCCCCCCGGGTTCGCGCTTCTTGCTGTCAATGCCGGCAACATCGAGCAGCGTGACGAAGCGAGTGGCCTCGGTCAGGTTGAGTGACCGGGCCAGTGCGGCCAGTTCGATACGTGCAACCTGCAGGTCGATGCGGTGTGCCACGGCATCGACCTCGATCCCCGGCAGCGACAGCGGCTGGCGCGGCAACACCGGAAGCTTCTGCGGCAGTCTGATGCTGATGTCGCCGTCCCAGAGACCGAGCAGACGGATCAAGCCCTCGCGCGAACTTGCCGCATCCTGACGCAGCGTCGCCAGATCGGCCGTCGTCTCCGCGTAGAATACCTGCTCGCGGGCCTGATCGAGTTTGTTCAGCGACCCGGTCTCGCCCAGCTTCAGCGCAAGCTGCGCGGTGGACTCGGCCGTCGACTTGGCATCGGTCAGAAGGCCGACAAGCTCGTTGGCGGCCACCGCCCTGTAATAGGCGCGTCGAACATCGGCTGCGAGCCGCAGCGTTTCTTCTGCCGCGCGCAGTTGCGCCCTCTGGAAACGCTGGCGGGCGATTTCCGAGCGGAACGGCAGCGTTGCCAGCGCAAGAATATCGCCGACCACCTGCCGCTCGATTTCCAGCGCGCCGTTGCCGGAAATGCGCGAGATCGAGAATGTCGGATTGGGCGGCAGGCTGTCGCCGACCAGGTCTGTCTCGGCCAGAGCCAGCTCGTTATACGCAGCCTGCAGGCCGCGATTGCCGAGCAGCGCGGTCTGGACCGCGCTGTCGACTGTCAGCGGCCGCCGCAGCAGAGCCTTGACGGTCGCATCGGCACGCTGTGCGTCATCCGGCGTCCGGATCGCCATCACGTCCTTGTTGATGGTCTCGCTTGCGACGCCGGCGACGACACCCATGCCGCCATCAGGCGAGAACGATGCACATCCCGCCAGCAGCAGCATCGACAGGAGTGTGATGCCCGCGACAGGCCTTGAGCCGGGTCGGTGCACTCGCGTGAGCGATTTGTGATCCCTGTTGAACATCGCGTGCTCCTACTGGCCGGACTTCGGCTTGGGAGCGACACGGTCGTTCTGCTCGCGCCATGATGACGGAGCAACCGGCCGAAGGCTGTTGTAAGGAGCCACCGTGGAGCGATAGCCGACACCAGCGACCCTGGCGCCGGGATCTGCCGGATCGGCGCCAGCCAAGGGCATGGTCGTTGGGATGCAGCCACCGAGCGCCATCCCAGCAGCGGTCATCGCCGCGAATATTCCTGATCTGATATCACATAGTTTCCCGGCCACCGAACAAACGGCGGCGAGCTTCGCCCCAAGCTGCGCAAGCATGTTATTTTCCTGACATGACGATGAATCACAGGCGCGCGTGCCCTTAACGGGCGCGATGCCGCGTCGATACGATCAGGTCAGGAAATGGGAGGGCGGTAGAGCCGGGCGGGTGCGCTGTCGGCGACCGCGCGATAGCCTTCGGCGACACGGAGCGCCGTCGGCACCGCAGGGGTCACGATGTCAGTCAGCGTCGCCGGCAGCGCGGAAACGCACATCAGGCCGCAGCAAGGACCGCTCGGTGAGTGCGGGACCTTGTGCGGGCCGGATGTATCGTCGATCGCGATCGATGCGTGATCGATAGCGGCGTGTGCGGCTGATGCGTGCGCGACGGAATGATCATGCGCGTGACCGTCGCCATGCATGTGCGCAGACGTGCTGCTGTTAACATGCACCATGCCGGTCATATGGCTTTCGCCGGTCAGGCACGGCGCAACCGGGTACTGTCCCGGCAATGCAAAGGAGATCGTCGGCGCGAGCACGCACAACAGATAGACCAGGGCGACGAACCACCCTGCTCTCAGCCTATTCACTCTGGTCAGACGAACCAGCATCCGGACGCGATATCTTCCTATCAACCCATCAATGCACGGACCATAGACGCGAATCCGCCACTCGCCAATGTCGAACTCGACTCAGGACGGAGATGTGATCCGTGCCAGATGCCGCGTCACCGCATTGATGAACCCCTCGCGGGCGTCGGAATGGCGCTGCCCACGCGGCTCCAGCACATTGCGCAGCAGGAAGCGGCCGGTCAGATCGAAACCGTCCTGCAGATCGCGATCGGACCAGCTGTTCTGGCCGTCCTCACTGTCGCGCAGGAATGGCGGCAACCGCATCAAGCGGTCGCGCCACGGCTCGCCGGCCTGCCGTGACACTGCGCCACCGGATTTAGGTGACACGTAGATCAGGTCCGTGGTGGCGCCGGTCGCCGCGCAGTTTTCCAGATCGAGGCCGAAGCCGAGTTCGGTGAGCATCGCCAGTTCGAACCTGATCATATGGATGGCGGCCTCGCTCACGCCATCGAAATCATCCAGAATGCGCTCCAGCATCTCGTAGATGTCCTCATGCGGATCGCGCTCCGGCAGCAACCGCGCCAGCGAGGCGAGATGGGTGATGCCATAGACCGCATGGGACGAGCCCAGCAGCGTCGCGGCGCGCATCAGCGTGCCTTCCATCAGGTAATAGCCGAGCTGCTCATCCAGCCGCGCCCGCCATATCGCCTGCACGCTATTGCCGGGCTGCAGCAGCGGCCGCATCTTTGACCCCGCACCACCGCGCACCAGGCCGAGATGGCGGCCATGGCTGCGCGTCAGCAGTTCGACGATGGCGCTGGATTCGCCATGTCGTCGCACACCGAGAATGATGCCTTCGTCCGTCCATTCCATGACGGGATTATACAGGAAAACGCGAAAGATAGGATGGGGTGAGCGCAGCGAAACCCATCGCTTTCTTCGTGCAGTTGGTGGGTTTCGCTCCGGCGCAAGATGCGCCTGCGCTCACCCCATCCTACGAGCATGCGTAACGCTCTCGGTCGTCATGGCCGGACTTGTTTCTGCGTTAACGGCATGACGGTGCGCAGCGTAGGATGGGTAGAGCGCAGCGAAACCCATCGCTTTCGTGCGCGTGAATGATGGGTTTCGCTCCGGCGCAAGCGCGCCTGCACTCTACCCATCCTACGGCCTCATCGGATTCAACTGTCAAACAGCCACTGCTTCAGACAACACGTGCCCTTCAGACATGCGTGATCGCCCCTGTTGTTTGCGGCGCGGGGGCGCCGTCGTCTCTTGCATTCCCGCCCCCTTGTGAGAGGGCGTGCGGAACGCCGGGTGCCCGATGCACCCCTGGGCCTGATGCCGATGCGGTCTTCCGCAAGGGTATGCATCAGGACTTTCGGAAAGCACGGGCCAGTGCCCGACGTTCCGCCTGCGGTGTTTTGTCGGCTTGCTGAATGCTTGCCCAGGCGACCGATCAAGGTCACCCTTGTTTGGCCCTGCGCGACAGGGCCGGGGGAGCGCAGCTACTGGGCCGGACGCGTTTCGAATCTGGTCGTCCGTCACTTGATCTGCGGGCTCGTTCCATCCGCCAGCAAACCGTCCCGCCTGTCCCAGTGGTATCCTGACCACAGGCGATGCGGCCTGCCCGCAGACAGCCGTTACCCACACATCCCGTGACGCCGCATCTCCGGCGTCCACCGCCTCCCGCCCCGCAATCGTGACGATCGCGATCGCCCCTCTCGGTGGGGCAGGACGAGAGGGAAAATAATCAAGATGGGGATGTTGTCAATACATATAGGAAAAAATGTTTGAAATGTAATCGAAGGCCAAGCAAGCTGCGCGATCATCTTGCGAGACGCCTGTGGTCGCCTATGCCTTGAACCAGTCCTGCGCGTCTCCGGTGAAGGCGCAATATAGTCCGAGCCCGGTCAGGATGCAGGACACGATCTCGATCGCGCTGTCGAACTGCAGCCCGTAGACGCCGAGCACCTGGAACAGCGACAGTACCGAGAAGGCCAGCGACACGGTCAGCACCCAGCGCGGCCAGCTCTTGCGGCGATAGGCTGCGAACCAGACCAGCCAGACGAAGAACAACAACATGCCGGCGGCGACGAGGTTCGCCGCCATGATGGTGCTGTCGGACATTGTGAGGTCCGGCGTGCGATCCTGGAACGCGATCGACAGCGCGTCGAGGATCAGCGACGTGTAGAGCAGCACTTCGAAATAGAAGACGTTCTTCGGAAGGTCGGCGGGAGCGGTCATCGTGTCGGCTGCACTTCCATCATCGCTCCTCGACTACTCGTGAGGAAATTCGAGGCCCATTTCGCGATAACGATTGGGATCGTCGCCCCAGTTCTCGCGCACCTTCACGAACAGGAACAGATGCACGGGATGCCCGACGATCTCGGTGATTTCCCTGCGCGCATCAGCGCCGATCGATTTGATGGTGGCGCCGCCCTTGCCGAGCACAATCTTGCGCTGGCTGTCGCGCTCGACGAAAATCGTCTGCTCGATGCGCACGGAATGGTCCTTGCGCTCGGTCCAGCTGTCGGTCTCCACCGTCGACTGATACGGCAATTCCTGATGCAACTGGCGGAAGATCTTCTCGCGGGTGATTTCCGCTGCGAGATGCCGCATCGGCGCATCCGACATCTGGTCTTCGGGATAATGATACGGCCCGGCGGGCACGTCGGCCGCGAGCCTGCGGCGCAGGTCATCGACGCCGTCGCCGGTCATCGCCGAGATCATGAAGGTCTCTTCGAACTTCATGCGCTCGTTGGCCATCTGCGCCAGCTTGAGCAGCTTCTCCTTCGAGACGATATCGACCTTGTTGATCACGAGGATCTTCGGGTGATTGACTGATGCAAGCTGGTTGAAGATCGCGTCGGCCTCTTCGTTGATGCCCGCCTTGGCATCGAGCAGCACGCAGACGACGTCGGCATCATGCGCGCCGCTCCACGCCGTCTTGACCATCGCGCGGTCGAGTCGTCGTTTGGGCAGGAAGATGCCGGGCGTATCGACCAGAATGATCTGGGCGTGGTTCTCGATCACGATGCCGCGGATCAGCGCACGGGTGGTCTGCACCTTGCGCGAGACGATGGTGACCTTGGAGCCGACCAGCGCATTGACCAGCGTCGACTTGCCGACATTGGGCGCGCCGATCAGTGCGACGAAGCCGCAGCGGGTCTCGGCAGGTGTTCCTTCGGACTCATGGTCTGGTTCAGCATCGTTCACGACATCATCCTTCATTGCCGCCACTGCTGACGCCTTCACGCGCAATCATCGCCTGCGCCGCGGCTTTCTCGGCGGCGCGCTTGCTGCCGCCCTCGCCCTCGGCAGGCGCAAAACCCTTCACATCCACCTCGATCCTGAAATGCGGATCGTGGTGCGGACCGGAGCGTTCGACCTCGCGATAGGCAGGTGTCGGCAGGCCACGGCCCTGGGCCCATTCCTGCAGCACCGTCTTGGGATCGCGCAGCGGACGCACCGGCTTGCGCATGCGCTCGGTCCAGTTACGCTGCACGAAGCTTTCCGCGGCCGGATAGCCGCCATCGAGAAAGATCGCGCCGATCACGGCTTCGCAGATATCGCCGAGCACAGACTTGCGCAACCGCTGACCGGCACCCGCGCCGACCGTGCCAAGCTTGATGCCCTCGAGAAGGCCAAGCAACCGCGCCACATCGGCGCACGCTTCCTTGCGCACGAGGTCGGCAAGCCGCTTCGACAACTCGCCTTCATCCGCATTCGGGAAGGCGCGAAACAGCATGTCGGAGACCACGAGCCCGAGCACGTGGTCGCCGAGAAATTCGAGGCGCTGATAGCTCTCGGTCCGGCTGCGTTGCGACTTCAGGGCCGACACATGGGTGAAGGCTGTCGCCAGCAGCAGGGGATCCTTGAAGCTGTGGCCGATACGCGTTTCGATCTCGGCTGCGGCGACCTTCGCCGCTGCGCGTGCCTTCTTCTTCCGGGCAGCAGCCGTCTCCGGCGCAGCCTCGGTCGTCGAGCTAGGTTCGTCGGTCTTCGGCGCGGTCTCGATGGGATTTCTGGAGTCGTCGGTCATCGCACGATAGAAAAAATTCGATTCCAGCGTACGGCGGTCGGCCAGCGCCAGATCTGCCATGCGTGTTCGCCCTCGGCGATCGAGAAGAAGATCATTTGCGCGCGACCGACGAGATTCTCGAACGGCACATAGCCGACGGCCGACAGCACGCGGCTGTCCGTCGAATTGTCGCGGTTGTCGCCCATCATGAAGAAATTACCGGGCGGCACGGTGTAGACATTGGTGTTGTCGTAGAATCCATTGTCGACGCAATCGAGCGTCTCATAGGTGACGCCGTTCGGCAGCGTTTCCTTCCAGCGTTTCACCCGCGCCGTGGCGTCGGAGCCGCACGGATCCTCGCCGACGAAATCGCTCATGCGTTCGCGCTGCACCGGCTTCTCGTTGATGTAGAGGAGCCCCTCTTTCATCTGGACACGGTCGCCGGGCAGCCCGATCACGCGCTTGATGTAGTCGGTGGAGTCGTCCTTCGGCAGACGGAATACCACGACGTCACCGCGCGACGGCTCGGAACCCAAGATGCGGCCGGAGAAGATATTCGGCGAGAGCGGGATCGAATAGTGGCTGTAGCCGTAGGAATATTTCGAGACGAACAGGTAATCGCCGACCAGAAGCGTGGCCTTCATGGAGCCAGACGGGATGTTGAAGGGCTGGAACAGGAAGGTCCGGATCACCAGCGCGATCAGCAATGCGTTGATGACAACACGGATAGTCTCGCCGACGCCGCTTTCAGTCTTAGTCCCGGATGTCACGCTCATCGCTTTCCCGATTCCCGCAGCGTCACCGCGCGGCTGGTAGCGCATTTCGGAACCGCGCGGCGTCACGCCCGGCGCTCAAAATGCATTGAATTCATACAGTTACGGCAAGGTCTTGCAAAAGCCTCGAGCGGCATCAACGAGAATTGGCGTCTGTTCGGTGTCGTCGCTGGTTTAAACGGTTGTTGGTAACGGTGCAATGAACCGCCCCGAAAAGCCGCCATGTCCCGTCGGT
Organism: Tardiphaga sp. GW822-FHT04G09; assembly: GCF_058800725.1. Taxonomy (NCBI): domain Bacteria; kingdom Pseudomonadati; phylum Pseudomonadota; class Alphaproteobacteria; order Hyphomicrobiales; family Nitrobacteraceae; genus Tardiphaga; species Tardiphaga sp. GW822-FHT04G09. The sequence goes on along the minus strand of NZ_JBXAMO010000001.1, from coordinate 572,413 downwards.
CCGGCGTGCCGGTCGGTCGTCTCGCCGCTCCGGCGGCCTCTCGGCCTGCCATCAGGACTTGGCCCAACACTTGGCTCAGGATTTGGGCGAAGGGACGGCCGAAATTATGACGAAAGCCTGCGCCAGCGGCCAATCGTCCGTGATCGACAGGTCGATCTGGGCCTCGTGGCCGGGCGGTATCAGGGCCTGCAGACGGGCCAGCGCCCCGCCGGTGAGCTTCATGGAGGGCTTCCCCCCGGGCAAATTGACGACGCCCATATCCCGCCACCAGACCCCCTGCCGGATGCCGGTGCCAAGGGCCTTGGACATGGCCTCCTTGGCGGCAAAACGCTTGGCATAGGTCGCGACCACCATCTTCTCGCTCTTGGCGCGGCGCTGCGCCCTCGCCCGCTCGGCTTCGGTGAAGATGCGATCGAGGAAGCGATCGCCGTGGCGTTCGATCACCTTGGCGACGCGCGTGATATCGATCAGGTCGGAGCCGATGCCGATGATCATGAGGCGCTCTTGGATTGCATCCGCCCGCGATCCATCGCCGCGCGCATCAGACGCACGGTATCGGACAGACCGATAAACAGTGCCTCGCCGATCATATAGTAGCCGATGTTCAGCTCCATGATTTCGGGCAGCGCCGAGATCGCCTCCGCGGTGGCATAGTCGAGCCCGTGTCCTGCATGCACTTCGAGCCCCGCGGACTTCGCCAGCTTCGCGCCGGCAACAATGCGCTGCCACTCGTGGGTGGCCTTGGCCGTATCGCCATCGGTGATGGCATCGCACCAGGCACCCGTGTGCAATTCGATAACCGGCGCCTTGAGCTGCGCCGCCATCTCGATCTGCTTCGGGTCCGCCGCGATGAACAGCGACACCCGCACGCCGGCTTCTGTGAAGCGCGCAATCGATGGCTCCAGCGATTCCCGCTGGCCGACCACATCGAGCCCGCCTTCGGTGGTCAGTTCTTCGCGCCGCTCCGGCACCAGACAGACCGCATGGGGCTTCACCGACAATGCAATCCGCACCATGTCCGGCGTCGCCGCCATCTCGAAATTCAGCGGCTTGGAGATCTCCGCCCTCAACCGCTCCATGTCGGCGTCGCGGATATGGCGACGATCCTCACGCAGATGCGCCGTGATGCCATCGGCCCCTGCGGAAATGGCTTCCAGCGCCGCGCGGACGGGATCGGGATGCTTGCCGCCCCGCGCATTGCGCAAGGTCGCGACGTGATCGATGTTGACGCCGAGGCGCAGCGAGGAAGAGGACATGACGGAATTCCAGAAGACCTAGGGTGAGACGCTAACCATTGACCCGTTCGACCTTCGCCACAACGGCCTTGGCGCGCAACTGGTTGATGATCGCGCTGAGATGCTTGAGGTCGTAGACACCGAGATCGATGGTTTGTTCGGTGAAATCGGGCGAGCGGCGGTGCATGCTGATATTGTCGATATTGCCGTCATGGTCGGCGATCACCTGTGCGATCTGCGCCAGACTGCCGGGCTCGTTGACATTTTGCAGGAACAATCGCGCCGGAAAACGCTGCGGCGAGGATTCATCGATATCCCAGCGCACATCGACCCAGCGCTCCGGCTCTTCCTCGAAGTCTTTCAAGGCCGGTGACTGGATCGGATAGATCGTGATGCCTTCGCCCGGCGTGACGATGCCGACGATGCGGTCGCCCGGTACGGCGCCACCGTTCGGCGCGAACTTCACCGGCAGGTCGGAATTGACGCCGCCGATCGAGATGATCGAGGTGAAGCGCGCCGCGCCATCGGGCGTCCTCACCTTGTCCGCCGTGGACTTCTTGTTGTTGGCCGAGAAGCGGCCGATGCGCTCTTCCTTGTAGTCGGGATACATCGCACGCGCGACGTCGGCGGCGCGGAGCTCACCGCGCCCCACCGAGGCCATCACGTCATCGATGGATGTGCGCGCCAGACGCGGCAGCGCGCCCTTCAGCTGGTCGTCCGAATATTCCATCTTGGCGCGCACGAACAGGCGCTCGACGATACGCCGGCCAAGGCTGGCATATTGATCACGCACCGCCGTTCGCGTGGCGCGGCGGATCGCGGCGCGCGCCTTGCCGGTGACCGCAAGACCTTCCCATGCAGACGGCGGCGCCTGCTGTGCGGCCGAGGTCAGCACTTCGACCTCGTCGCCGTTCTGCAGTTCGGACGACAACGGCGCGAATTTACCGTTGATCTTGCAACCCACCGCGCTGTTGCCGACGTCGGTATGCACGGCATAGGCGAAGTCGACCACATTGGCATTGCGCGGCAGCGCGATCAGCTTGCCCTTCGGGGTGAAGCAGAACACCTGATCGTGGAACAGTTCGAGCTTGGTGTGCTCGAGGAATTCTTCCGGATTGGTGCTTTCCGAGAGAATGCCGATGGTGTGGCGCAGCCACGAAAACGCGTTGGATTCGCGCTTGAGCATCTCGGTCGGCGAGCCGATCCCGTCCTTGTAGAAGGCATGCGCCGCGATGCCGTATTCGGCGATGCTGTTCATGTCCTCGGTGCGGATCTGCAGTTCGACGCGCTGGTTGCCGGGGCCGATCACGGTGGTGTGGATCGAGCGATAATCATTCTGCTTCGGCGTCGAGATGTAGTCCTTGAAGCGGCCTGGCACCACGGGCCAGGTGGTATGCACCACCCCGAGTGCGCGGTAACACGCCTCCATGTCCTTCAGCACGACGCGGAAGCCGTAGATGTCCGACAACTGCTCGAAGCCCACCGACTTGCGCTTCATCTTGGTCCAGATCGAAAACGGCTTCTTGCGCCGGCCGGTGACCCGCGCCGTGATGCCGTTCTTCTCCAGCTTCGTGGAGAGATGGCTTTCGATCATGTCGATGAGGTTCTGATTGCGCTCGGTCAACGAGTCCAGGCGCTGCATCACCACCAGATAGGCGTCGGGATCGAGCACCTTGAACGACAGTTCCTCGAGCTCCTCGCGCATCGCCTGCATACCCATGCGGCCGGCGAGCGGCGCATAGATGTCGAGGGTTTCCTCGGCGATGCGGCGGCGCGAGGCCGGCGGCATGAATTCCATCGTCCGCATATTGTGCAGACGGTCGGCAAGCTTGATCAACAGGACGCGGACGTCGTCGGCGATCGCCAGCAGCAGCTTGCGCAGGTTCTCGGCCTGCTTGGCCTCGCGCGACACCAGTTCGAGCCGCTTCAGCTTGGTCAGCCCCTCGACCAGGGCGCCGATCTCGGCGCCGAACAGCTTGTCGATTTCAGTCCGGGTCGCCTCGGTGTCCTCGATCGTGTCGTGCAGCAACGCCGCCACGATGGTGGCGTCGTCGAGCTTGAGGTCGGTGAGGATCGCCGCCACTTCCAGCGGATGGGAGAAATACGGGTCGCCCGAGGCCCGCGTCTGCTCGCCATGGGCCACCATGGCATAGACATAGGCGCGGTTGAGCAGGTCCTCGTCGGTATTCGGGTTATAGGCCCGGACGCGGTCCACCAGATCATATTGCCGCATCATCCGGACACGGGACGTGCGCGGCACCTTGGCCGGAATTGGCGTCTCTGCGGACTGGGCTTCAGGCGAAACTGGCGAGACCGCGGCGACCGTGTCGTTCGCAGCCTGCATCTGCCGTTTATTACGGCGCGAAGTCGCCATCCTAGCCTCGTTCGATCCGGTCAGCAGCGACCTGGATTCTTCATCTCAAGTTTGCCCTGAAATGGACTGCAAAAGCAAAGGCCCGGACGCATGTCCGGGCCTTTGTGATAGCCGATGATCAAAACGGTTAAGCAAATAACCGTGTGTCCCGTTTTACTCGTCTTCCTCGGGCTGCTCTTCCGGCGGAGCCAGGCCTTCGAGGCCCTTGAGCAGCTCTTCTTCGGTCATGCGCTCGACAGCCACTTCGGTATCGTCGGCATCGACGCTGGCGCCGGCAGAGCCGATCAGCGGAATCGTATCCGGCTCGGGCTCATCGACTTCGACGAACTTCTGCAGCGAATGGACCAGTTCTTCGCGGAGATCTTCCGGGGAGATGGTCTGATCGGCGATTTCGCGCAGCGAAACAACGGGATTCTTGTCGTTGTCGCGATCAATCGTAAGTTGTGAACCGGACGAAATCATTCGCGCCCGGTGTGCTGCCAGCAACACCAGGTCGAACCGGTTGTCGACCTTATCGATGCAATCTTCGACGGTTACGCGCGCCATAAAATGTCGCTCCGTTTGTTGTGGGACCGAATAATGATGATTAAGTGCCGTAGGTATAGGGGCTTTGCGGCATCCGCAAGGACCAATTTGGAATTGGCCCTTCTTGGCTTGGTTTTCTGCCTCACTATGGTACCCTCAAAAAGCCGCAGAAGCGGCGGCATCCATCGGGCCAGAAGCAAATATCTCGACACCAAAAGGCTTCATTGCAAGGGCAGATGGATCGGCATATTCGGGCAGTTCCAGACCAGCTGATTGCGTGGCGTCAATAAGCTCGATCCGACGCAGAGCGGACGACAAATGTGATTCAAATGCGCAACGACGAAGTCGCGCCAAAAACGCTAACAACAACAAACCACATGAGAAAACTTGATGTCCCTCACGTCTAACAAGATCGCTCTCTTCATTGACGGCGCCAACCTGTATGCGACCGCCAAGACGCTTGGCTTCGACATCGACTACAAGCGCCTCCTCAAGGAATTTCAGAGCCGCGGCACCCTTGTCCGGGCCTTCTATTACACCGCCATCATCGAAGATCAGGAATACTCGTCGATTCGCCCGCTGATCGATTGGCTCGACTACAACGGGTATACGGTGGTGACCAAAGCCACGAAGGAATTCATCGATGCGTCGGGCCGACGCAAGGTGAAGGGCAATATGGACATCGAGCTGGCTGTCGATGCCATGGAACTGGCCGAACATGTCGACCAGATCGTGCTGTTCTCGGGCGACGGCGACTTCCGCTCCCTGGTCGAGGCCGTGCAGCGCCGCGGCGTCCGCGTGACTGTCGTATCCACGATTTCGAGCCAGCCGCCCATGATCGCCGACGAGTTGCGCCGGCAGGCAGACGTGTTTACCGATCTCATGGAGCTGCAGAGCAAGCTTGGCCGCGATCCGGCAGAGCGCCCTGCTCCGCGCGAACCGCGTCACCAGACGCCGCAATTCCTGCAGCGCGCGACCACCATGGCGCCACGAGGCGATGAAGATTTCGAAGACTAAGACGCAACTCAGCCGACAACAGCCGGCGGTGGTCGCAACCACGATTTCCGCTGGTACTTCCACCGATCCCGGGCGCGATTGTCCACTGTGCCCCCGCCTCGTCGAGTATCGGCTAGAGGTGCGCGCGCGCGACCCTGACGGCTACAACGGACCCGTGCCGTCGTTCGGCACATCCGATGCAGCCCTCCTGATCGTGGGCCTCGCCCCCGGCGTGCAGGGCGCCAACCGCACCGGGCGCCCCTTTACCGGCGACTATGCCGGCGACCTCCTCTACGAGACCCTGCTCGATTTCGGATTTGCCTCGGGCACCTATGAAGCCCGCCCCGACGACGGGCTGACGCTGCAGGATTGCCGGATCACCAATGCGGTGCGCTGCGTGCCACCGCAGAACAAGCCGTTGCCCGTCGAGATCACGACATGCCGGCCGTTCCTGATCGCGACCATGGACACGATGCCACGATTGCGGGCCATCGTCCTCCTCGGCCGCGTCGCCCATGACACGATGCTGAGGACGCTTGGCATTCGCGCCGTGACAGCGCCTTTTGCGCACGGCGCCGTCCATGATGTCGGCCGCTTCAAGCTCTACGATAGCTATCACTGCTCACGCTACAACACGAACACGCGCGTGCTGACACCCGAGATGTTCCGGGCGGTGTTCGCGCGGGTGAAGGCGGATCTGGCGCAGGCTTAGACCGGGTTGGCCTTCAGCCACTCCAGCACGTCGCCTGCGTTCCGGTCCGGTGGAAACACCGGATAGAACACATGGGTGATCTTGCCGTCGTCGATGATCATGGCCATGCGCTTGATCATCGTGAGATCGGCGACCACCATGGTCGGCAGCCTGAGCGCATCGCTCAGTTCAAGCTGCTCGTCCGAGAGCACCGGAAACGGCAGATGCAGCCGCCCGGCCATTTCCGTTTGATATTCGTTGCTCTGTGTCGACAGGCCGAACACATGCTTTGCGCCTGCAGCCTTCAACTCCGCAAACAGATCGCGGAACGAACAGGTCTGCGGCGTACAGCCGCGCGCGCCGGGGATCATGTCCCAGTCGTCCACGAGAGCAATCTTGCCGGGCTCGCCCGTGCGCGGATAGCCGAACACCACGGTGCGGCCCTTGAGTTCGGACAGTATCACCGCTGTGTCGTTGGTGGCACGCAGGCTGACCGGCGGGATCGTCATACCGATCAGATGATTGGCGGCGCCATCGTCTTCCGGTGCCGGGATCTTGCTCCAGTCGACTTCGAGCAGGTTACCTTGCGTCATCTCATCCTCTTGTCTGCGGGGATGGGCGACGCCCAGCCTCAGCCTCTCGCGCGGAGCAGACGGCCCTTCTCGCGGCCCCAGTCGCGGTCCTTCTCGCTCGCACGCTTGTCGTGGAGCTGCTTGCCCTTGGCCAGCGCCAGCTGCAGCTTAACCCGGCCGCGTTCGTTGAAGTACATCTTCAACGGCACAAGGGTCATGCCCTGGCGTTCTACCGCACCCATCAGCTTGTTGATCTGCTTGCGATGCAGCAGCAGCTTGCGCGGTCGCTTCGGCTCGTGATTGAAGCGATTGGCCTGCAGATATTCAGGGATGTTGCAGTTGATCAGCCAGATCTCGCCGTCCTTTGGATCGGCATAGGATTCCGCAATCGTGCTTTTGCCATTGCGGATCGACTTCACCTCGGTACCGGTCAAGGCGATGCCCGCCTCGACCGTGTCCTCGACGGCGTAGTTGAACCGCGCCTTGCGGTTTTCTGCGATCACCTTGATCGGGCGTTCGTTCTTCTCGGCCATCGTCCAATACTTTCAGCGTACCTGACCGAATATAAGTACCGCAAACGCCCGGCCCAAGCTCTGGGCTCAGGCCTTCTTGAGCAGATCGCGGATCTCGGTCAGCAATTCTTCTTGGCGGGTCGGCTTCGGCGGTTCAGCCGGCTTGGCGGCATCGTTGCGCTTCAGCTGGTTCATGAAGCGGATGACGATGAACAGGACGAAGGCGACGATAATGAAGTTCAGCGTGAGGGTCAGGAAGTTGCCCCAGGCGAGCACGGCGCCCTGCTTCTTGGCATCGGCCAGATTGGTTGCCGTGACGGTTTTGGAAAGACCCGTGAAGTAATTCGAGAAATCGAGACCGCCGGTGATGGCGCCGATGACCGGCATGATGATGTCGGCGACCATCGACGAGACGATGGCACCGAAGGCTGCGCCGATGATCACGCCGACGGCGAGATCGACCACGTTGCCCTTCATTGCAAAATCGCGAAATTCCTTCAACATCTGCAGTTCCTCTTGTTTTCAACGAACGACGGGGACGCACTTACAAATAAGGAACGATGACGCAGCCAAAGTCACTCGATATCTGACTGATGCAGATGCCTAGTTGATGAGGCCGGCAAAGACCATGGCGTCGCGGATCACCTTGCCGGTCGGCGGCGTCACCGTCAGCAGCGGCAGACGCACCTCCTCCGTGATGCGGCCCAGCAACCCGAGCCCATGCTTGGCGCCGGCAAGACCAGGCTCCTTGAAGATCGTGTCATGCAGCGGCGTCAGGCGATCCTGGATCTTGAGCGCCCCCGCATAGTCGCCCTTGAGCACCAACGACATCAGTTCGGCGCACAGCTTCGGCGCAACATTCGCCGTCACTGAAATGCAGCCATGGCCACCCGCCGCCATATAGGCCAGCGCGGTCATGTCTTCGCCGGACATCTGGATGAAATCCGGTCCCATGGCGTGACGCTGCTTGGACACGCGCGCGAGATCGGCAGTGGCATCCTTCACGCCGGCGATGTTCTTCAGCTCATACAGGCGCGCCATTGTGTCGACGGACATATCGACGACCGACCGCGGCGGAATATTGTAGATGATGATCGGAATGCCGATCGCATCGTTCACCGCCTTGAAGTGCTGATACATGCCCTCTTGCGTGGGCTTGTTGTAATACGGCGTCACGACCAGCACGGCATCAGCGCCGGCCTTCTCGGCGTGCTTTGCCAGTGCCACCGCTTCCTTGGTGGAGTTCGACCCGGCGCCGGCGATCACCGGCACGCGGCCCTTGGCTTCGTCGATGCACCATTCGACGACCTTGTAATGCTCTTCGTGGCTCAGCGTCGGGCTCTCGCCCGTGGTGCCGACCGGAACAAGACCGTTGCTGCCTTCCGCGATCTGCCAGCTGACGAGCGCGCGAAAGCCTGCCTCGTCCAGCGCACCGTTTTTGAACGGCGTGACCAGAGCTGTGTAAGACCCCCGGAAATTCGTCTTGGTGGCTGCCATGGTCTGCTCCGAACGCGATGCGGCTTTAGCCGTCTGCTTGAACCGATTGATTGAACTGCAAGTCTTATCGAGTCTGCGGCTGCGGCGAAAGACCGCCGAGGGCGGTTTCAGGTCGGTTTCCGGCCGGTTTCAGCGCGGTTTGCCGGCTATTCAGCCGTGATTTCGCCGCCGTGGTCGGGCAGAGAGGAGCGTGCGGTCACAGAAATTGACGATTTGGTCACCGTTTCAATCAAATACATCATGGGAATGCGTGCGATTGTCTGATTCGCCGCGGGGGAATGCCGTGAAGCACCTGCTCCTCACCACAACTGCGCGGCGGACAGCCTTGCAACGGACAGCCTTGGGCTCCGGTCTGGCGCTGGCGGTCGGGGTATCGGTGCTGGCCGTCGAGGCCTGGGCGGCCACCAAGGTACCATTGCCGAAAGCGCGTCCGATCGCGCGCAGTGCCACACAGGCCCCAACGGCCATAGCTGCCCCCGCGAAGCCGCTGGCGCCGGATGCCGCGAGCCCGGCTCCAGCGATCCAGCCCGCCACCCGCCAGCACGCGGCCATTCCTCCTGTCATCAAGAAGCCGGTCGCCCGTGCCGCCGTCGCTGCGACGACGTCGACCCCGCAGGCGGATGCCGAAACGCTCGAAAACGTCATCGAGCTGATCCGCAAGCGCAAGGGTTCGGAAGCCGCACAGCTGGTGCAGACGATTGGCGATCCGGTGGCGCGCAAGCTCGGCGAATGGATATATCTGCGCAGCGATGACAATGGCGCTTCGGTCGAGCGCTACCGCGCCTTCGTCGCCGCCAATCCGAGCTGGCCGTCGCAGACCTTCCTGCGCCGCCGCATCGAAGCGGCGCTGTGGGACGACAAGCGCGAGGACTCCGCGATCCAGTCCTACTTCGAAAGCGAGAAGCCGATTTCTGCCAAGGGCAAGTTCGCGCTCGCCAAGTCGCTGCTCGCACGCGGCGACCGCGCCGGCGCGGAGCGGCTGATCCGCGACGCATGGCGCAGCGATCCGATATCGAGCGATACCGAGAACCTGGCCATCGACATGTTCGGCCCGCTCATCACGCCCGGCGATCACAAGGCCCGTATGGACATGCTGCTCTATGGCAGCGATTCCGATGCGGCGCTGCGCTCTGCCAAGCGCCTCGGCGGCGCGCAGATGGCCCTGGCCCGGGCGCGCATCGGCGTCACCAGGAAGGCGTCGAATGCCAACGCATTGCTCGCTGCAGTGCCGTCCGAGCTGCATAGCGACCCCGGCTACATCTTCAGCCGTATTCAGCAGCTGCGCCGCGAAGAGAAATTCGGCGAAGCGGCGCGCCTGATGATTGCAGCGCCGCGCGAGCCGCAGCGCCTGCACAATCTCGACGAATGGTGGATCGAGCGACGGCTCACGGCGCGCAAGCTGCTCGACGTCGGCGAACATCGCTCGGCCTATCTCGTGGCCCGCGATGCCGCCCTGCCCGCGCGCGATATCTACAAGACCGAACAGGAATTCACCGCCGGCTGGATCGCGCTGCGCTTCCTGAAAGATCCCGCAACTGCCGCGCAGCATTTCGCGCGGATCGGCGTCGGCAGCGTCAATCCGACAGCCCTCGCCCGCGCCGGCTACTGGCAGGGCCGCGCCGCAGAGGCCGCAGGCCGCAGCCAGGAAGCGCGTGCCGCCTATACGCGCGCGGCAGAGCAATCCACCAGCTATTACGGCCAGCTCGCGCGCGCGAAGCTCGGCCTGCAGCAGCTCGACATCAGCGGCGCGTTGACCGCCCGCGCGCGCGGGCTCGATCGACTGGAAATCGTCCGCGCGGTGCAACTGCTTTATGCGCTCGACGAGCGCGAGATCGCGGTACCGATTTTCGCAGACGTGGGCGAGAACGGCGATCCGGAAGCAGTGCTCGGCCTCAGCGAACTCGCGCAACAGAACAAGGACGCGCGCGGCATGCTGCTGGTCGGCAAGGCGGCGCTCAATCGCGGCCTGCCCTTCGATCACTATGCCTATCCCACCAACGGCATTCCGAGCTATCGCCCGGTCGGCCCCGAAGTCGAAGCTGCCGTCGTTTATGCGATCGCGCGGCAGGAAAGCGCCTTCAATCCGGCCGTCGTGTCGCCGGCCCAGGCCTATGGCCTGATGCAGGTGACGCCGAGCGCGGCGCAATATGTCGCCAAGCGACACGGCGCCACCTATGACCTCGCGCGCCTGAAGAGCGACTCGACCTATAATGCGGCACTCGGCGCAGCGGAACTCGGTGGCCTGCTCGAGGACTATCGCGGCTCCTATATCATGACCTTCGCCGGCTATAACGCCGGACGCGGTAGCGTGCGCAAGTGGATCGAACGCTACGGTGATCCACGTGACCCCAAGGTCGATCCGGTCGACTGGGTCGAGTCGATTCCGTTCTCGGAAACGCGCAACTACGTCCAACGCATCATGGAGAACCTGCAGGTCTATCGCGCCCGCTTCGGCGGCGGCTCGCGGCTGCAGATCGAGGCCGACCTGCATCGCGGCAGCACGAGCGTCGAATAGCACGCGACAACAGCACGAACTCACCACCGTCAGTGCGAGGAGAGCTCGCAGCGTCGCGGTCAAACGTCATCCACGCAAGCAAAAACCCCCGGCAGTTTCCTGCCGGGGGTCTTTGTTTCAGATAGCGAATGCCCTGAGGCAGTCGATATTAGAACGAGCGCAGGATCTGCACCGAACCGTTGTAGATGTTCTGGTCCTGGACCGCGTAACCGCCGACCGGGGTCGCCTTGCCGGTCACTGCACCGTTCCAGAAGCCACCGAGTTTCTGCTCGAGGCGGCTGTAGGTGAATTCAGCCGACAGGGTCAGGTTCTTGACGGGGGTCCAGGCGGTACGGGTACCGATCTGGGCGACCGCGAAGTCGAAGTTGCCAGTCGAACCGGTGAGCGTGCCACCGTTGTTCGGACGGCCCGCAGCGAAGGCGGCGGCGAGCAGCGCGTTGCCGCCGTCACCATACGAGATGCTGCTGTAGCTGCCGAACAGCGACGTGCGCCATGCCGGGTTCCAGTAGTGCTCGTAGAAGCCGACGACCGACCAAGCTTCGCTCTGCTGGATCTGACCGTTCGTGCCGAACACACCGTCGAGCACGTAGCCGAAGGCGAGCGTGTTACCCGAAGCCGCGGCAAAACGACCGCCGCCCGAGGTGTCGGTGGTGCCTCCAGCCATAGCATACTTGGCTGCGCCCTTGGCGTAGGTGGCTTCGAGCTTCAGGCTGTCGCCAGCGCCGGTCGGGAGGTTCTTGAATTCGACAGCGCCGTTGACCGCGAAGCCATACGAGTCATCCGGGTGACCGCTGGCTTCGTTCGCGCCGTAGAATCCCGGGGTGATGGAGTGCATCGCAGCGCCGAAGTGCAGCGTGCCCCAGGCCTGGTCGAGGCGGAGGTTGCCGACCACGTCAGGAATATGGTTGCCGCCGTAGGAGTTGCCGACGAAGGTGTTCGACGACACGCCGTAGGCACCGGGGGTGTTGGAGCCGAACGGAGCCAGGATCGGATTCGCGTTGTTGTAGAGACCGGCATTGCGGTAGGGCGAGGCGTTCTCAAGCGAGATCGTGCCCGACACGCCGTTACCGAACGAAGCGGTATAGGCGATCTGCGGCAGACCGGTGCTGTTGTTCGAACCCGCCATGAAGCCCGACGAAATGTACGGCTTCGAGAGCGCCCACTGCGGGTCGAACTGCGAGACGGCCTTACCGAAGGTGAAGCCGGCGAACTGGATGAAGGCGTAGTCGACTTCGGTGAAGCCGCCAGCGATCGATTCACGGTTCTGCGAGAAGTCGAACTGGATGTTCGCGTAGGTACGAACGACGCCGTATTCGGTCGCGGTGCGCGTATCGGTGGTCAGGTTGATACGTTCACGGGTCAGGTAGAAGTCCTTGGTCCACACGCCGGCGCCGCCAGCACCACCCTGCCAGAACGGGGTGTCGTAGGCGTTCGCGTTGAACGACGTGTCCAAACGGATCGCGCCGCCGATCTTGATGCAGGTATCGGTGCCCGGGATGTAGTAGAAACCCGCGCCGTAGAGGGAGCAGATCTTCACGTATTCGACCGCTTTGGCCTTGACGGGAAGATCGGCTGCCTGAGCTCCGCCAACGGCGAGCAGAGCTGCCGTCGAGCCGAGGATAAGGCCCTTAATCGTCTTCATGTAAACCTCCAAGTTGCTTTAGGGAAGGTTCTGCAACGGGGTGGAGGCCACCCTGAAGACAAGTCCCCTTAATCCCTGACAACCCGCAAACGCTCCGAATCGCAAAACCCGTCGCACAAAACGTGCCGACGAGATTCAGGACGAACCACTTTACGGGACGACCTCGGGATGCCCCCCTCCGTCGCACCGAGACCATCTCCCAAGGTGTCTCGCTTCGCAACAATGGAACGCCTCAAAGCCGCCTCCATTCGGCCGTTTCCCAGCCTGTGTTGCTTAAATCACACGGACTCGTGAATGGGCATTCCTGGCAAGCCATTGCTTCAACGTAGGAATTTAGGACGCCACATTTCCGGTCGGCGGTCACGCCCGTAACGAGCAGAAACACGCTCACACTCGCATGCCACGTAACGGACCGACTTTCCGGTCCATGGGCCGAATCGTCTCGCATCTGCCCAGCGATAAATTTGCCGGCAAATGCGCGACGCCGGATGGCAATCGATAAACGCCTCCGGGCCCACTATTCCCGCAGCAAATGCACCATCGGCGGGAGCGGCATCGCAAGATTATAAAGAGTCATCCACATCAGACGTGTCCGATTTTTGCGAACATACGCCGCAGACCGCGATCTGGCGCTTGCGGCTCGCGACGGTGTCGGGCATATGCAGCAATGATGGAGCTGTGGCCGAGTGGCTGAAGGCACCGCTTTGCTAAAGCGGCATACCTCTCAAGGGTATCGAGGGTTCGAATCCCTCCGGCTCCGCCATTTTTCTTATATTCTATTGATATTGCTCGATATTCTTAAAATCGACGCTGTCGCGCTCGACGCACAGCCTCGGGAGGCTGAGCGAGCGCCAGACTGACGCAAGATCTGCGATTGCTGCCTTCAATGAAGATTGGGCAGCAAAGGCAATGCAGCAGATCGTTCGCCCAGCTTTTGAAGAATTGCGACCTCCATCTTGAAGCCCGCCGGTCGGCTTACAAAGATTGGCAGTGAAAAGGGAGCGTTGCGACTTACGCGAAACTCCTTGGAAAAAATCGGGGCTACGAGCAGTGCGTCCGGGTAGCCAGAGTCAGCACGAGAACCGTTGAAAAACCCGCCGGGTTGCTCCGGCGGGCCCGCAAATGTTGCGCGTCAGGGAATCCGGGCGACTTCTTGCGGCGCGGCAGGCTCCGTCCTGCCTGGCTTTTCGGTTGCCTGACTAACAGGCAGTTGCAGCACGATCGCCCTTTGTCCGGGCTTGAGATCTGTGACGAGAACGATCTTGCCGTTCGAGAATTCGAGCGCGTCATGATGATGGTGAGATTGGCCTACGTCGATTTGGCGAAAACGGGCCAGTCGATCGCCCACATTCCGGCGAAACACCCACCCATCGACCCGGACGTCGTGTTCAAAGGCGAGTTCGGTACCGGGACGAAGACACACTGCGACGTGAAGATCGTCGCAGCTTGCGAACCCCCGAGTTGTCGTGGAAGGAAATTTGGTCGACACCAACCTATCCGCCACCTCCGCGGGACGGGTAGCGACCGCGTGCAGGCTGTAATCACACATGGATGCGCTCCTATGGATGGCCACCCAGCAAATGCGCAACATTTTTGGACCGGGTTGGTTGCAGCGCCATGCAAAAAAATGCCGGCGTAGCTTCCGAAGCGAGCGCGCTTTCCGCTGATCTGAGCGTAACAATCATCGGCCGAAGCGTTTCCCGTCGCGCGCGGCGAATAATGATCGCTCGGCTTTCTGGCTACGCGCAGCGGCCCTCCCGTGCAGGCGTGTTTCAACACCAGCGGCCAAGAGCGGACAATCTTGCTCACTCGCGTGATCGGCGACAGCGAACAGCCGGAAAGACGATGTCGCGACGAGCATCATGCCTGACGCTCGCCGGCCACATTGCGAGATCTCTCCCTCTTACCGAACCAAGCGACGGCGTTCGTCCGGCGTCAGTTGATCGATGGCAGCCTGCTCGAGCGCACCCGCGCCGATCACCTGGACGGGGCTGCCCGGATTTTGCGAGCGGCGTTCATCGCGCTGGTCGCGCTTCCTTTCTTCATCGCCTTTCTGATCGCCTCCCCCGCCATAGCCCAGCACTTCGACGATGATCACCGAAGGATTGCTATTGGCGGCCTGCTGCGGCGTAGCCGTCTGCTGCGTCGCCGCCGTTGCATTGCTGGTGGAAAGGGCTGCGGTGATGCTGGGTCCCTGTACGGTCGGAACGCCAGACGATGCACCTTGCACCTGGATGTTGGCCGCGTTGACGATCTGCAATGCGGCGAGGTTGATATTGCCCGACACGCGGATGCCCGCCTCGCCCGCATCGATCGTGCCAAGCGGCGCGATCAGGTCGATATCGCCCGCTTTCACTTCCGGGATCGGATTGAGCGTGGCGATGCCGGCGCCGGCCGATGGCACCTGCGGAGACAGTGTCACGTTGCCGTAGTTGTCGTAGACGCGTTTCGGCGGTGTGTAGAGGACGGTAGTCTTGGCGCCACGGCCGGCGTTGATGTCACCCGATGCCGACCACGCGAGAATGTTGCCGCCGAAGGTCGTCATGATGCGCGACAGGCCGAGCAGCACGCTGCCCTGGCTGTAGATCTGGATGTCGCCCCGACCTTGCGTGACGACGCCCGACGTGCCCGCCGGCAACGTGCCTTCGACACCGACCACGACCTTGCCGGACGGTGCCAGCATCTGGATATCGCCACCGAAATTGGTGTGCACACCAGCATCGCCAAACATCGTGATGTCGCCGCGGCGCGCGATTGGATTGCCCTGGGCATCCTGGTCCGGGAACAGCGTTGCGATCATCTGGCGACCGCGCAGGTATGACCCGTAGCGCGAACTGGCCGCGTCGTTGTATTCGCGGCCACCTGCGGTGAGCTCGGCGAAATACACCTGGCGCAGGAAGATGCGTTGCTGCTCCGGCGGCAGTGCGGCAAAAGTCGCGCGCGCCTCCTCCACCGATCCAGCGACGTTGCCCCGCTCCTTGAGCCAGGCGATCAACTCGCCTTCATAAGTTTTGACGACCTTGCCGATCTGGTGGGCAAGCGGCACGCCGGCCGTCGCCAGATTGGCGGGATCGAGATAGAGCGCCGCGAGCCTGGCGTAGTCGGGTCCATTGACGCCGACACCGGCCATCATCGCGATGGAGGCGCCGGGCCGGTTGTCGCCTGCGACCAGCGGCCCGATCGAGGTGACCGAAGCCTGGTCTGCCTGATCGAGATTGCGCCCGGCCATCACCGCCAATGTGCCTGGCCCTGCGACCTGCACATTGGCGTAAGTAATGTCGCGGCCGGCTTGCAGCAGCGAGACGTCGTCGCTGTTGTTGTTCACGATCACCAGGTTGGGATTGATGATGTCGCCGCTGGCGCGCACCCGCGTCGCGATGCCGCTGCGATACCAGGTCAATTGTGTGCGGCCTGCAGACGTGACCGGCTCGAAGGTCCGGATCGTGCCGCTCGACAATCCGACGATGTCGCCATTGGCCGCATAGAACAATGCCGATGACGGATCGCCGGCGTGCAGCGAGGTCGTGCCGATGGTATCGGGGCCGAAGGCGAACAGCGGATATGTGTCGGGCACACCGACGACCGATTTTCCTTGGGAATCGACCAGCGATCCCTGCGGACTGGTATTGGAAAACGCGGCGCGGCCATCGGCCGAATAGCCGACAAAGGCCGCACGGAACGGGGTCGGAAGCGGCGCGTCCGAACCCGACATGCCGATCGTGTAGCCGCCGCCATAGATCGAGGTGCCCGCGAGCAATTCCAGCGCACCCCTGGCAGACGGTGCCAGCAGGATCGAACCGGTCGCCGGCGTCGATGCGCCGCTGGCCCCGTTGCCGTAGTAGATGCTGCCAGCGCCGGCGACGGCGCGCAGGATCGATGGATAGACGATCGCCGTATCGGCCCTATTGCCGGTATCGGCGTTGCCCAAATTGCTTCTCGCAGCGGTGTCCGGCTTGATGACCGCATCGGTGCCCGGCGTCAGGTTGCCGCCTGCGGACAACAGATTGATGGCCGTATGGTCGGTCCAGAGCGAGAACCAGCTCTGGCCGATGGTCGCCGTCCCGCTGGCCGTGAGCTTCGAGAGATTGCTGGTGAAGACACGGCCGGGGTCGGACGCGGTGCCGAGCACCAGATCGCCCGACGTGTTCAGGTAAATCGCGGAATCGCCCGGCAACAATTCGATGCCGCCCTGGCTGTTGGCGACGGTCGAAGTGAAGGGATCGACGGGACGCACATCCGTGCGGTCGCCGTCGAAGCCGCGTAGCGTGATCTGGTTGGCGCGATACAGCAGATTGATGCCGCCAACTGCCGTGGCCGACAGGGTCGTCAGACCGCGCAAGTTGGTCAGCGTACCGTTGAGGCCCGTATTCTGGCTGTTCGACAAGCGGCTGCTCGCGAACTGAACCGCGTCGAGATTGGGGTTCAGCACGCCGCCGATCTTGATCTGCAGATCGCCGCCGCCGGTCAATGTCAGATTGCCCGATGCATCGACACGTCCGGTGCTGCCCACCGCAACAACCAGCGCCTGACTGCGCGGCGCAGCTGCCAAAACAACATCCCCTCGCGGCGTGATGATGCCGGCATCCCCCGCGGCGTTGATGGTGATGTTGCCGCCGCCGAGTGTGCCGAAGCCGGTAAAGCCGGCCATAAAGGGCAGTTCAGGCAGGCCGTTGATCGGCGATGACGTATAGGCACCGAAATTGATCCACCATGCAGTTGCGATGCCGGATGAATCGGTGACCGCGCTGCCAGTGCCCTGTCGCCACAGCCAGTTGCCCACGCCAGAGCTATTCACGTTGTTCTGCGTCATCTGCCCCCAGACGTCGCCGACGAGATCGCGGCCGACGCGAATGTCGAGATTGCCACCCTGCTCGGGATACCAGGCCTGATAGGTGCCTGCCGCGGCGTCATAGATCGCCGGCAAAACCCCGTTGACACTCTGGCCACGCGGCAGGTTGAAGGGGTTGTTGCCGGCACCGTCCAGAATCGCGGCGGACTGCGTTCCGGCGGTGTAGACGCCGAAGGCCGAATTCATCCGCAGGTCGCCAGCGGCCACCATGCCGAGGTCTCCGGTTCCGGTGCGGACCACGCTGAATGCAGGCGACAGATAGTCCACGGCGGTCACGTCGCGGATCGGGGTGCTGACGAAAACGCACAAGGTCGGAGCGATATCGCAGTAGATGCTGAGATCGCCGACCGGGTCGCCTGCATTTCCAAGCCCGGCATCGGCGGCTTCTTGCGTCCACGCATAGTAATCGCCACCAGCCTGCACGACTGCCGTGGTCAGGTTGGAATGTGTGTCGGCGAGAATGATCGAACCACGGGACGACGGATTGGTGGCGCGGCGATCCGCCGAGGCGAGGTCCGCACCGGCCGTGAGCTGTATGCTCCAGCTCGTCGTGCCTTCGGGCAGCATCGGCGCAACTGCCCAGTTATCGCTGCGCGCGGCGCCCGGCCGCAGATCCACAGCAGAATCGCCCGGTAACTGGACATTCGTTCCCGACGGAATGACAGAGCCGCGCGCCAGCGTGGTCTGCACCACCGTCTTCATGGCGACCGGCAATACGACGTTCTTCGGCCAGACCAGCGCCGCGACCTCGGCAGCGGCGCGCAGCGGCGTGCCCGCGCCAAGCTTCATGCCCGCATCGGCGACGAGATCGGCTGTCAACACGGTGCCGGCCGCAGCCCGGATGCTGCCATCGGCATTATAGACATTCGCGGACAGCACGGTACCGGCTCCGAATGTATAGCTTCCCGTCAGCACCGCATCCACCGGCAGCGTCGTGCCGACCGGCAGAGTCATGGCGGCAACCGAGATATCGAAGTTCAAAGCGGCCTTCATCGGAAACACGGTGCCGATATCCAGCACGACGCCATCGATGGGGATGGTGATGTCGGCACCATAGGCAATGTGTCTGTCGAACTGTGTCAGGCTCAATTCCGACAGGTACCAGCCCTTGTCCGCCGGCGTGGCAGCCGGCGGTGCGAAGCCGTCGGTGATGCTGCCATAGACATGGAGGTTGCCGGCCGCGCGCAGCACCAGCGCGCCCGGTTCGCCGAAGCCGCGCCGGGCTGCGCTGAGAGGCGTGGAATCCGGACCATAGCGCCAGTTCGACAGATCGATATCGCCGAGCACGGTCAGATTGCCGTCTGGATTGACGGCACTGTTGCTGACGATCTCGACACCCGGACGCAGGTGATAGTTGCCGAGACCGGCGAGGCGCGCCGCCAGCGCTCCGTTGGCGAGAGCCGCATCGATATAGGTTCGGCTGTGACCGTCGATCGTGTTGAGATAGTCTTGCGTGATCAGCTGCGTGGTTTGTCCCGCAGCATCCGGCGTGGGCGCCATCGGCGCATCGTCGTAGGTCCGGAAGCCATGCACCGCGATCGTCTTGGCGCCGAGGATCGTCGGCGTGCCCACGACATCGACCGCCACATCGTTACCGCCGATACGGGGCGCGTTCAGCGTCAGCGTGCCGCGCGCCACGCCGTCGTGATGCGCCGCGTCGGATGCGCCGAAGCGCAGATCGATCCGTGCGGCGCTGCCAAGGGTCAGCGTTCCGTCGCGCGTGGTGAGATCGACGATGGCCCGGTTCGGACTGTCGATGATCTTGCCATAGCTGTCGCGGCGGATGCCGGTGGCATGCGCATCGAGCGTGCCGTTGACGATCAGGTTGTCGCGCGCCGCAAGGCGGATCGTACCGACCTCGAAGCCGCTGGCATCGATGCTGCCGTTGACGGTCAGGCTGCCGCCATCGGCCGTGATATCCACGTTGCGGGCACGCATCTCGTCGCCGATGACGATGTCGCCCTGCTTGATCTGGAAGCGCCGCGCGCCGAAGACCTGACCATTGGTGAGACGGGCATTCAGTCCCGCGAAATCACTCACCGCCTGCGCACGGACCGTAATTTCCGATCCCGCGGCGGGGACAAAGGTGCCGCCTGCATCATACCACCCGCTGCTGCTGCCGAGAATGGTCCCTCCGAGCGCGACCTGCCCGCCTCCCGTACCGAGCGCCATGGCTTCGATGGAGCCGGCATTGTTCAGCACTGCCGAAACGTCGATGATCGAGCCCACCGTCTGCGTGATGTTGCCGCCGGTGCTGGCCATCACCAACCGGCCGCCAGCGCTGTAGCGATTAACCTCGAAGTAGGAGAGCTTGCGGCCGGCCAGATCGATACGCGAGCGATCGTCCAGCAGGATGTCGCCAGTGGCGTTCAACGTCAGTTTGCCCGAGGACAGTGCGATGGCACCGTCGATGCGGATATTTTGCGCTGACAGGCTGAGTTGCGCGCCCAGGCTCGTGGACGTTCCGGTCGCGCCGCCGGTGGGCGCCAGCACGGCGATGGTGCCGCCTGCGGTGATCGCATTGTCCGATCCCGAGATGCCGGTCAGCACCGGCGCAGTGATGCTCAGGTTGCCGCCGGAATACTGGTAGCCGGTCACGGCATCGTAGCTGCCCTGCTGCTGGTAGACCTTGAGCATTCCCTTGGCATTCGACGTGACGCTTTCGGACGCTGTCAGGTTGATCGCGCCGAAGCCGAGCGCCAGACGCTCCGCCGGCATGATCGCGATCGGCTGGGTGCCGCTGGCATATCCGAGAATGATATTCTTCGCGTTGATATCGAGCGTGCTGCTCCCCAGCAGGCCGCCGATGACGGCGCCGGGTGTATTCGGCGCATAACCTTCCGACAGATATCGCGACGGCTTCTGCGCAAGCCCCGTCCAGACGAATTGTTCGGTCGTGATGACGGCGCGATCCCCCGCGCTGCCATAGCCATAGATCGCTGGCGTGCCTATCACCAGCTGGGCAATCGAGGATTTTCCGGTCGCGGGATCGAAGGTATCGAGCACCACCGAACCAAAGATATTGACGGAATCCCGCGCCGTGATCGTCAGCGTTTCGACCTTTGGCACGTTGGCAGCTGCGTTGCCCGCCAGCAAAGTGTTGAGAATGCCCTGATTGAGCGACAGACCCGCCGGCAATTGTCCGTTCGCGGTCGCCTGCTGCAGGGCCGCGTCGCTGCCGAGATTGACCGACGATACCGCCAGCGCCAGATTCCTGGCGCCATAGACCGTCTGCGGCGTCAGCGTGAAGGCCTTGTCGGTGGCGATTGCCAGCGTGCCTTCGGTAAGGATCGAGGTGATCCCGCTGCAGCCGCCGCCGGCGCATTCGCCGATGCGGATCGGACCTGGAGAGGAAAATCCCTCTGCCACCGGCGGCAGCAGATTGATCAGTCCGTTGGAAACGGCCACCACGCCAGCCGTGCTCGCATTGAACACAATGCCGTTGGTGGAGTCATAGACCGCGCGGCCACGTCCGATCGTGTCGATGGACGCGCCCTGCTCGATCGTGATGCCGCCCCATGTTGCGTAGGACATCAGGAATATCTCGGCGCCCGTCAGATGCGCGCCACTCCGCAGGTCGACGACATTGGCTTGCGCTTTGAAGCTCGCGAAATTCTCGGCATAATCGAGTTGAAGAGCACCGCCGACCAGCAGCCGCGGCGCGCCGAGCGCATTGAGATCGTCGGCGTGAATCGACAGGCCGGTATAGCCGGCCGTCGGCGCCGCGCCAGTGCCAAGGATCTCGATATATTGCGCCACCACCGAGGTGGTGCCGCCGAAGCCGGCACTGCCTGCTTCCGGATTGAAAAGCGCCGTGCCGTCGAACTTGAACATCGACACTCCGGGCTTCGGTCTCGAATAGAAGTATTCGAGCCTCAGCGTGCCGGCATCGGCGGCGATCTGTCCGCGCATGCCGCCGAGCCTCGCCGCGTTGGCGACGGTGTAGGCGTCGTAGCCCGTCTCGTTATAGGTCGAATGGCCGCGCACCGTGGCCGCCGAAGTGATGATCAACTGGCTTGGCAGCGTATTGCGGATCGCCGTATTGGCGATGCCGAGATAGCCGGCGCTGATCGTGCTGCCATTGCCCAGCGTCGCCGTATTGCCGACCACCGCACCGGTCTTGCCGATCCCGACGCGGAACGCGCCGGGCATCAAGGCATAGGTGGATGGCAGCAGCGTATAGGTGCCGGCCTTGAGGGCGCCAGCATCCTGCGTCAGCGTGATCTGCTGGCCGACCAGCGGATTGCCCGCTCCGGCATCGGCAGTAACCGGCGCATAGGCGTCGCCGAAAGACGGCACGATCGCATAGACGCTGTTGCCGGCAGCACTCAGCGGGAACGTCGGATTGGCATTGACGAACGGGGTGCGCAGCACGTCCACGGAACCACCGCGGCCGCTGATGAAGCCGGCCCCCGTCAGCATGCCACCACCGGACAGGTCGAGCAGTGCGCCGGCTTCGCCAATCACGCTGTCACCGTTCAGGCTGATGCTGCTGGTACCGAGCGCACGCGGTTTGATCGCCGTGCCGTTGTAGCTGTAGGACACGCCATCAGTGGTGCCACCATAGGGCATCATCACGCCGGCACCGCTGACCGAGGTCACGCTGCCTGGCAGCAGGGACAGCAGACTCGCGCGTGCGGTACTGTTGCCGCGGTTATCCGAGCCGAGGATCAGATTGCCCATGGGGGCGCGGACAACGCCGCCCTGCAGGATAGTATCGCCGCCGAGCGCGAGCGTTCCGAACACCGATTGCGGAGCTGCAACGGCGGTACCGTAGCCGTTGATCGTCAATACGCGGCCTGCCGCATAAGCGCCGCTGGTCGCGCCCGCTAGCAACTGCGCGTTGACGTCGCTGGCCGGATAGATTTGCGCTGCCGTCAGCGTCAGGTCGCCGGGCGACGCCAGTTCGGTGGTGGTGGCGCCGCTGAGCCCCATGCCGGACTTGCCGCCCAGCAACCGCACGTCGCCGCGGCTGGTGACGTCCACATGGCCGAAGCCACGGCGATCCATCGTCACCAGTGCGCCCGACTTCATCGCGACGGTGCCGCGCGCGCCGAAGCCGACGCGGTCGCGGATCTCGACAAGATCGGCCGTGACGGAGAACCGCGCATCGCTGCTGCGGCTTGAGGGGCCCTTGCGCCAGGTCACCGTTGGCATGATCTGGAAGTCGCCCGGTATTCGGGTGGCGCCCGCCAGGCGCAGGTAGGACGTGTTCAACGACACGTTTGAATTGCTCGCCGCGGTCTCGGTCAGCGCATAGCTGCCGGCATAGATCCGCAGGCTCTGCGCCGCCGACAAAGTGACGTCGCCGTCGAAACTGAGAATGCCGTTGACCAGCAGCGACAGCGTGCCGAAGCCGCCATCGGCCACCTGATTGGCGCCGAGCCGGCCGGTACCGTAGCGCAGCGCCGGATCGGCCGCGTTGGGCACGAGATCGGCAGCAAGACCGCTGCCGCGATGGATCTGCGAGACGATAAATTCGCGCGGCACGCGCACGGCATCATCCGCCGCCGCGTTCACGCTAAGCACCGGAGTCTCCAGCGCGATCGCCAACGTGCCGCCCGCCGCACCGGCACCGCCGGCCTGCGCCCGCATCATGCCGTCGAGATACAGGCTGCGCGACGATTTGAGCACGATCGTGCCGCCATTGCTGGCCACATCGGTTGCCACGAAACCGTTCGGTCCCAGCACGTCGATCACCGCATGGGTGCCGGACGCATCGAGCAATGCACCCGATCTGATGATCACCGCGATATCAGGCGCCGTCGTCGATGCTCCCGTCGTCTCCCAGTCGATGTTCCCGCCGATGGTGATGGCGCCGCCGTCGAGTACTTTCTCGGAACCACGGCCACGACCGTCGATCGCAGTTACCGCAATGCCGGCGACATCGAGCACCGCCCGTTCGCCGATCCAGATCGAGCGATTATTCTCCCTTGCTGACGGCGACGTCGCCGCAGAGGTCAGCGCCGTCACGATATCGATGGCAATCTTGCCGGATTTGGCATGCAGCGCGCCATCGACGGTGATCTGGCTGGTGCCGCCGCCGATCAGGCTGATGCTGCGTCCGGCATCCACCGTGATCTGCGCATCGGCGCCGATCGCGATGTCACCGCCCTCGAACTGACGCTGCGAACGCAGAACGAGATCGGCGCCCGCGCGCTGGACAATCTTGTTCGACGGGAACGGTGCCAGATAGAGCGGCGGCGTCCACAATTCGCGGCCACCAGCGCCGGCGACGCCTTCCTGTCCGGGAGCGACCAGCGCGTAGACCGGAACCGTGACATCAAGCACCGTTCCTGCAACGACCGAAAGGCCGGCATGGCCGTTGATGTCGTAACTGGAGAAGCCAGACTTGAAGCGCTCGACATCGAGCACGAGCGCCGAGCCGGGTGCAGCCGGACTGCCGATCATCACGGCTGATCCTGATTCAAGCTTGAGCGTACCGCCGCCGCTGAAACCATAACCCGAGACAGCACCTGCCAGCCTGAGCGATCCGCCGCCGGCGACGCTAAATCCGTCGATATCCGCCGACAGGGTCACGTCGCCGCCGCGACCTCCCTTGATCGATCCGTTACCCAGCAACGCCGCACCAGAGGACACGTCGATCAGGCTGCCAGCTTCTACCGCGATATCGTGCGTGGAGGTCAGCGACAGCGCGCCACCGTCCAGATAAGCGAGCTCACTGGCCGCTCCGTCCTGCAGCTGGTTGGTCCAGCCACCACGCAGATCGATGGTCGCACCACCATGAATGGTTAGTGTGGAGGCCCCTGCGAGCGTCAGCGGGGCCGCGAGGCCGCCGGCATTCGATGCCACGAAAACATTGGTCGCGTTGACGCTGCCCGATCGCGCGGTGATGTCGGCCTTGATATCGATCACCGGCGCGATCAGATTGACTTTGCCGCCATTGGCGAGTTCGAGCGATGCATCGACGGTGATGGCGCCGCGGGTACCGAGATCGAGGCCGCCGAGCTTCTGCGCGTTGAGATGATCGGCATCGAGCCAGACGGTGTTGCCGCGCTCCGCCGGCAATGCTGCTGTCGCGCCATTCGCAAGACCCGCGGTCACATTCGCAACAGTGGAAATGCGCACGTCGCTGGCGTACAGATCGACGCGGCCCGTGGCGTCGTATTTGCCGAGCGCCAGCGTGCCGTTCTGCGCCACGGTGGACTGGGCGAGCTTGTAGCCATCGCTGACGCCATTGGCACGCTTCGTCGTCTGCCGTTCCCCGGCAACCGTGTCAGCGATGATATCGGCCTCGAACACCGCGGTCGGCGTCGACAGGTTGAGCCGGCCGGCATCGCGGCCGACGGTATAGCCGGCCTCATAGCGCCAGGTTGAGGACCGCGATAATGGCGAGGTCCAGACCTCGGTGAGCTGATCCGAGACCTTGCCCTGGATGTTATGCATGCGCACGAAGCCGCCGGCCGCCGCCACGAACTTCATGTCGGCGGGCGCGTTGTCGAAACTGTAGAGGCGGCCGTCGGTGCCGATCAGCCGCGTCGCGTAGATCCGGCCACCGTCATAGCTGACCGATCCGCCGGAAATATCGAACCTGGCGCCCTGCTGCGCGATAACTTCCGGCGCTGCCAGCGTGATGCTGCCGCCGAGCGCCGTCCATTCGCCGATGGTATGGGCGGTGTTGGCGAGGTAACCGCCGAGTTCGAGCAGGCCGCCTTTGGTGTAGTAACGATCGCCGGCATAGCCGCCGGTGCCGGCCGGCACCAGCACGAGATCGCGGATGTCGATCCAGACATTCTTGTTGAGCAGCGCGCCGCTGTCGCGGTTGACCGGCGAGTCCCGGAGTTCATTGCCCTGGATATTGACCAGCACCTGGTTGGCCGCCATCGGCCGCACGGCGCCCCGCACGCCGGAGACGTCGATGCTGGCGCCGGTCTCGGTGAACACCCGCGTGCCGGCGCTGACGGCGACCTGGCCGCCTTGCGCCATGGTCTGCGACTGGTTGCGGAAATTGACCACGCCGCCGGTGACGATCTCGATGCGGGACTGGTCCTGGCGGTCCGCCAGCAGCGACAGATTGTCGAACGCGCCGGTGGCGCTGCCGGCGCGCAGCAGATTGGCCGCTGCCGACGATGCGACCAGCGCGTCGCGCTGGCTGTCCAGCGCGGTCTCGCTGCTGTCGAGTTCGGGCAGGATCGCGGTGACGCTGCCGGCGCCCAGCGTGACGCTGCCCTGGCGGTCCGCCGCCGCGTTGAGCAGATGGATGGTGCCGCGGGTATTGACCGAACTGGAGGCCAGCAGCACGCCGTCCTGCGCCAGCGTCCGGCCGGCCAGCGTGATGTCGCCCTGCTGGGCGAAGATCAGGCCGCTGTTGCTGACGCCGCCGCTCTGGCTGCCGACGCCGATCACCGGCGATAGTTCGATGCCGCGCGTCGTCGATGCGGCATTGCCCTCGGTGCCGAAGCCGCGGCGCAGGATGAAGTCGTCGCCGGCGGCGAGCAGCGTCTGCCCCTTCGGGGTGGCGATGCTGCCGGCATTCTCGACCTGCGATCCGATCAGCAGCACGGTGCCGCCGCCCGACGTCACCGACGAGGGTGCACGGGTGCTGATCGCGGCGCCGGCCTCGACCACCACCTTGCCTCCCGCAACGGTGAAGCTCGGCGCATAGATGTTGCCGGTCTGGGTGCTGTAGATGCCGTTGGCGAGGAACTGACTGTCGGTGATGCCCGCGGTCGATGCGATCAGCGAGCCGACATTGACCTGGCTGCTGCCGCCGAAAATGATGCCGCTTGGATTGATCACATAGACATGGCCATCGGCCTTGATGGTGCCGAGGATCTGGCTCGGCGCCGTGGCGTTGTTGACGCGATTGAGCGCGACCCAGTTGGCATTCCCCTGCTGGTCGAAACTCAGCGTGGTGCGCGCGCCGACATTGAACGACTGCCAGTTCAGGATCGCCTGTTGCGTGGTCTGCCGGATGCCGACCTGGGTCTGGCCGCTCGCATCGACGCCCTGGGTCGGCGCATCCGCGCCGCTCCAGCCCGCCGGCATATTCGGCAGCAGGCCACCGGCGCCGAGGCCGTTCGGCACATTGACCGGCGCCGTCATGGACGTTTGCCGCGTCGCCGCTGCAGCACGTGCCGCCGCCTGCAGCGCCTGTATGTCCTGCACCGCGCGCGCGGCGCGCGCCAACGAATCCTGCGACTGCCGCCCTGCAGCCGCGGCCTGCTGCGCCGCCAGCGCGGCAGCATCGGAGGCGATGTTCGGCGCCGACACCACACCGCCGCCGCTGCCGTTCAGCGAACGGGCATGGACCAATGGCATCGACATCAGGAGCGCAGCGGCACTGACCGTGGTCAGCAATGCGCCATAGCGCGAGAGAGCCTGAAGTTTATTGATGTTCGACGCCATGATTGCCCCTCATACGGCGCGACCGAAGTCGAACCGAGACCGTTCGATGGAAGGGACCAAAGAGAGGAACATCAATATCCACGCCCAGCACCGGCAGCTCTATCGCCGCAATGCCAATCGCAAATGACTTCAACGCCCTGTACCTGATCTCTTCTGATTGCCCCTAAGACGGTCCGAGGCAGCGCGGGACTGAACCGCGTCACAAAAATTTCGCAAATAACAATACGGGCGGGATCGGTCAGGACAGCACGACGATGGCGCCGGGAAGCGATGTCACCCTGGCGCCATAGGCTTCCCTGACGAGCGCGATCAGGTCGTCGACCCGATCGATCGGGATGCGCGCCTCGACGGGACGGCGGCCGAGCGTCTCATTCATGAGAATGATGCGGCCAGTCCGATAGCGATTGACCTCCTCGATAACTTCGACGAGCGGCGTCTGCCGGAACACCAGTTGACCGACGCGCCATGACGTCACCACGGCAGGATCGACAACAACCGGCGCGCCCACCGTCCCGTCGGCATAGGAAGCCTGCTGGCCTGCGCGAAGACTTGTGGACGTCCCGGCATAATCGACGGCAACCATGCCGCGATGACAGGTCACCACCGAGCGGCCGGCATCGCAGCGTATATTGAATTGCGCATCGGAGGCATGAACCGCTCCGCCGCCGGCCAGGACCGTCAACATCGTCGGCAGCTGGTGCGGGACGGAAATCGTCGCCTCGCCCAATACCAGCTCGATCTGCCGCTCGTTCGGCTTCTGAACGACATTCAGACTGCTGCGGGTATTGAGTTCGATCGTCACTCCGTCGCCCATCGCGATCTCACGGCGCTCTGCGGTGCGCGTGCGATAATCGGCGGCCAGCTCCTGGGGTGACGGCCATAGCTCCAGCGGCGGATGCGCGATCACATAGCCGGCCCCCGCAACCGAGGCTGCGATCGCTCCCCCCAGGAACCAGCGCCGTGAATGTCCCGCATGGCGTGACGGCATCTGTCCGGGCGACCGCGACGCGGCGGGAAGACGCGCCGCCGTTCCCAGGCTGTCCCACAGCAGATTGGCCTCGGCGAACGCCCGCGCATGAACCGGACTGCGGGCACACCATTGCTTCAAAGCGCGGAGATCTCCGGCGGTGGCCTCCCCGGACGTCAGGCGCACGAGCCACTCCTGGGCCTCGCGCTCAAGCGCCTGATGTCCGCTCACATCTGTCATTGGAGTGATGTCCTTGCCCATGCCTGCCCCTATGACTCTTTTGGCAGGCCGGGACCGAACCGGCGAATGACTTTTCTTCCCAGGCGTTGCGAGCAGTGCTGCAAGGCCTGCACAAGCTCCTTTTCGACCATCCGCGGAGAAATACCGAATTCCGCCGCGATGTCAGCATGTTTCATTTCATGGACCCGCGCGAGCAGGAAGATCGCTTTGCGACGGGGTGTCAGCTCGTTCAGCGCAGCGGCAAGCTCCTCGAGCTCGCGCCGTGCGTCGGCAATGCGTTCGGGATCGAGCGTCTCGTCCATCATATGGCGCACGACCTCGATCTCGGACGGTGAGAGCTTGCGGCTGTCGGCTTGCCGCAGATCCGCAGCCTCGTTCAGTGCCATCCGAAACAGATATGACTCCGGCTTGTGAATCGTACTGATCTCGCCGATCCGCTCCAGCCGCAGCCAGGTCTCGTGCAGCACTTCGACGGCAAGGGCATCGGAGCCCAGCCGACGCCGCAGCCGTTCGCGAAACCGCTGATACTTGGCCTCGAAAATGGTCCGCATCCGGATAGTCGCCGTCTCGGTCATCGTGGGACCGCGGATCGGGCTACGCATATCGCATCGGTGTTGCGCCGGTGCAGAACGACGGTGACCGGCTGCGGCATATCCGCCGGAGGCCGCGCAACTCTTGCGCCCTTGATCGTGTCCGTTATGCGCGCATCGCGGGTCTCGTCGCCGCTCGAACCGACCGTATGAACCGCATCGACCGCTCCGGCCTCACCGATCCACACCTGTACGACCGACCGGTAAGGACCCGGCCGAATATCTGCATTGTCGCAAAGCGCGTGTTCGATCACGCTCTGCATAAGCGAGAAATAGGTCTCAAACTCCACACGACGATGCTTTCCGGCATGACCATCGCCCATGACCGAATCCGCCGCATTCGGACCGACCGTGAAGGCAGTATCCCCGGCACGACGAAACGAAAGTCCCGTCCCTGCGAGAAGAATACGCAGAGCATCCTGCGGAATCAGGCGCCCCGTGACAGAAGTTGATCGCTTTCCGCTGGCAAGCTCGGCATCGACCAACGCAGCCATACCCGTTTTGTCGGCAAATTCGACCAAGGCGCTGGCGAGCGGCTGCGCTGCAATGTCGAAGCGTCGGGCTTCGCTGGCCTGCGCATCAGCTGAAGAAAGCAACAACGCTCCCCCTATCGTAAAGCGGAACACAACGCCCCAATGCGCAAAATATGGCGCGGGCATCAGATTCTCGCTTTGCTTCTGGGGGTACACTAACGCCGAGACACGTACCTATGTGACAAGCATGACAGTGAGATGTCGGTGGGCGTGGTCAGGAAGTAGCGTCTGCAGATTTGACGGTGCAGGTGCACACGAATTTCGGCGGATCGCGGTATCCGATATCGCTGCGCTCTCCATGACGGCTCGCTCCCAAGCCTGAGCGAGTCGCATGGCAGCCGGGACGTCGATCGCCTCTACGGCGATCGTCAGGACGGGCACGCCGTCGAATTAGTGGATCGTCGACAACCAGGCGCGGGCATCGCGCTGCGCGGCGGCGATCTCGGTATCCGACATCATCTCGGCGACTTCGCGGCGCATCGGGATCGCATCGACCCGCCCCTTGAGGGCCGCGAGGTTGAACCACTTGTGCGCTGCGACGAGGTCAACGATCCCCGAGCGGCCCGATGCCCAGTACAGGCCGCGTTCGAACAGCACGTCCTGGATGGCGGTTTCTGCGATCGGCGTCGCAGCTTCGAAATCAATCTGTCCCTGAAACATCGGTCATTCCTTTTTTTGGTTTTGCCGCCCTGCTCCGAGCGCGGCCCCTGTCCATTATTTGATGCAATCCCAACCACCGTTTGCCGGCTTGTTGGGATCAATATGACCGATCAAATTTGAAGAGCAGTTTAAGCATCGCGATGAACGAAATCTGAAGAGCCGGCGCCAAAACTGGCTCGCGCACCGCCGAAAACCCAGCATTTATGCGGGTTTTCTGCGTTTTCGCCGAATTCGGTTTACCTTGCCGCTTTGGGATACCGTAACCATCGCGGCAGCGTGAGCGACCGCGGACGTTAAACGCCTGGTCAGCGAGCGCGGCGATGCCAACGCAGGAGGCGTCCAAGCGAGGAAACAAAGATATTCGGGATTGGGAAATTCGAGGCGCCGGGAATGAACCGCACCGGCAAAAACGAGGGCGTCGGCAACACGTCAGGATCATATCTCATGTGGCCGAAGCCACCGATGAAACTGCGGACCAATGATCCGCACCGAATAAAGAACGCCAATCACTGAATGACCGGCTTTCTTGCCGGACCGGTTCGCGGGAAGAGCAAGCCCTGCCCCGGAGTGACGGTCCAGCCGTTTGACCTGATGTCTCGCCGACACCCTCTTTCGTCGACCAGAGCTGCGATGAATATCCGCTTCGAGAAGCAAATTGCCGTCGAGGCCCCTGCGACGTCGCCGGCGTTGCCACCGGCGTCGATCGTGGCAGAAGAAGTTACTTCTTCTTGGCGACCTTCTTGGTCTTCTTCGCGGTCTTCTTCACAGCGCTCTTTGCTGCCTTCTTGACGGTCTTCTTGACTGCCTTCTTCGTAGCTTTCTTGGCCATGTTGCCCTCCAATAAAGAGATGACTTGATCGCTGCGTGCACTCGGGAATCGAGATGCACTTCATCCCGAATACACCAACGATTTCAAAAGAACAGTCTCTCGCTTAAGGAAGTGTTGATGGGCGCAACGCGCCACTTCCCCCACGGGCCCAGTCACAACTTGAAATCCGGCTCGCGCGGCGATGCGAGAAATGCCCGGAAACGCTGCGTCCACAAATGTCAAGATTGCAGAAAGTACTTATTTTTTCCGAGCGCCCGCAATTCGTACTATCAAACAACTACACAAACTTCTGCCGTCCCCGAACGTGAGTCGGGCGCCAAAAACCGGCGCCGGGGACTCTGAGTCGGGATTTTTGGCAATGAAAATATTTTTTCAGAAAACGCGTTCGCGACTTATCGGTGCTGGCCACAACCGCACTTTTTGTCGGCTGACAGTGCGCCGATTCGGGATCTGATTCCGTCTCCGCACGCCGTGCATCGCGTTCATGACGACGCGTCAACGAGCTCCGCCAAAACGAAAACGGCGCCGCTCGAGGCGGCGCCGCGGTCGTCATCGAAAGGCAATCGTCAGATGCCGAGCTTGCTCTTGAGGAGGTCGTTGACGACCTGCGGATTGGCCTTGCCGCCCGACGACTTCATCACCTGACCGACGAACCAGCCCATCAGTGCCGGCTTGGCCTGCGCCTGCGCGACCTTGTCGGGATTGGCTGCGATGATGTCGTCGACCACCTTCTCGATGGCGCCGGTGTCCGTCACCTGCTTCATGCCGCGCTCTTCGACCAGCGCGCGCGGGTCACCGCCCTCAAGCCAGACGATCTCGAACAGGTCCTTGGCGATCTTGCCGGAGATCACTCCCTCCCCGATCAGATCGACGATGGCAGCCATCTGCGCCGCCGATACCGGCGACGACGCGATGTCCTGCCCTTCCTTGTTGAGACGGCCGAACAGCTCGTTGATCACCCAATTGGCGGCCAGCTTGCCGTCGCGCCCCTTGTCCTTGAGCCCATCGAGCGTCGTTTCGAAGAATTCCGCGCTCTCCCGCTCGCTGACCAGCACGCTGGCGTCATAGGCCGACAGGCCGAACGCGCTGATGAAACGCGCCTTCTTCTCATCCGGCAGTTCCGGCAGCTCGGCCTTCAGCGCTGCGACATAGTCCTCGCTGAATTCCAGCGGCAGCAGGTCGGGATCGGGGAAATAGCGGTAGTCATGCGCCTCTTCCTTGGAGCGCATCGACCGGGTCTCGCCCTTGTTGGGGTCGTAAAGCCGCGTCTCCTGATCAATCGAACCGCCGTCTTCGAGGATTCCGATCTGGCGCCGGGCTTCATAGTCGATGGCCTGGCCGATGAAGCGGATCGAATTGACGTTCTTGATCTCGCAGCGGGTGCCATAGGGATCGCCGGGCTTGCGGACGGAGACGTTGCAGTCGGCGCGCAGGTTGCCCTTCTCCATGTCGCCATCGCAGGTGCCGAGATAGCGCAGGATGGTGCGCAGCTTCGACACATAGGCCTGCGCCTGTTCGCTTGAGCGCATGTCGGGCTTGGAGACGATCTCCATCAGCGCGACGCCGGAGCGGTTGAGATCGACAAAGGACTGCGTCGGGCTCTGGTCGTGCACCAGCTTGCCGGCGTCCTGCTCGAGATGCAGCCGCTCGATACCAACGGTGATGGTTTCACCGTTGGACAATTCGACGGTCACCTCACCCTCGCCGACGATCGGCGACTTGTACTGGCTGATCTGGTATCCCTGCGGCAGGTCCGGATAGAAATAGTTCTTCCGATCGAAGGTGGAGCGCCGGTTGATCTGTGCCTTCAGCCCGAGGCCGGTGCGGATCGCCTGCTTGACACATTCCTCGTTGATGACCGGCAGCATGCCCGGCATGGCCGCGTCGACCAGCGACACGTGGCTGTTCGGCGATCCACCGAACTCCGTGGAGGAGCCGGAGAACAGCTTGGCGCGGGAATTGACCTGGGCGTGAATCTCCAGACCGATGACCATTTCCCAGTCGCCGGTGGCGCCCTTGATGAGCTTCGAAGGTTTGACAGGTGCGTTCATGGGGCGGTTTCTACCGCGATGACGGGCGCGGGAAAACCCCCTGCTGCGCTTTCCAGCCCCTCGCGCGGCGCGCCAGCGACGCCCCGCGCATCCATCGCCGAAGCTAGCGACCGACCGGAACGATGTGATCCCTGATCGCAGCCGGCTTCGGCAGCAATTTGCTGTTCACCAACCACTCGTTGAGGCTTTCCAGCGCACCGAGTTCCCTTTCCCCGACCGGAACGGGTTCGCTGATTTCATAACCGGCGACGCGGGTGGCGACTGCCGGGGTCAGTTTGAGCTCCCGAACCCAGAGCTGAGCGGCCTCATCGCGGTTCTGCTGCGCCCATCGCGCCGAAGCCTGGAGTTCGTCGACGATATCTTTCAGCAGATCAGGATGAGCCTCGGCGAACGACGTCCGAACCGCATAGACGACGGCATTCTGTGATCCGAAATCCTTGGCCTGCGCAATGACACGGGCGTCCTGCTCAATCAGCGCCGTCGGAAAAAAGGTGCTCCAGGCCGACCACGCATCGACATGGCCGTTGATGAAGGCGGCGGACGAGTCGACCGGGGTGAGATAGGCACGCTTGACCGACGACGACGATATGCCGGCTTTCTCCAGCGCCTTGGTCAGCTGATAGTCGCCCGTTCCGCCACGGTTGACGGCGACGGTCTTGCCGGCGAGGTCCGCGACGGTCTTGATGTCGGATCCGTTCTTGACGAGGATTCCGGATGAATCGCCCGTGTCCCATTGATAGGCGAAGAGCGAGATGGGCGCCGTGCCGACAATGGACGATATCGCTGCACTCGAACTGCCGATCGTCACGTCGATCGCATTGGCATTCAGGGCCTCGGCGGCTGGTGCATAGGCGATGAACGGGCCGACCCAGGCGACCTTCACGTTCTTGGCGGCAAGACGCTTTTCAAGCGTGCCGCGCAACCGGCTGACCGACAGCGGCTCAGGTCCGCGCAGATAGCCAATCCGAAGCGTCAGGGGCGCCGCGCCGGGTTCGGCCGCACAGCTCGTCGATACCGCGCCCACTCCGACAAGAAGCGAGACAGCGGCGGCGCGGATTGCAGTGGACAGTGACATCGTCAGCCTCGTGCAGCGTTGAAGTAAGGGCCGATCGCATGCGCGGTTTCACGCCGGTTGCCGCGATCGAACGGGAGGAGCGGCAACAGCAGGTCCGCAACCCGATAGGTTTCCTCCAGCAGAGGCTGGCCGGACACGATGAAAGTGTCGAAACCGATGTCGCGATATTCGAGAATGCGGGCCGCGACGGTTTCGGGATCTCCGACGATGGCGGTGCCGGGTCCGTTCCGCACCAGACCGAAGCCGGCCCACAGGTCCGGATAGATTTCCAGATCGCGCGCGTGCTTTGGCTTCCGGCCGCCGACGATCTCCCGCATGCGCCGCTGGCCGACCGAATCCGATGCCAGATTGCGCTCCTGCGCGCCCGCGACCACACTGTCGTCCATGCGGTCGAGCAGCCACTGTGCGGCGTCCCAGGCTTCCTGTTTCGTCTCGCGGACGATCAGATTAAGACGAATGCCGAACTTCACTTTCCGGCCTAGTGCCTCGGCGCGTTCGCGAACCGATTTGATTTTCGCCGCGGCCAGTGGCGGCGGTTCGCCCCATGTCAGATAGGTGTCGGCGTGGCGCGCTGCGACGGACAGTGCGGGTTCCGATGAACCGCCGAAGAACAGCGGCGGGTAAGGCTTCTGAACCGCCGGCAGTTTGAGCTGCGCACCGCGCAGCTTCATGTACTTGCCGTGGTAATCGACAATCTCGCCGGACATCAGACGCCGCCAGACACCCCAATACTCGTCGGTCAGCGCATAGCGTTCGTCATGCTCGAGCTCGATGCCGTAAGGCGGCATCTGACGATTTTCGCCGGTCACCATGTTGAGGATCAGCCGGCCGTCCGAAAACTGATCGAAGGTCGCGGCTTTCTGCGCCAGCATCAGCGGCGCCACGATGCCGGGATGAACAGCAATGATGAATTTCATGCGCTTGGTCACGGGGATCAATGAAGAGCCCAGCACCCACGCATCATGCTCTCCGCCGCCCGTCGCCAGCAGCGCGCCGGTGTAGCCGAGATGATCCACCGCCCGCGCGATTTGGGCGAGGTAATCGTAATCGACGACCCGCCGCCCTTTCTCGCTCCAGGGATAAGGCCCGTCCTGCGGGATCAGGTACCAGTAGATTTCCATGGACATCCGCTTTCTCCCGGTCAGCCCTGCTTCAAGAGTTCATGCGCAAGCGCGAGCGGTTCCGGATTGATCCAGCCACCGACGTCGAAATCCCGTGCGATGAAGCCATGGCGCAGCAGGAAGTCCTTTTGATCGGCCAGCCCGCGCCGCCTGATATCCGACAGATCGAGACCGAAGTGATGCGCTACATCGCTGCCATAGGCCGCGCGCGCCTCCTCAGCTGGACGCCCGACCTCCTTGCCGATGATCTCGAGCACCTCGGAGGCATGCCCCTCGGCCCAATGCGACGCCTGCAGCAGCACCGCAAGATAGCGGGCCACGAGGTCCGGACGCTCCAAGGCGGTCCGCCGATCCACCGTCACCGGCCGCGGATTGCCGTTGTTGACGCGCAGCAACGGGTCTTCGAGTGCCCCGAGATTGATCAGGCTCCGCAGCCCGTGGGTCTTCGCACTGCCTAGCCCCGGCGCACCCTTCACATAGATGGCATCGACATCCCCACGCAGCAGCGCCGCACTTTCGAGTTCGTGAAAACGGCCGTTGGCGACACCGGCGCCTGTGACAAAAACCGGCTGCTCGCTGGTCACATCGACGAGCTCGACCTGCTCAAGCGACAGCCCGGCGATCCGCAATCCGGTCTCGATGCCGCGCAACGACATGGCGCGCGCGAAATCGACACGCTGGCCGTGCTGCCGCGGCAGTCCGATCTTTCTGCCGGCAAGGTCCGCGAGAGAATGAATGCTTGAATCCCCGCGCACCACGATCGCCTGATATTCGTCGATCCATGTCAGCGCCACAGTGACTGTGTCACGCCCTTCCGACCGCGCCCAGATGGCAGGAATGTTGCCACCTTCGCGAAACAATCCTGGAAGCGAGTGATCGAAATGCGAGATGTTGACGCGAGGGTCTTCCGAATCCCGGATCGACTTGAGCTCGATTCCGGATTTTGCGAATTCATCGCGCAGCAGCCCGAGATCAAGTGCGATGCCGGATGCCGTCGGCACAGGACAACGTGTGTACCAGAGCTCGCCGACAGAGGATGATTTTTCAAACTCGCGTGCCGGCTGACGTAGCGTCGTTACAGCCATCGCTATCTCCTGTATGAAAATGAAGCTCATCGAAAAACTTCGATAGACCATCACTGATGCGCGAACGACCGAAAAAACGCGACGAAGTGTAGTTTGAAATGAACGTGCTGCTGTCAGGAGAATCCCAATGACGTTTGTTCTTCGCGTTGGCGTTCACGCCAACAATCCCACTCTTCTCGTGCTCAGCCAGAACAGGTTGCTTGAAGAACGGCTCGCAAAAATTGCCGGCAGCGTCGAATGGGTGAAGATCGCAGCCGGTGCGCGCACCGTCGAATATGTCGGCGCCAATCTGATCCAGATCGGCGGCACAGGCCTGACGCCCCCCATCGCAGCGCAAGCCAAGGGTATCCCCCTCGTCTACATCGCGGCGTCCGAAGCGCGCGCGGTGGGCGGCATCTACGTACGCAAGGACAGCCCCGTGAAGACGGTGGCCGATCTTGCCGGCAAGACGGTTTCGCTTGGCGTTGGCTCATGGTTGCAGGCGCTGCTGGCAACCGCACTCGACCAGGCGGGCCTGACGTGGAAAGATATTGTTCCCCTGGATCTCACCGAGCCGGAGTCACGCAAGGCATTGCTGGCGGGTGACATCGATGCCTGGGTTTCGGGTGGCGGCTTGCGCGACGGCGCGGAGGACATCCGGGCGATCGCGAACACCGGAGATCTCGTCAGCAATCCGTCGGTGTTCTTCGCACGCCGCGATTTCGCCGAGGCAAATCCTGACGTGATCGCGGCAGTCGCCGGAGCCTTGCAGGACACCGATCTGTGGATCGCGCAAAATCCGGCCGAGGCCGCGGCGATCCTTGCCCGTGTCGCCGGTGGTCCGCTGAGCGCTGCTGAATGGGAGGCGCACATTGCGCAACGGCCGTGGGGCATCCGGCAGATCGACGACAAATTCGTCACCGATCAGCAGAAGTCCGCCGACCTGTTCTTCCGGTTCGGATTACTGTCGCGCAAGGTCGAGATCCGCGACGCGGTCTATCGCAATCCGCTCAATCTCCATCACGCCGCGTAACAGCGAAGTTCAAGACGAGCGGGATCGGCAGCGCTTCCCGCTGATGCCGCTGCGTCACAGGCCCGCGGCGAAGGACCGGAAGGTCGGATTGGCGCGAAGCGCGTCGCGGCCCGCAGTGATGACCTCATCGACCTGCGCCTGCGGTAGCGAGAAACGCGTCGGGACCGCCTCAAGAACGGCAGCGCGAGCCGGTTCGAGCTGATCGAACCCTAACCGTCCGATGGAGATTTTGAGGTCGCGGCAGTTCCAGCCAGGGCGAGCGCCATAGCGCGCCCGCTCCGCCGCCGACAGACCGCAGCGCCAGCGCACCAGCGAATTCTGCCACTCCGTCATGGTGCGATCGAAAGCGGTGTAGCTGGCACCGACGCTGGCATCCATGGTGGTATCGACCGCAGCCTTGATCAGATCGACGCCACTTGGTCCTTCCACCGTCTGCACCCAGTCGCCGGTGATGCCGGCCTTGGCATCGACCACCAGAAACAGCGCGCGCCGCAGTTTCACCGCCTGCTGCGGCGAAATCGGTCCATAGGGCGTCTCCGATGACTCGCGCGCGATGGTGAGGCCGGAAACGCCATAATTGTCGACAAGCCCGCCATCGAGCAGCTTGATGTATGGCACCGCGCCGTCACGGTAGCGGATGATCGCCTTCGCATAGGAACTCAACATCGGCGAAGCGGTGCGATCGGCGGCGACACGCTTGATCCAGGGCGGCAACGGATCGGTGCAAGTGCCGGGGAATGCCTGAACCACCGCCGGCGCAAACGCAATCGGCACAGCGGCCGACGCGGCTACGGCGTTGGAGAGCGGATAGGTGGTGAGGTCGCTGCAGATCGCACTGAACGCCGTCGCATCAAAGATGAACGGGACCCGGTTGTAGATATCCGAGGCATTGATCCAGACCCGCGGCCGGCCTGCGCGGAGCTGACTGAACGTCGCTCCCTCGAACAGATTGGCATCGAGCCATTTGGTGAAGCCAACGGAGTCATTGACGCCACCAGAGAAGGCGCGGCCGATAGTGCCGAGCGACAGGCTGGTTTGAAGCCCCTCCTCCGCGTTGCGGATCAGGAAGCGCTCGCGAAAATCCGATAAGGCCGCACGCTTTTTCAATCCGTAATAGGCCGCCAGCACCGAGCCGCCGGACACGCCGGACACGAAATCAACGTGATCGAGCATCGAGCTCGCTGCGCCGCGAACCGGGATCCGCTCCATTTCCGAGAGCACGCCAAAAGAAAATGCCGCCGCCCGCGTGCCGCCTCCGGAAAATGCGAGACCGACGAGAACATCGTCCGTGGCCGTGGAACTATCAAAACCGGCATTGAGCTTTGCCAGCCCGCTATCGGTCGCCGGCATATTGATCGGAATATTATGAACCGACGCACAGCCAATCAGCAGGGTGCAGATCGTGACGACAACACCGATAGAGCGCACCCAAGTCATAAATCTACCGTTCGCACGCTTTCAGTCGACCCCTGCCCTCGGATCTGACCGAAGGATGGAGCCGATCCCCGCAACACCGCACATTCCGAAAGCTCAACAAACCATAGCCCAAATCATTACGCATTTATGCAGGGCGGCGCAGATAGAAGCATCCGCGCCCGCATCATGGTTAATACAAGGCAAGCCACCTGCGTCACACGGTAGCGCGACCCGGCTGGGCGGCGGATGTCACACGGAGCTATCGAGAGAGCCGCACATAGGATGCCGGCGAGAATCGCGTGGACATGCAATCTTCTCGCGAGACTTGTTGCAGGCCAGTCGAACAGCGAGGCCTCAGCCTAATTCGGCTGACTGCCCGCCGCGGCGTCGAATACCAGCGTGAACCAGCTGCCCTGCCCGTGAATGCTCTCGGCATTGAACTTCACGTTCGGCGCGTTCTCTTTGAGCGTCTGCAGGATCAGCGCGCCCAGCTTGCGCGGCGATGGCCAATCCTGGCCTTCGCCGAGGCCGACGCCGTCATCGGCGACGACCACAGTTACCCGGCCGCCTTCCAGCTTGCAGATCACTTTGATATGACCGCCGGCGCGGCCCACAAAGGCATATTTCAGCGCATTGGTCAGCATCTCGTTGACGAGCAGACCCGCCGGCATCGCGACATTGATCGACATCGGGCAATAGCCGACCTGGGAATCGAGCGTGATATCCTCCGTCGCGCTGGCAGCCATCACGGCATTGGCGATGTCTGACAGATACTGGCCGAGATCGATGTCTGCTGCGGCGTCCTCGGCCGACAGCGTCCGGTACAACACGGTCAACGCGTCGATGCGGCTTGCCAGCCGTCCCAACGCAACTGCTTCGCCTTCTGCGGCGGACCGGGCTTCGAGCCGCACCAGCGCAGTGATGAGTTGCAGATTGTTCTTCACCCGGTGCTGCAGCTCGCGCATCAGCGTGTCGCGGTCGCGGATCTGGTTTTCGAACTGCTCGATCTGCGCGCGTTCGCGGCCGCCGACATCGACCAGCGCGGCGATCCGAAAATTCTCGACGCCGTCATCGCTCTCGATCACAGAGGCATAGGCCTGCACGATCACCAGCCGATCGATCGGCACCGATGGCCGGAAAACCCCGAGAAAATCCTCGCCGTCGCGGATTGCTTCGCCCAGCGTCTGGCTCTGATTGTCTTCGTTGAGAAAGCCGTCGAGGCAGGTCCAGCTCTGGCCTTCGACATCGGCCGGCGCCATTGCCATCAGTTGCTCAAAGGCCTTGTTGATATAGACGACCTGCTGATCGCTGCCCAATCCGCGCGATATGGCGAGCGCAACGGGAACATGATCCAGAAGATGCTTGTAGCGATCGTTCTCGATCGCCTTTGCAAGCTTCGGGGAACCCAGAATCTGGTCGACCTGTTGGGAAGGCGGAAGCCCGTCGTCGGTGCTCATGCACGGTCCATGCTCATGGACAAACCATGACCAAGCGCACCGCAAAACGCAATGTCAAACGCGCAACACTTCACGCGGATGATGATGTCAGGCCCACCATTTGGGCGGCGTGAAGCGCCCCGAGGCCTGCTCGATGGTTTCGCCGAGCGAGAACAGCGTCTCCTCGTCGAACGGACGCCCGATCAGTTGCAGTCCGAGCGGCAATCCCTGCGCGTCCTTGCCGGCGGGAACCGCGATGCCCGGCAAACCCGCCATGTTCACCGTCACCGTGAAGATGTCGTTGAGATACATCTCGATCGGATCGGCGCCGCCCTTCTCGCCGATGCCGAATGCCGCCGACGGCGTCGCCGGCGTCAGGATTGCGTGGATGCCCTTGGCAAAACACTCCTCGAAGTCGCGCTTGATGAGCGTCCGCACCTTCTGCGCGCGCAGATAATAGGCGTCGTAATAGCCGGCGGAGAGAACGTAAGTTCCGATCATCACGCGGCGACGCACTTCCGCGCCAAAACCTTCAGCGCGGGTATTCTCATACATGTCGTTGATGCTGCGGCCCGGCACGCGCAGGCCGTAACGCACGCCGTCGTAACGCGCGAGATTCGACGAAGCCTCGGCAGGTGCCACGATGTAATAGGCCGGCAGCGCGTATTTGGTGTGCGGTAGCGATACATCGACGAGCTCGGCGCCTGCCGCCTTGAGCTGGGCCGCGCCCTCCGACCAAAGCTTCTCGATCTCGGCCGGCATGCCGTCGATGCGATATTCCCTGGGGATACCGATCTTCATGCCCTTCACGGACTTGCCGATCGCCGCCTCGTAATCCGGAACTTCACGATCAACCGAGGTGGAATCTTTCGGATCGTAGCCGGCCATCGAGCGCATCAGGATCGCGGTATCGCGCACGGTGCGCGCGATCGGGCCGGCCTGATCGAGCGAGGACGCGAAAGCGACGGTGCCCCAGCGCGAGCAGCGGCCATAGGTCGGCTTCATGCCGACGATGCCCGCGAATGCCGCGGGCTGGCGGATCGAGCCGCCGGTGTCGGTCGCGGTGGCGCCGAGACAGAGACCTGCAGCGACCGCCGCTGCCGAACCGCCCGACGAGCCACCCGGCACGAGATTGACGCCCGAGCCGTCGCGCCGCCACGGATTTATCACCGGACCGAAGAACGAGGTCTCGTTCGCCGATCCCATCGCGAATTCGTCATTGTTGAGCTTGCCGAGCATGACGGCGCCATCGCGCCACAGCTGCGACGTGACCGTGGACTCATAAGGCGGCACGAAATTGCCAAGGATCTTCGAACACGCAGTGGTGCGCACATCCTTGGTCGCGAACAGATCCTTGATGCCCAGCGGGACGCCACCAAGCCAGCCGCCCTCACCCTTGGCGAGTTTCGCGTCGGCGGCCTGCGCCATGGCGCGCGCCTGCTCCGGCGTCTCCAGCACATAGGCGTTCAACACGCGCGCGGCTTCCATCGCTGCAAGATGCGCGTCGGTCAGTTCAACTGACGTGAAGGATTTGGTCGCAAGGCCGTCACGCGCCTCGGCGAGTGTCAGCGACGTCAGATCTGTCATCTATTTATTGACCGGGCTGCAAAAGAAGGGAGAGAGCGTCTTGTCGTTTTCAGGCGCGTCGTTCTTGAAGGAGGCGCGACGGAGTTTGTCCTCGGCTTCCTGTGCAGCCTGAACCTTGTCGAGAATGGTATCCATGGCCGCGTCGACGTCCTTGACCTTCCCCTGACGTTCCATCTCGTCGAGGTAGTCCATATAGAGTTGATAGGACTTTTCATCGTCGCAAAGCAGGCACATGGCGTGATCCCGTCTCGAATCTATTCGACGACTTTCGGCACCAGGAAGAAGTGATCCTCGGACTCAGGTGCATTGGCCGTCACCGCGTCGACGATCTCACCGTCATTGACCACGTCGGCGCGCTTCTTCATCTCCATCGGCATCACCGAGGTCATCGGCTCGACGCCGTCGACATTCACTTCCTGCAACTGCTCGACAAAGGCCAGCATCGCGTTCAGCTCGCCCTGCAGATGGGGAACCTCGGCATCAGTGACCGCGATCCGCGCGAGATGCGCGATACGGCGAACGGTGGCAGCATCGACGGACATATAAGAAGCCTCAGGGCAAAATTCAGTCCGCCGTATAGCAGACGGAGGTTTCGCGCCGCAACCGGCGGACACCTCCGCCTTTTCAGCGTCCTAGCCCCGCAATTCGGCCATCCGTGCCAATGCGGCCGCCGCCAGCGACCGCGTCAGCTCTGCCGCAGGCCGTTCGCTGCCCATTCCGACCGACTGTCCGGCCCAGAGATTGGTAAAATCGGTCCGGCCGAGCTTCTCGGCGGCGGCTTTCAGCGGCCCCAGCGCGGTGGCCGCATGCGGGAACGCCGGCGCATCGGGCGATACCGGCCCGACCTCGCGCATCGCCCGGTTGATGACCCCCCGGGCCGGCCGGCCGGTCATGACATTGGTGATGACGGTGGAGGCATCCGACGCCCCGGCGAGAGCCGCACGACCCGGCCCGCTCACCTTGGATTCGGGCGTCCGCAGATAGGCGGTGCCGATCTGCACACCCGCGGCGCCGAGCGCAAAGGCTGCCGCGATGCCCCGCCCATCGGCGATGCCGCCGGCAGCGATCACCGGCACCTTCACCGCATCCACCACTTGCGGCAGCAGCGCGAACAGGCCGGGCTGCGTGGCGATATCCTCGGTCAGGAACATGCCGCGATGACCGCCGGCTTCCGCGCCTTGCGCGATGACCGCATCGACACCGCGCTCCTCGAGCCACAGCGCTTCCTTGACGATGGTCGCCGAGGCAATCACCCGACAGCCGGCCGCCTTGACGCGCTTCAGGAGCGCCGAATCCGGCAGCCCGAAGTGAAAACTGACCACTTCCGGCTTCAGCTCTTCCACCAACGCACACATCGCCTCATCGAACGGCGCACGATTGGCTGCATTGATGTCTGCATTCGGATCGAGCCCGAATTCGGTGTAATAGGACAACAGCCGTTTGCGCCAGTTGGCCTCGCGTGCGGGATCGGCGTTCACTGCCGTGTGGCAGAAGTAATTCATGTTGACCGGCGCGGAGACGCGCTGGCGCACGATGTTGATCTGCTCGCGCGCTTTCTCGGGGGAAATCATTGCGCATGGCAACGAGGCCAGCGCGCCACCCTCGGCGGCGCCGATCATGATGTCGGCATCCTGCACGCCGGCCATCGGCGCCTGCACGATGGGAAACTCGGTGCCGAACAGGTCGATCAGTCTACGGTCAGGCCACATGGTTGCGCTCACATGATGTTGGGGGATCGGCACGCGCGTCGTTGCCGGGCCATGCCGAGGTTACCACGGCTGCACCCGTGCGAGCTATGCGGTTGCGCGGGGGATGAGCATCCACTTGCGCAGCGCCACGCCGGCCCAGATCGCCTCCACCAGCCCGAACGGCCAGGCGCCCTGCAGGAAGCCGTAGAGCGATCCCAGCCCGCAGGCGCCGGCAAAGGCCAGCGTGAACCAATGGCTGCGCGCTTCCAGCGCGTAACAAACCAGCATGGCGCTGACTGCAAACAG
Source organism: Tardiphaga sp. GW822-FHT04G09 (assembly GCF_058800725.1). NCBI lineage: Bacteria > Pseudomonadati > Pseudomonadota > Alphaproteobacteria > Hyphomicrobiales > Nitrobacteraceae > Tardiphaga > Tardiphaga sp. GW822-FHT04G09. Next base: position 529,040 of record NZ_JBXAMO010000001.1, on the reverse strand, counting down.
TCCGAACAGGCTGAGGTGATCCATAATCGGGGCTCGCGTTTCTGGCTCAGGCCGCTTCTGTACCAACCCGGAGCGCGACGCGCCAATCCGCCCGCTGCGGCACGGGATAATTACGGTGCGGCATTTTGTACGGCGGCTCCGCGTGTTATGCGGGGCGATGCCCGCAGTCATCCTTCCCCTTGTTGAAGCCGCCGCACATCTGCCCGCCCGTGGCGCGCTGATCGGTCTCGATCTCGGCACCAAGACCATTGGTGTCGCGGTATCCGATCCCGATCGCCGTCTCGCCACCGGCATTGAGACCGTCGAGCGCACCGCGTTCAAGGCCGATGCCGCGCGCCTGATCAAGCTTGCCGCTGAGCGAAATATCTGCGGCTTCGTGCTGGGCCTGCCCATCAACATGGACGGCAGCGAAGGACCGCGCGCGCAATCGACACGCGCCTTCGCCCGCAACTTCTCGAAACTGACCGAACTGCCGATCGCCTTCTGGGATGAACGTCTGTCCACATCGGCGGTCGAACGCGAACTGATCGCCAACGATGTCAGCCGCGCCAAACGCGCCAAGGTCATCGATGAGCATGCGGCGATCTTCATTCTTCAGGGCGCGCTCGACCGCCTCGCCGCATTGCTGCGCACGCCGGATATTCGCTGACAATGCTCACGGTATTCGGTGCCCTCGTTCCGGTCTTCCTGCTCATCGTGCTCGGCTACGCGTTGCGGCGCTTGCTGCTGAAACAGAACATCGAGTGGATCGGGCTGGAACAGCTCGTCTACTACGTCCTGTTCCCCGCTTTGCTCATCGACACGCTGGCGCGCGCCAATCTGTCCTCGGTGCCGATCGCAGGCGTTGGCGGCGCGCTGTTGCTCTCCGTCATCCTGATGTCTGCACTGTGTCTGGCGCTACGCCCGCTGCTGGCGCGGGCCATCGGGCTCGACGGCCCCGCCTTCACCTCGCTGTTTCAGGGCGCGACGCGCTGGCAGACCTTCGTGGCGCTATCGGTTGCCGGCAATCTGTGGGGAGACCGCGGTATCACGCTGGCCTCCGTCGGCATGGTCGCGATGATCCCGCTGCTGAATATTCTGGCGGTCTGGGTGCTGGCGCATTACGCCTCGCCGCAGCGCCTGTCCTGGCCGGCGCTGCTGCTGACCATCGCCAAGAACCCGCTGATCTGGGCCTGCGTGATCGGCCTCGCGATCAACCTGGCCGGATTGCCGGTTCCCAAGCCCGCCCACGAATTCCTCGATGCGCTTGGGCGCTGTTCGCTGGCGATGGGTCTGTTGATCGTCGGCGCCGGTCTTCAGCTCGAAGGCCTGCACAGACCTGGCATGGCTGCAGCACTCACGGTCGTTCTGAAGCTCGCCGTGATGCCGCTGATCGCCATGGGCCTCGGCATCGCCTTCGGCCTGTCCGGCACAAACCTCGCGGTGGTCACCTGCTGCGCCGCGGTGCCATCCGCCTCGAACGGCTACATTCTGGCGCGGCAGATGGGCGGCGATGCGGCACTCCTGGCACAGATCCTCACCATCCAGACCATGCTGGCGGTCCTGACCATGCCCGTCTTCATTGCGCTGGCGGAATAGGTTTTTCTTTTTTGAGCATGATCTTGCCCGAAAACCGGTGCCCACTTTTCGGGATCATGCTCTAGGGCGATATCACACCGTTCGCGATCAGCAGCGTCTGAACAGTCGCCGCCAGATTGTTGAGGCCATGCAGATAGATCGTCAGCCATGTCGAGTGGCTGCGATGGCGCATATAGCCGAACAGCAGGCCGATGGTGAAAATCTCGACGAAGAAGAACCAGTCATATTGCAGATGCATCGCCGTCCAGACCAGCGATGATGCCACGATGGCGCCAAATGGCCGCAAGAACGATTCCGACCAGCCGCGATAGAGGAAGCCACGCGCAAAGAACTCTTCGGTCATCGGCGCGCCGACGCAGAACGCGATGACGAGCAGCCACAGCGCGCCGTCGGCACGGGCCGACTTCAGCACTTCCAGCATGAAGGTCGGCGCAGAATCGCGCCCCATGCCTTTTGCGACCAGCTCCCAGGCGCCGACCAGCGCGATCAGCGCCACTGTGCCGATGACGTAGTTTTTCCAGGAGGTGCCGCGCAGTCCCAGATAGTCAGCAAAGGATTGCCGCGCCATGCGCGTCGCCAGCCACAGCGCCAGACACACGGCCGGAAGCCCCATGAGAACGGACGCGGCGATGGTCGTACCGCTGCTCATGGCCTTGATCAGCAGCGTCGCATCGAGCGGCGCATCCTTGATCAAGAGGTAATAGGCGACGACGGTCAGCTGACCGACGAACATCGCTGCAAAGGCGAACAGCCCCCAGAGGCTCGTACCCCAGAATTTCCACACCCGCGGCGGCTTCGTCGCGGGCGGCAGATCCGAGGGGACAACGGGAGCGATCGATGTCTCCAGTGTACTCACTGCGGCAACGCCCGTTCGAGCAGTCCCCGACCCTGAGCTTCGGTCAATTCAGCGGTGCCGTAGATCGCGTTGCGCGCACCATCGAGGCGTGTCCGCGCAAACAGTTCAGCATGGGGCGGATGCACCATGTTCAGCGCGGCGCAGGCCGCCAGCAACGCCAGCGATTCCACCGCCTGCCGCGCAACCCACTCGCTGTCGGGCCGCAGCAAGGTGCGGATGATGAAGGCCGCAGTGTCAGCCGCGCCGGGCAGTCCGCGCGTCTCCAGCATCAGATCCTGCAGCACCGCGGTCGAAGCGTCACCTTCGCGCGACAGCGCCCGCAGCACATCGAGACACATCACATTGCCGGAGCCTTCCCAGATCGCATTGACCGGAGCCTCGCGATAATGCCGTGCCAGAATGCCCTCCTCGACATAGCCGTTGCCGCCCATGCATTCCATGGCCTCGTAAAGGAAGCCCGGCGCCGATTTGCAGACCCAGTACTTCACCACCGGCGTGAGGAAACGCATATAGGCCGCCTCGGACGAATCCTCCGGTGCCACATCGAACGCACGGCACAGCCGCATCACCAGCGCCGTCGATGCTTCCACATGCAGCGCCATGTCGGCGAGCACGCTTTGCATCATCGGCTGATCGGCAAGATGTTTCTGGAACACGCTGCGATGCCTTGCGTGATGCAGCGCATGAGCGAGGCCTGAGCGCATCAATCCGGCGGACGCGGTCGCGCAATCCTGCCGCGTCAATTGCACCATCTGGATGATGGTGCGGATGCCCTTGCCCTCGTCGCCGACGCGCAATGCATAGGCATCGTTGAACTCGACTTCCGACGAGGCATTGGAGCGATTGCCGAGCTTGTCCTTCAGGCGCTGGAAGTTCAGCGCGTTGAGCGAGCCGTCGAGCCGGAACCGCGGCATGAAGAAGCAGCTCAATCCGTCCTCGGCCTGCGCCAGCACCAGGAATGCGTCGCACATCGGTGCCGACATGAACCATTTGTGGCCGCTGATCCGATACGCATCGCCGTCGCGCACCGCGCGCGTCATGTTGGTCCGCACATCCGTGCCGCCCTGCCGCTCGGTCATGCCCATGCCCAGCGTCATGCCGCGCTTGGCCGACCAAGGCGCAAAGCTCGGATCGTAATCGCGGCTGGCAATCACAGGCATCACCTGCGCCAGCACATCCGGCTGCATCGCCAGCGCGCCGACGGCGGCGCGTGTCATGGTGATCGGGCACAGATGTCCGGTCTCGACCTGCGCGGCCATGAAGAATTTTGCGGCGCGCGCCACTTCGGACGCGCCGCGCGCGGACTTGCCGTCACGCGTCCATGTCGAATTGTGAATTCCCGCTGCAATGCTCTGCGCCATCAGCTCGTGGTAGGCCGGATGAAACTCGACCTCATCACGCCGGTTGCCGCGCGCATCGAACGTCCGCAGCTTCGGCGTATTCTCGTTGGCCAGCCGCGCGCGCTGCGCCATCTCGGCGGATCCCCAGAGCTGACCGAATTTGGCGTGGTCGACATGGGCGAACGAGCCCTCATTCATCGCAACCGCTTCCACGAGCGGCCGGTCCAGCTCGAACAGATTGACGTCCTCGAATGGTGGCGACTGGTTGAGCACCGCATGAATGGCAGAGGTGGCGTCGGTCATGAATCAGTTCCGGCTGAAGGCGATATTGCGAATCATTTTACGCCGGATTTTGCCTCAATACGAGGCACCGCAGGATGGGTAGAGCGCAGGCGCGTAAGCGCCGGAGGGCCACCATCGGCGATTTTGTCGCAAAGACGGAATGATGGGTTTCGCTTCGCTCTACCCATCCTACGGCTGCGGGCTTTTATCTCCGGATCGGAAAATCATACGCCTTGGTGCCGATATCCGGCAGCGAGAAGTGCCACCACTCCTTGGCGTAATTCACAAAGCCCTGCCTGCCCATCGCCACCATCAGGAGATTCCGCCAGCGCCGCTGCGCGGGTGAAATCGTACGCGATCCGGTATGCGCCTTGGCATCGGAACAATCGTAACCCGTGCCCATGTCGACGCCGCCCTCGGGCGCGCGCTGCGCTTCCGGCGCAATGCAGCTTGCATAGGCCCTGTTGGGATCGAATGCCGGGGACGCAGGCGCACGCAGGTCGACCAGCGTCAGATCGAGCGCCGCGCCGGTGGAATGGCCGGAGCGCTCGGCGATATAGCCGAGCCTGAACAGATCCGCCTTGCTGAAGGAGGGATTATAGCGCTTCTGCGCCGGCGTCTCGTTGCCATCGCGTGCCCATGCCACCATGTCACGCGACGCCCGCGCCGGGCGATAGCAATCCAGCATTTTCAGCGACAGGTTCTGCGCCATCAGTTCGCGCTGCACCTTCTGCAGAGCGAGGCCGACCGGGCGTTTCACCACACATTCCGCGCTGTCATAGCCGTTCAGTTTGCGGCCGACGAAATTGTTGACGCCGGCATAGCGGATGTCCTGCCGGATCGAGGGATCGATATCCCGCAGGAACACGAAATCGTCAGGCAGGTCTTGCGCCCGCGCAGGCAGGGCGCCCGATGCCAGCAAGAGCCCCGCCGAGATCACCGCCAACAGTCGATCTGGAAAATGTCTCATCAGCGGGCTCGCGATCCAAACGGACGACTTTACGGCGATTTGTACCCGTCATCTTTACCCTGCCACCGGACTGACCGGGGGATAACCGAAAAGCGGGCGAATCGCGCTTGCTCCGCTTTTCAACTCTGCCTATAGCTTTCGTTTTAATGACCCAAGCCACGAAATCCTCTTTCGTCCTCGGACACCGGCATTTGCTGGGCATCGAGGGCCTTTCCGCCGCGGACATCACCGGCCTCCTCGACCTGTCCGAGGAATATGTCGAGCTGAACCGCCAGGTCGACAAGAAGCGCTCCTCGCTGCGCGGTCGCACCCAGATCAATCTGTTTTTCGAGAATTCGACGCGCACCCAGTCGTCGTTCGAACTGGCCGGCAAGCGGCTCGGTGCCGACGTCATGAACATGTCGGTGTCATCGTCCTCGATCAAAAAGGGCGAGACCCTGATCGACACCGCGATGACGCTGAACGCGATGCATCCGGACATTCTCGTGATGCGCCATCACGCCTCCGGCGCCGTCGAACTGCTGGCGCGCAAGGTCGACGGCTCCGTCATCAATGCCGGCGACGGCGCCCATGAACATCCGACACAGGCCCTCCTCGACGCGCTGACCATTCGCAGAAACAAGGGCCGGCTCGAAGGCCTCACCATCGCCATCTGCGGCGACGTGCTGCATTCGCGGGTCGCGCGTTCCAACATCCTGCTGCTCAACACCATGGGCGCACGGGTGCGCGTGGTTGGGCCCTCCACGCTGCTGCCGCCGGGCATCGAGCGTATGGGCGTCGAGGTCGCGCGCGACATGCGCGAAGGTCTCAACGGCGCCGACATCGTGATGATGCTGCGGCTGCAGCGCGAGCGGATGAACGGCTCCTTCGTGCCGTCGTCAGCCGAATACTTCCAGTATTTCGGCCTCGACCAGAAGAAGCTCGCTTACGCCAAGCCCGACGCGCTGGTGATGCATCCCGGCCCGATGAATCGCGGTGTCGAGATCGACTCCATCGTCGCGGACGGTGCGCAATCCCTGATCCGTGAACAGGTCGAGATGGGCGTTGCGGTCCGCATGGCCGTGCTCGAAGCGCTCGCGCGCAACCTCCCGAACGCGTGACGCCATGCTGACAGACCGCCGCCCCATCCTGCTTGCCAATGCGCACCTGATCGATCCATCCACCGATCTCGACGGCGTCGGTGACGTCTTGATCGCCGACGGCGTGATCCGCGATGCCCGCCGTGGCATCGGCGCGGCCGGGGTGCCCGAAGGCACCGACATCATCAATTGCGCCGGCAAGGTCGTGGCCCCCGGCCTCGTCGACATGCGCGCTTTCGTCGGCGAACCCGGCGCCAGCCATCGCGAGACCTTCGCATCCGCAAGCCGCGCCGCCGCAGCCGGCGGCATCACAACCATCATCTGCCAGCCGGATACCTCGCCGACCATCGACAATTCCGCCACCGTCGATTTCGTGCTGCGCCGTGCCCGCGACACCGCGATCGTCAACATCCACCCGATGGCCGCGCTCACCAAGGGTCTCCAGGGCAAGGAGATGACCGAGCTTGGCCTGTTGAAAGCCGCGGGCGCCGTCGCCTTCACCGATGCCGACAAGAGCATCACCAATGCGCAGCTGATGCGCCGCGCCCTCACTTACGCCCGCGACTTCGACGTTCTGATCGTGCATCACACGGAAGACCCCGATCTCGTCGGCGAAGGCGTGATGAATGAAGGCGAGCGCGCCTCGCGGCTCGGCCTGATGGGCATTCCCACGGCGGCCGAAGCCATGATGCTGGAACGCGACATGCGTCTGGTGGCTCTCACGGGCGGCCGCTATCACGCCGCATCGTTGACTTGCGCAGAATCCATCGAGGTCCTGAAGCGGGCGCGCGATGCCGGGCTTCGCGTGAGCGCCTCAGCCTCGATCAATCACCTGACGCTGAACGAGAACGACATCGGGCCCTATCGGTCATATCTCAAGCTGTCGCCGCCGCTGCGCGTCGAGGAAGACCGCCGGGCGCTGGTGGCGGCCGTTGCCTCCGGGCTGATCGACGTCATCATGTCCGATCACAATCCGCAGGACGTCGAAACCAAGCGCCTGCCATTTGCCGAAGCTGCGCCGGGTGCCATCGGCCTCGAAACGATGCTGTCGGCGGGATTGCGGCTGATCCACAATGGCGAGCTCACTTTCACCCAGTTGATCCGTGCGATGTCGACACGCCCGGCCGAACTGCTCGGCCTGCCCTGCGGCACGCTGCGCCCGGGCGCCGTCGCGGATATCATTGTTATTGACGCCGACGTGCCATGGGTGCTGGATCCCGCAGACCTGAAGTCGCAATGCAAGAATACACCGTTCGACGAGGCCCGTTTCACAGGCCGGGTCGCGCGCACCATCGTCGGCGGGCGTACCGTTTACGAGCACGTCTGACGCGATAAGCGTGTCTTAAAGCACCGAAAGCGCGGAGCGCGTCTCAGAGCAGAGGTCCGATGATTGTTCTCTACCTATTTGCTGCCGCGCTTGGCTATTTCCTTGGCTCGGTTCCGTTCGGGTTGGTGCTGACCAGGCTCGCCGGCACGCAGGACATCCGCACCATCGGCTCCGGCAATATTGGCGCCACCAACGTGCTGCGCACCGGACGCAAGGGCCTTGCTGCGGCCACGCTGCTGCTTGACGCCCTCAAGGGCACCGTCGCGGTCATCATCGCAGGCAGCGTCGGCGGTCCCGTCCCGGCCATGATCGCGGGCCTCTTCGCTTTCCTGGGCCATCTCTTCCCGGTCTGGCTCGGCTTCAAGGGCGGCAAGGGCGTCGCTGTCTATATTGGCATCATGTTCGGCCTGTACTGGCCGGCCGCCGTGGTGTTCTGCCTCGCCTGGCTCGCCTGCGCCTTCTCCTCGCGCTACTCGTCATTCTCGGCCCTGACCGCCAGTGCCATCACGCCAATCTTCCTGTGGTGGGCCAAGGCCCCGCAGCTCGCCGTGCTGGCCACCGTGCTGACACTGCTGCTGTGGTTCATGCATCGCGAGAACATCAAGCGACTGCTGAACGGCACCGAAGGCAAGATCGGGCAGAAGTAGTCGCCATCAGAACACCCGCGCGCCCTGCTTCGCGTCGAGATCGAACTCCCAGATCTCGACACCGCGGCTGATCAGGTAGCCGTTGTTCTTGATGTAGTGCGAGATCAGACTCACCTTCGAATGCGGGTGAAGGTGTTTGAGCACGAACAATATTTTCCGATAGTCCCGCGGCGCGGCGCTGAAGAGCAGCATGGCTTCGTTCATGCCCCTGATCTTGGCCCTCGGCGTACCGCCCGACACGGTCCAGGTATAGGACTTGCACTCCACCAGTATGCGGGGACTGTCGCTGCCGAGATCGAAGCGCTTGTTCTTCTGCAGCCGATGGCCGACGGGAACGACGAAATTGCGCGCCAGCTGCACGCCTTCGGAGTGAAAGAAAATCTGCGCCGCCTCTTCGAACTCACGCCCGACGGCGGCGTTGCTGGACGCCCCGATCCGCTGAAAGTTGTTCACGTCCCAAAGCATTGCCATCACTGAACACAAGCCATTCGGGCTCGCCCCTACTCTCGCACCTCAGGCGAGAATGTCAATTGAATACATCCTTAAGTTGATAGATGCTTTCCTCCGGGGGCATGGCTTTGGACAACATCTCACAGGGCAATACACACCTCAGCGACGCCCAGCGGCTCGACTGGCTGCGGCTGATCCGCAGCGACAATGTGGGGCCGCGCACGTTCCGGTCGCTGATCAATCACTTCGGCAGCGCCAGCGTTGCGCTGGAACGATTGCCCGATCTGGCACGCCGCGGCGGCGCGGCCCGCGCCGGCCGGATCTGCAGCGCGGACGATGCGCAGCGTGAAATCGACCTCGGCCGCAAGATGGGCATCATGCTCGTTGCGCCTGGTGAGCCCGGCTATCTGCTGCGTCTGGCGGGTATCGACGACGCACCGCCTTTGCTCGGCATCCGCGGCAAAGCAGATGCGCTGATGCGGCCGATGATTGCCATCGTCGGTTCTCGCAATGCGTCCGGTGCGGGACTGAAATTCGCGGAGAGACTGGCACGCGATCTCGGCGACGCCGGCTTCGTGATCGTGTCGGGCCTCGCACGCGGTATCGATCAGGCCGCGCATCGCGCCAGTGCGACCAGCGGCACGGTCGCCGTGTTGGCCGGCGGTCATGACAAAATCTATCCGCCCGAACACGAGGACCTGCTGTTCGCCCTGCTGGACAACGGTGGCGCGATTTCGGAGATGCCGCTCGGCCATGTTCCCCGTGCACGCGACTTTCCCCGCCGCAACCGCCTGATCTCCGGCGCAGCCCTCGGCGTCGTGGTCATCGAAGCGGCGCATCGCTCGGGCTCGCTGATTACCGCACGGATGGCCGCCGAACAGGGGCGCGAAGTGTTCGCCGTGCCGGGCTCGCCGCTCGATCCCCGCGCTGCCGGCACCAACGACCTCATCAAGCAAGGCGCCGCGCTAGTGACCGAAGCGGCCGACGTGATCAATGCCGTTACGCCGATCATGGAGCGGCCGATCGAATTGCCGAGCCGTGAACCTGATGACATCTCGTCGTTCGACGAACCGGATCACAGCGACCGCGCGCGCGTCATCGCTCTGCTCGGCCCGAGCCCGGTCGGCATCGACGATCTCATCCGCCTCGCCGGCACGTCGGCCTCCACGGTGCGCATCGTACTGCTGGAGCTCGAGCTTGCCGGACGGCTGGAGCGTCATGGCGGAGGCTTGGTGTCGATGATCTGAGGACTCAGTCCTCCGAATTGCGCCCGTCGAAGTCTTTCCGCGCCGTGTCGATGTCGGAGAGATGATCCTTGGCCCATGCGCCAAGCTTCATCACGGGATCGCTCAGCCCGTGGCCGAGATGTGTGAGTTCGTAGTCCACGCGCGGCGGCACCGTCGGAAACACCGTGCGCGTCACCAGCCCGTCGCGTTCGAGCCCGCGTAGTGTCAGGGTCAGCATCCGCTGCGAGATGCCGCCAATCATGCGCTTCAACTCGTTGAAACGCCGCGGGCCATCGCCGAGCAGCATGATCACCAGCACGCTCCATTTGTCGCCGACCCGCGCCAGCACCGACGCGACGCCGCGGCAGTCGTTGGCGTTGTGCCCCGGCGGAACGGGCGGCAAAGCAGGCACCTTTTTGTGCTCGGGTTTCAAAATTGTGCCTTCTTGCGCAGTTTCGGACAGTCACTCATGTAGCGTCAGTTACAAACTTATACCATGAGGCGACCATATGAAACTCCTTCATCTCGATTCCAGCGTGCTTGGCCCGAACTCCGTCAGCCGTCAGGTGACGGCGGCCATCGTCAACCGGCTGGGCAAGGCCAGCCCCGGCCTGAACATTATCTACCGCGATCTCGCGGCTGCCCCGTTGAGCCATCTGTCCGGTTCCCATCTTGCCGCGGCGCAAGGGGCCCCGGCCGATGCGGCGATCCAGGCTGAGGTTGCCGAAGGCAATGCTGTGCTGGAGGAGTTCCTGGCCGCCGATGTCGTTGTGATCGGCGCACCGATGTACAATTTCTCGATCCCGACCCAGCTCAAATCATGGATCGACCGCATCGCGGTGGCCGGCAAGACCTTCAAATATGGCCCTGACGGCGTCCAGGGCCTGGCCGGTGGCAAGCGGGTGATCATCGCGGTATCGCGTGGCAATTTCTACAGTGCCGGCAAACCCGCCGCCGTCTACGAACACGTCGAAACCTATCTGCGCAGCGTGTTCGGCTTCATCGGCGTGACCGATATCGAAATCATCGCCGCCGACGGCATCGGTGCCGGGCCGGAGCATCGTGAGAAAGCAATCGCCGATGCCCTGCAGGCGGCCACGGATCTACGCGCGGCGTAACCACTGTCATTCCGGGGCGCGGGCGCATCTTCGCGCACGCAAACCCCAGCCACTCCAATTGGAGTGGCTGGGAATCCCGAAGTGAGTTTCAACCAATGGAGATCCCGGGCTCCCGCCGTCCGCTTACGCGGACCGCCGGTCCCCGGGATGACGGTGTGCTCTCACTAGCTACGATAGGCCGGTGCGCCAGCGGGCGACGACGTCACGCCACCATCGACGAAAATCTCAGCGCCCTGGATGTTCGATGCATCATCCGACGCGAGAAACAGCACGGTCTTCGCAACTTCTTCCGGCTTGCCGAAACGCCCGAGCGGAATGGTCATCGAGATGCGCTTTTCAAGTGCTGCTCTTGCTTCCGGCGTCGGCGCAGAGCGATCCCAGATCGGTGTCGATGTGCCGCCGGGCGATACGACATTGACGCGGATATTGCGCGGCGACAGCTCGGACGCCATCACGCGGGCCATGGCGCGCACGCCGGCCTTGCTCGCGGCATAGGCGGCATAGCCGGGATTGCCGAGCACGGAGATCACCGAGCCGTTGAGAATGATCGACGCGCCATCGTTGAGATGCGCAACCGCGGCCTGCACGGTGAAGAACACCGCGGTGATGTTGGTTTTCAGCACGGATTCGAACACATCGAGCGCGGTGCCACCCACCGGCGTGTGCGCGCTGATGCCTGCATTCGCGAACACGATGTCGAGCTTGCCGAACTTCGCCACGGCTTCAGCCACCGCCTTCTCGGTCGCTGCAATATCGGTCGCGTCGGCCACGATGCCGATGGCATTCGCGCCGAGTTCGGCCACCGCGGCATCGAGCTTGGCCTTGTCCCGGCCGGTGATGGCAACCTTGGCGCCTTCTGCCACGAACAGCTTGGCCGTGGTCAATCCGATACCGCTATTGCCGCCCGTGATGAGAGCCGTCTTGTTAGCCAAACGCATGATGATCTCCTGATGATCAAGTGGTTGCTTTTTAAAACCACATGGACATTTAGAGCGGATGGTTTCATAATGCAACCACATGTCCCCCGATCACTGGATTTCTTTTCCGCCCCGGAAAGTCGCATGGCCAAACGAACCAGTCTGAAAGATTCGACCTGTCCGGTCGCACGATCCATGGAGGTGATCGGTGACTGCTGGACAATGATGATCATCCGCGACGCCATGCTGGGTGCACGGCGCTTCGGTGAATTCCAGAAAAGCCTGGGCTTGGCGAAGAACATTCTCGCCGCACGGCTGAAGGCGCTGGTCGAGGACGGCATCCTGAAGCTGGAGCCGGCGGCCGACGGCAGCGCCTATCTGGACTATGTGCTGACCCCGAAAGGCGAGGCCGTGCATCCGATCATGGTGGCACTGCGCCAGTGGGGTGAGGAATTCTCCTTCCAGCCCGGCGAGCCCACGACGATCATGGTGGATCGCAAGAACGGCAAGAAGATCAAGAAGTTGGAGCTGCACGCAGCCGACGGCTCGCTGCTCGGCTATGGCGACACCCGGATCGAGCCATCAACGGCTTGACGGCTTGCAAAGGCCGCCCGGTCGCAAAATCTCCTCGGTTTCCAAATGCGCCATGTCCAGCAGGTAAGCGAGCATGTCATGGCGATGGCAGCGTGCCATCAGCGACAGGTCGCGAACCGCACCCTTTATATAAAGTGCCGCTTCCTCCGGTCCGCCATCGCCCTGCGCAGGATCATCCGGAAGTGGCGATGTCATGGGTATTCCCTGGCCCGGCATTCCGGGTGAAATCAGCGGCAACGAAGCATCAAATCATACCGTTATTGGTTGCATTTTACAGCCCTTGGTAATTGTTTCGGAGCCCGCAGCCACGGCCATCAACAACTCACGATTTGACACGGGACCCCTTCGCACCCATGTTCGCCGCGAAACGGCTGGCGCGACTCTCGCAGACCCAAGCCGGATTCCCCCTTTAAGTTATTGGAATCACATGAATCTCGTCATTGTCGAGTCGCCTTCAAAGGCCAAGACGATCAACAAGTATCTGGGCAAGGACTATGAGGTCCTGGCGTCGTTCGGCCATGTCCGCGACCTCCCGGCCAAGAACGGATCGGTCGATCCCGACGCCAATTTCCAGATGATCTGGGAGATCGACCCGAAGGCCAACAGCCGGCTCAACGACATCGCCAAGGCCGTCAAGGGCGCCGACAAGCTCATCCTCGCGACCGACCCTGATCGCGAAGGCGAGGCGATCTCGTGGCACGTGCTCGAAGTCCTCAAGCAGAAGCGCGCGCTGAAGGATCAGAAGATCGAGCGTGTGGTGTTCAACGCGATCACCAAGCAGGCCGTCACCGACGCGATGAAGAATCCGCGCGAGATCGATGGCGCGCTGGTCGATGCCTATATGGCGCGCCGTGCACTCGATTATCTGGTGGGCTTTACGCTTTCTCCAGTGCTGTGGCGCAAGCTGCCCGGTGCCCGCTCCGCGGGCCGCGTGCAATCGGTCGCGCTGCGCCTGGTCTGCGACCGCGAGCAGGAAATCGAGAAGTTCATCCCGCGCGAATACTGGTCGCTGGTGACCACGCTCGCCACGCCGCGCGGCGAGAGTTTCGAAGCCCGCCTGGTCGGCGCCGACGGCAAGAAGATCCAGCGTCTCGATATCGGCACCGGTGCCGAAGCCGAAGACTTCAGGAAGGCGATCGAAGCCGCCAACTTCACGGTCTCCACCGTCGATGCCAAGCCCGCGCGCCGCAATCCGCAGGCGCCGTTCACGACCTCCACGCTGCAGCAGGAAGCCAGCCGCAAGCTCGGTTTTGCGCCGGCGCACACCATGCGCATCGCGCAGCGTCTGTATGAAGGCATCGACATCGGCGGCGAGACCACCGGTCTCATCACCTATATGCGAACCGACGGCGTGCAGATCGATCCCTCCGCCATCACGCAGGCGCGCTCTGTCATCGGCGAAGACTACGGCAAGCAATATGTGCCGGACGCCGCGCGGCAATATACGAGCAAAGCCAAGAACGCCCAGGAAGCGCATGAAGCGATCCGCCCGACCGACATGTCGCGTCGCCCGGCAAGCCTGCGCGGCCGCCTGGATACGGATCAGTCGCGGCTCTATGAGCTGATCTGGATGCGCACCATCGCCAGCCAGATGGAATCCGCCGAGATGGAGCGCACCACCGTCGATATCGCCGCCAAGGCGGGATCGCGGATTCTGGAACTGCGCGCCACCGGTCAGGTCGTGAAGTTCGACGGCTTCCTTGCGGTCTATCAGGAAGGCAAGGACGACGACGCCGACGATGAGGATTCACGCCGCCTGCCCGCCATGAACGAAGGCGAAGCGCTGAAGAAAGAGAACCTCGCCGTCACCCAGCATTTCACCGAGCCGCCGCCGCGTTTCTCGGAAGCATCACTGGTGAAGCGCATGGAAGAGCTCGGCATCGGCCGGCCCTCGACCTATGCATCGATCCTGCAGGTGCTGAAGGATCGTGGCTATGTCCGCCTCGAGAAGAAGCGTCTCTATGGCGAGGACAAGGGCCGCGTCGTCGTCGCCTTCCTCGAAAATTTCTTCGCCAAATATGTGGAGTATGACTTCACCGCGGCGCTGGAAGAGAACCTCGACAGGATTTCCAACAACGAGATTTCCTGGCAGCAGGTGCTGAAGGATTTCTGGACCGACTTCATCGGCGCCGTGAACGAGATCAAGGATCTGCGCGTGGCGCAGGTGCTCGACGCCCTCGACGAGATGCTCGGCCCACACATCTACGCCCCGCGCGAAGATGGCGGCGATCCTCGCCAGTGCCCGACCTGCGGCACCGGCCGTCTCAACCTCAAGGCCGGCAAGTTCGGCGCCTTCGTCGGCTGCACCAACTATCCGGAATGCCGCTACACGCGCCCGCTCGCCGCGGACTCTGGCGCCAATGCCGATCGCGTGCTCGGTCCCGATCCGGTGTCGGGTCTCGAAGTTGCGGTGAAGGCCGGACGCTTCGGGCCCTATATCCAGCTCGGCGACGCCAAGGATTACGAGGAAGGCGAGAAGCCGAAGCGTGCAGGCATTCCGAAGAACACATCGCCCAGCGATGTCGAACTCGATATGGCGCTGAAGCTGCTGTCGCTGCCGCGCGAGATCGGCAAACACCCGGAGAGCGGCGAGCCGATCACCGCAGGCCTCGGCCGTTTCGGACCGTTCGTGAAGCATGAGAAGACCTATGCCAGCCTCGAGGCCGGCGACGAGGTATTCGATATCGGCCTCAACCGCGCGGTCACGCTGATCGCCGAGAAGATCGCCAAGGGCCCGTCAGGCCGTCGCTTCGGCGCCGATCCCGGCAAGCCGCTCGGCGATCATCCGACCCTCGGCGGCGTCGCCGTGAAGGGTGGACGCTACGGCGCCTATGTCACCGCCGGCGGCGTCAATGCGACGATCCCGAGCGACAAGACGCAGGAGACCATCACCCTCGAAGAAGCCGTCGCGCTGATCGACGAGCGCGTCGCCAAGGGCGGCATCAAGCCGAAGCGCGGTGCCAAGAAGGCGCCGGCGAAGAAGGCTGTCGCCAAGAAGGCCGACGCAGCCGAGAAGAAGCCGGCGGCCAAGAAGGCTGTTGCAAAGAAAGCCGCGGCAAAGCCGAAGGCTGAAACGGCCGCGGCAAGCAAGGCACGCGCGCCGGTGAAGGCAAAGACATCGCCTGCGAAGAAGAAGGCTGCGAAAACGGTCGCGAAGAAGAGCGCTGGCTAGAGCCTTTTCGGTTCTGATGATATCAGAACCAAGGCTCTGTCTTTTTGTTTTGACGCGTTTTCTTGGCGCGAACCGGAAACCACTTCGCTTGAAAACGCTATAGAACGGATAATTGTGAGCAAGAAACGCGACAGCAGCTTTCCAACCAGGGATGCCATCGTCGCGTTTATTCGCGCGTATCCCGGCAAGATCGGCACCCGCGAAATCGCGCGTGAATTCGGACTGAAGAACGCCGCCCGCGTCGAGTTGAAGCGCATGCTGCGCGAACTCGCCGACGAAGGCGCCATCGCCAAAAAGGGCCGCAGCGTGCGCGAGCCTGCTGCGATGCCGCCGACGGTGCTGGTGGACATCACCTCCAGGGATGCCGAAGGCGAGTTGATTGCCACGCCTGTCGAATGGGACGAGGCAGACGGCGTCGCGCCGAAAATCCGAATTCACACGCCGCGCCGTCCCCTGCCCGGCACCGCGGCCGGCGTCGGCGACCGCGCATTGCTGCGCATCGAGAAGATCGAGAACGATGGCGAGTTAGCCAGCTATCAGGGCCGCGTCGTACGGGTGCTCGAAGGTGCCCGCACGCGCCTGCTCGGCATCTATCGCGCGCTGCCCAATGGCGGAGGACGATTGATCCCGGTCGACAAGAAGCAGGCCGGTCGCGAACTCAACATCGCCGCGTCAGACGCCAACGGCGCCGAGGACGGCGATCTCGTCAGCGTCGATCTCATTCGCACGCGTGGCTATGGCCTCGGCTCCGGCAAGGTGAAGGAACGGCTCGGTTCGCTCTCCTCCGAGAAAGCGGTCAGCCTGATCGCGATCCACTCGCACGATATCCCACAGGCGTTCTCGCGCGACGCGCTGAAGGAAGCGGAAGCCGCGCAGCCTGCGACGCTGCAAGGACGTGAAGACTGGCGCGACGTGCCGCTGGTCACCATCGATCCGCCGGACGCCAAGGATCACGACGACGCCGTCTATGCCGAACGCGATTCCGATCCGAACAATGCAGGTGGATACATCGTCACCGTCGCCATTGCGGATGTTGCCTTCTATGTGCGTCCCCGTTCTGCGCTCGATCGTGACGCACTGCTCCGCGGCAACTCGGTCTACTTCCCCGACCGCGTCGTGCCGATGCTGCCGGAGCGCATTTCCAACGACCTCTGTTCGCTGGTACCGGGCGAACCGCGCGGCGCGCTGGCCGTACGCATGGTAATCGGCGCCGACGGACGCAAGAAGTCGCACCGCTTTCACCGCATCCTGATGCGTTCGGCGGCGAAGCTGAATTACGCGCAGGCGCAAGCCGCCATCGACGGCCATCCCGACGATACCACCGGCCCGCTGCTCGAACCGATCCTGAAGCCGCTCTATGCGGCCTACACGCAGGTAAAGCTCGCGCGCGACGAACGCGATCCGCTGGACCTCGATATCCCCGAGCGCAAAATCCTGCTCAAGAAGGACGGCACCGTCGATCGTGTCGTGGTGCCCGAGCGTCTCGACGCCCATAAACTCATTGAAGAGTTCATGATCCTGGCCAACGTGGCCGCAGCGGAGATGCTTGAAAAGAAGGGTCTGCCGCTTATCTATCGGGTACATGATGAGCCTTCCGTGGAGAAGGTTCACAACCTGCAGGAATTCCTCAAGACCCTCGACATGTCGTTCGCGAAAGCGGGCGCGCTGCGGCCGGCGATATTCAATCGCGTGCTGTCACAGGTCAAAGGTCACGATTCCGAGCCGCTGGTGAATGAAGTGGTTTTGCGCTCGCAAGCCCAGGCGGAATATGCCGCCGAGAATTACGGACATTTCGGTCTGAATCTGCGGCGCTACGCGCATTTCACATCGCCTATCAGGCGATACGCGGATCTGATCGTGCATCGCGCACTGATCCGCGCGCTCGGTCTCGGCGAAGGTGCATTGCCTGACACCGAAACGATGGAAACCCTGAGCGAGGTTTCTGCGCAGATTTCCGCTACCGAACGCCGGGCCATGAAGGCTGAACGCGAGACATCCGACCGCCTGATCGCGCATTTCCTGGCCGACAAGATCGGCGCAACCTTCCGGGGCCGGATCTCCGGTGTCACCAGGGCTGGACTCTTTGTCCGATTGACCGAGACTGGCGCCGATGGCCTGATCCCGATCCGCACGCTGGGCACCGAATACTTCAACTATGACGAAGCTCGCCACGCCCTTGTCGGTACACGCAGCGGTGCCATGCACCGGTTGGGCGACGTCGTCGACGTCCGTCTGGTCGAGGCAGCCCCCGTCGCTGGTGCCTTGCGGTTTGAAATGCTCTCCGAGGGCGATACCGCCCCACGGAGCCGCCGACGCGAACATGCCCGCAGCAATGACGCTGCAGACCGGCCGCGTCATCCGGGTGCCAAACCTTCTGGTACGACGAAGTTCAAAATGTCGAAGAAGCAGAAGGCACCCAAGAAAGCCAAACCCGGGCGCAATGCGCGGCAGGCTGCCAAAGCTGACAAGGCTCGCTCCGGGCGCGACCCCGGCAAGCCTACAAAGGGGTAACGCCATGATGACATTGACCACACCGAAGATCTGGAGCGCGACGTTGGATTCCTCCGCCAAGCGCAACGTCTGGACCGCGATGAAGCACGGCTTCGCCTGCCGTTGCCCGAACTGCGGCGAAGGCAAGATGTTTCGCGCCTTCCTGAAGACCGCAGATCACTGCGACAAGTGTGGCCAGGATTTCAGCGCGCATCGCGCCGACGATCTCCCCGCCTATCTCGTGATCGTCATCGTCGGTCACATCGTCGTGCCGATCGCATTGTGGATCGAGACCAACTATTCGCCATCGGTCGCGCTGCAACTTGCGATCTATCTACCGATCACACTGATCGCGTCGCTGCTGTTGTTGCAGCCGGTCAAGGGCGCCGTGGTCGGATTGCAGTGGGCATTCCGCATGCATGGATTTGGCGACGGCCCGGCCGACTGATACATTCTCCGTCTGCTTGAACAGCACGTAATAAGAAGAATTTCAGGAGACGGAATGAACGAGAAAGTCGAGATCGGCAAGGAAGCCGACCACCATCCCTATAAGCGTCCGCGCGACGCTGCGACCCTGATGCTGGTCGATCGCTCCGGTCCGATTCCGAAAGTGCTTGTCGGCAAGCGCCACGACAAGGTGGTGTTCATGCCCGGCAAGTTCGTCTTCCCCGGCGGCAGTGTCGACAAGACCGACAACAAGATTCCGGTGGCTGCACCTTTGCCGCCGGAGCTTGAAGCCAACCTGATGAAGGGCAGCCCGAAGACGCCGCCGTCGCGCGCGCGTTCGCTCGCTGTCGCCGCGATCCGCGAAGCCTGCGAAGAAACCGGTCTCTGCCTCGGCCGCAAGGTTGACGGCACGACGAAGAAGCTCCCCGGCCCGTGGGAAGCCTTCAGCGATGCCGGTCTCCTGCCCGATCCCTCCGGCCTGTTTCTGATCGCCCGCGCCATCACACCGCCCGGCCGCATCAAGCGTTTCGATACCCGTTTCTTCACGGCGGATGCCTCTGCCATCGCGCATCGCGTCGAAGGTGTGATTCATGCGGATGCCGAACTGGTGGAACTGGTCTGGGTCGAGCTTGGCTCCGCACATCTCGCCGATGCGCACGCAATGACGAAGAACGTGCTCAATCAATTGCAGCAGCGTCTCGCCACTGGCCCGTTGCGTCACGATGCGCCACTGCCCTTCTTCCACTGGTACAGTGGCAAGATGCAACTCGACATGCTGCCGGGAGATGCTTGAGAAGATCAGATAAGCCGATCACGCGTGTTCGGCCTATTTTTGCTGTTTCCTTGGCGGGATAGTTGGTGCAACGCAGTAGCAGCTACCACCTTCTCGCTCATGGGATTCCCAGTTGTGGGACAGATGAATTGGACGCCGGAGGCCAGCCTTCGACATTTGCCCGCACGTCATTGGAGTATCGTCGCAAGGCGTCGGCACTCAGCCAGCGTGCAAGCGTCGAAGCTGACCCGCGGAAAGTTCGCGCATTGCTACAACTTGCCATCTCGTGGATTCAGGTTGCTGAAAACGAAGAACTGATGGCGAGCGAGTATCGCACCAACACACACATGCACAGTTTCTGACACGGGAAGACGCCGCATGCGCGGCGCCTTCCTGTCGGACAAAGTCCATTGTCAGATCTGCGCCAGGCCACCATCGACGAACAATTCTGCACCGGCAACGAAGCTGGAGTCGTCCGATGCCAGGAACAGCACCGCCTTGGCAACCTCGTCCGCGGTACCGAGACGGCCGAGCGGCACGATGGTCTTGAGATAGCCCTTCACATCGTCATTGGCGAAGACATCGAGGCCGGGGGTCTGGATCGGTCCGGGACTGACCACATTGACGCGGATTTTGCGCGCCTTGAGATCCGCGGTCCAGCTGCGCGCAAACGAGCGGATCGCTGCCTTGGTGGCGTTGTAGACGCTGAAGGACTCCATCCCCTTCGATCCCGATACCGACCCGGTGAGAACCACGGAAGCGCCGTCGGACAGCAGCGGCAATGACTGCTGCACCGTGAACAGGACGCCCTTCACATTGATGTCGAACAACTTGTCATAGACGTCTTCGGTGATCTGGCCGAACGGGCTGAATTCATAACCGCCGGCATTGGCAAACAGCACATCGATCTTGCCCTTGGCCGCCTTCACCGTATCGAACAGATGCGCGAGATCGGCGAGCCTGGCAGCATCCGCCTTCACGCCCACGGCCTTCGGGCCGAGCTGCTTCACGGCGGCGTCGAGTTCGGCCTGGCGGCGACCGGTGATGAAGACATAGGCGCCCTCGTCGACGAAACGCTGGGCGGCGGCCAGGCCGATGCCGGCACTGCCACCGGTGACAACTGCGATCTTACCTTCGAGTTTGCGGGTCATGATGCTCTCCATTTGATGTGGGGGCGGCGCCATCGCCGTCCGACCAGGAGAACATGCTCCATCCACTGTGGAGTGGTTATGGGCTTGATCGGATATCATTTATCCGTATTTTGAATGAATGACCGATACTGTCGCCCTCTTCCAAGCCTTCATCCGGGTCGTTGAGGCCGGGTCCTTCAGCCGTGTCGCCGCAGAGCAGAATTCCAGTCAGCCGACGGTCAGCCGGCAGATCGCCACGCTGGAAGATCATCTCGGCACCCGTCTGTTCACCCGCACCACCCGCAGGCTGACGCTGACCGATGACGGCCGCGGCTTCTACGAGCGCGCCAAACTGGCGCTGGAGGCCGTTGCGGAGGCCGAGGGCGCGGTTGGCCGACGCCGGGCCAGACCATCAGGCACGTTGCAACTGGCCCTCCCCGTGGTGTTCGGCCGGCTGCGTGTGATCCCTCACCTGAAGGGCTTTCTGGCACGTTACCCCGACGTCAATGTCGACCTCGTGATGAATGACGGCTTCAGCGACCTCGTCGAGGACGGCATCGATCTCGCGATCCGATCCGGCGTGGTGACCGACCAGAACCTGATCGCCAGAAAGATCGGCGTGACACGCCGTATCCTGGTGGCCTCGCCGTCCTATCTGCGCGGCAGGACAATGCCGGCGCATCCCACCGACCTCGCAGGTCACGACTGCATCCCCTATACGCGCTTCACCGCCGGCGTGACCTGGCGCTTCGAAAGTCCTGAGGGCCCGATCGCCATCGAAGCCACAGGACCGGTGCGCACGCAGAGTTCTGAGGGCGTTCGCGAAGCCGTGATGTCCGGCCTCGGCATCGGCTTCGTCCCGATCTGGCATTTCACCGATGAGATCGAGACGGGCCGTCTCATCGTGCTGCTCGAAGCGTTCGAACCGAAACCGGTGCCGATCAGCGCGGTCTATCCCTCGCGCCGCTTCGTGCCGCAAAAGACCCGCGTCATGATCGACTATCTGGAAACGCAATTCGCGATGGACCCGACGCTGAATCCGAAGAAGGGATGAGCTCCGTCCTCATGGTGAGGAGGCGCTACTTTAGCGCCGTCTCGAACCATGAGCGCCCGTCTCCATCCTTCGAGACGCGGCGAAGACGCCGCTCCTCAGGATGAGGTTCTGCGGACAATCTCCAAATCGCAATAATCTTCTCGTGAGCAGCATCTACCTGCACGCGCTGGCGTCCCTATCTGTTCCCGACCAGCATCACGGGGAATTCCAGATGGCGAAGCGTCAATTGAAGCTCGGGGCCTTCATGCGCCCGGTCAGCATCCATACCGGGGCATGGCGTTATCCCGGCGCGGTACCGAACGCGAACTTCAATTTTCCGCTGCTGAAGCAGATGATCCGGAAGCTCGAAGCCGGCAAGTTCGACGCCTTCTTCATGGCCGATCATCTCGCGGTGCTGAACATGCCGGTCGAGGCGCTGAAGCGCAGCCACACGGTGACGTCATTCGAGCCGTTCACGCTGCTATCGGCACTCGCTGCGGTCACCGAGAATATCGGCCTCGTCGCCACCGGCTCCACCACCTTTGACGCGCCCTATCACGTCGCCCGCCGCTTCGCCTCGCTCGATCATATCTCCGGTGGCCGCGCCGGCTGGAATATCGTGACGACCTCGAACCCCGATGCCGCACTCAACTTCGGCATGGACGATCACATGGAGCATACCGAGCGCTACAAGCGCGCGCGTGAGTTCTATGACGTCGTCACGGGCCTGTGGGATTCCTTCGCCGACGATGCATTCATCCGCGATGTCGAGAGCGGCATCTTCATGGACCCCGAGAAGATGCATGTGCTCGATCACAAGGGCCCGTATCTCTCGGTGCGCGGCCCGCTGAACATCGCCCGCCCCGTGCAGGGATGGCCCGTCATTGTGCAGGCCGGCGCATCGGAAGACGGCAAGCAGCTCGCTGCCGAAACAGCGGAAGCGGTGTTCACCGGGGGTGGCCCCATCGGCGATGCGCAAAAGCTCTACGCCGACATCAAGGGCCGCATGGCCGCGCTCGGCCGCGATCGCGACCACCTCAAGATCCTGCCCGGCGCCTTCGTGGTGGTCGGCGACAGCGTCGAGGAAGCCAAGGAGAAACGCGCGCTGCTCGACAGCAAGGTGCATTACGCCAACGCCATCGCCTCGCTCTCGATCAATCTCGGCACCGATGCCTCCGGATTCGATCCAGATGGCCCGCTGCCCGAGATACCCGAAACCAATGCCAGCAAGAGCGGCCGGGAACGCGTCATCGCCCTCGCCCGGCGCGAGAACCTGACCGTGCGCCAGCTTGCCCAGCGCCTCGGCGGCTATGGCGGCTCCGCCTTCGTGGGCACGCCCCGGACCATTGCCGACGAGATGCAGGAATGGCTGGAAACCGAGGCCTCCGACGGTTTCAACATCATGTTTCCGTATCTGCCGGAGGGGCTGAACGACTTTGTCGACCGGGTGATCCCGGAACTGCAGAAGCGCGGGATTTTCCGCACGGAGTACGAAGGCCGGACGCTCCGGGAGAATTTGGGCCTCCCGCGGCCCGAAAACCGCTTCTTTCCGGGCTAGGACCCGGAAATCCCCGGATTTACCACCCCGGAAAACCTTGACTTTGGGGCGTTCGGGGCTAGGTTGCGCCCCAACACGGCCAGTGCTCTGGCTGTCACCCGATTCCTGACATTCAGAGGTTCACCATGGCCAAAGCGGTCACCATCAAGATTAAGCTCGTTTCCACCGCGGACACCGGCTTCTACTACACCGCCAAGAAGAACTCGCGCACCATGACCGACAAGATGGTCAAGAAGAAGTATGACCCGGTCGCGCGCAAGCACGTCGAGTTCAAGGAAGCCAAGATCAAGTAAGCGCTGACTGCAACTGCTGACGGATTTTGAACGGGGTCCTTTCGGGCCCCGTTTTCTTTTAGCCTCGCCCCGCAAGGCGCGGGGCGCGGTTGAGCGAGAAGCTCGGCCCGACCGCTCCAATTCTAAGAATCCGCGCAGCACTGCATTTACCCTGCCACAACTATGGCGGGTATTGATCGGCAATTGAAACGGTAGTCCCGTCATTTCGTGCGACAAGTAGGTATCATTCGACGCAATTATTTTGCATCGGGAGCATCCCTTGTCTTTCCGCGACACCGACTCAACGACGGCTGGCCAACTCTCGTCCGCGGTGTCGCTGGCCGGCGTCTTCGTCCGATACGCCTTCTATTTTTTCGGAATGATTGTCTTCGGGATCATCGCCTTCGTGTTGATCTGGCTCTGGGGCAATCGGGTCCAGGTGGTCCAGGACAAGCCAGCTTTCAGGATCGCTGACGGCAGCTTCACACGGTTACCCGTCAGCTCCGATATCATCACCAGCGGACTGCTTGGCCGTGTTGAGGTCATGCAATACGGGGCACTTGATCATCGCGGGATCGATCTCACCGTGGCGATCGCGTTCCCGCCCCCGGGCGGCCTCCAGACGCGGCCGACTTTCGACCCGCGCGACACAAAGCTTTTGCGCAACATGCGCTTCCAGACGCTCTCCACGCACTTCGATCTGGAAACGCGCTACGGCCCTGTCCATGCCGTCGAAACGCGCGTCGAGACTGACGGCCGCTGGAAACAGTGCCTTGCCTTCAGCTCGCGCTTCGATACCAGGGCTGTGTTCCTCTCCGGCTGGACCTGCGACGCCACCGGCACCAAGCCGGGCGCGGATGCCCTCGCCTGCGCGCTCGACAAACTCGTGATCGACAAGGAATTGCCGACGAAAGAAGCCGACGCCTATCTGCGCGCGCGCATGACGCGCCCGGCTTACTGCGCGGCCCGGCAGGTCACGCAGACCTTCGATACGGGATCACGCCCAATCTCGCCGCCGTCGCGATGGTCGCAACCGTCGGCACGAACACGTCTGTGACAGTGGCTTAGGCGGCCGCAGCGACCACGCGATTGCGGCCGTCGTGCTTGGCGCGATACAGCGCCACGTCGGCACGCTTGAGCACGTTGGCGATCGGCTCGCCCTTCTTCTCCAGCGTCGACAGCCCGATCGAGATCGTGACCTCGATGCGCTTGTTGC
Source organism: Tardiphaga sp. GW822-FHT04G09 (assembly GCF_058800725.1). Classification (NCBI taxonomy): domain Bacteria; kingdom Pseudomonadati; phylum Pseudomonadota; class Alphaproteobacteria; order Hyphomicrobiales; family Nitrobacteraceae; genus Tardiphaga; species Tardiphaga sp. GW822-FHT04G09. The sequence continues at coordinate 504,566 of NZ_JBXAMO010000001.1, read as the reverse complement.
CCTTGTCGATGGAGAACGGCTCGCCGGCGATCGAGCGGCGCAGACGCTCGGCCACCATGCTGGCGACATGCATGTCGGTCTCTGGCATCACGATGACGAATTCCTCGCCGCCATAGCGACAGGCCAGATCGATGCCGCGGATCGACTTGCGGACGCGCACGGCGAATTCGCGGAGTACGTCGTCGCCGGCATCGTGGCCATGATTGTCGTTGATCGACTTGAAGAAGTCGATGTCGAGCATCATCAGCGCCAGCGGCTTGCTGCGGCTGGCCGCCTGCTCTGCCAGCGTCTCCAGATGGCTTTCCATGTAGCGCCGATTATGCAGACCGGTGAGCCCGTCGGTGATCGCAGCCTCGATGGAGTTCTGCACGTTATCGCGCAAATGGTCGGTGTAGCGACGGCGACGCACCTGCGTGCGGGCGCGGGCCAGGAGCTCGTTCTTGTCCACCGGACGCATGAGGTAGTCGTTGACGCCGATTTCGAGGCCACGCAGCAGCCGCGGATTGTTGTCGGCATCGGCGATGGCGAGAATGGGAATCTGCCGCGTGCGTTCCAGCGAACGCGCCTGGCTGCACAGCCGCAATCCGTCGTAATTCTCTAGGCTGAGCGAGACAATGAGCAGATCGTAATTGCCCTCGGCGGCATGAAACAGCGCCTCGGTCGGATTGGGTTCGACATCGACAGTGTGCTCGGCCGACAGGATCGGCGCCAGCCGCTCATAGGATGACGGACGATCGTCGACCAGCAGGATGCGCCCGCCCACGCCCGCATCGGCCACGGCGCTGCGCTCGGGCGCCTGTACGCCGATCTCGAGCGAGGTGATGGCGCGCATGCGCAGCTCATCGGTCATCATCTTCAGACGCGTCAGCGAACGCACGCGGGCCACCAGCACGGCATCCGCGACGGGCTTGGTGAGGAAGTCATCGGCGCCGGCTTCGAGCCCGCGCACGCGATCCGATGGCGAATCCAGCGCGGTGACCATGACGACCGGAATGAAATGCGTCTTCGGATTGGCTTTGAGGCGACGGCAGACTTCGAAGCCGTCCATGTCGGGCATCATGACGTCGAGCAGGATCAGGTCGCATTCCGAACGCGCACAGACTTCCAGCGCCTGTGCGCCGTTGGACGCGGTGACGACGTCGAAATATTCCGCCGAGAGACGGGCTTCCAGAAGCTTGACGTTGGCGGGGATGTCATCGACGACAAGAATACGCGCTGACATAGGGAACTCCCTAACCGATGAACCGTCGAACGGTTTCGATAAATTTTCCGACCGAAATGGGCTTTGACAAATAGGCTTCGCAGCCGCCTTCGCGGATACGCTCTTCGTCGCCCTTCATGGCGAAGGCTGTGACGGCAACGACGGGGATCATGCTGATCGCAGGATCCTTCTTGATCCAGCCGGTCACTTCGAGACCGGAGACCTGCGGTAGCTGAATATCCATGAGGATGAGATCGGGGCGGAGCGAGCGGACCAGATCGAGCGCTTCATAGCCATTGCTCGTGCCGACTGTCTGATAGCCATGGGCTTCCAGCAGGTCACGGAAGAGCTTCATGTTGAGCTCGTTGTCCTCCACGATCAGGACGGTTTTTGCCATCCCGCCCTCCAATCCCGACTGAACGGTCTTGTATGCGCGGGGCATGATTGCCCTGCGTCACCGGCACTGCGATTTCCGAAGCGAACTTCCGAATTCACTTCGGCCACCCGCCGAAGTGCCCATGTACCGCGCGCATCCCACCAACTGGAATCGCCCCGGTGACTCGGGCATGATGATTCAAAATAGAGACGATAAGTTACGGAAAGGCAAACACGCATGATGAAAAAGCCCAAGCGCCACCCCAGCGAAGTCGCTGAAATCGTTGCGATTCAGGCGCTATCCTTTGTCGCGGGGCAACCCGATCGGCTGGGCCTGTTCCTCTCCGAGAGCGGAATCGGTCCGGAGACCCTCCGGTCGGCTGCAAAGGACCCGCAGTTCCTCGTCAGCGTGCTCGATTTCGTGCTGCGCGATGACGAGACCGTGAAAGCGTTTTCGGCATCGTCGCAACTGGACCCCACCACCATCGCCGCCGCGCGGCAGGCACTCGATCCCCGCGGGCAGGAATTTACGTGAGCGCCTCCCCGTCAGAGCTGAGCGGACCGCGCTGCTTCTGCCGGGATTGCCTTGTCGATCTGGATGTTCGCGTGAAGCGCTGTACCGCCTGCGGCTCGCCGCGCCTGGTGCGGCACCACGCACTGCCCGCGCTGACGCTGGCGCATATCGACTGCGATGCGTTCTATGCGACCGTGGAGAAGCGCGATAACCCCGCGATCGTCGATCAGCCTGTCATCATCGGCGGCGGCAAGCGCGGCGTGGTGTCGGCGGCCTGTTACATCGCCCGCACCTATGGTGTGCGCTCGGCGATGCCGATGTTCAAGGCGCTCGATCTCTGCCCCGATGCCGTCGTGGTGCGGCCCGACATGGCGAAATATGTCCGCGTCGGCCGCGAGGTCCGTCACGCCATGCAGGCGTTAACGCCGCTGGTGGAGCCGCTGTCGATCGACGAGGCCTTTCTCGATCTGTCCGGCACGCAGCGCGTGCACGGCATGATCCCCGCCAAGGTGCTGGCGAAATTCGCCGCCGACATCGAGCGCACTGTCGGCATCACGGTCTCGGTCGGCCTGTCGGTGAACAAGTTTCTCGCCAAGATCGCCAGCGATCTCGACAAGCCACGCGGCTTCGCCACACTCGATCAGGACGACGCCGTGGCCATGCTCGCCGACAGGCCCGTCAGCTTTATCTACGGCGTCGGCCCGGCGACCGCGGAGAAACTCTCGCAGCGCGGCTTTCGCAAGATCAGCGACATCCAGAAGGCCGATGAGACCGACCTGATGAAACAGTTCGGCGGCGAAGGCCGCAGGCTGTGGCGCCTCGCCCGCGGCATCGACGATCGCCTCGTGGTCGCCGATCGCGGCGCCAAGACGATCTCGAACGAAACCACATTCAACGAAGATATCCGCGACTTCGCCACGCTGGAGAAAATCCTGTGGCGCTTGTCGGAAAAGGTCTCCTCGCGACTGAAGAGCAGTGAGCTTTCGGGCACCACGGTGACGTTGAAACTCAAGACCGCGGATTTCCGCCAGCGCACCCGCTCGCAATCGATCCAGTCGCCGACGCAGATGGCGGCGCGCATCTTCGATATCAGCCGCGAGATGCTGGCGAAGGAAATCGACGGCACGGCCTTTCGCCTGATCGGCACCGGCGTCAGCGCGCTGAAACCCGGCGCGGAAGCCGGCGACGACAACATGCTCGACCGCCGCTCGTCTCATGCCGAACGGGCGATGGACGATCTCAGGAAGAAGTTCGGCAGCGCCGCGGTGATCCGCGGCATCGCCTATGACGGGCCGGAGAAGCCGCGAACTTCCGAGAAAAGCTGAGCCCGTCATCCTGAGGAAGCGCTTTTTCAGCGCCGTCTCGAGGGATGGCCGCGCCCCCCGTCATGGTTCGAGACGCACGCCGAGTGGCGCGCTCCTCACCATGAGGGCAGAGTTTGTGGCTAGCCGAACACGTCCTGCAACTCGCCGTCCCTGATCACATCCACGCCGTCCAGCGTGATCGTTGTCTTGAAGATCGGCAGATCGAAATGCCCCGCCGTATAGCGGCCCGCGAATTCGTTGGCGCCGGTGGAGAACAGGAAGTTGCCTGCCACGGCGCGGATTTCCGTGCCGTTGGTGTCGCGCTGGTCATACATCTGCAGCGCCTCGTAGCGCGCATTGGGGTTCATGCCCCAGCCCACATGCGACACGGCGTAAGCTTCGCGATCGCCCCAGGCGGCCAGATAGCGCTTCATCATCTCGGCGTCGGCGCCCTCGCCCGTGAGTTCGGTGAGATAGTCGTCCTTGAACAGCATCCGCACCGGCGACGTCAGGTAGCGCTTGAAAGTCAGATTGATATCGCCTGCATCCATCACCACCGTGCCGTTGATGGTCTTGCTCTTCGGGAAGCTCACCACGATGCCGCCCGGCCAATGCGCCAGCGTGCCCGGCTTGTCGGTCCAGCCCCAGACGCCGACGGTGGCGGCGCCTTCCATGTTGATGTCGAGATCGGTGCCCGCCTTCGACGTCACCTTCATGTGCTTCGTGCCGCGCAGCATCTTCGCCGCCGCGCGCACGCGCTTCTCGAGCGCCGAGTCCGGCACCATGCGCTCGAGCGCTTCGGGATGCTCGTTGGAGATCACCAGAATGCGTGCGCCGGCCTTGAGAATCTCCGGCGTCTCCTTCGCATGCATCAGGCCCTCGATGGTGCAGTCGACCACGAAGCCGGCCTGCTGCAGCGCAGACACCACCGGGCCGAGCTGCTGGATCGCCTCGGACGCGCCGGTGGAGCGGATCGGCACGACCTGCTTGTTGCGCGGCGTCGGCACCACGACGTGGAACGGCCGCGCGCCCATGCGCAGCAATGCCAGTTCGGCGATGTGGACATTCAGCGCGCGCGATTGCGTCTCGGAGAGGATGGCGGCAGTGTCGCCGGGCTTGACCGCGCAGCGTTCGAAGATCTCGCAGAATGCGTCGATCCATTTCGCCTCGATGCGATCCGCCAGCATGCCGTTTCTCCGTGTTTTTAAGCGATTATGATTGGATGATAGGCGCCGTCATGTTATATGAAAAGGAATATTTTTAATCTTGAAGGACAGTCTGGCGCTGTATTTTGAGCAGTCCCTGACGTCGCGGAGCGGCGAATCCCATGGCCTTTGACAAAACGGCGTTTGACAAGACGGCGCATGACAAGGTCGCGGACGACAAGCTCCCGGATAAGGCGCAGGCGGTCAACCCCGCCACCTTCCGTCAGGCGCTGGGCCAGTTTCCGACCGGCGTCACCGTGGTCACCGCCACCAATGGCGACCATCCCGTCGGCATGACCGCCAACTCCTTCTCGTCCGTGTCGCTCGATCCGCCACTTGTGCTGTGGAGCGTCGCAAAATCCTCGCCGAGCCACGATCCCTTCGTCGCGGCAGATGCGTTTGCCATCCACTTTCTCGGCGCCGATCATGGCGAGCTGGCGATGCGCTTCGGCCGCCGCGGCTCCGACAAATTCGCTGATATCGCGCATGCACCGGGCATCAGCGGCGCACCGCTGATCGAGGGCCTCGCACCGATCTTCGAATGCAAGACGTGGGCACGCTATCCCGGCGGCGACCACACCATCCTTGTCGGCGAGGTCGTGCATTTCGTCGAGCGCAATCACGATCCGCTCGTCTTCCACTCCGGACAACTCCGCCGCATCGACAAGGCACAGCCGCGTACGCCGGCCCTGGCCAGCAACAGTTTTGCACGCAGCTACCTGTCCTATCTGCTGGCGCGCGCGAGCTTCAATGTGTCCAGCACCTTTCACGCCCGGCTCAAGGAGTGGGACCTCACGGTGCCCGAATGGCGCGTGCTGGCCTGCCTTGCCGATGTCGAGGGCCTGTCGGTCGGCGAACTCGCGGCGATGGCCTTGATGAAGCAGCCGGGCCTGACAAAAGTGCTCGACCGCATGGAGCGCGACGAGCTGCTGAAGCGCAAGAGCACGTCCAACGATCGCCGCCGCGTCACCTTGTACCTCACCGCCAAGGGTCGCGCGCGCGTCAAGCCCGTGCAGAAGGCTGCGCTCGAACATGAGGCCGAACTGCTGAAGCGCTTCAGCGACGACGAGCGCGCAACGATCAAATATACCCTCGATCTCCTGATCGACAGCGGCATGTCAGATGTCGCAGGCGAGTAGCTGAGCTCTCGGCGTAGGATGGGTAGAGCGCAGCGAAACCCATCACTTTCAGTGCATGTGGGCGATGGGTTTCGCAGCGCTACGCTACGCGTAACGCCGCTCTACCCATCCTACAAACGAAAATGGCCGGGACATCCAGCGAAGCCGCGCTTCGCGCTTTGCCCGACCATCACGTCATTGTCGACGAAGCGCCGTTACTTGATCGGCGCGACGACCTTGCCCTTCAGCTCGGAGACGTCGAGCTTCTTCGGCAGCATTCCGGATTCGACATAGGTGTCGAGCATCTTCTGGATCGCGTCGAAATTCGGCGCGGCGCCCGGATCCCTGGCGAAATCATTGTCCTTGAGCAGATAGGTTTCCAGCACCGGGATCGGGGCCTTCATCACTTCGTTGACGACCTTCAGGGTTTCGTCGCGGTTGGCCAGCGCCTTCTGCATGCCCAGCGTCAGGTCACGCACATACATCCTGGCCAGTTCCGGATTCTTCTCGATGAAGTCGGCACGGCAGGCTTCGAGGATGTGCACGATGCCATCCTGCTGCTGCGACAGCGAGAACAGCTTGCGGGTGCCACCCTTGGCTTCCATGCGCGCGGCGAACGGCTGGTTCATCACGGCGGAATCGACGCGGCCCGAACGCAGCGCTTCTTCCGAGAGGGCGAAGCCGACTTCAACCAGCTTGACGTCCTTGGCCGGATCGAGGCCGGCCTGCTTCAGCAGGATCGCCATCGGGCCATAGATGCCGGAGCCCAGCGTGTTGATCGACATCGTCTTCCCCTTGAGGTCGGCGATGGTCTTGATCGGTGAATCGTCCTTCACGGCCCAATAGACGGAGAAGCTGCCCGGCTTCTCGAACACGTGCTGCGCGACGATGGAGGCCTTGAGGTTGCCGCTCTGCACGCCCTGCGCCAGTGCCAGCACCGATTGGGTCGCGCAGTCCAGCGCGCCGGCCGCGAGTGCCTGCGTCATCGGCGCAGTGCCCTGAAACTGCACCCACTCGATATTGTATTTCTTGCCGAGATCCGCGAATTCCTGCGGACGCTTCATCATCCAGTATTTGGATTCTTCGGCCGGAATGGTCCAGCCAACCTTGATGGTTTGTTGGGCAAATGCCGAGCCACTGCTCAGCAACGCGCCCAGCGCGAGAGCTGCCACAACGCCACGCTTCGATGCGATCCGCTTCATCCTGAATTCCTCTGTTTTCAGCGACCCGGCCGCAATCAGAAACGAATGCAATTCTCCTGCCGAAGCGCTCCCCGCTCACAATTGTTTCATGCTTCAAATGAACGCGCAATATGCCTCGCTATGGGCTATATTGAAGCAGACTGGTCGGACTGCCAGCCCGGGAATTGATTCACCATGAGCAATGACTCCTTCTTCTCCGATCTCCTCGCATCCATCTCGGAACGCGGACGCACGCTGCTGCGGCTCGGTCCTGCATCTGTCGATCCCAAACAGAACGCATCGGATTTGATCGAACTCTGCGCAGAGCTTTTGTCAGGACGCGGCGAAGCATCGGGCACGGTCCTCGCGCGCGGCGTGCTCGACCGCTACAAGAGTCTCGACGAGGCCGGCCGCCTCACTTTCTTCGAGCACCTCGCGCAGAATTACGGTCCGGATCGCGACAAGCTCGAAAAGGCCATCGAGGCATGGCGCGCCAAGCCGACCGGTGACGTCTCCGGCGAATTGCATTTCGCATCCGAGCCGCAGCGGCAGGAGTTGTTTCGCCGGCTGAACCGCGCGCCGAACGCGACCAGCGAACTCGTGAAGATGCGTGAGGATCTTCTCGATCTGAAGAATGGTAACAAGGATCTCAACGCCGTCGATCGCGACGTCGTCCATCTCTTGGCATCGTGGTTCAACAGGGGATTTCTCGTGCTGCGCAAGATCGACTGGTCCACGCCCGCCAATGTGCTGGAAAAAGTCATCAAGTATGAGGCGGTGCATGAGATCCACGACTGGGACGATCTGCGCCGCCGCATCGATCCCGCGGATCGCCGCTGCTACGCGTTCTTCCATCCCGCATTGGTCGATGAGCCGCTGATCTTCGTCGAGGTTGCGCTCACCGAAACCATTCCGGGCGCCATCGCGCCGCTGCTGGCCGTCGATCGCCAGCCGGTGCCCATCGAGCGCGCGCGCACCGCGGTGTTCTATTCGATCTCCAACTGCCAGCGCGGTCTCGGCGGCATTTCGTTCGGCAACTTCCTGATCAAGCAGGTGGTCGAGGAACTGCGCCGCGAACTGCCGAAGCTCGACACTTTCGTGACGCTGTCACCGGTGCCGGGCTTCATGAAGTGGCTCAAGAAGGCCGATGACCTCAACCTGTCCAATGAGGACCAGGCGCTGGTCGACATGCTCGCCGATCCGCTGTGGGTGCACGACACAGCGCTGACGGCACAGCTCAAGCCCGTGATGGAGCACCTCGCCGCGCATTACTTCCTGAAAGCCAAGAGCCCGCGCGGCGGCCCGATCGATTCCGTCGCCCGCTTCCATCTCGGCAACGGCGCACGGCTGGAGCGCATCGACTGGCTCGGCGACACCTCGGCCAAGGGCCTGCGCGAGTCCGCCAGCCTGATGGTGAACTATCTGTATCGTCTCGACGATATCGAGAAGAACCACGAGGCCTATGCCGATCATTACGAGATCGCGGCATCAAGCGCGGTGAAGAAGCTGCTGAAGAGCGAAGGTGGCGGTGGCCTGCGTTTGCTGGACAGCATGCGGCTGACAAGAGCGGAGTAAAGCTCAGTGCGTCACACTCTCCCGGCCTGCGGGGAGAGTGTGAGCCCTGCTCACTTGCAGGGCTTGCTGTCCTTCACATTGAACTTGCTCATGGCGCCGCCGATGACGAAGTCATTGTAGTCCAGCACCAGGGACCGCGAGACGCCGTTCTCAAAGAGTTCAAACGACATGGCATAGACCGGCATCTGCTCGCCGCCATCGGAGGATTTTGCCGATTTGTCGTAATAGCTGACGGTCACCGGCCAGCGCGTCAGCTTCTTCATGCCGTCATCGCCCGTCGAAGGATCGGGTTCGGTGACCTTGCGGTCGCCGGGGATCGCCTGCCCGATGATCGTGAGCGTGCTGTAGACTTTCTCGCCGGTATCCGAACCGTCATAGACATTCAGTTCCAGCACCGACTTGCCCTCGCGCGCAGCGGCGATGATGCGATGGATCTGCTCGGTCGGAAATACGGTCGAGCCATCCAGCGTGAAGGTCTTGGCCACTGGCTGCTTCAGCTTGACGGTGACGTGGTCGCCCTCGCGTTCCGCCATGCCATCGACGGCGCTGGCATCGCCGTCATTCATGCGGGTGTCGATCTTGAAGCGATAGCTCTTGCCGTCGCCGGCTTCCCAACTGGTGGAGCGCAGATCGCTCAGCGTGGTCTTGTCCTCGCCGCTGTTCAGTTCGGAGACCTGGCGGAAATCCGAGGTGTAGCCTTCGCAGGCACTGCCGGTGAAATTGTAGAGGATGCGGCCGCTGGCGCTGTTGACGCTGGCATTGCCGCGCGACTTCAAGAGCTTCAACTCATACAGCGCCTGATGCGCCACGAACGGCGTGCCCGCAGCGGGGGGAGCCGCGAATGCCGATACCGGCGCCACGAAGGTCGCCATGGTCAGTGCCAGCGAAGCAGCCTGAAGGCGCGAAACGGAGGAAATGCGGCGCATGGGGTTTCCCTGGATTCTCGAACTACAACAATAGAGAGCGCCTTATTGCGTCGCAACTACGGCCACGCCGGATTAGCACTGCGGAAATGCCATATTCTGCAGCAAATCTCGCCGAATCCGCACCGTTACGGCGGCGACCCGGTGTCGCCCGATCGTCACTTGCGTGGCGACGCGGTATGGGTGAAACAGACGGTGCCTGAACCCTTTGGGGACCTTTGTTCGGGCACTTCATCAATCATTTGGGGAATCACGATGGCAGGAACGGTCGAGCAGAAACTCGCGGATTTGGGGGTCAAGCTTCACGAGCCGGTGAGCCCGGTGGCGAACTATGTCGGCTTCGTCCGCACCGGTAATCTGCTGTTCGTCTCCGGCCAGATCTGCATGGGCGCAGACGGCCAGCTGATCGCCAAGGGCAAGCTCGGTGCCGGCGTCACCCTCGAGCAGGGCGTCAATGCGGCGCGCGGCTGCGCCATCAATATCCTGGCCCAGGTCAAGGCAGCGCTCGGCGATCTCGACAAGGTGGCCCGCGTCGTCCGTCTCGGCGGCTTCGTCAATTCGACGCCGGATTTCATCGACGCGCCGAAGATCATCAATGGCGCATCGGACCTGATGGTCGCCGCCTTCGGCGACAAGGGCCGGCATTCCCGCGCCGCTGTCGGCGTTGCCTCGCTGCCCGCCGATTGCGCGGTCGAGATCGACGCCGTGTTCGAAGTCATCTAGCTTTTCGTCTTGACGCGTTTCTTCACGCGAACCGGTATCCACTTCGCTTGAAAACGCTCTGATGCAGGACAATCCCGATGCGCGCACCTGACTGGCTCATCGCCCGACCGGTCGCGCATCGTGGCCTGCACGACCCTGCGCGCGGCATCATCGAGAACATGCCCGGCGCCATGCATGCCGCCATCGCAGGCAATTTCAGCATCGAGACCGATGTGCAGCTCACCGCCGACGGCGAGGCGATGGTGCATCATGACGATGAGCTCGGCCGCCTCACCGAAGGCTCCGGTCCCCTGCTCGCGAAGACATCCGCCGAACTCAAGCAAATTGCCTTCAAGGACACGCCGGAGCGCATGATGACGCTTGGCGATCTCCTCGCCCTGATCGATGGCCGCGTCGGGCTCGTGATCGAGATCAAGAGCCATTTCGATGGCGACCGCAAACTCGTGCGCCGCGTCGCCGATATTCTCAGAACCTATCGCGGCCCCGTCGCCTGGATGTCGTTCGATCCCGATCAGGTTCTCGCGATGCGCGAGATCGCCCCCGGGATCCCGCGCGGCATCACCGCCCAGCGCACCTATGACGCTGGCGAGTGGCTGACGTTGACGCAGGCCCAGCGCGACGGCATGCGGCATCTGCGCCATGCCTTCCGCACCCGGCCGCACTTCGTCTCCTATTGGGTCAAGGAACTGCCTGCCCCGGCGCCGTGGATCGCCCGCAATATTTTCGGCTGCGCGCTGCTGACCTGGACCGTGCGGACGCCGGAACAGCGCGCCATCACGGCCCGCTATGCCGACCAGATGACGTTCGAAGGCTTCGTGCCCTAGCCACAAGCGCGTAGGATGGGCAGAGCGCAGCGAAACCCATCGCTTTCCCTCGCGAGTGATGGGTTTCGCTCCGGCGCGATGCGCCTCCGCTCTACCCATCCTACGCGCTCGGACGTGACCCTTGAAGTGGCGGGCGCGATACACAATCTTAGGAGCGGTCACCGCGATGGTTGATCGCACATGACCGGTTCAAGTGATTGATGACGTCATCGGACATTACCCTCGAAGCAGTGGCGTCCATCAGCCAGATTCCGGCCACGGACTGGGACGCCTGCGCCACCGGCCGCGCCGATCTCGGCGGGGTCGAACGCCTCGACACATTGGCGCCGGCGAGCAACGGTTGCAGCTCGAAGCCCATCTACAACCCATTCGTGTCCCACGCCTTTTTCACGGCCGTCGAGAAATCGAATTCGGCCTGCGCCCGCACCGGCTGGGGTCCGCGGCACCTGATCGCCAGAAGCGAGGGCCGCATCCTGGGTATTGTGCCCTGTTATCTGAAATCCCACTCGCAGGGCGAATACGTGTTCGACCGCGGCTGGGCCGACGCCTATGAGCGCGCGGGCGGGCAATATTACCCGAAACTGCAGGCCTCGGTTCCCTTCACGCCGGCCGCCGGACCGCGCCTCCTGATCCGCGACGGCGTCGACGTGGAACGCGTTGGCGCGGCGCTGGCCGGCGGCCTCGTCGGCCTGTGCGACGCCACCGATGCATCGTCGGTTCACGTCACTTTCGCACGCGAGAGCGAATGGCAATTTCTTGGCCAGCGCGGCTTCCTGCAGCGCACCGACCAGCAGTTTCATTTCCACAATGACGGCTACGGCAGTTTCGACGACTTCCTGGCGACGCTGAATTCACGTCACCGCAAGGCGATCAAGCGCGAACGCCGCGACGCGCTGGCCAATGGCATCACCATCCATCCCCTCACCGGCAGCGATATCACCGAGGATGCCTGGGATGCGTTCTTCGCCTTCTACATGGAGACCGGCTCGCGCAAATGGGGGCGTCCCTATCTGACACGCGCGTTTTATTCGCTCATTGCCGAGAGCATGAGCGATGATGTCGTGCTGATCATGGCCAGACGCGACGGCAAATGGATCGCGGGCGCCATCAACTTCATCGGCTCGGACACGCTGTTCGGCCGCCACTGGGGCGCCATCGAACATCATCCGTTCCTGCATTTCGAGGTCTGCTATTATCAGGCCATCGACTTCGCCATTCGCCGCGGATTGAAGATTGTCGAGGCCGGCGCCCAGGGCGAGCACAAGATCGCACGGGGCTATCTGCCGCAGACCACCTATTCGGCGCATTACATCGCCGATCGCGGACTGCGTCAGGCCGTCGGCGAATATCTTCAGCGCGAGCGCGAATATGTCGCGGAGGCCGTCCGCGAATTGACCGAAGCCGGCCCGTTCCGGAAGACCGACGAGCACGATTAAGCCGTCTTGACCGGGTCACGTCTGGCAGCGACAGTCCCCGAAATTCTCCGGAGGATTCCATGACCGCGTATGACCCCAACAACATCTTCGCCAAGATTCTGCGCGGCGAATTCCCCTGCTACAAGGTCTATGAGAACGAGCACGTCCTGGCTTTTCTGGACATCATGCCGCGCTCGCCCGGCCATACGCTGGTGATCCCCAAGGCGCCCGCGCGCAACATCTTCGACATCACGGCGGACGACTACGCCCATGTGATCCGCGCCGCCCACAAGATCGCCGCCGCCTGCAGACACGCCTTCAACGCCGACGGCATGACCGTCGCGCAATATTCGGAAGCCGCCGGCGGTCAGGTGGTGTTTCACCTGCACATGCATGTGATGCCGCGCCACGACAATGTCGCCCTGCTGCCGCCGGCGTCGCGCAAGGAAGACCCGAAAGTGCTGGAAGACAACGCGACCAAGCTGATCGCGGCACTGGCGGCGCTTTAGGCCGTCTCAGCGCGTAGGATGGGTAGAGCGTCTTCGCGAAACCCATCAATGCCATTCGATGTCGTTGATGGGTTTCGCTCCGGCGCGATGCGCCTCCGCTCTACCCCATCCTACGGACTGGCTCCCCCTCACCCGTCTCGAACGCACTCCGTGCGTTCGATCCACCCTCTCCCCGCAAGCGGGGCGAGGGAAACTACTCCGTCTGGAAATCACCCGGCTGCGGCGGCGCCAGCGGCGTGAATTCGCAGCGGTCGGGCTTCACGTCCAGGAGCGGCGTCTCGTCGAGACAATCGAGCCCGCGTACCAGCACGGTCGATCCCTCGATTCCCACCAGCTTCACCATCGACGTACCCAGCGGATTGGGCCGCACCGGCGTGCGCAGCGAAAAGATACCGCGGGCATTGCCGTCGTTCCTGGGGCTCTGCAGCACCAGGTCGCGGCGCGACAGATGCAGCCAGTAGATCACTTCGAGATACTTGTAGAGATCGAGGTCCTTCAGCCCCGGCACCCACGGCTCGAAGATCTCGAGCCGGCACACCGGGCCGTCATGGCGGCCCTGTCGCGGCGTTTCCAGCCGCGACGTCCATGGCGTGCGGATGCGCCCGATATAGACGAGGCCCGCATGGTTCGGCTTCGGTGCATCGACGGCGAGTTCGCCGGCACGGATTTCGCTTTCACGAACCATTGGTCACCGTTCCTGCACCCTGTCGATCAATCCAGCGAGATGTTCTGCGCCTTGATCACCTTCGACCACCGCGCCCGGTCTTCGTCAACGAATTCGTTGATCTCCTTGACGCTCTTCGGCCGCAGCACGGGAAAGCCGATCTTTTCCAGCGAGGCACGGAACGTGTTGTCGTTCAGGGCGCGATCCATGCTGGCTGTCACGGTCCTGACGACGTCGTCCGGCAGTTTCGACGACCCCGCCAGGCCGAACCAGACGCCAACCTGATAATCGGGATAGCCGCTCTCGATCACGGTCGGCACGTCAGACAGATCCGGGCTGCGTTCTTTCGAACTGACGCCGAGCGGCCGCAGCAGGCCGGCCTTCACCGGCGGCAGCGCCGTGGAGAGCGTATCGAACATCACCTGGATATTGCCGGAGAGAAGATCGGTCAGCGCCGGCCCCGCGCCCTTGTAAGGCACATGAGTCATCTCGACGCCGGCAATCTGCTTGAACATCTCGCCTGCGAGATGAATGGTGCCGCCGGTGCCGGCCGAGCCGAAATTCAGCTTGCCCGGATTGGCTTTCGCGTAAGCCACGAATTCCTTCACCGTCTTGGCCGGCACGGACGGATGCACCTCCATCACCACAGGCAGATCGGTGACCACCGTCAGCATGCGCAGATCCTTCTGCGGATCGTAGGACAGCTTTTTGTAGAGCAGCGGATTGAGCACCATGATCGACGCGGCAGTGACGAACAACGTGTAGCCATCGGGTTCTGCACGTACGACCGCTTCGGCGGCGATGGCGCCCTGCGCGCCCGGCTTGTTCTCGACGATCGTCGGCTGCTTGAGGTCGCGGCCGAGATAGTCCGCGACCAGCCGCGCGAGCACATCCGTCGGGCCACCCGCTGCGTAAGGCACCACGAGCTTGATCGTGCGCACGGGATATTCCGCTGCACGGGCGAGCGGCGCGGCAACGGCCATCGCAGCGATGACAAGGCCGGATATCAGGGCAGAACGCGCGCGAAATTTCATATCATCTCCCAACCGATTATTTTTTAAGTTGGGCGGAGACTATCGCGTTCACGCAGTCATACAAGGCCGATACAGCCTGATGCTGCCGCCTATCAACCCAGGATGTATTTGCCGGCGACCATCACCAATTCGCCGCATGCGACGCCGAGGAAGATCGATCGCCTGAAAGCGACGAAGACGACGAGACCGACAGCTACCGCGCCATAGCGCAGCGGCGGTGGAATACTTGCCAGCGCGCCGGGCGGCACGACCAGGATTTGCGCGATAACGCCGGCGAGGATCGCAGTGGCCACCGCCCTCACCCAGACCAATATCTCGGACTCTTCGTCGACGCCGCCGCCGAGCCACAGGCCGAGCATGCGCCAGACTTCATTGGGCAGGAAACCCGCCAGCAGCAGCACAAGGAGCGCGTGCCAGTCGCCGATGAAGTCGCTCATCGCCGCCTCCAGCGATGCACGCCATAGGCGATGGTCCCGGCGGAGACGCCCGATATCAGGATGTCGACGCCGGTGTTGAACATCGACACGACAGGAAACAGCGCGAGGCCGAGCACGAGCGCCACGACATCGGCGAGCTGCTTGCAGTTGCGTGCGGTGGACAGCAGGAACGCCAGCGGCGTCAGCAGCAGGATCGCCGCGCCGAACAGCGGCGGCAGATTGGCCGCGAGGTGATAGCCGATGAAGGTCGCGGTCAGCGACGTCGAGACGAGGCCCACTCCGAGCCCGTTGACGAAGGCGATGCGTCGCTCGCGCGGGACCTGCGGCATCAACCGGAAACACTCGACCCACAGCGTCACCGCGATGAAATGCGATGGCAGGATCAGTTGGCGCTTTTTGGTATCCGGCATGCGCAGCATCGGCAGCACCGACACCACCATGGGAAACAGCCGGATCGCGCTCACGGTCACCGCGAGCGCCGCCTGAATCACCGTGGCGCCGGAGCCGAGCGCGACGAGAAGAATGATCTGCGCAGGCCCCGCCCAGACGAATAACGTGCTAGCCAGCGCCCAGAACAGGCTGAAATGTGTGTCATGGGCGAGTGCGCCGATGCCGACATAGGTCGCGAACAGCACCAGCGTCAGGATGGTCCTGGCGATCGACCCCATCCCGAACAGGAAGGCGGCTGCACTGCCCTGCCATCTCGGTGAATCCAGTGCAGGAAGCGCCACGGTATCCGCATGTTATTGATTGATCCGACCTGCCATAGGCGGCCGAAATCCGCAGCCGTCAAGATCGCGGAATGCATGGATCGGCAGAGTCACCCTCTGCCATTGCGCAGCACCAGACAGCCCTGCCCGGCACGGCGGATCTTGCCGCAGAGATCGTTGGCCTCATCGCGCGTGTCGGTCCCGATCCTCACTTGATAGAACGTCCGCGTGCCGCGGCTGCGAAACAGCGAGTTCAACAAGTTCGGATCGCGATCGCCGACCACGGAACGCAGCCGTAACATCACCCGCGCATATTGCATCAGCGCGCGATCGCGATTGAACCCGGCAGCCAGTTGCACACCCCATGGCCGCGCTTCGCCAAGCTTCACGCGCGCCTCCAGTTGCGTCACGAAGGGATTGGGCGCGCGCTGCAGCAGCGCCATCAATTCGCGGCAGCTCGACGTCGCGGCACGCGGCGGCATCTTGCCGTTGCGTCCGGCGGCCTGCCAGTCCTCGACCGTCGCGCCGGTGATCGCGGAGACATAGTTGCGGGTCTCAAAGGGCATGTATCCCTTGCCGTCGAGCCAGTCCTGGACGCGGCGCGGTCCTGCATTATAGGCCGCAGCCGCGAGGCCGAGATTGCCGAACTGGTTACGCAGCTCGCTGAGAAACTCCGCCGATTTCGGCAGCGCCTGCACGGGATCGAACGGATCGAGCAAACGCCGCTCATCGGCCGTGCCCGGCATGAATTGCGCGATGCCCTGTGCGCGCTGGCCATTGCGCGTCACGGGACCCACGGCATCAGGCTGAAACCGGCTCTCCTGCCAGATCACGCGGGCGAAGAACTCCAGCGGCAGATCGTTGGCCCGCGCTGCGGACTCGATCATCAGACACATCGACTCGCGGGCAGCGCTGTCCCGCGCCAGATTGGGCTTCTCCGGAACCGTCATTGGCAGCATCCGGTCCGCGCCGGGCTTGGCCAATTCGCTGACCGGGAGCTCTTCGGCGCGCCCGCCCGCGACCGGCGCAAGCAACAGCGCCCCGAGGCAAAGTATCCGGCCGATGATCCTTCCGAGCGCCATGCCTGATCCCATGCGGTTTCCCCGCGCCTTGACAGCGAGACCCCAGCAGCTAGCTATGAACGAAAGACGGCGAAACCGGGAGTGCAAACAATGGCCGACGCAGGCGACGACAGATCAGGCTTTGCCAGCGACGACGATGTTCCGATCCAGTACATGGCCCGCACCCGCGCCTATTATCAGGCGATCGGCTATGACGTTCCCTATCGCTGGGCCCATCACATCGACGCGCCGTTCCAGCCGCTGAAGAAGCCGCTGGCGCAGTCGCGCGTCGCCATCGTCACCACCGCAGCCCCCTTCGATCCCGCCAAGGGCGATCAGGGTCCGGGCGCGCTCTATAATGGCGGCGCCAAGTTCTATCAGGTCTATGACGGCGATACGTCGATCGATCACGACCTGCGCATCTCGCACATCGCCTATGACCGCGTGCATACGAGGGCGGATGACAGCGGCACCTGGTTTCCCCTGCCCGCGCTGCGCGATCTCGCGGCATCGGGCCGCATCGGCAGTGTCGCACCGCGGTTCTATGGCGCGCCGACCAATCGCAGCCATCGCGTGACCCTTGAGACCGATGCGCCGGAGATCGTGAAGCGCGCGAAGGCCGATGGGGTCGACGTCGCCGTGCTGGTGCCGAACTGCCCGGTCTGCCACCAGACCATCAGCCTGGTGGCCCGCGAGCTGGAGGCCAACGGCATCGCCACCGTCGTGATGGGTTGCGCCAAGGACATCGTCGAACACGCCGCCGTGCCCCGCTTCCTGTTCAGCGACTTCCCGCTCGGCAACTCCGCCGGCAAACCGCACGACAAGGCCTCACAGGCGCAAACCCTGGAACTGGCCCTGCGCCTGCTGGAATCCGCCGTCGGTCCACAGACCACCCTGCAGTCGCCGCAGCGCTGGGCCAGGGACGCCGTGTGGAAGCGCGACTACAACAATGTCGCCCTGCTCAGCGCCGAGGAACTGGCCCGCCGCCGGGCCGAATTCGACAAGCAGAAGGACATTGCCCGGGGATTGCGCGAGACGGCTGCCTGAGCCACCCCCGCGGGGACAATCACCCGGTCTTTCCGCGATCGCTCTTAACTTTGGTTTACGTTAACTCTGCTTGGCCGGCGCTTGAGCCTTCCCCACCGGATGGAACCGCGTACAGTCCCGCCCGTCAACCAAGCGGGGACTTCAGGACATGGACGAGCGACGCAAGAACGTGCGCGACAAGGTCATCTACGGCGCCGTCGCGTCCAAGGACCAGAAGGCCAAGGAATGTGTCGTGCGCGACATTTCCGAGGAAGGCGCCCGTATCGAATTCCGAAGCGGCGCCCGCCTGCCCAAGGACGACATGACGCTGGCCATTGCCCGCAAGGGCCGCTCGTTCCTCGCCAAGGTGATCTGGTGGCGCGACAACATCGTCGGCGTCGCCTTCACCGATCCGCCGGTGGAGAGCAAGGAAAGCTCCGACATCGAAGCGCGGCTGCGCAAGAGCGAGAAGAAGAAGCGCGAGCTGCAAAAGCAGATCCAGAAACTGCTGGGGCAGTAAAGCTCGTCGCATTCTCTCGCAACGACCTCCGCCCAAATCCTGAGGAGCGGCGTACTTACGCCGCGTCTCGAAGGATGGCCACAACTCTCCGTGCATCTCATTCATGGTTCGAGACGGCGCCAAGAGGCGCCTCCTCACCATGAAGGCGGAGTCCGGAACCTTCAAACAAAAACGGCCGGTGATCACTCACCGGCCGTTTTTCATGTCTCGACCTCGGTCAGGCTTATGCCTTCACGAGCGGACCCTTTGCCGAGCCCGAGCCGCCTTTTGGACCACCCGACTTCGGCTTCTTGGCCGCGCCGCGCTTCGCCGGCAGCTTCTCCGGCTTCGGCGTCACGGGACCATCGACGAATTCGAAGCCGATGCTTTCCTGCTCGACGCCGAGCACCGCTTCGTCCTTCTTCAGGATGACGCGGACATGGCCGCCATTCTTGAGCTTGCCGAACAGCAACTCGTCGGCCAGCGGCTTCTTGATGTGTTCCTGGATCACGCGGCCCATCGGGCGCGCACCCATCTGCTCGTCATAGCCGTGCTGGATCAGCCAGGCCTTGGCGGGGTCGGACAGTTCGATGGTGACGTCGCGGTCTGCAAGCTGGGCTTCGAGCTGCAGCACGAACTTCTCCACCACCATCCCGATCACATCCGAGTTCAGATGCGCGAAGGACACGACCGCATCGAGGCGGTTGCGGAATTCCGGCGCGAACTGCCGGTTGATCGCCTCCTGATCCTCGCCTTCCCGCTTGCCACGGGTGAAGCCGAAGGCTGCACGTGCCATGTCGGCGGCGCCGGCATTGGTCGTCATGATCAGGATCACATTGCGGAACGAGACCTGCTTGCCGTTGTGGTCGGTCAGCCGGCCGTGATCCATCACCTGCAGCAACACATTGTACAGATCCGGATGCGCCTTCTCGATTTCGTCGAGCAGCACCACGCAATGCGGGTGCTGATCCACGCCATCGGTGAGCAGACCACCCTGATCGAAGCCGACATAGCCGGGAGGCGCGCCGATCAGGCGCGACACGGTGTGTCGCTCCATATATTCGGACATGTCGAAGCGGATCAGCTCGACACCCAGCGACGACGCCAGTTGCTTCGCCACCTCGGTCTTGCCGACGCCGGTCGGACCCGAGAACAGGTAGCTGCCAATCGGCTTCTCCGGTTCGCGCAAGCCGGCACGCGCCAGCTTGATCGATGCCGCCAGGGCTTCGATCGCCTTGTCCTGCCCGAACACCACGCGCTTCAAAGTCGACTCAAGATGCCGCAGCACTTCGGCATCGTCCTTCGACACGCTCTTGGGCGGGATCCGCGCCATGGTCGCGATGGTGGTTTCGATTTCCTTGATGCCGATCGTCTTCTTGCGCTTGCTCTCGGCCACCAGCATCTGCGCCGCACCGGATTCGTCGATCACGTCGATCGCCTTGTCCGGCAGCTTGCGGTCGTGGATGTAGCGCGACGACAGCTGCACTGCGGCCTCGATGGCTTCGTTGGTATATTTCAGCTTGTGATAGTCCTCGAAATAAGGCTTCAGCCCCTTCAGGATCGAGATCGCGTCTTCAACGGTCGGTTCGTTGACGTCGATCTTCTGGAACCGGCGCACCAGAGCGCGGTCCTTCTCGAAGTGCTGGCGATATTCCTTGTAGGTGGTCGAGCCCATGCAGCGGATCGCGCCCGAAGCCAGAGCGGGCTTGAGCAGATTCGAGGCATCCATCGCGCCGCCCGAGGTGGCGCCGGCGCCAATCACCGTGTGGATTTCGTCGATGAACAGGATCGCATTCGGATGCGCCTCGAGTTCCTTGAGCACCTGCTTCAGGCGTTCCTCGAAGTCACCGCGATAGCGCGTACCGGCCAGCAGCGTGCCCATGTCCAGCGAGAACACGGTGGCCGCCGACAGCACTTCCGGCACATCGCTATCCACGATGCGCTTGGCCAGACCTTCGGCAATCGCCGTCTTGCCGACGCCGGCTTCGCCGACGAATAGCGGATTGTTCTTCTGACGGCGGCACAGGACCTGGATCGCGCGGTTGATCTCGGCCGTACGTCCGATCACCGGATCGATCTTGCCGTCACGCGCCTTCTTGTTGAGGTTGACGCAATAGGTATCGAGCGCCTCGCCCTTCTTCTTGGCGTCGTCGCCGTTCTTGGTCTCGGTCTCTTCGTCAACGCCGCGCACCGGCCGCGCCTCGGAGACCCCCGGCCGCTTGGCAATGCCGTGGCTGATGTAATTCACTGCGTCGTAGCGCGTCATGTCCTGCTCCTGCAGGAAATAGGCGGCATGACTTTCGCGCTCGGCGAATATCGCGATCAGCACATTGGCGCCGGTCACTTCTTCGCGACCCGAGGACTGCACGTGAATGACGGCGCGCTGAATCACACGCTGGAAACCGGCGGTCGGCTTCGCGTCATCCGCACCATCCGTCACCAGATTTTCGAATTCGGTTTCGAGATAATTGACAAGGCTTCCACGCAGCTTGTCGAGATCGACGCTGCATGCCCGCATCACCGCCGCGGCGTCGCTGTCATCCACCAGCGACAGCAGGAGATGCTCCAGCGTCGCATACTGGTGATGCCGCTCGTTCGCGATCGAGAGCGCCCGATGCAGCGATTGTTCAAGGCTTTGAGAAAAAGTTGGCATTCCGCGTCCTCGTTGGCCCCCACCATCATGATCGTCGTTGCCGGGTCAGGCAACAAGAACCTTCTCACATATAGTGATGTCTGGTCGTGGTGGAAGGCTGGTTCCCGCTGCTTGTTGTGACGTGTCCGCAGAGCACGTTGTTCATTCCAGCACACTGTCACATGCGCTGTTGACGCGGCTGGACGGCCGCGTTCGCCTCACATCAGTTCAATGCAAGACCCGTTCCCGGTTTCCGGGAATTCACGGCGAGGCTACTTCTTTTCCATCACGCATTGCAAAGGATGCTGGTGCTTGCGCGCAAAATCCATCACCTGCGTCACTTTGGTTTCGGCAATCTCATAGGTGAAAACGCCGCACTCCCCGATCCCGTGATGATGAACGTGGAGCATGATCTGCGTCGCCGCCTCGGCGTCCTTCTGGAAGAATTTCTCCAGGACATGGACGACGAATTCCATCGGCGTGTAATCATCGTTGAGGATCAGCACGCGATACAGGTTGGGGCGCTTGGTCTTGGGTTTGACCTTGGTGATGACGGAGGTGGCCGGCCCACCGGGCGCGCCGGACCGGTTGTCGTCCTCCGCCATGCCACGCGGCTGCCGGCGGCGATCGTCGGGTGCGCCGGCTACAGGCATCTGGATGCCGTCAGGCATGAATTTCGAAGGTTTCTGGAACATGGCGCCTGTATAAAAGTCCCTAGCGGATAATGGCCAGCCCCGAATTGACAGCGTCCCCAGCCACGACGTGCCAGCGGACGCCTCAGGCGCGGAAGCGCCCCGGGTCGCCCTTGGGCCGGACGCTGTCCGTTGCAGGACCGACGCAGCCAATATGGGTTCCTGGGGCCATTCTCGCAAGCGCACCGCAGGTGCACCGAATGGCTCACCGCGCACCCGCCTGCTGCCCCCCGGTCCGATCAGGGTTAACCGACCGTGCTCGATTTGACCGGATTCGCAAAGCAGCCATTTAACCATCGTTCACGATGATACCGGACGCACGTGCAGCAGCCTGCCAATAGTGGGCCTTTTACTGATTTTCCGAGGACACCTTTACCACCTGTTTAGCCGCAGTCGTGGACATAACCGCCAGAAATCTACCAGTGGTGGTGACAATGTTTATTCAGCCCATGTCGAGCCAGGCAAAGCGTCTTGCATCCCGGTTTGCCCGCCACGACGGCGGCAATATTGCCATGACCTTCGCTGTCGCTCTGGTGCCCCTGCTCGGCTTCGTGGGCGCCGCCGTCGACTATTCCCGCGCCAACGCGGCCCGCGCGGCGATGCAGGTGGCCCTCGACTCTGCAGCCCTGATGGTTTCGAAGGATCTGTCCGGCAATCCCACTCTGTCGGCCGCCGATGTCACGACCAAGGCGACTGCCTATTTCAACGCGCTGTACACCAATACGAATGCCAGCCAGGTGGCGGTGACAGCGAGCTACACGACCAACTCGAAGGACGGCTCGACCGTTACTGTCAACGGCACCGGTGTCGTCGCAACCGATTTCATGAAGATGGTCGGCTTCCCCCAGATGGGGATCAGCGGCGGTTCCACCACGACCTGGGGCTCGACGCGCATGCGCGTCGCCATAGCGCTCGACGTCACCGGCTCGATGGATCAGGACGGTAAGCTGCCGGCTATGAAAACGGCAGCAAAGAATCTGATAGACACGCTGAAAGCATCGGCGTCGCAAACAGCCGACGTTTACATCTCGATCATTCCCTTCAACGTGATGGTCAATGTCGGCATCAGCAACAAGAACGCAAGCTGGCTCGACTGGGATACCAACTATGGCAGTTGTAGCAAATCGAGCTACACGACCAAGAGCACGTGTGTCCTGGCCGGGCAGACCTGGACGGCCAAGAATGTGAACAAGTGGCAGGGATGCGTCACCGATCGCGACAAGACCGACAATTACGATGCGCTTAAGACGCCGCCGGATGTGAACACGCCGGGAACGCTGTACCTTGCGCAGAACTACGGCCAGTGTCCTTCAGAAATCCTGCCGATGAAGTCGGCTTACGACTCCAAGGAATCGGACAGCTCTACCGACGACAATACCTTGAAGGGCAAGATCAACAATCTGATCGCGAACGGCAACACCAACCAGGCCATCGGCCTGCACTGGGCCTGGATGTCGCTGCAGCAAGGGGATCCGCTGAATACACCTGCTAAGGACGCGAACTACAAGTACACCGACGTCGTCATTCTGATGTCCGACGGCTTGAACACGCAGGATCGCTGGTATAACCAGGCGTCGCAGATCGACACACGGCAGGCGCTGCTGTGTAGCAACATCAAGAATTCATTGTATGGATCAACGATCGTCTACACGATCCAGGTCAACACCGGCAACGATCCGGAATCCCAGGTTCTCAAGAACTGTGCAAGCCCAACAGGTCAGTTCTTTCCGGCGACATCAATATCGCAAATGACGCAGGCATTCGCGAACATCGGATCGTCCCTGACCAAGCTCCGCGTGTCCAAATAGGCGACAACAGCGGCGCATGCGCTGAAACAAAAACGCCCGGCCATCATGGCCGGGCGTTTTGATTTGAAAACCGTATCGCTTAGCGCGCCGGGGTCATCCTGGCGACGAAGCCCTCGAAGGGCTTGTAGGCCTGCTTGGCGAGATCGACATAGAGTTCGCTGATCTTGTGCGATTCAGCGACGAAGGATTCATAGGCCGACTTGGCGTATTCGGTCTGCACTTCAAGCACCTTGTCGAGCGACTGCACGCCGGACAGTTTGGTCACGAAGGCGTTGCCGTCCTCGAACGACTTCTTGGTGTAGTCGCCAACCGCGACAGCGATAGCCTGTGCGCCGTTCTGAAGCGTGGCCGCCGATGCGACTGCACTTTCGAACTGCTCCTTGCCGTACTGCTGGATGTCTTCGACCTTGATCACTGCAAATCCTTTCCCGGATTGAACGGGTCAGCCGCGGCCGGGTGAGCCCCGGTCTGATCTGACCGGCCCATCTATCGTGCAGTGCACAACCCAGTCAAGAATCTTGTGCAATGCACAATCTTTACCATTGGCGATAAATGCACGGGTGGCTTGCAAGGGTTGCTTAACCTTTTGGAAACTCGCCGGACCTACCCTGATTTCTTGCATTGGTGCGTTAGGGTCAAAAGCCCAAAAATTGCATGAGTACATACTCTTAGCCAGAATGGCCGCGTATGCTTCTGCCATCCCGCCGAGAGAATGCTCAGGCTGACGCTTAAAACTGAGACACATCTTCGGTGTTGGGCATAATTTAGCCTCACGATCCGGGGAATGAGACTGATCTGACGGGGAAGTTCATGCTTCGCACAACGTTTGCTTCGTCGCGCACCTTGCGGGTGTGCGCTCTTGGGCTGGCAACCCTCAGCATCGCCGTCATCTTTACGACTGACAGCGCGGATGCCCGCCGGCGACATAAGTCGCGAAGCCACGTGGTGCGCGTCTCGAGTTACAATCCCGCCTTCTCCTCGATCATCGTCGACGGCAATTCCGGCGCGGTCCTGTCGTCGAACAATCCGGACGGCTCGCGGCATCCGGCGTCGCTGACCAAGATCATGACGCTGTACATGCTGTTCGAGAAGCTGGAAGCCGGCAAACTCACCCTCGATAGCGAAATGGACGTCTCGCAGCACGCCTCCGTGCAGGCCCCGACCAAACTGGGCCTGCGCCCCGGTCAGACGCTGCGTGTCGAGGATGCCATCAAGGCCCTCGTAACTCGCTCCGCCAACGACGCCGCCGTGGTGATCGCCGAAGCCATTGCCGGCGACGAAGACGACTTCGCCAAGCTGATGACCAAGAAGGCGCGCGCACTCGGCATGAGCCGCACGGTGTATCGCAATGCCTCCGGCCTCCCGGATGATGCGCAGGTGACCACCGCGCGCGACCAGTCGGTGCTCGGCCGTGCCATCCAGGATCGCTTCCCGCGTTATTACCGCTACTTTGCCACCGCCTCCTTCAACTATCGCGGCCGCAATATCCGCAACCACAACCGCCTAATCGGGTCAGTCGAAGGCGTCGACGGCATCAAGACCGGTTACACCCGCGCCTCCGGCTTCAACCTTGTCTCCTCCATGAAGCGCGGCAACCGCTATCTGGTCGGCGTCGTGCTTGGCGGCCGCAGCGGCGGCGCCCGTGACGCCGCGATGCGCAACCTGCTCGCCGAGAACCTGGACAAGGGTGCCACCCGCCGCACCGTGGCCGCGATCACCGAGCGCAATCCGTCCGAAGCCGCAACCGAGGTCGCAGAGGCCGAGGCCCAGGCGCGTCCGACCGAAACCAAACAGGTCAACGGCGCCATTCAGGTGGCCAGTGCCGCGCCGGTCTCCGCTGAGCCGGCCGCCGAGCCGCCGGCTCGCGTCGCCACGCCCGTGGCCCGTCCGTCGGTCTTCGCTGCCGCCACCGCAGCCCTGCCCCCGGCGGCACCGATGCCGCAGGCCCGCAAGCCGGAGCCTGGCCCGCTGAATTCAGGCGTCATCCAGTCCGAAGCCATCTCGGCCATCCCGGGCTCATCGGAACCGATGAAGCCGGTCCGTGTTCGCACCGTTCAGGTCAAGTCCGGTCAGTACAAGCTGGCCTCCGCCGGCGGCGAACAGCCCGCCCCTCCCGCCGCCACCAACACCATCGCGGCGCGCCCGGAAACCACCGCCCGCTCGCCCGAGACCACCAACTCGCTCTATGCCCGCTCGGAGATGCCGCGCCAGCCGGCAGGCTTCGGCACCGGCAATGGGCTTCTCGGCGTCCTGCCGGCCCAGGGAAGCGCTCAGGGCGGCACCCAGATGGCCTATGCCGACCCTGCCCCGCGTAACGTGCCGGCCCCTCAGGCTCCCGCTCCGCAGACGGTACAACAGGGCGGCGCTATCAAACCTGCCGCGATCCACACCGGTTGGATCATTCAGGTCGGTGCACTGGAGAGCGAGAGCGAGGCACGGATTCGCCTCGACGCCGCGCGTGAACAGGCCCGCGGCCTGCTCGGGAAGGCCGATCCGTTCACTGAAACCGTCGTCGGCAAGGGCGACAGGAAGCTCTACCGCGCCCGCTTCGCCGGCCTCGACCGCGAGAAAGCCGAAGCCGTCTGCAAGACCCTGAAGCGTTCCGAGATCTCCTGCATCACCATCAAGAACTGACCGACCCATACCGTCGGATACGCAAATGGCCGGGACATTGTCCCGGCCATTTTGCTTTTGGTCACCATAAATCCCCGTGGCGACAACCTCTCGTCAAGACTTAGCCGCTACAAACTCAGACAGGGATTGATCGACCACGCCGGACAACGGTGGGCGATAGGGCGTTCTCAGAGAAACGGAAGCTGCTCGCAGTTGTAGCGTAAAAGCGTGCTGGAGTTAGCTGCGATGCGTGCGAAGCAGAGTGTCCTTGGCCTCGTTGACCCGGGCCGCCAGGTACGTCGAGCCCCCCTGGTCGGGATGCAGTTTCTTCATGAGGGATCGGTGCGCGCGGCTGATCTCGTCGCGGGCCGCACCCGGCTTCACGCCAAGGATCTGATAAGCCTCCTCCTCCGTCATTTTACTGCCAGACGCCGCGCGGTCGTTCCGCCCTGCCGTATCGCCCTGCGCGTGCTGACGCCAGGCGGGAAACCGGCGGTCAAGATAACTTTCAAGTAACGCCACGCTCTCCGCATCGAAGCCGGCCATCATCGCCGCCAGTTGCGGCAGGTCGAATGCATCGAGCGATTGTCCGGCATAGGGGCCAGCCACGATCCGTCCGCTGAGCTGGCCGCTGTCGTGGTCGAGGGTCATGTCCAGAAAAGCCGAGCGGACCTGCGAGGTCTGGCCGGGCGACTTTGCCCCGCCTCCGAACATGCCGCCGATATTGCCGAAGCCCGCGGTGCCGAACGGCGCCCAGCCCAAGAGGCCCGCACCGAAGATTCCCAGCGGGATCGCCACCGCCAGTTCGCCCTTGATGCCGGTGAAGGCCGCAACGGCCAGCGCCAGCACACCGCCGGCCAGCTTGATGCCGCGCGCCAGCAGCGTCGGATTTGCCGAGCGGAACATCTGCAGCAGCGTATAGAGCACAAAGACGGCGAGCGCGCCGGCGATCAAAGTAGGCATGAGCTTTAGATAGTCGGTTGCGGCCTCTCGCGAAAGCCGCGCCTTACTTCATCTGGCCGAGCAGCTTTGCCGCACCCGGTGCCGATGATGCCAGCCGCGTCAGAGCTTCCCGTCCGCCGGCGGCATAGGCGGCCACCGCGCGCAGCAATTCGCGAAGCTGCGCAGCCGCTCCCGGATCGAACCGGCACCAGGCGCCGCCGGTGAGCCGTGCAATCTCGCGAAACGCCTGTTCGGCGGCCGGGTCCTGGCCTTCCTGGAACATGAAGACCGGCACTTTCAGGAGGCCAAGTTCACCGGCCCGCGCACAGAGCTCGTCGACGGACTCCTCCATGGCGTCGCCCACGAACACCAGCGCGCGCACGCCGGAGGCCACCGCCTCGCGCCGCGTCTCCGACAGCACCCTGCCAATCTGCGTGTGTCCGCCCTGGCAGGAGATCTTGCCCATCAGCCGCGCCAGTTGCGCGGTGTCCGAAATCCAGCCGGTCGCGCGACACTCACTGAGGCCACGGAAATAGACGAGACGGATATCGAGACTGCCGATCGATGCGGCCTCGCGAAACATGTCGGCCTGCAGCGTGCAGGCCATGTCCCAGGTCGGCTGCCGGCTCAAGGTGGCATCGAGCGCGAATACCAGCCGCCCGCGCCCGCCCGCCGCATGCGGCGCCATCGCTTTTGCTTTTGCGACAAATGCTGCGATGTCGGCCGATGCCGACGGTTGGGCCAGCGCATCGGTCTTGGATTTGGGAATGGTGGGATCGCTGGCCATTTTAACTCGCGCTTGCTGCGAGCTTCATGTGGCGAGCACGGGCGGCGCGGTCAACCGCGCAGCGCAGAACTCAATTCACGCTCGGCGTATATTGCGCGATCTTGCTCGGGTCAGCCACATTGCTCTGCTGAGCCGGCTGTTCGAGGATCTTCGGCTTGCCGTTGACCGGCGCCAGCTTGCTGTCGTCGTCGAGGAACTTGTCGAGCAGTCCCTGAATCTTAGTCTTCAGGGTATCGGGGCCCCGATCGCTCATGTCGGTATGCTGCGCGCCGGTGTTCACGACCGTGATACCGGCCTTCTCGCAAATGTCGTCATCCGGCACCACGCCGGGATCCGGCTTGAACACCGAGTCGTGCGAACGGAACGACAGGATCTTGAACTTGCCATCGGTCATGAACGGCACGCGCAGATTATCCAGCGTCACGACCTTCTTGACGTCATCCGGGAATTCCTTGGCGTAGAACATCGAGATGTCACCGCCGTTGGAATGACCGACCAGTGTCAGATGATCATAGTCGGAGTTCGGCTGAATCTTCTTCAGCTCCTTGACCGCAAACTTGATGTTCTGCACGCCGCGCTCATAGACCGGCAGACGGCCAACATAGATCTCGCCGACCTTGGTCACGAGCGGAGCGTCGGTATCGAGATCGTGCTGGATGCTGACGGCCATATAGCCGCGCGCCGCAAACACGTTCGCGAGGAACGAGTATTCGGTGAACTTGACGGTGTTACCGTGATTGAGGACTGCGACCGGCAAGGTGATCATGCCGGCATTGGCCTGCATTTCCTTGTCGCGGCGAACGGCAATGTCGACCTGCACGGGACGATTACGCGACGCGTCGAAGAACGTCAGCGTCTCATGCCGAATGGCCCACTTCGACGCGGTAAAATACGCGGCGGTGGTCAGCACGCAAACCGAAAGCAGGATGAGAAGTCCGCGTTTCATGTTCGTCCCTGATCGGCCACTCAGCTAGAAGGCCGTTGGCCGGCTACAGCACTTAATGGGCCGAAATGGCCTCAACCGGCTGCTTCAACAGCATATATGTCACAGCCCGGTGACAGGAAGGCTAAATATTGTGAATTCCGAGCCATGTTATTGTGCGTCGCACCCGTTTCTTGTGCATCTGCTAAAGAAAACCACGACCGAATTGAGCGATTTTGAACGAACTTCGCAAGAGATCGGAATTTCAAAAACGCCCTGATTTCAACGACAAATCAACTGTCGAACGGGCTACTCGTTCCCCGGTAAAAGACAATGATACCTGTACTATCAGCGCAAAGTTGAGTGCGGCGGCGTTCATAGCCCGCCGAACGGACAGCGCCGGCTTTACCAGGTGGACGCGACTCAGTTGCCAAGGATGTCGTGAACATCCAGCGGCTTGTCGACCTGCGCAAACCACTCGGCGCGGTTGGCGGCCCGGCGACGGCCACGCTCATCGAGCGGGAGCTTCAACTTGCGCAGCAGTTCGATGACTTCCTCGCGCGCCGTGACATGGCCCATGCTCGGACGGCGCCCGAGCGTGGCTTCGTTGAGATCGTCGAGCGCCGTCAGGCCACGCGGGAAGAACTCACGATACATCACGCGCTCGGCGAGACCATCGATGGCGCGGAAACCGAGCTGCAGCGAGAGTTGATCGAGCACGCCGGCGACCAGCATCTTGTTGCGCGAGCCGAGCATCGAGAGCCGGTTGCGCACCACGATCCAGTCTGTGGTGGACCCATCGTGCTGACGGCGCTTGCGCCGCGCCTCGCGCGCCATCTTCGAATAGTGGCTCTCGCCGGTCACCTTGTAGGTAACGGGATCGACGGCGCCGAGCACATCGAAATCGAGGAAGCTGTCATTGATCGGCGTCACCAGCGTATCGGCCATCGAATGCGCCAGACGCATCAGATAGGTATCGCTGCCGGGCGTATCTATGACGATGAAATCATGGGTGCGCTCCACCGCGCTCACTGCGGCCATGAACTGCTCGAGTTCGAAGGCTTCGTTGTCCGCAATCTGCATCGTCTCGCCGAGCCTGATGCAGCTATGGGTCGGCACGTCGAGCCCGAGCCCGCAACTGGCGGCCCATGCGGAGCGGTTGGCGATGTAGCGCGTAAAACTCTGCTGGCGGCAATCGAGATCGATGGTGGCGACACGCTGGCCGGCCTTCAAAAGCGCCACGGCGATGTGGAGTGCGGTGGTCGATTTGCCCGACCCGCCCTTCTCATTGCCGAGCACGACCACATGCGCCGTGCCGGACTGCCCCTGGGTGGTTTGCATCAGCATCGTACAATCCTTCAATCCATCTTCAAATCGCGAGGGATGGCGGTGGTCAAGCGAAATGCATGGGCATTCCGCCGTGCGGGCGACCAGTCGCGCTTAATCATGAATCGCCGGCCAGTTGCGGCATCGGGACACCCGCCAGCCTGGTATCGTGAGGCTTGGGTGATCCCGCCAGCTTTGATAAGCAGGGCGCACGCCCTCACCCGCCGCAGCCAGCAACAAGAACGAGCCGCAATGCCCCGCACTCCGATCGTCGCCCGCACCCTGCCCGCCCTTCGCAAGGCACTCGACGGCCTGCGCGCGCGCAAGGCGACCATTGGCCTGGTGCCGACCATGGGCGCGCTGCATGACGGCCACGTCTCGCTGGTCCGCCTCGCCCAGCGCCGCACCAGCAAGGTCGTGGTGTCGATTTTCGTCAATCCGACGCAGTTCGCGCCGACCGAGGACTTCGGCTCCTATCCGCGGACCTGGAAGAGCGACCTCGCCAAGCTGACCGAAGCCGGCGTCGACCTGATCTGGAATCCCGACGCCAAGGTGATGTATCCGGAAGGCTTCGCAACCAGGATCACCACCGAAGGTCCGGCCACCGCCGATCTCGAGGATCGGTTTCGCCCGCATTTCTTCGGCGGCGTCGCCACCGTCGTCGGCAAGCTGTTCACGCAGGTGCGGCCCGACATGGCGTTCTTCGGCGAGAAGGACTATCAGCAGCTCAAGGTCGTGACGCGCATGGCGCGGGATCTCGATCTCGGCGTCAAGGTGACCGGCGCCACCACCGTACGCGAACGCGACGGCCTCGCGATGTCGTCGCGCAACGTCTATCTCTCGCCGGAAGACCGCGCGACCGCACCGGTGCTGTATCGCGCGATGAAGGAAACTGCCAAGCGCTTGCGTGCCGGCGATAGTTTCGAGGCCGCCATGGCGGGCGGCGCCGCGATGATCACCGCGGCAGGCTTCGCACTCGACTACTTCGAGGCGCGCCATGCGGAGTCACTGGCGCCAGTTACCTCGATGAAGGACGGCCCGGTGCGCCTGCTGGTGGCCGCAAGGATCGGCAAGACGCGGCTGATCGACAATATCGGGGTGTAGTCCACCTCGTCATTCCGGGGCAGGACGGACCGCGCAGCGGGCCGAACTGAGCCCGGAATCTTGGAGTGTTTTTGACAGTGTGGGGCGGCAAGACAGCACTCAAACATTTTTTCCTATTCGTATTGACAACATCCCCATCTTGATTATTTTCCCCTTCGTCCTGCCCCACCGAGAGGGGCGATCGCGATCGTCACGATTGCGGGGCGGGAGGCGGTGGACGCCGGAGATGCGGCGTCACGGGATGTGTGGGGTACGGCTGTCTTCGGGCAGGCCGCATCGCCTGCGGTCAGGATACCACTGGGACAGGCGGCACGGCTTGGTTGCGGATGGAACGAGCCCGCGGATCACGCGACGGACGACCAGATTCGAAACGCGTCCGGCCCAAGAGCTTGTGCTCCCCCGGCCCTGTCGCGCAGGGCCAAACAAGGGTGACCTTGATCGGTTGCTTGGGCAAGCATCGGCAAGTCGACAAAACACCGCAGGCGGAACGTCGGGCAATGGCCCGTGCTTTCCGAAAGTCCTGATGCATATCCTTGCGGAAGACCGCATTGGCATCAGGCCCAGGGGTGCATCGGGCACCCGGCGTTCCGCACGCCCTCTCACAGGGGGGCGGGAATGCAGGAGACGACGGCGCCCCCCGCGCCGCCAACAACAGGGGCGATGACGCATGTCTGGAGAACAGTGGCTGTTTGAAATTCGAATCTGTAATGACGCCGAAGCGTCAGGCCGTAGGATGGGTAGAGCGTCTTCGCGAAACCCATCATTCACGCGCAAGAAAGCGATGGGTTTCGCTTCGCTCTACCCATCCTACGCTGTGCACCGTCATGCCCGGTAACGCGGAAGCAAGTTCGGCCATGACAAATGAGAGCGTTACGCATGATCGTAGGATGGGTAGAGCGCAGGCGCGCAGCGCGCCGGAGCGAAACCCATCATTCACGCGCAAGAAAGCGATGGGTTTCGCTTCGCTCTACCCATCCTACGCTGTGCACCGTCATGCCCGGTAACGCGGAAGCAAGTTCGGCCATGACAAATGAGAGCGTTACGCATGATCGTAGGATGGGTAGAGCGCAGGCGCGCAGCGCGCCGGAGCGAAACCCATCATTCACGCGCAAGAAAGCGATGGGTTTCGCTTCGCTCTACCCATCCTACGCTGTGCACCGTCATGCCCGGTAACGCGGAAGCAAGTTCGGCCATGACAAATGAGAGCGTTACGCATGATCGTAGGATGGGTAGAGCGCAGGCGCGCAGCGCGCCGGAGCGAAACCCATCATTCACGCGCACGAAAGCGATGGGTTTCGCTGCGCTCACCCCATCCTACGCGATCACAACGAGCCGCCCCTACTCCGCCGCGATTTGCCGCGGCGCCGGCGGCGGATTGGCGAGGTCCTTGGCGAGTTCGGCATAGCGTGCCTTCGCCGCCACGACCGAGGCTTCCTTCACCGGGCCGTAGCCGCGAATGCTGTCCGGCAGCGAGAGGAGCTGCACGGCGGTATCCACCGTGAGCGGCGACAGCAGGTTGAGCACCGTGGCGACGTCCCTCTCATAGCCGGCGATCAGGTCGCGCTCCAGCTTGCGATCGGCACTGTAGCCGAACACATCCAGCGGCGTGCCGCGCAAGGTGCGCAGCTTCGCCAGAATGCGAAACAACGGCAGCATCCAGGCGCCAAAGGCGCGCTTCTTCGGCCGACCCGACGCATCGATGCCGGGCAGCATCGGCGGCGCGAGATTGAAGCTGATCTTGACGTCGCCCTCGAACTGATCGCGCAGCTGCTTCTCGAACTTGCCGTCGGTATAGAGCCGCGCAACCTCGTATTCATCCTTGTAGGCGAGCAGCTTGGCATAATTGATCGCTACCGCGCGTGGCAGTTCATCATCGTACCCCCCGCGCATGGCGGCTTCGCGCACCATATCGACCATCGCCTGATAGCGTTCGGCGAGCTTGGCACTCTGATAGTCCGTGAGCAGTCCGCTGCGATGGGCGACGATCTCATCGAGGCTCATCTCATCCAGTGTCTTCGGCGCGATGGTCTCATCGGCGCCCTTGAGCATGTCGGCGAGCCGTGCCGGATCGGCGGCCGCAAGACGGCCAAGCTGGAACGCCAGCATGTTCATCTTGATCGACACACCGTTGAGTTCGATGGCCTGTTCGATGGATGCCGCCTGCAGCGGAAGCAGCCCCTGCTGATAGGCGAAGCCCATCATCATCATGTTGGTGGCGATGGAATCGCCAAGCAGCGCCTCCGCCGCCTTGGTGAAATCGAGGAACGTCGATTCCTTGCGCAGCGACATTTCCAGCACGTTGTTGACCTTGCGGGACTGGAAATTGAAGTCGCGGTTGCGCACGAAATCCGCAATCGGAATGAGATGGGTGTTGACGATGCCATAGGTACGCGAACTCTCGCAGAGCGAGATCGTGTCCTTGGCAATGGCCACCACTTCATCGGCCGCGATCAGGACATCCGCCGTACCGGTAACGATGCGCGAGCAGGTGACGTCGCCGGTGTCGTTGGCGAGACGAACATGGCTGAGCACCGCGCCGCCCTTTTGAGCGAGGCCGGACATATCGAGGATCATCGAGGCCTTGCCCTCGATATGCGCCGCCATGCCGAGCAGCGCGCCAATGGTCAGCACGCCGGTGCCGCCGACGCCGCCGACCGCTACATTATAGGGCTTGTCGAGCGTTGGCCGCGATGCCGGCTCCGGCAGCACGCCGATCGTGCCGAGTTCGACCGGCGCCTTGCGCTTCAGCTTGCCGCCATCGACCGTGACGAAGGACGGGCAGAAGCCCTTGAGGCACGAATAGTCCTTGTTGCAGGAGGACTGATTGATGGTGCGCTTGCGACCCAATGGAGTCTCCAGCGGCTCCACCGAAATACAGTTCGACTGCACCGAGCAATCGCCGCAGCCTTCGCAGACTGCAGGATTGATGATGACGCGGCGCTGCGGATCTTCGAGAATGCCCTTCTTGCGGCGACGGCGCTTCTCGGCCGCGCAGGTCTGCACGAACACGATGGCCGAGCAGCCCGGCACCTCGCGGCAGGCCTTCATCACGCGGTCGAGTTCGTCGCGATGCGCCAGCTTGGTACCCGGCGCGATGGTGCTCGCCGGATAGAGATCGGGATTTTCCGAGACCAGATAGATCTCGCGGATGCCCTCGCTGTGCAGCTGGAACGTAATCTGCTGCGGCGACAGATCGCCGTCGTGTTTCTGCCCGCCGGTCATGGCGACGGCGTCGTTATAGAGAATCTTGTAGGTGATGTTCGCCTTGGAGGCGATCGACTGGCGGATCGCCAGCGAGCCGGAATGGAAGTATGTGCCGTCGCCGAGATTGGCGAAAATATGCTTCTCCTTGGTGAAGGGCGCGATGCCGGTCCATGGCACGCCCTCGCCGCCCATATGGGTGAAGGTCTCGGTGGAGCGATCCATCCACAGCGACATGAAGTGGCAGCCGATGCCGGCCAGCGCGCGCGAGCCCTCGGGGACCTTGGTCGAGGTATTGTGCGGGCAGCCCGAACAGAAATACGGCGTGCGCGTGATCGGCACCACATTCTGGACCTGCGAGGCCTCACGTCCGTGAAACCAGTCGGCCTTGGCGCGCAGCAGTGCTGCGATCTCGGGATCAATCTCCATCGCCAGCAGGCGATCCACCAGCGAGGTCGCGACCTTGGCAACGCTCAGCTCTTCTGCGAATGGCAGGAAGCGATGATCGTGGGAATCCATCTTGCCGACGATGCGCGGACGCACATCGTCGCGCCAGTTGAACAGCTCCTGCTTGACCTGGTTCTCGACAATCTCGCGGCGCTCTTCGACGATGAAGATCTCCTCGAGACCGACCGCGAATTTGCGCACGCCTTCCGGCTCCAGCGGCCACGGCATGCCGATCTTGTAGAGGCGCAGACCAATCTTTGCGGCAACCTCCTCGGTAATGCCGAGCTCACGCAGCGCCTGCCGTACGTCCTCATAGCTCTTGCCGGACGCCATGATGCCGAAGCGCGCATTCGGCGAGTCCATGGTGACGCGATTGATGTTGTTGGCGCGGGCAAAGGCGATGGCAGCAAAGCCCTTGTAGTCCTGCAGACGGCGATCCTGCACGTAACGATCGTCCGGCCAGCGCAGGTTCAGACCGTCCGGCGGCATTTCGAAGTCGGTCGGGATGTTGAACGGTGTCATCTCGTCGTTGAGATTGATCTCCGCCGTGGTTTCCACGGTCTCGGTGATCACCTTCATGCCGACCCAGCAGCCGGAATAGCGCGACATGGCAATGCCGAGCAGGCCCATCTCGATCATCTCGTGGATCGACGATGGATAGAGATACGGCATCAGCGCCGAGATGAAGGCGTGGTCCGACTGATGCGGCACGGTCGAGGATTTGGCGCCGTGATCGTCGCCAGCGAGGCACAGAACGCCACCGAATTTCGCGGAGCCTGCGGCATTGCCGTGGCGGAAGACGTCGCCGCAGCGATCGACGCCCGGGCCCTTGCCGTACCAGATACCGACGACGCCATCATATTCGGCGCCGGGCGAGAGATTGAGTTGCTGGGTGCCCCAGATCGCGGTGGCCGCGAGGTCTTCGTTGACGCCGGGCTGGAATTTCACTCCGTACTGATCGAGATGTTTGCGGGCCGCCATCAGCTGCTGGTCGTAGCCGCCGAGCGGTGAGCCGCGATAGCCGGTGACGAAGGCTGCGGTGTTGAGGCCCGCCGCACGGTCCCTGCGGACCTGCGCCATGGGCAGCCGCACAAGGGCCTGGATGCCGGTCAGAAAGATGTGGCCGGAGCCCTGGGTGTATTTCTGATCGAGACTGATCGCGCCTTGATTGATTCCCATTCCCGCCCTCGTCACTGCCGCCCCCTGAGCTATCGCCCGGGATCGTGCCGTCCGGCCTGCTGGCCCTGTTTATTTGGGGTCATTCGACTCCCTTAGAAACAGTCTATGTTGGATTTTGAACGGGGCGCACCACAATTCTGGGCAATGGTGCCCCGCGTCCAAAGAACGCAACTTCATGATGAAAGGAGGCCAGATGCCTGGCACGTTGTGTCGTGGCGAAGGCCGCTGGCGCAAGGAGATAAGCGTGTGCAGTGCAACAGATTGCGGCCGGCGGGATGGAGCAGGCATCATCCCAAGCACGAATGAGGGTATGGGCCCATAAGCCCGTATCCAGAGACGGATCGACGCAAGCCTGATGAAGGCAAGGCAATTGGCGGCGAGCGTGTCATAGCGGATGGCACGATGTCGGCATCGCCTGATCCTGCTGAAGAGCCGCTCCACCGGGTTCGAGATTGCGCCGCCCGAGATACCGGCGTGTCCGACAGACAGTTTCGCGGCACATTCCGCTATCATTCGAACACATGAAGACGTCGCCTACGCATAGTGGTTAGCACCTTCGGTCGTTCAGCTCTGGGGACGTATCCTCATGCCCAACATAGACGCGGACAGCGAGAGCTATCGCGCGAGCCACCAGGCGGCGGATATCGTTGCCGACTATGTCAACACTTTCGAAGTGGGCTATTGCGCGGCGTTGTGGCGGAAAATCGAACGGCCCTTGCTCGAAAACATTCTGCGCCCGCTTGGAGGGCCGGAGCGAACAAGCCTCGATTTCGCCTGCGGAACCGGACGCATTGCCAAGGTCGCAGCCTTGTTCTTCGGCTCGGTGGTCGGAGTCGATGTGTCGGAAGCCATGCTCTTGGCAGCGTCAGTCCCCGACAACGTGACACTGCTATGCACCGATATCACGAACGCCCCTGGCCAACAGATATTTGACGTCGCCACCGCGTTTCGGTTTTTCCTGAATGCAGAGGACGCGCTTAGGCGCGACGCCTTGCGGGCGATCTATCGGCACCTCCGCAAGGGCGGCGTGTTGGTGTGCAACATCCAACTGAATGCAACGTCGCCGATCGGGGTGCTCAGTCGTATCCTAAACCGGGCATATCCGGGAAAGCCTCGAAACACCCTGACTTTGGATCAATTTTCAAGAGTGCTGTGTGATGAGGGATTTGAGGTAGTTGAGAGCACCTATTACGGCTATCTCCCGCGACCGGGCCGTTTCTTTCCGCGCCTCTGTGAGGTGCTGATCGAACCATTCGAAAAGGTATGCCGGAGCCTCAAGGTCCCGGGATTTCTCGCGGAGAATTTTCTTGTTGTGTCGCGAAAGGCCTAGGGCCGAAGCGCATGTGGACGCCGTTGTTTGGGTCCGGGCAGAATCTCTGTTTATGCGTTCACCGCGTCGTCGGGGAATATCTCGCCGATGATCTTCATCAGGTCGGCTTCGCGAAACGGCTTGCGCAGATAGGCGCGGAAACGCCCTGCCCGGTCGCGGACCACATGCTCCAGCAGCGAGGTCATGACCACCACTGGAATGATGCGAAGGCGCTCCTCCTGCCCCATCGCCGCAATCAGGCCCGCCCCATCGACAAACGGCATCATGAAATCGGTGAGGACAAGATCCGGCGTGTCCCGATGCAGAATGTCGAGCGCCTCGCGGCCATTGCCGGCCACGAGAACATTGAAGGCGTTCTCGCTCAACAGGACTTCGAGCCAGTCGGCGATCGCCCATTCGTCCTCGACAATCAGGACAGTTCGCACCGTTATTCTCCAGTCAACTTGAGATCCGTCGATGGAGTTGGTGCAGGTCCCTGACTTGAGATGTCCCTAAGGATGCGCTCCGCGCTGTGGAAATCGGCATCGAGAACAATGCCGCCGTCAATGATTTCAAAGCGGCGCATGCGCATATCGGTCCGGCGGTCGCGCGATTTCAGAATGGTCATCAGTCGATGGTTTTCCGAGCGCAGGGCTGCGAGATGCAGCGCGATGATGTTCTCGGCGACCGCCGATAGACCGGTCTGGTTGACGCCCTTGAGCGGCTGCCCGGGTGTCATGCCAGCGTGATCCGTTTCTGCCGTCGCCAGCGTGGTAACACCGAGTGCGCGCAACTCGTTGCAAAGCGCCGACAAAAAAGACCCGATGCGGGCCTTCTCATCGGTGAGTTTCGAGAAGCCCTCGATGCCGTCGATCACTAGGCGCCGAATCCCGTTCTGCCTGATGGTCGAGAGCAGTTCGGTGGCGACCTCGTCGAGCACGGCTTCGGTCTGCGGGCGCCACATGAGGGTGACCTTGTCGCCGCGCGATTTCAGCGGCAGCTTGAGGCTGTCGGCCTTGATCCGCAGCGCCATCGGGTTCTCGTGAAACCCGAACAGCATCGCCGGCTCATGGGCGGAACCGCCGGTCAGGAACTGCAGACCGGCCGTGGTCTTGCCCGAGCCCGACGGGCCGAGCACCACAGTCACCGAATGCGTATCGACGCCGCCGCCAAGCATCCTGTCGACGCCGCCGATGCCGACGGAGACCATCGGACCGTCGGCGCTGTCCCACACGCTCGGCGTCTCCAATAGCGCCTCGATGCGCGGATAGATGCTGTGACCATGCTCGGTGATGCGATAGGAATGTTTGCCTCCCATGAACCAACTGCCACGCAGTTTGTGGACCTGAAGCGAACGCTCGGCGCGTCGGCCATGCAGTGCCGACTGCAGCTCGATGAGACCGTCCACCATCGTATGCTCCGGCGGATGCGCATCGGCGTCGAAGGCGCTGGTCAGCAGGAACATGGTGCAATTGCTGAAGGCAGCCTGGGTCTGCAATTCGTGGATGAATTTCTTCAGCTCGAGTTCGGAGCGCGCCTTCTCATGCACGGTGATAAGGCCATCGAGCACCAGAATGCTGGCGTTCCGGGTACGGACCTCGCGGCGGACCACATCGAGCAGCCCGCGCAGCCCGTCGTCTTCCAGCGTCTTGAAGGCGCCAACATAGGACATGCGATCCGGGATCGCCGCTTCATCGAAGAAGGTCAGCCGCCGCATATGCCCGATCATGCGGGCGTGGCTCTCCGCAAGCAGCGTGATGTAAAGCGCGTTACGCCCCTGCGCAGCCTGCGCAAAACAGATCTGGTTGCCCAGAATCGTCTTTCCGGCGCCCGGGGCGCCCTGAATGATGTAGATGCCGCCGTCGAAAACGCCCCCGCCCAGGATCGCGTCGAGACCCGGTACGCCGGTTGCAAACCGGCCGCTGTCGCCACTCATTCAGAAACTGCCCCTAAGCTGTCACCCATGACGGTGAGATGCTGAAACGCAGGAGCAGGCAATGAGTTCCAAAGCTTTCTTAGAAATATTTCGAAACGCAGCCAATGCGCAAGGCAGGCTCCCGCAAATGGCAGCCCCGAAACGGAACATCGGCCTTTACGCGCCATTGGTGTCCGGTCACCCTGACGGTGTCAGGCAAGGAGGACTGAAATGAACCAGAACTTACATAACTGGACGTCGCGGCCTGAGCTTGCTGGCAGCCATATGACGCCGAAGAATGACGGCGCCTACCATCCGGACTGTGGTGAAAAGCACGATCACAAGCCGGCCAAGGCCATCATTGGCGTGGGCCTGTTCGTGGTGCTTAGTTTTCTGCTCTACGAATTCAACGGCAAGCCGTCGGGCGCGCATACATCGACGGCGCAGCATCAGAGCTTCGCGGCCAACCGCTAGGCTTCGGCGACTTCGCTTTCAGTCTCGCGGGCAACCACCCGGAACTGGAAGCCGTGCAGACCGATAGTCGGCACGATGCCGAAATGATCCGCGCCGAACACCCTGACGCGATGCTCGGGTTCACCCTCCACCATAGTCGCTGGGATATCGCGGATCTGCTGATGGGCCTTGCGCATGGGACGTTTGTTTCCCCAGCGCAACGCGCGTTCGATCAATGGCTCCGGCTGCGTCGCGAGCACACGCGCCATACGCCAGAACGTTTGCACCAGCTTCGTGTAAGAAAGCTCTTCCAGACCGGCGACACTGATGTCAGCTGGAATGGGGAATGTCTCTACATCCACAATGGGTCCGGCATCGACACGTGCAATCATGCGATGGACCGTACAGCCGAAGTCGGTGGTGTGATCGCTAAGCGCAAAATGCGCCGAAGCGCTGCCGGGATATTGCGGCGGCCCGGGATGGAAATTGTAAGCGCCAAAGCCGAGCTGATCGAGGATCGCACCCGGGACGATCACGCCGGTGGTGAACGAGATCAGCCGCGCGCGGCGCAGCCAGTCCGGCTCGATCGCCGCCAGATCCTCGGCAGTGAAAACAGGGAGCACAGTCAGGCCGGGATTGTGACCACGGAGCAGCGTCGTAAAGACTGAGTGCTCAGCGGGGCCCGTAAGGAGGATAATCGTATCGAACATTCGGGCGCCACACTCTTCCGGGAATCAAAAATCACCACAGACTCGCAGTCAGGCCTTAACAACTGATGAGCAGACACCGATCGCGCTGCATTGCCGCATGGGACCCAGCTCTGCTTGGGCACAATTTCAGGAACATGCCCCTCATCTGACGGTTGTCTTGCCGCACAGGAGGCCTCGACATGGCGAACATCCCCAACCCCAACGACCCGTATCGTCCGAATCCCGCCGATGACATCCGTAATCCTGCGCGGCTCGATAATGAGTTGCAGGCCGATCCCGAACTCGCAGAAGGGCCAGCGAGCGGCAGGCGCATCGCCCTCTATGCACTAGGCGTCGTTGTCCTGCTCGGCGCCGTATTCTATGGCCTGAACAATACATCGATGAATCCGAGCGGCACGACGAAGAGCGCATCCCAATCCGCGCCGGCGACGCAGGATAGCGCACCGAAGGCGCCAGCACCGACCAACAACATCGCGGATTCCTATTCGAAGCCACCGGTGGCTCCCGGCGTGCGCGACGTGACGCCGACCAACAACCAGCCGGGCGTCACCACCGGTGCGGCGGCACCTGCGCGACCGCAGGCCCCGCAATCGGCTCCGACCGGCACCGAGATCGACAGCTCGAAGGGCGGCGCGCCGAAGTAACGGCGCGATCGGGCAGACGAAGCCGCGGACGGCAATGTCCGTGGCTTCGTCGCGCGTGGACTATGCGCTCACCTGACGCAGGAAAGTGCGCTCCTCCGCGAGGATGAACTGGTGCTCCTCGGCCGACGCGAAATTCGCGACGCCGTCGGCGTCACTGCGCAGTCTGGTGCGATAGGCCTCATAGGCTGCCAGGCTCGGGAAAGAGATCAGGCCGAACGCGATGTTGTTCGTTCCTTCATGGGGCACCCAATAGCCCTGCAGATCACCGCCGCATTTGGGAATGATCGTCAGCCAGCGCTTGGCATAGGCCTCAAACAATGCGCGTTTGAACGGATCGATCTGATAGCGAATGAAGACAGTGATCGTCATGACGGCTCTCCCTCTGCGGATGCGTGAATATAGCCGCTTGATCGACCGCAATAGTTCGATTAACGTCGAAGTATGAAAGCAGGCCCGGACATCGCCATGGTCGCTGCACTTGTTGGCGATCCTGCACGCGCCAATATGCTGACGGCACTGATGACAGGCCGCGCGCTGACTGCGAGCGAGCTCGCCCAGGAAGCCGGGATTACGGCGCCGACCGCGAGTTCACACCTCTCCAAACTCGAAGCCGGTGGCCTGATCGAGCCGGAAAAACAGGGGCGCCATCGCTATTATCGCCTCACCGGCCCCGATGTCGCCGGTGTGCTGGAAGGCCTGGCCGGTCTGGCAGCCCGTGCGGGCCATCTCCGCGTCCGCACCGGGCCAAAAGAACCCGCATTGCGTCGCGCACGGATTTGCTACGACCATCTCGCCGGCGATCTCGGCGTGCAGATGCTCGACAGCATGCGGGCCCGGAAGCTGATCCGGCAGACCAAGCAGACCATCGAACTCACGACCCAGGGCAGCCGGTTCGTTGCTGAAGAATTGAGGATAGATCCCGCGACGCTGGCGCATCCACGTCGGCCGGTCTGCAAGGCCTGCCTCGACTGGAGCGAGCGGCGCCACCATCTGGCCGGAACACTCGGCGCCGCCATCATGACGTCATTTGCTGCCATGAAATGGGCCGCCAGAGACCCCTCGCCCGGCAGCCGCGTGGTGCATTTTACCCGCAATGGCGAGAAGCGGTTCGAGGCACTGTTCGGCAACGCCATCCGCGAAACGTGAAGTCTGCGGCTTACCTTCGCCGCAATGCAGCCTGAAACCCCGCCGGACCTTCTTTCTCCCGGAGCTGTCCCGATGAACCGCCTGCTGCTTGCTGCGCTGATTGCCACATTACCGCTCACCACCTCGCAGGCGGCCGAGCCTCCCGCGGCGCGCGAGCCCTATGGCATCGGTCTTGAAGGTTTTCCCTATCCCTACCCCGTCAATATGCTCCCGCTGGTCAATGACGGCGAGCAGCTGCGCATGGCCTATATGGACGTGCCATCGACCAAACCCAACGGCCGTACTGTCGTACTGCTGCACGGTCGTAACTTCCCGTCGAGCTACTGGGCGCCGGTGATCGGCACGTTGAACGATGCAGGTTACCGCGTCGTAGTCCCCGATCAGATCGGCTTCGGTAAATCATCGAAGCCATCGGGCGATCTGCATTTCGACAATCTCGCCCGCAACACCGTCGCGCTGATGGATCACCTTGGAATTTCCAAATTCGACATCGTGGCGCATTCGCTCGGCGGCATGTTGAGCGTGCGCATTGCCCGCGCCTATCCCGATCGCATCGATCATCTGCTGCTAGCGGCGCCGATCGGACTGGAAGACTATCGCCTCTATGTGCCGCCGACACCAACCGAGAAGATTCTGGAGAACGAAGACAAGCTGACGGCGGAAGGTTACCGAAAGCAGCTCGAGGTGAATTATTCGCTGAAGATGCAGCCCGACCAGGTAACGCCGTTCATCGACGCGCGTTTCAACATCAAGGGGTCGGCGGAATATCCGCGCTGGCTGCGCGCCTTCGTCAGCTCGGCGCAGCTCATCTATCGCGAGCCCGTGGTCCACGAAATTCCGCTGATCGCAGTCCCGACCCTGTTCATCATGGGGGCCGACGATCACAACGCGCCGGGCAAGCCGAATGCGCCGGAAGCGTTGCGGCCGAAGATGGGCCAGAACGCCGATCTCGCCAAGGCGCTGGCGGCGAAGATGCCGAACGCGAAGGCGGAAGTGCTTCCGGACGCGGGCCATATCGTGTTTCTCGATGCACCGGCCAAATTCAACGAGCTGATGCTCGCATTTCTCGCGGCGAAGTAGCAGCCGCCGCGCTCTGCTACGCACATGCACCGGAACATTCATGCTGCATTCAGATCGAATCGGCTTAACTCAGACTGCGTAACGCCGATCCCCTGCAACTTTCTTGCCCCGCAAGAGTTCTGCACCGGGTGATGCGATGCCATCATTCTCTGCGCCGCATCGCGGCACCATCGAGGGAGAAAACTCATGAAGAAGATCTTTGCTGCGGCCCTGTTCGCCGTCAGCGTCGGCGGCCTTGGCGCCGCCAATGCAATGCCGCTGGCGCCGCTCAGCGCAGCCGATACGGCAGGCGTGATCAAGGTCGCCCAGGGCTGCGGCCCCGGCTATGCCCGCGGTCCCTATGGCGGTTGCCGCCCGATGTTCCGCGGCCCGCCGCCCCGCGCCCGCTACTGCCCGCCCGGCTTCTTCCGTAATCCCTACGGCCGCTGCATCCGCCGCTGGTGATCGCTGCACAATCCTGACGACGAGAACCCCGCCAATGGCGGGGTTTTTTGCTTCGCGGCGATTGATTACAGCCGTCACAGGAAGATGACAGAATGGCGTTTCGCTGTTTTGGAGATCGTCATGTCGCGCGCGTTGCGTTGTCTCATTCTTGCCGGGCTGCTCGGCCTCTCATCGCTGACGACCGGTCGCGCCGAGATCATTCCCCTAACCGAGCCACAGTTGGGCCCACGGCCGTTCTATCTTGTCGACAAGATGAAGGACGGTCCGCTGAAGGCAAGGCTGAGCACCTGCACCGGACCATTTCGCAAGAGCGATTTCTCCATCGCCCATCGCGGCGCGCCGCTGCAATTCCCCGAGCACAGCCGCGAATCCTACCTGGCCGCCGCACGCATGGGTGCCGGCGTGATCGAATGCGACGTGACCTTCACCAAAGACCGTCAGTTAGTCTGCCGGCATTCGCAATGCGACCTGCA
Organism: Tardiphaga sp. GW822-FHT04G09; assembly: GCF_058800725.1. NCBI lineage: Bacteria > Pseudomonadati > Pseudomonadota > Alphaproteobacteria > Hyphomicrobiales > Nitrobacteraceae > Tardiphaga > Tardiphaga sp. GW822-FHT04G09. Next base: position 460,441 of record NZ_JBXAMO010000001.1, on the reverse strand, counting down.
CACGACAACGAACATCCTGTCGGTGCCGTCGCTCGCAGCAAAGTGCACGCAACCTTTCAGCCCTGCCGATCCCGCCACCGGCAGGAAAGCAACTGCGAAATGCTGTACCAGTGACATCACCCTGGCGGAATTCAAAACGCTGACGGCGAAGATGGATGCCGCCAACACGTCTGCCACCACCGTCGCGGACTACCAGAACGGTACGCCGCGCTGGCGCACCGACCTCTATGCGAGCTCGGGCACGCTGATGACCCATGCGGAGAGCATCGCGCTGATCAGAAGCCTCGGCGCCAGGTTCACCCCCGAGCTGAAGGCGCCCGAAGTGCCGATGCCCTTCGATGGCGATTACACTCAGGAAAAATACGCCACCCAGATGCTCGACGAGTATCGCGCCGCCGGTATTCCACCGGGCGATGTCTTTGCGCAGAGCTTCGATCTGAACGACATCAAGTTCTGGATCCGCACCGCGCCGGAATTTGCCGCGCAAGCCGTCTATCTCGATGGACGCTATGAAATATCGGGCTTCGATCACATGCAGCCGGAAACGTGGAAGCCGTCAATGCCGGAGCTGAAAGCCGCCGGCGTGAAAATCCTCGCCCCTCCGATCTACATGCTGCTGACGCTCGATGGCAGCGGTCGGATCGTGCCCTCACCTTATGCCAAGGCAGCGCGAGACGCCGGCCTCGACCTGATCACCTGGTCGCTCGAGCGCGACGGGCCGCTGGCCAATGGCGGCGGCTTCTTCCACCGCTCCATCAAACCCGCCATCGACCGCGATGGCGATACGCTGACGGTGCTCGATGTACTGGCGAAGGACGTCGGCGTGCGCGGTGTATTTTCCGACTGGCCGGCGACCACGACGTTCTATGCCAGTTGCATGGGGCTGCGCTGATCAGGCGCTATTTGGATTCGCTGTCAAAGATGAATTTCGGCATTTCCAGCTTCAGCCGGATCGCCAGCAGGCGGAACACCAGTCCGGTCACAGCCGCAGCCAGCGTCACCAGATCGGGACTGAAACCATATTTGATGCCGCCGATATACAGCAGGCCTGTAACGATCGAGACGCTGGCATAGAGTTCGCTGCGAAACAGTAGCGGTATGTCATTGCACAGCACGTCGCGAAGCACGCCACCGACGCAGCCGGTGATCATCCCGGCCACCACCACGATCAGCAACGGCTGATCCATGGCGAGGGCGATGTTGCAGCCCATGATGGTGAAGACCACAAGGCCGATAGCGTCGAGCACCAGAAACAGCGCATGAAAGCGATGCACAAAGCGCGCAAGCCCGATGGTCACCAGCGCCGCACCGCCGGTGAGCAGCAGCAGATATGGGCTCTTCACCCACCACAGCGGATAATGCCCGAGCAGCATGTCGCGCACCGAACCACCGCCAAGTGCCGTGATACAGCCGAGCATGGCGACGCCCAGCCAGTCCATATTGCGCCGCCCGGCAGCTAGCGCAGCCGTCATCGCCTCGGCAACGAGCGCGATCATGGCGAGAGGGAACAGCAGGGCTTCGGTATGGGGCATGGGAACTCGTCGGCAGCGGATGACGGCGACCTGTAACACAAATCCATGCATGCGGTGTCCGGCGGCGGACAAATCCCCGCCATTTTCCTGAGCCTCCATCACAACCTCACAGAGGAGGTGTCATGACCCGTCTGTTTCTCGCCCTCCCCATTCTACTCTTGGCTGGCGCTGCCATGGCGGAGGATGCGCGGCTGTCGATGCCCTATTACGGCAGTGCCACCATGAATGCCGATGAGAGCCTGGTGCTGCATTTCACCCGCACGGTGGACGGCAAGCCGGCTAACGGCTCGCAGACCTTTGCCCCCGGCGATCGCAGCTATGACAACGTGCGTCGCCACCTGAGCGGCATTGAACCCGGCCAGACCAAACCGCTGACGCCCTGGAGAGACTGAGCGTCAGTACAAACGGACTTGCCCTACCAGTAGCGGCGGCGCCAGTAACGACGACGCCAGTAGCGGCGTCGGGCGCCCCAGCGGCGACGGCGCCAACCCCAATGCCTGTGGCGCCACCCCCAATGCCGTCGCCGCCAGCCGCGATGCCAGCGCACCTGTTCCGGCTGCAGGCGATCGACGTCGTCCTGCGACGCCACCGCAGGCTGCGGTTCGTTGCCCGGCTTGTGATGATCCAGTGGATTGGTCGGCAGCAGCGGCGCGGCCTGGGCCTGGGCCTGCGTCACAGCCTGTGCGGCGAGCCCCGCGCCTGCGGCGAAGCCGAAAGCCAGTTTCAGAAAATGACGGCGTTCCATCGCAATCTCTCCCTGATATTCGTGAGGAGATCAGGGTCGGCTCAGCGGCATGAATGGAAACTGAATGTGCGCGGCAACTCGCATATTTCGACGTGAGACTACCGAAAGCCGGCGGCCAGTCCGACGACCTGGCCATCGAGCCCGTTGAAGCCATGATATCCCCGTGCCTCGCACGGATCGCCTTCATTGCGGCCGCCGCTCAGCCACGCCACGCGGGCGCGCCCGGCCGACCATTTCACGAAGGGATCGACACCGGCCGGCGCGGTAAACTTGCAGCCGTCGTTGCGATGATGAATGACCAGCGTGCGCGGCAGCGCCGAGGGCGAACCGATGATCGACATCACATTACTGCCACCGCCCGATTCCCCACTGAGAAAGCCCGAGGTGAGTACCAGTGCATCCGGCCGCGCACCGTGCGCAATCCCCTCGGCGGCACGCTGCGTGCCGCGGCTGGTCGCCACCACCGTCACCGGACGCCTGATCGCGGCCATATATTGCACGGCGCTCGACAGATCCGTTCCGGCATCGACCACCAGCACCGCCAGACCGCGCGCCGCATAGGCGCTGCGAGTCCGCACCAGCTGATTGCCCTTCAGCCCGTTGATCTCACCGTGCTCGCCCGGACTGATGGCGCCGCTGCCGCCCGGCATCAGGATCACGCTCGCGCGCGGAGATGCGGGCTTGATCAGGATCGCCCGCGACCCGCCAATACTGACCGTCTCGTCGGCGAACGCCGCACTGCAGGCCACACAGATCAGCGTCATGGTGGCGATGATGCGGCCGATCCAGATACATAGCTTCGTCATGCGTAGCTTCGCCTGTTTTCTGCCATGGGCAACTATTGCTGCCTCCGGCGAGGCCCGATGGCAAGCGATGGATAAGTTTCGCTCCGCATTCTGAAAGATTCAAACGTTTCGCGGAAACGAATTAAGCTGATGGCGGCGTAAGGATGCGTGCAGTCCGCATGAGCGAAGCGACATGCTAGGACGACGTCGGACAACGCCCTCCTGGATTTCGCCGCGCTCATCCGGGCTAAGACTGTTCGACTATTTCCCCCGCATCGCCGCCATTACCCTGGGCACGAGCGATGACGCAACTGCGGCGTGGCCGCTGGCGTTGAAATGCTGGCCATCGGGATCGCGGGTGCTTGCTGGCGCCGTCATGCCGGTCACAATCACCTTGATATGGCGCGCCGCCAGCTGTTGCTGGATGGCAGCTATATTGCCGGCGCGGCTGGCGCCCTCGCCGCGTCGCGCGTCATTTCCGCCAGGCTGGAGAATGACAATTTGCGTACCGTCCGGCACGGCCGAATTGAGCCGCTGCAACATGCCGCCGGTCGTATCGCCAGGAATTCCGGCATTTGCGACATGGGCATCGACTCCGCGCGCCCGAAGCATCGCCTCAAGCTGGGCTGGAAAGGCTTGCGACGGTTCGACACCGCCATTGGTCCTGCCGCGGCCATGACCATAAGTGTTGCTGGCGCCGAGCGCTACGATGTGGACGGACGCGGCCTGAACGGCAACTGAAGGCAGCATGAACGCAACAAGACAAACAGCGGCTCGTGTTATCTGCATGTCAGCTTCCTCCAGCGTGACGCCGCTACAACGGCATGTTGTCGTGCTTCTTCATCGGCACTTCCAGATGCTTGTCCTTCAGCATCGCCAGCGCGCGGGCGATGCGCTTGCGGGTCGAGTGCGGCATGATCACGTCGTCGATATAGCCGCGCTCGGCGGCGACGAAGGGCGACAGGAAGCGATCTTCATATTCCTTGGTTCGCGCGGCGATCTTGTCGGCGTCGCCGATATCCTGCCGGAAGATGATTTCCACCGCGCCCTTGGCGCCCATCACGGCGATCTGCGCCGTCGGCCAGGCATAATTCATGTCGGCGCCGATTTCCTTCGAGGCCATCACGTCAAAGGCGCCGCCATAGGCCTTGCGGGTGATCACGGTGACCAAGGGAACGGTGCACTGGCTGTAGGCGAACAGCAGCTTGGCGCCGTGCTTGATGAGGCCGCCATATTCCTGCGCGGTGCCCGGCAGGAAGCCCGGCACGTCCACGAAGGTGACGATCGGAATGTTGAACGCATCGCAGAACCGCACGAAGCGCGCCGCCTTGCGGGAGGCATCGCTGTCGAGCACGCCGGCCAGCACCATCGGCTGGTTGGCGACAAAGCCCACCGTCTTGCCGGCGATGCGGCCGAAACCCGTGACGATGTTCTTCGCAAAAGTTTCGGCGATCTCGAAGAAGTCGCCCTCGTCCACGACCTTCAGGATCAGCTCCTTCATGTCGTAGGGCTTGTTCGGATTGTCGGGGATCAGCGTGTCGAGCGACAGGTCGGTGCGCTCGATGTCGTCGAAGCTCGGCCATTCCGGCACGCCTTCGGTGTTGTTGGCCGGCAGGAAGTCGATCAGCCGGCGCATCTGCAGCAGCGTTTCGACGTCGTTCTCGAAAGCGCCGTCGGCGATCGAGGACTTCGTCGCATGCACGCTGGCGCCGCCGAGTTCTTCGGCAGTGACGACTTCGTTGGTGACGGTCTTCACCACGTCGGGACCGGTGACGAACATGTAGCTGGTGTTCTTCACCATGAAGATGAAGTCCGTCATGGCCGGTGAATAGACGTCGCCGCCAGCGCACGGGCCCATGATGACGGAGATCTGCGGGATCACGCCCGAGGCCTGCACGTTGCGACGGAACACATAGGAGTAACCTGCAAGGGCTGCGACGCCCTCCTGGATGCGCGCACCACCAGCGTCATAGAGGCCGATGATCGGCGCCCGCGCCTTCATCGCCATATCCTGCAGCTTGGTGATCTTGAGCGCGTGGGTCTCGGACAGCGAGCCACCGAACACGGTAAAGTCCTTAGCGAAGACGAAGGTCTTGCGGCCGTTCACGGTGCCCCAGCCGGTGACGACGCCGTCGCCGGGAATCTTGGACTTCTCCATGCCAAATTCCACGGAGCGGTGTTCGACGAACATGTCGAATTCCTCGAAAGACCCCTTGTCCAGCAGCAGCTCGATGCGCTCGCGGGCGGTCAGCTTGCCCTTGCTGTGCTGCGACTCGATGCGCGTCTCGCCGCCGCCCAGTTTGGCGCCTGCACGACGCGCTTCGAGGGTGTCCAGGATGTCTTTCATGTGCTCCAGCCCGTCAATGTCACGTGTTATCGCCTGCTCGTCGGCCACCTGGGCCGCAGGGTTTGGGCGAGGTTCTAGCATGGGGTTTTCGGCGGTGGAAACGCCCATCGGGAAGGGTTGAATCCCCCAAAATCGCATGGCGCCGGCGGCGATCCTGCCTATATCGGGGTCAGACAAGGGAGGGCGCAGGATGGCCAATATCGTGATCAATGAGAACAGTGGTGCAGCCACGGGCGGCGTACGCGACCTGCTGCGCTGGGAAGGCGCGGCGCTCTTTATCGGGATGACGCTGTTTTACTGGATCTCGGGCGGACCCTGGCAGGTCTATGCGCTGTTTTTCTTTGTCCCGGACCTCAGCATGCTGGCCTATCTGGCTGGCCCGCGGATCGGCGCAGGCGTCTATAATCTGGTGCATGCGACCATCGCGCCGCTGCTGCTCGCTCTCGCCGGTATCGCCACCGCCGAGCCGATCGCGGGTTCGATCTCCCTGGTCTGGTTTGCCCACATCGGCTTCGATCGCGCGCTCGGCTATGGGCTGAAATATGATGCCGGTTTCCGCTTCACCCATCTCGGCCGCATCGGCAAGGATGCGACCACATCGGCCACCAAGACAGCCGCAGCGGAAAACCCGACCACGGGCAACCCGATCAAGGCCGCCTGATACACGAACTCACGGCTCGCCCGGCTTGAGCGGCGCCCTCCTTGGCGGGCGGCGTGTTCTCCTCCGCCATCGCCAGCAGCATGACAGGACATGCTGAGCTCAGTGGCCACCCATCACCAGTGTCTTGACTGGAAGCAACAACGCCTGGATACGCAGCAACATTGCGTGGACGAGCCCGACGGCATCGACAACATGCAGCGCCAGCCACTTGAAAGTGCCGATCCCCTTTGCGGCGATGGCGTCATGATTGCTTGTATAGGCGTTGACGATACAGCTGCTGCCAGGTGTCACGCCGTCAAGGCCACCTGGATAGATCGGCTCCAGGAATGTGAGGATGGTGCCCGGCGCACGAACTTGCTGCGCATCCACCAACTGCTCGCCGCCACGGAACTGACCGGCCGCGATATAGTCCTGTACGCCGGTCACCACCATCGGGATGACGGTCCATGGCCTCGAAATACAGGTTGCCTCGGCAACCATGCCCACTTTCATCACCTGCGCTTCAATCTGCCCAAACCCTGCCGAGAGCGCGCGGCCCGCATTCGCGGGAATGAGAATGCCCGCTGATCGCATGACCGGATTGACGACATCGCCAACGCGAAGCGTAAACTGCTCGACGCGTCCGTCGACGCCTGCGCGAATGAACGTCTTGTCGAGATCGACCTGCGCCTCCGCAAGTGCCGCCTGCGCGCTGGCCTTCTCCGCCGGCAACAGCGCGGTGACACGTGTCATCGCGGATTGTCGCGCAGCCATGGCCGCGTCTAGCGTTCCCTGGCGGCCTGCCAGCAGCACCTCGAGTTTTTCGATATCACGTTGCGGCACCATCCCGGGATTGCGCTTCTGCAACTCACGTTTGGTATCGAGTTCGTCCGACGCTTGTTGAAAGGACCCCTTGGCTTCCTGCGCCTGTCCTTCGGCCTTCAGAATATCGGCCTGCGCCGCCAGCATGGCTGCATCGATTTCGGCAATCTTGCGCCGCACGGTCTCCATCGACGCTTCCTGCTTGGCGTTATCGAGCCGGAAGATCACGTCGCCTTTCCTGACCGGGGCACTGAACTGAACGTGCACCTCCGCCACCCGGCCATTGGTCTCGGGAAGAATCGGCACGGTCCGATAGAACAAGGTCGCGCTTGTCGTCGATGGATGAAAATAGAAAATGACGGTGATCAGAGCGACCGTCAGCATCACGCAGGCCGTGATTCCCCACCTGAGTTCGAACCAGACCGAATAGAACGTGATCTCCCGGCCCAGGCGCTTGCCTTGTGCGTAGCGGCGATAGAGATAATCCGGAAAGACCGTCAGCAGTGAGCAGAGGAGAAGCTCAAACATGACCGTGCCCTCCGGCTTCGCTGGGACGGCTCGATGTTTCCACCGCGGTGGAAAGCGGTGGTGGTTCACTAGAAGATTCGACGGGATCGCTGGTAGCATCGCCGTCGGCAATCTTCCGCACCGATCCTGCGATACTGCGCAATGGCGTGCTGAAATCCGGCAGATCGATCATCGCCAGCAACAGCCCGATTATCCAGAACAGATGGTTGTGGGTGAACAATGCGATCAAACCCAACACGGCCACGATTTCAAACTGCAGCTTCTGCGACTTGTGCGCCATGCGCTCCGGCATGCTGTGCAGGCGCAGATACAGATTGCCGACCATCAAGATGGAGCCGATCAGAACGATTCCGACCACAACCATGAGCGTGTCAGTATCGCCGGGAGCCGTGATGAAGCCAGGCAGATGATGCGGAGCGTTCGGATTTAGCGTCTCGCTCACATGATCCCCCATTCCAACAGTGTAGGCGAGCAGGCGCCTGTTTCAATTTCCATAGTCGCACAAAGCGCGAGCTTGGCAAGAATCAGCTTGTACACGATAGGAAATGCGCTGCAACAAATCTACGTTCACACCGGCCGCACTGAGGTTGATAGCTCGCGGATGCGAGATCACCAGCCTCGAAAGGCCGGCGCAGAACAACTCAACGGTCTGATATGTTTCGCGGCCGAATGATGCAGCTAGTGCGCGCGGCCTGACAGCCGCAGCACGAAGACGAGCACTTCGGCGACGGCCTTGTAGAGCTCGGCCGGAATCTCATCGCCGAGTTCGACATTGGAGAGCGCACCGGCCAGCACTTCGTTTTCCTCGATCGGAATGTCGTGGGCCTTGGCGACCTCGATGATCTTCTCACCGATCGCACCCTGCCCCTTCGCTGTAACGCGCGGCGCGCCGGTCTTGTCGTAATGCAGCGCGACGGCGAGCGATCTTTTAGGCTGCACGATCATAGCGCACGATCCAGGAAATGCCCCGCCGACGCGGGTGCGGGCTGCACCGGTGCACCCTCGCGCACCACGATGTCACCTGGCTGCAAATTGGCACGGATCAGCGCCTGATTGAGCTGCGCGGTACCGGCCTGCAACTGCAGCGCCGTCGCAGGACGTTCGGCCCACATCCGCACCGACGTCTTGTCGCCGGTCAGCGAGACCAGCGCATGCACCGGGCCGGCGGGCTCGACATCGAGCGAGAAGCGCGCACGCCAGACCTGCTTGGCCGCTTCAGCCTCGCTACCAGTGCCGCCGTCACGCGAAATCTCGAACTGTGCCATGGCCGTGCCAGCCGGCACCGCAAACGGAATTTCAAAACTCCAGCGCGGCGATGCCTGATCGAGCCGCGGCGCGGCAAGGCCATCCGCCCGATCAGGCAGCGATGCCACCTGCAGCAGTGTCTGGCGCGCCAGCGCGGCATCGGTATCCGCAAGGAGATGATGTACAGCCGCACCCAGCGGCGCATTTGCCGGAAGCGTCGGCAGAGCCATGGGCTGCGCCGTCGGCAGCCCACCGCGCAACGGCGGTGGCGGCAAGGTATTGCGTGCGACGTTCGTCTCAGTACCCTGCTGGCCCGCTGGCGCCTTCGCAGCGGGCAACAGATCCATCATCATGCTGTCGTCGAACACCAGCGATGCCGCGCTGCCCATGCCCTTAGGCGCCGCCTGCAGCGCGTCGCGAAGCAGATTAAGGGCTGCCCCGTTGGTCACCAGGCGTGCAGCCGCTTCGGCGGGTTTTGCCACGGCCTGTGCGGTCTGAGCCGGGACATCGAGCACGTGCTCGTCTGCGGCGAGAAGTCCAGCCTGCTGCAGCGGATCGTTCTTGATGTTCGCCTTGGGCAGCATGACCACTGTCGCCGCAGCGACTTGCGCCTGCTGTGTCGTGACCTGCGCCGCGGCATTGGGGAGCGCATTTGCCAATGCCGATGCTGGCTGCTCCGGCGCGGCCACCGGTGTCGCTGCATTCGCCGGTGCTGGCGTCGTGCTCTGGGTCGGACTCGCGGTGGCGAGCGTCGTGGCCAACGCCTGACGCAACACGATCAATGCCGCCTTCATGTCGGACAGCCCGCCCTGCGGCAGCGATCCCTTGGCCAGCGACGCCTCCAGAAACAGACCGGAATTCTGGAATGCCGATTTGACTTCCTCGCCGGTGAGCTGGGCGTCAAGCGGCGGACGTTGGGCCAGTACCTGCGCGACCGCCTGCTGCAACTGCTGCGGCAAGCCTTTCAGCGAGGTTGCAGCACCGAGATTGGCAAACAGCGTCGCCAGGCTCGCCTGTTGCGTCACGGCACTTTGCGTGGCGGTGGAGATCGCCTGTGCTTCCAGCGATGTCAGCTGGATCTTGGAGGTCGCGATGGCATTGGCGAGATTGATAGGCAGGTCTGGCGCGAGGGTCACGTCGCTGGAGGACGTACCGCCCGCCTGCCCCGCACCTGTATTCTGCGGTGTGACGATGGCAAGCTGGACATTGCCATTGTCCGTCTTCGACACTGCGAATTGCAGCACCTGCCCGGCCTGCAGCGGCACCTGCGATTGCACGTCGATCGTGCTGTGCCCGATGGCGATACGGACCTGATTGTCTGGCGATACCGACAGCACCCGGCCGGCAATCACGCTGCCGGGCTGAAACGCGACTTCGCTCGCCACGCCCTGCGCAGAGACAACCGGTAAGATCGAATTGACGGCAATCGGCATGGTGAGCGGCACCGGACAATGGTGCCGCTACGCTAGTTAACGGTCGTTAACTTCGCATTAACTCGTTGACGGCGCGACCGCCTTCAGCACCAGCACGGCGGCCTTGAAGTCCACCTGCCGCGCCGCGCGCCGCGCCGCGACTTCCTCGTCGAGGCCCCACTTCTCGATATTCCAGTCCTCGTCGACAAAGGCAGCGGTCCAGACCTGATCGGCATTGAGATGGCCATGGAGCAGCGCCAGCGCGAGCAGCGCCGAGCCGGTGATGGTCGTCACCAGATGCAGCGCGGCGATCGCCCATGGATCGCTCGGCAGCGCCGCACGGGCAGATGCGATGGCCTGTTCGGGCTGGCTGACATGCACGATGCCCTCAGCCAGGATAAAATGAGCGCCGAGATCATCGGCAGCCCAGAACAAGACAGGGTCCCATGCCGCAGCCTCGCGCGCGATAAGCGCCTCGGGATAGCCCGCGCGATAGAATAGCAGATCGGTGCTGAAGTATTTGGTGATATCGTCAGCCACCGCCTGGGTCTGTGCCTCATCGCGGATCGCATCGATCACGCTGTTGGCCAAGCGCGTCACCGGCATGCTCGTTGGATCAATGACATCCTGCTGTGCATCCCATTCCGCAACCATGACCTCGGCAATGGCGCGCGCAGGAACGACCAGCGGATGGCGCGACGGCGTGCGTACGGTCTTGTCGTCGAGCGTGATGGCATAGCCGTCCGGTGTTCCGCTCAACCCGACGGTCTTGTAGAAACGCTTGCGCTGCGGACCACGCGTCGACCGTCGCACCGCCTCTTGCGGATCGAGCTGCGACTGGCCGTACACTTCGTCAAACAATTCACGCATCGATGATCTCAATCCCTGTTCGCCAGCCGTCAATTTACGCGACAGACGGGCGCCACGCGAGATCAAATCGCCCGTGTCAGCGATTGGCGCAAGCCCGCGAATAGGTTGCGCGATCACTCGGGGTGAGTCCCGCTGCGGCTCCGTCCTGGAGACAGTCGGTGATGCGATCACTGAAGGAGCGCCGCGCCTGCGGCACATTCTGTTGTCGTGGCAGATCGCCCAGTTGCGGCACGACAGGTACCTCGATCCGCGGCGGCGGCGGTGCAGGCGGCAGCGGCGTGATCAGCGCCGGGTTGCCAGGCACTCCGATAACCTGTGCGAATACAGGCGCAGCAGAAAGCGCCGCCACAACGGCGACCAACACAGCGAATGGGATGGAGCGATGTCTCATCGGTCCCATGTTGTCACGATCCCGCACCACATCAAGTATCAGCGCCGGACAATGTGATCCGCCGCCGAATGACGGCGTTCCCATCCGGCGCGCTCGAGTTCCGGCCGATCGTCGTCGATCTCCGGATAACCGATGCAGAAATAGCCGATCAACCGCCAGTCACGAGGTATATCGAGGGTCACGGCGATCGCAGCAGGGTCGAGGATCGAGACCCAGCCCATGCCGATGCCTTCGGCGCGCGCGGCGAGCCACATGGTCGCAATCGCCGTCACCACCGAATAATCCGCCATTTCCGGCATGGTGCGGCGGCCGAGGCCGTGGCCGACCTCCGTCGCGTGGTCTGCAAATACCGCGAGGTGGCATGGCGCTTCGCGCAGGCCGGCGAGCTTGAGCGTCGCATAGCTCTGCGCGAGATCGCCGGTATAGGCACTTAATGCCTCGGCATTGCAGGCGCTGAAATTCTCCAGCACCGCCTGACGGCGCGACGCATCATCGACGATGACGAAGCGCCATGGCTGGCTCAGGCCCACCGAAGGCGCGAGGCACGCAGTATCGAGCAGGCGATCGAGAAAGCCCGCGGGCAGTGGATCGGACTTGAAGCGCCTGACATCTCGACGCCACACAAACAGATCATGCAGACGCGTGCGAAACGCGGCGTCGAAATCGGACGCCTCGGCGGTTGCCGACGTCGCGCATGGGATGTTGTCGGAGCCCGACAACGCCCTACTCTTCCGGTGCGTTCTCGATCGGATCGAACCGGTCGTGTTCGAGACCGAGCAAGTTCCACGATTGCAGCATATGCGGCGGCAGCGGCGCCGTCGCGTCGATCACGCCGCCACGCGGATGCGGGATCACGATGCGGCGCGCCAGCAGATGCAGGCGCTTCTGGATGCCGCCCGGCAACTGCCAGTTCTCGATGTTGAAATATTTCGGGTCGCCGACGATGGCGTGGCCGATATGCGCCATATGCGCGCGCAACTGATGCGTACGTCCTGTCACCGGCTTCAACGAGACCCAGGCGAGTTTCTGCGCCGAGGTTTCCACCACTGCGTAATACGTCACCGCGTGGCTTGCGCCTTCGTCGCCATGCTTGGCGACGCGCATGATGGTGTCTTCCTCGTTCTCTTCCTTGGCCAGATAGGTCGAGATGCGGCCCTGCTTCGGCTTCGGCACGCCGGCAACCAGCGCCCAGTAGATTTTTCGCGCAGAGCGTTCGCGGAACGCGCCGGTGAGTTTGGTGGCGGCGAAGCGCGTTTTGGCGATCAACAGGCAGCCCGACGTTTCACGGTCGAGACGGTGCACCAGGCGCGGCTTCTGTCCCTTGGCGTCGCGCATCACTTCCAGCATCATGTCGACGTGACGCGTCATGCCCGAACCGCCCTGCACCGCAAGGCCGGCAGGCTTGTTCAACACCATGACGTCGGCGTCCTCGTAGATCGTCATCTCCTTGAGCGCCTGCAGAGTTTTATTGGCAGCCTCCGAGAGTTCACCGACGACCTTGGGCGCATCGAGTTTGAGGGGCGGAATGCGGACGGTCTGTCCCTCTTCCAGCCGATCCTTGCTGTCGGCGCGCTTGCCGTTCACGCGCAGCTCGCCCTTACGGACGATGCGCTGGATATGGGAAAATGACAGGCCGGGGAAATGCGCTTCGAGAAAGCGATCGACGCGCATGCCGTTCTCGTCAGGCGTGACGATGACGTTCTGCACGGCGGTGGGCAACGGCGCTGGCGCAACTTCCGGCTTTGCCGGCTCTTCATCGAGATAGGGCGCGGGCACCTGTGGCTCACGCAGCGGCGCGTTGCCATAGCGCGGCGCGGGCTTGCCGCCCGGACGCGAACTGGAAGGACGTGAGCTTGGCGGACGTTTGCTGGCCGGTCGCTCGGACCGCTGCGGCGCATCGAAGCGCTCGGTTCGCTCGGCACGCTGAGGGCGTTCGGATCGCTCGGCACGTTCCGGCCGCTCGGCCCACTCTGAGCGTTCACCGGCACGCGCACGCGGCGGACGCGCGCTCATCGGGCGATCGCTGCTCACGCGGCCAGCCTTGCCGAATGACGGCCGCTCGCCCTTCGACGGGGCGGCCTTGGAGGCAGCGCGCTTCGGTGCGGCGCCCTTGCCTCGCGGCGCCTTGCTGCGCTCACCACCGGGACCACGCTTGGCGAGAGGCTTCTTGTCGCGACGGCTCATGATTGTCTCTCGTTCCTCAGTCTGGTCCAGTAATCCAGCCGCTTGCGAATCTCGCGTTCGAACCCGCGTTCCGGCGGATCATAGAAGGTCTGCCGCCCCAAGGCTTCCGGGAAATAGTCTTGCCCGGAGAAACCTTCTGGCGTGTCGTGGTCATATTGGTACCCGTCGCCATAGCCTTCGGACTTCATCAGCTTGGTCGGCGAGTTCAGGATGTGCTTCGGTGGCAGCAGCGAGCCGCCCTCTTTCGCGGTCCGCATCGCGGCCTTGTAGGCCATATAGGCGGCATTCGATTTCGGCGCGGTGGCGATGTAGATCACGGCCTGCGCGATGGCGAGTTCCCCTTCGGGATGGCCGAGGAAATCATAGGCGTCCTTGGCGGCATTGCAGATCACCAGCGCCTGCGGATCGGCAAGGCCGATGTCTTCTACCGCCATTCGCACCACGCGGCGCGCCAGAAACAGCGGATCCTCGCCGGCATCGAGCATCCGGCACAGGTAATACAGCGCGGCGTCGGGATCGCTGCCGCGTACCGACTTGTGCAGCGCCGAGATCAGATTGTAGTGACCATCGGCCGACTTGTCGTAGATCGGCGCGCGGCGTTGCAGGATGTCCTGCAGTTGCGCCGCGTTGAACACTTCATTGGTCCGTGCGGCGCGCCAGACTTCCTCGACCAGCGTCAGCGCAGCGCGCCCATCGCCATCGGCCATGCGCACCAGTACGGCGCGCGCCTCGGCATCGAGCGGCAGCGGCCGGCCTTCGATCTTCTCCGCGTTGGCAAACAGCTTCTCGATCGCCGCCGCATCCAGCGATTGAAATACCAGCACACGCGAACGCGACAGCAGAGCGGCGTTGAGTTCGAAGGATGGGTTCTCGGTCGTGGCGCCAACGAGCACCACGGTGCCGTCTTCCATCACTGGCAAGAACGAATCCTGCTGCGCCTTGTTGAAGCGATGCACCTCGTCGACGAACAACAGCGTGCCCTTGCCCATCTCGCGGCGGGCGCGTGCGGCTTCGAATACTTTCTTGAGATCGGCGACGCCGGAGAACACCGCAGAAATCTGCTCGAATTGTAATTCGGTGGCATCGGCAAGCAAGCGCGCCACCGTGGTCTTGCCGGTACCGGGCGGTCCCCAGAACACCAGGGAGCCCAATGTCCGCGTTTCCAGCATGCGCGTCAGCGCGCCGTCGGGCCCGAGGATGTGATCCTGCCCGACCACATCGGACAGCACACGCGGCCGCAACCGTTCCGGGAGCGGACGCGGCGCGTCCTGCTCCAGCCCAGCTGCGGCAAACAGGTTTGCAGAAGGCGTGGGTTGTTTCGGGCTCATCCGCCGAGTGTAACGTTGATCTGCTGGCCGCCGCGCATCACGACGATGCGCCACAGCCGCGCGCCATCGCGCGTGACTTTATCGAGATCGCTGGTCTTGCCGATCTTGATGCCGTTGACTGCGACGATGAGATCGCCCTTCAGGAAGCCGACGCTAGCCGCTGTTGCCGTATCGGCGAGTTCGGTAATGACGACGCCTTCGGTGCCGGAATCAAGCCGCAGTTCATCGGCGACCGCCGGGGAGATATTGGCGACCCTCGCGCCCTGGAACGGCGAACGCGCCGTCAGTGTGATCTCGTCACGGCCTGTGTCGGGCGCCGCCTCAAGCGCAACGGTCAGCTTCACCGGCTTGCCGCCACGCTGTGCGTCGAGCTGCGCGGTGCCACCGAGCGGCCGCGTCGCGAAGCGATATTCGAACGCGTTCGGATCCTCGACGGTCTGGCCATCGATCGCCGTTACCAGGTCGGAGACCTTGAGGCCGGCCTTCGCCGCCGGGCTGTTCGGCGTCACATTGACGACCAGAGCGCCGGACGGCGCCTTCAGGCCGAGCGTCTCGGCGATCTCAGGCGTGATGTTCTGCAGCCGCGCGCCGAGCCACGGACGCTTCACGGCCTTGCCGCCTGATTTGGCGGAGGCCACGACGACGCGAACCATGTTGGCCGGGATCGCAAAGCCGATGCCCTGCGAGCCGCCGGAACGCGAGAAGATCGCAGTATTCACACCGACCAGCTTGCCGGTCATGTCGACCAGCGCACCGCCGGAATTTCCGGGATTGATCGCAGCATCGGTCTGGATGAAGAACTGATAGTCGGTGATGCCGACCTGCGTGCGTGCCAGCGCCGAGATGATGCCGTGTGTCACAGTCTGACCGACGCCGAACGGATTGCCGATGGCCAGCACGACATCGCCAACCAGCAAGTCGTCGGAGTTGGAGAAATCCAGCGTCGGAAACTTCTCTTTGGTGTCCTTGATGCGCAGCACGGCCAAATCGGTGCGGCTATCCTTCAGCACAATCTCGGCTTCGAATTCGCGTTTGTCCGCCAGCGAGATCTTGACCTGATCGGCCCCTTCGATGACGTGGTTGTTGGTGACGACCAGCCCCGACGCATCGACCATCACGCCGGAACCGAGCGAGCGCTGCATCTGCTCCGGTTGCATGCCCTGCCCGCCGAAGAAGCGGCGGAAGATCGGATCGTCCAGCAACGGATTGCGGTTCTGCACCGTCTTGGCCGCGTAGACATTCACCACCGCCGGCTGCACCCGCTGCACGATCGGCGCATAGGACAGCTTCATTTCCGTGGGCGAAGTCGGGACCCGGCGATCTTGCGCGACGGCCGGCGCGGGTGCGGACGACAGGACAATGGCGCACAAAGTGGCAGTCGCAGCAGCGCGAAAATAAGGGAACATCAGGGCCTCACAAGGAAATCGCCGGGAATATAGGCCGTTCAGCTGGGCAATAGAAGGGCACCGGAAGGAATTCGGCTGCGCGCCGGGCCTCGTCCATCGGGCTTATACGGACATGCCGAACTGGCAACGCGAGGCTGCTCGCCGCTTTTTGAAACTATATGATCAATATCCTAAAGCCCAAATGATTGCGATTTGGCCCTGCGATTCGCCCCCTTCAGAACAATCACACCGGTGCACAAGAAACAAAATCAACTTTCGCAGGGACGATGTTTGCGCGAGGCTTGGCAAGTTGCACAACCTAGGGGTCACACCATGTCGATCGCGAAATGGGGGGCCGCAGCCGGCCTCGTTGGACTGCTCGCCACCAATCAGGCGCAAGCCGAAACCACAGGTGCAGATGCGGAAATCGCGCTTCTCAAACGACAGCTGCGGCTGATGGAACAGAAGCTCGACCGACTGCAGAAACAGACATCCGCAAATACCACAGCAGCCGCCAATGCGAACGCAAAGGCCGATGCCAATGTCAGCGTCGCCAAGGCTAGCGCCGCATATCCGACGAAAGGACCATTGCTCCATACAATCGGGGCTTACGTCAAAATGCCGGGCAACCGGCCGACGATCTGCACCGACGACAACCTGAACTGCGTCGCCATCACCTCCCGCCTGCACTTCGACGCCGGCGGTTACGACTATCGCCCCAACACAGCGCTTACCGCGCCGCAAACCGCGCAGAACGGGGTGAATGCCCGTCGTGCCCGCATCGGCGTGGTCGGCACGTTTGCGGGAGACTGGGACTACAACCTCATTTTCGATATGGGCGGATCGCAGGACGGCCCATCGACGAGCTCACTCGAGAATGCCTTCCTGACCTACAAGGGGATCAAGAACCTCTATGTCGAAGGCGGCTATCTCGACGTCCCCTACACGCTCGATGAAGCGACGAGCTCCAACAATATCATGTTCATGGAACGCGCATCGTCTCAAACGGTCGCGACCAATATCGCGTCGGGCGATGCGCGCTCGGCATTCGGCATGCGCACCAACAGCGACTGGTGGTGGCTCGGCGCCTATGCCACGGGTCCCACTGCCGGCGCCAATCACAGCAGCCGTCCGCAATACGGCGCGACAGCACGCGGCGTAGTCGTACCGATCAACAATCAGAACGGCTCGCTCCTTCTGGGCGCCGACGCCCAGTTCCTGTTCGACACGGGCGGCGTCAACGGGACCAACACGCTGTCGTCATTTAGCGACCGGATCGAATTCCGGATTGATCCTGGCACCAACGCATTGCTCAACGCCAATCCATTCCTCACCAACGTCAAGGGTGTGCAGGTATTCAGCGGTGAAGCCGCCGGACAGATCGGCAGCTTCTATGCGCAAGGCGAATATTTCGATTACAGGGTCAACCAGCTGAACGGCCTGCCCGATCTGCATTTCAACGGCGGTTACGCGCAGGCCAGCTACGTCATCACCGGCGAGAGCCGCAAATACAATCCGGTGACCGGCTCCTATGGCGGGATCAATCCGAAGAATCCCGCAAGCTACGAGGGCGGCGGCTGGGGCGCCTGGGAAATCGCCGGACGCTACAGCCAGATGACGCTTAATGACCTGAACGTCCTCGGCGGCGAATTGAAGAACACGACACTGGGCGTCAACTGGTACGTCAATTCGAACATTCGTTTCATGTTCAACTGGGTGCACGGCAGCGTCGCCAAGAGCAACGCCGCCGGAGCGAATATCGGTGCGCACTACGATACGTATGGGATGCGGACGCAGATCGCCTTCTAAACCGCTTAGCTTGTGACAACAGTGGGAGCGGCCTGACCTGCCGCTCCTGTCTCCTTGCGCGATACTGCAGCTTCCGGCTTCTGGCGCATTTTGTGCGCGTCGCCCCACTTCTTGAGTGCATCGATCACCGGGCGCAATCCAAGCCCGGTTTCCGACAACGCATATTCGACACGCGGCGGGACCTCGGCATAGACCGTCCGGACGATCAGCCCGTCCTCCTCAAGTGCGCGCAGCTGCTTGGTCAGCATGCGCTGGGTGATCCGCGGCATCAGCTTGCGCAGCTCGCCGAAACGCAGCCTGCCCTCCTGCAGATGATACAGGATCACGCCCTTCCATTTGCCGTCGATCAGATCGAGCGTCACCTCGACCGGGCAGCCCGGCCCATTGCCGAAATCGCGCCGTTTCATCGCAAATGTCCAATAGTATCCATTCGGTGACTATATCCCTGAAATGACAGTACTTGCAATTATTGCCGCCTCGGGACACCTCTTCGGGACATTCCCGCCAAGAGCTATGGAGCGCACCCAATGAAGGCAGTCGGCTACACCAAATCCCTCCCGATTGACGCGGCTGACGCGCTGGTCGATTTCGAGGCTCCGAAACCCGAACCGACCGGCCGTGACATCCGCGTGGCGGTAAAGGCCATCTCGGCCAATCCCGTCGATTTCAAGGTACGCAAGCGCGCAGCGCCGACGGCCGGCGAGACCAAGATCCTCGGCTATGACGCTGCCGGTGTCGTTGATGCTGTCGGTCCCGACGTCACGATGTTCAAGCCGGGCGACGAGGTGTTCTATGCCGGCTCGATCCAGCGCCAGGGCACCAATGCAGAGTTCCATCTGGTCGATGAGCGTATTGTCGGCCGCAAGCCCTCCTCGCTCTCCTTCGCGCAGTCTGCGGCGTTGCCGCTCACCACGATCACCGCCTGGGAGCTGCTTTTCGATCGGCTCGGCGTCGCGCCCGGCAAGAGCCACGATCCGCGCACGTTGCTCATCATGGGCGGTGCCGGTGGTGTCGGCTCCATCCTCATCCAGCTCGCGCGCCGCCTTACCGGCCTCACGGTTGTGGCAACGGCATCGCGGCCCGAGACAATCAAGTGGTGCCAGGATCTCGGCGCGCATGCGGTGATCGATCACAGCAAGCCGCTGAAGCAGCAGATCGACGGGTTGAAGCTGCCGCCGGTCGCATTGATCGCAAGCCTGATTGGCACTGAACAGCATTACAAGACGCTCGCTGACCTGATCGCGCCGCAGGGCAAGCTCGGGCTGATCGACGATCCCGTGGAATTCAACATGTCCGCGTTCAAGGGCAAGGCCGTATCGGTGCATTGGGAATCCATGTTCACGCGATCTTCATTTCAGACGCCCGACATGATCGCGCAGCATTACCTCCTCAACGACGTCGCGGACCTCATCGACAAGGGCGTGCTGCGCACCACGCTCGACAAGACCTTCGGCACCATCAATGCAGCGAATCTCAAGCGCGCGCATGCGTTGCTTGAGTCCGGAAAATCGCACGGTAAAATCGTGCTCGAAGGCTGGTGATCACGAACTGCCGCCTCGAAATCCTCTCCTGGAGACACCCACGACAACAGAGCGCATCCTCGGATGCGCTCTGTTCGTATAAATAGCTAACTTAAATAGCTAATTATCTAAAATGCGTGTGATCGAAAAGCGACACTGCAGCGTCATTCACCGCAATGCTATGCGGGTTTTACAAAACTGTCGCAAAGCTTGCCTAGGTTGCGCCCGAGCTCAACAGTAGCTCGCTTGTAAACGTGGGAACGGCTTCGGACGTTCTCTCTCACAGGATCACAAAACACAGATCCATACGGGTCACCACCTGCGAAGCGATTCGCGGGGCGTATAGGATTTTGTCTTCCACAGGGGTACTCTATGTCTTTCACGACACACAAAATCTTGGGCACGATCGGCGTGATCGGCGCGCTGGCCGCCGGCCCGGCGCATGCGCAGTCATCCAATGACGAGATCGCAGTGCTGAAGGCGCAGCTCCGCGCGCTGGAAAAGAAGCTCGATAACGTTCAGAAGCAAGCGAACACCACGCAAAAGCAGACGGAATCGGTCAAGCAGAATTTCGCGAATGCCAACGCCGCCATGCATAAGAAGGCCGTGCCGTTCCTCGACGCGAACCTGACGATGCCGGGTAACCGCCCGACCTTCTGCACAGCGGATGGCATGAACTGCATTGCCGTCACCGGACGTCTGCACCTCGACACCGCAGCCTATTCGTTCTCGCCGAAGTCCGCCGGCACCAGCCCCCAGAGCGTGAATGACGGCATCAACGCCCGTCGTGCCCGCCTCGGCCTGATCGGCACGTTCAACAAGGACTGGGAATACGGTGTGATCGTCGACGCCGGCGGCACCACCGACGGCACTGTCACTCTCAACAACGCCTATGTCGCCTATAAGGGCGTCAAGGGCCTGTTGATCCAGGGCGGCTATATCGACGTGCCCTATACGCTGGATGAAGCCACCAGTTCGAACAACATCATGTTCATGGAGCGCGCTGCATCGCAGGTCCTCGCGACCGGCCTCGCCGCCGGTGACAACCGCGCCGCGTTCGGTGGTCAGGTATTCGGCGATCAATACTGGGTCGGCGCTTACGTGACCGGTCCGACCACGGGCGCAGGTGTCAATCACTCGATCCCGCAGCCGCTTGGCGCCACCTTCCGCGCTGTCGGCCTCCCGATGAACAACGAGGTCGGCACCGTCCTCGTCGGCTTCGACGCGCTGTATCTCGCCCAGACCGGCGGTGTGACCAACAACACGCTGGGCATGAATGATCGTATCGAAGTGCGCGTCGATCCGGCCACCAACGCACTGCTCAACACCGGCACCATGAATTTCGTGAACAATGCCCGCGTGCTGAGCGGCGAAGCCGCCGTCAAGTTCGGCAGCTTCATGGCATCGGGCGAATACTTCGACTACAACATCCAGCGCAGCAACGGTCTGTCCGACCTGAGCTTCAACGGCGGCTACGGCCAGGCCAGCTATGTACTGACCGGCGAACAGCACAAGTACAGCACGTCGGCAGGTGCCTTCGGCGGTATCAACCCGGCTCGCCCGGTCAACTTCGCGACCGGCGATCTCGGTGCATGGGAACTGGCGGTGCGCTACAGCTACGCCAGCCTGAATGACGGCGTCATTCGCGGCGGTGAACTGAAGAACACCACGGTCGGCGTGAACTGGTACGTGAACCAGAACATGCGCTTCATGTTCAACTGGATCCACGGCACCGTCGACAAGTTCGCCGTCAACAGCAACGTGAACACCGGTGCTGACTACGACGTGTTCGCGATGCGCACCCAGGTAGCCTTCTAAGCGCAAGACGCTCCTTTAATCCTCCCGGCTCGGGGCTGCATGCCCGCGGTCCCACGACGAACAAAAGGCGGCGCTTCGGCGCCGCCTTGCACTTTTGCGGGCTGTACGCTTACGCAATGGTCTGCACGATTCCGCCTTCGGCACGCAGTGCCGCGCCGTTGGTGACCGCCGCTTCCTTTGATGAGACATAGACCACCATGTTGGCGATCTCCTCGACGGTGGCGAAGCGCTGGATCAGCGACGTCGAACGGTGCTGCTTGACGAAGTTGGAAGCAGCCTCTTCGACCGATTGCCCGTTCTGTTTGGCGAGATCCTTGACGAAGGTCTCCACGCCTTCCGACATGGTCGGTCCGGGCAGCACGGAATTGACCGTCACAGCCGTGCCCTTGGTGAGCTCCGCGAGGCCGCGCGAGATCGCGAGCTGCGCTGTCTTCGTCATCCCGTAATGGATCATCTCGCCCGGAATGTTCAGTCCGGATTCCGACGAGATGAAAACGATGCGGCCCCAGTTGCGCTTCAGCATGCCCTGCATGTAGGCGCGCGACAGACGGATGCCCGACATGACGTTGACCTCGAAGAAGCGCGTCCAGTCTTCGTCGGGAATATCGAAGAAGCCCTTGGGCTCGAAGATGCCGGCATTGTTGATGAGGATATCGACCTCGGGGAGCGCCGACACCAGCGCGTTGCAGCCCTCCGCTGTCGATACGTCGGCAGCGACGCCTTTCACCTTGGCCCCGGATACGGCCTTGGTGATCGCAGCGATCGCCGCGTCCACCTTGCCCTGGTTGCGGCCATTTACAACAACCTGAGCACCAGTGGCGGCCAGGCCCCTGGCAATGGCATGGCCAATGCCAGCGGTCGAGCCCGTCACGAGTGCCGTCTTGCCCGTCAGATCGATCTTCATATGCGTGCTCCCATTGAATGATGGAGCTGATATCGGAACGAACGACGCCATCCGCAACGCAGGTCACGCGCGGTTGACCGCAAACGAAAAAAGCGGCGCACAAGGCGCCGCTTTTCCGAAAGTCTGATGAATGTGGCTTACGCCGCTTCGGACGCGCCGCCCTGCACCGGGCCCGAATCCTTGCCCTTGGCATCTTCGTCGCGATCAACGAATTCGATCAACGCCATCGGGGCGTTATCGCCGTAGCGGAAGCCGGCCTTGATGATGCGGGTGTAGCCGCCCTGACGGTCGGCATAGCGCTTGGCCAGCACGTCGAACAGCTTGCGAACCTGATCCTGATCCTTCATCTCGCTGATCGCCTGGCGACGCATGTGGAGGCCGCCCTTCTTGCCGAGGGTGACGAGCTTCTCCACGATCGGGCGGAGCTCCTTGGCCTTCGGAAGCGTGGTGATGATCTGCTCGTGCTTGATCAGCGACGCGCACATGTTGGCGAACATCGCCTTGCGATGTTCTGCGGTGCGGTTGAGCTTGCGATGAACCTTGCCGTGACGCATTGGAATATTCCTTATATCTCAGTTTGCCGCGACGGTTCGTCGGACATCATGTTGCAGGTGGGCTGCCTGCGTTCGCCCAAAGCGCGAATGGTGAGTAGCGAGTAGCGAATGGATATATCCTGTTCGCTACTCGCCATTCCCTATTCGCCCTCAGTAGTGATCTTCGAAGCGCTTGGCCAACTCGTCGATATTCTCCGGCGGCCAACCGGGCACTTCCATGCCGAGATGCAGACCCATCTGGGCGAGCACTTCCTTGATTTCGTTCAGCGACTTGCGGCCGAAGTTCGGAGTGCGGAGCATTTCTGCTTCCGACTTCTGAACGAGGTCGCCGATGTAAACGATGTTGTCGTTCTTCAGGCAGTTTGCCGAACGCACCGAGAGCTCGAGTTCGTCGACCTTCTTGAGGAAAGCCGGGTTGAAAGCGAGATCCGGGATGACTTCCTGAGCAACTTCCTTGCGGGGCTCTTCGAAGTTCACGAACACGTTGAGCTGGTCCTGCAGGATGCGCGCGGCATAAGCCACCGCGTCATCCGGCGTCAGCGCACCGTTGGTCTCGATGGTCATCGTCAGCTTGTCGTAATCGAGGATCTGACCCTCACGGGTGTTCTCGACCTTGTACGACACCTTGCGAACCGGCGAGTACAGGCTGTCGATCGGGATCAGGCCGATCGGCGCATCTTCCGGACGGTTGTGCTCGGCAGCCACATAGCCCTTGCCGCCGGCAACGGTGAACTCCATGCGGATCTCAGCGCCCTCGTCGAGGGTGCAGATCTGCAGCTCAGGATTCAGAACGGTCACGTCGCCGACAGTCTGGATGTCGCCGGCGGTTACGACGCCCGGGCCCTGCTTCTTCACGACCATGCGCTTCGGGCCTTCGCCCAGCATCTTGATCGAGATGTCCTTCACGTTCAGCACGATGTCGGTGACGTCTTCACGCACGCCGGCAATCGAGGAGAATTCATGCAGCACGCCGTCGATGTGCAGCGCCTGCACGGCAGCGCCCTGCAGCGAGGACAGCAGGATGCGGCGGAGTGCGTTACCGAGGGTCTGACCGAAACCACGCTCGAGCGGTTCGGCAACCAGGGTCGCAAAACGGGTTGGATCGCTGCCAGGGGTTACCTGCAGCTTGTTCGGCCGGATAAGTTCTTGCCAATTTTTCTGGATCGTCACTGTGTCACCCATGCCATCAAACTCACTGGCGTTGGAGATCGCGGATCAGTCCGCGTAAGTCGCATCGCAAAAGCAATCGCGGGCAGCCGAGCCACCCGCGATTAAAATTATTAAACGCGCCGACGCTTGCGCGGGCGGCAACCATTGTGCGGGATCGAGGTCACGTCGCGGATCGAGGTGACGGTGAAGCCCGCGGCCTGCAGAGCGCGGAGAGCCGATTCACGACCCGAGCCCGGACCGCCAACTTCGACTTCCAGCGTGCGCATGCCATGT
The DNA here is from genome assembly GCF_058800725.1 of Tardiphaga sp. GW822-FHT04G09. NCBI lineage: Bacteria > Pseudomonadati > Pseudomonadota > Alphaproteobacteria > Hyphomicrobiales > Nitrobacteraceae > Tardiphaga > Tardiphaga sp. GW822-FHT04G09. The sequence continues at coordinate 436,179 of NZ_JBXAMO010000001.1, read as the reverse complement.
TCCTGCGCCTTCTTCGACACGTCTTCAGCAGCAACCTGCGCTGCATACGGCGTCGACTTGCGCGAGCCCTTGAAGCCCATCGTGCCTGCCGACGACCAGGCAATCGTATTGCCCTGCGCGTCGGTGATGGTGATGGTCGTGTTGTTGAACGACGAATTCACGTGCGCGATGCCCGATGCAATGTTCTTGCGCTCGCGACGACGGATACGTCCGGCTTCCTTTGCCATCTCTAACCTTTCTGAAGATCTCAAACGCCGCCGTAATGCCAGCGGCTACACCGAAAAAAACGAATGGCGAGTAGCGAATGGCGAGTAAGGGAAGAGCCCCCTATTCGCCACTCGCCACCCGCTACTCGCGCAAATTACTTCTTCTTGCCGGCGATCGACTTGGCCGGGCCCTTGCGGGTGCGCGCATTGGTATGCGTGCGCTGGCCACGAACCGGCAGACCGCGACGATGACGCAGACCGCGATAGCAGCCGAGGTCCATCAGACGCTTGATGTTCATGCCCGTCTCGCGACGAAGATCGCCTTCCACGAGATAGTCGCGGTCGATGACTTCGCGGATCTGCAGAACTTCTGCGTCGCTGAGCTGATTGACGCGACGATCCACGGGGATCTTCACCTTCTCCAGGATGTCGGCAGCATTCTTCTGGCCGATACCATGGATGTACTGCAGCGCGATCAGCGCGCGCTTGTTGGTCGGGATGTTTACACCGGCGATACGGGCCACAAGTTCTCTCCTGTCACCAGTCCATCACGAACCGGCATTATCGTCATTTTGTCGGGCGGGCATTCACAAACGCGAACACGACGCCCGTCCCCTGGATTTCAGTGGGGCCCGGCATCGTCTGGAATCTTCCGACTGGATGAGGGCCTTATTAAAGTATTCGACTTCGTTCCGTCAACCTGCTCTAGCGTTTGGCGCGCTTTTTGCCGGCTTTCTTGGTCACTTTACCGGCCTTCTTGGCTGGCTTTTTGACCGCCTTTTTGGCCGTTTTCTTGGATTTGGCCTGGGAAACGGATTTTACAGCCTTTTTGGCCGTTTTTACCGCCTTTTTGGCCGATTTCTTGGTCGCCTTCTTCACTGTCTTCTTGGCAGCCTTTACGGGCGCCTTTTTGGCCTTCTTCGCGGCCTTGGCTGCCTTCTTGGCAGGTTTGACAGCTTTCTTCGCGGGCGCAGATTCGCGCTTGGCGGCAGCGGCCTTATTCGCCGCCTTGCGGACCGGCTTCTTCGCCGACGCATCGGCGGCGAGAATCGCTGCCAGCACGCGGTTGATCTCAGCTGTCACCTCTTCGATGGTCATCATGCCATCGATGGTCACCAGCTTCCGCTTCTCCGAATAATAATGCACCAGCGGCTCGGTCGACGTCCGGTAGCTCGCCAGGCGCTTCGACAGCACTTCCGGCGTATCGTCGATACGCACGGTCTCGCCGCGCTCCATCATCTGCGCAACGCGGGCTTCCACCCGCTGCAGCAGCGCGCTCTCATTGACGCGCAGTTCGACGGCGGCATCGAGGTGGAGTCCCTTGGACTTCAGCAGCGCATCCAGCGCCTCGGCCTGCGGCACGGTGCGCGGGAAGCCGTCGAGGATGAAGCCATTGGCCGCATCCGGAAGCTCGATGCGATCCGAGATAATTCCAATCACGACGTCGTCTGGCACCAGCCCGCCGGCGGCCATGATATCCTTGGCCTTGAGGCCAACCTCGGTCTCGGCCGCCACGGCAGCGCGCAGCATGTCACCCGTGGACAGCTGAACGATGTTGTGACGCTCGACAAGACGATGTGCCTGAGTTCCCTTGCCCGCCCCCGGCGGCCCGAGAAGAATCAACCTCATTTGCGCCGGCCCCTCAGCTTCGACTTGCGGATCAAACCTTCATACTGGTGCGCCAGCAGATAACCCTGCACCTGGGCAACCGTATCCATCGTGACACTGACCACGATCAGCAGCGACGTGCCGCCGAAGTAGAACGGCACCGAGGCGTAGGAAATCAGGATCTCGGGGATCAAGCAGACCACGGCGAGATAGGCAGCGCCGAGCACCGTGATGCGCGAGAGCACATAGTCGATGTATTCTGCGGTCCGCTCACCCGGGCGAATGCCAGGGATGAAGCCGCCATGCTTCTTCAGATTGTCGGCGGTCTCGGTCGGGTTGAACACGATCGCCGTGTAGAAGAACGCGAAGAACACGATCAACGACACATAGAAGATCAGGAACAGCGGACGGCCGTGGCCGAGCTGCGTGGTGATCCACTGGAACCACTCCGGCCCCTTGCCCGCATTGAAGCTGGCGATGGTGGCCGGCAGCAGCAGCAGCGATGACGCGAAGATCGGCGGGATGACGCCCGAGGTGTTGAGCTTGAGCGGCAGATGCGAGGACTGGCCCTCGAACATCTTGTTGCCGACCTGGCGCTTCGGATACTGGATCAGCAGACGGCGCTGCGCACGCTCCACAAACACGATGAAGGCGATCACGGCGACGGCCATCACGATCACGACCAGGATCAAACCGGTCGACAGAGCGCCCTGACGTCCGAGCTCGAGCATGTTGGCGATCGCCGACGGAAGCTCAGCCACGATGCCGGCCAGAATGATCAGCGAGATGCCATTGCCGATGCCGCGCGAGGTGATCTGCTCACCCAGCCACATCAGGAACATGGTGCCGCCGGTCAGCGTGACCGAGGTCGAGATCAGGAAGAACATGCCGGGTTCGCTGACCACATTGCCGGCGCCCTGCAACCCTGCCGCGATGGCGTAGGACTGGAACGCGGCCAGGATGACAGTCAGGTAACGGGTGTACTGGTTCAACGTCTTGCGGCCCGCCTCGCCCTCTTTCTTGAGGGCTTCGAGCTGGGATGATACGGTCGTCAGCAGCTGGATGATGATCGATGCCGAAATATACGGCATGATATTCAGCGCAAAAATCGCCATGCGATTGATGCCGCCGCCCGCGAACATGTTGAACATGCCGAGGATGCCGCTAGCCTGCTGCTTGAACACCTGCTCCCACGCGGCCGGGTCGATGCCGGGCAGCGGAATATAGGTGCCGAGCCGATAAACAAGCAGCGCACCCAGTGTGAACCAGATGCGCTTCTTCAGTTCATCGGCCTTGCCGAGGGCCGAAAAGTTGAGGTTTGCTGCTAATTGCTCTGCTGCAGAGACCATGTTTGGCTTTCTCCCGCGCCCCTTTCGCCATCATGCCCCGAAAGAGCGGGGCATGCAGCGGAGACCGGACATTATTTGGTGCTCGGCATTGATAAAATCTACTGCCACATCACGCAAGGTCGCCCGCGGACGCAGGCGATGCCGCAGATGTTACGCAGCTTCGCCGTCGGCCTTCTTCGGCGCGATGATCTTCACCGAACCGCCGGCCTTCTCGATGGCTTCGATCGCCGTCTTGGTGGCGCCATGCACTTCGATGTTGATCTTGGCCTTGATCTCGCCACGGCCGAGAACACGCACGCCAGCCTTCGAACGGCGCAGAACGCCAGCCTTCACCAGCGATTCAGCGTTGATCACGGCCTTGATGTCGAGGGTCTTCGCATCGATCGCATCCTGGAGACGGTCCAGGTTGATCTCGGCATAATCGAGACGGAAGATGTTGTTGAAGCCGCGCTTCGGCAGACGACGATGCAACGGCATCTGGCCGCCCTCGAAGCCCTTGATACGGACGCCCGAACGTGCGGTCTGGCCCTTGCCGCCGCGGCCCGCAGTCTTGCCCTTGCCGGAGCCGATGCCACGGCCGACGCGCATACGCTTCTTACGGGAGCCGGCGTTATCGGCGATATCGCTGAGCTTCATCGTTCTTTTCCCTGTTTCGCCCTGTTTTCCCGAGGCTTACCGGCAGATCCGGACCTCGAAGGTCAACAGTGTCATCCCTGCGGCAACCTGGCGGCCGCAGTGAGACGACGTGAACTTACTTATCCTCGACCACGCGGACGAGGTGCTGCACCTTGGTGATCATGCCGCGAACTTCAGGAGTGTCCTGCAATTCGCTGACGCGACCGATCTTGTTGAGCTTGAGGCCGATCAGCGTGGAACGCTGCGAGTGGTGCCGGCGAATTGCGCTGGCGACCTGCTCGACCTTGATCATCTTTGCGGCCTTGGCCATCGTGATAACTCCAAAAAGTCTTTTTAGAGGGCATGATCTTTATCAGAAAAGTGGAGGTCCACTTCTCCGGATCATGCCTGTTATTCGGCAACCAGCTCGGCGTCACCGCCAACGCGGCGCGACTGCAGAGTGGAAACCTTGATATTGCGGCGAGCAGCAACCGAACGCGGCGAATCCTGATGCTTCAGCGCGTCAAAAGTGGCGCGAACCATGTTGTAGGGATTCGATGAACCGATCGACTTGGCCACCACGTCCTGGATGCCCAGCGTTTCGAACACAGCGCGCATCGGACCGCCGGCGATGATGCCGGTACCAGCCGGAGCAGCACGCAGATACACGCGACCCGCGCCATGACGGCCAGCGATGTCGTGATGCAGCGTGCGACCTTCGCGCAGAGCGACGCGCGTCAGGTTGCGCTTGGCCGACTCGGTTGCCTTGCGGATTGCTTCCGGAACTTCACGGGCCTTACCGTGACCAAATCCGACCCTGCCCTTCTGATCGCCAATGACGACCAGAGCTGCAAAGCCGAAGCGCTTACCGCCCTTGACGACCTTCGCCACACGATTGATGTGGACGAGCTTGTCGACGAACTCACTATCACGCTCTTCCCGGGGGCCCCGGTCGCGTCCGCCGCGTTCGCGTTCACCTGCCATGGTGTTTTCCAATCCTTGCGAAGCTTTCGCTTCTAACCCTGTGTCCGTTCAAATCTGCAATCTGCAAATCAACGAAAGTGAAATCGCTTAGAAGCTGAGCCCGCCTTCGCGAGCTGCATCTGCCAGCGCCTTGACGCGGCCGTGGTACAGATACTGACCACGGTCGAACACCACTTCCTTGACGCCATTCTTCACTGCGCGCTCTGCCAGCAACTTGCCGACAGCCTGCGCCGCATCGACGTCCGCACCGGTCTTGCCGGTTTCGCGCATCGCCTTCTCCAGCGACGACGCCGAAGCGAGCGTCTCGCCCTTCAGGTCGTCGATGACCTGCGCGTAGATGTGCTTCGACGAGCGGAAGATCGACAGACGCGGACGGCCATTGGCAGTCCGACGGAGCGAGAGCCGCACGCGTTGCTTGCGCCGGGCATTCGTAATCTTGAGTTTCGACATGACCGGCTCCGTTACTTCTTCTTGCCTTCCTTGCGGAAGATAAACTCGTCGGAATAACGTACGCCCTTGCCCTTATAGGGCTCCGGCGGACGATAGCTGCGGATCTCCGCGGCTACCTGACCGACGCGCTGCGAGTCGTTGCCGGCGACGTTGATCTCGGTCGGCTTCGGCACCGTGATGGTGATGCCTTCCGGGATCGCGTAGACGACATCGTGGCTGTAACCGAGCGCCAGCTGCAAGTTCTTGCCCTGCAGGGCCGCACGATAACCGACGCCGGTGATCTCGAGCTTCTTCTCGAAACCCTTGGTAACGCCTTCGAGCAGATTCGCGATCTGCGCGCGAGCGGTACCGTACAGTGCACGGGCGCGATTGGTTTCGACGCGAGGAGCAACCTTGATTGCGCCCTCTTCCATCTTCACCACCACGTCGTCGTGCACGACGAACTGAAGAGCGCCCTTGGGACCCTTCATCTTGACGGTCTGGCCTTCGACGGACGCGGTAACTCCCGCGGTCACCGCCACTGGCTTCTTGCCAACTCGTGACATGACTGATCCTTCCTCAGAACACCGTGAAGAGAACTTCGCCGCCCACATTCGCGTCGCGCGCGTCGTGGTCGGCCATAATTCCCTTGGGCGTCGACAAAACGGAGATACCGAGGCCGTTCTTCACGCGCGGCAGGTTCTTCACCGAGACGTACACGCGACGTCCTGGCTTCGAAACACGCTCGATTTCGCGGATGACCGGTTCGCCATCGAAATACTTGAGTTCGATCTCGAGTTCCGAACGGCCCGACGAATGCTCGACGCTGGCGAAGCCACGGATGTAGCCTTCGTTCTTCAGCACTTCGAGCACGTTCGCGCGCATCTTGGAGCCCGGGGTCGAAACCTTGGACTTGGTACGCATCTGCGCATTGCGGATACGGGTGATGAGATCGCTGATTGGATCGTGGGTCGACATGTTCCGCCCCCCTTACCAGCTGGACTTCACGAGCCCGGGAACCAGGCCCTTCGAGCCGAGTTCACGCAGCGCGATACGGCTGAGCTTGTTGATACGATAGACCGAATGCGGACGACCGGTGATTTCGCAACGGTTCATGATCCGAACGGGTGATGAATTGCGCGGAAGCTCGGCGAGCTTCAGCGTTGCGGCGAACCGCTCTTCCATCGGCTTGGTCTTGTCGGCGATGATGGCCTTGAGACGCGCGCGCTTCGGCGCAGCGTTCGCGGACATCTTCTTCCGACGGTTGTTCTTCTCGATCGAACTCTTCTTTGCCATGCTTGGCTCCTGGGTTACCGCGTTTGAGAAGCTTTTCAGCTACTCACTGCCGGAACGGGAAATTGAAGGCGGTCAACAAAGCGCGGGCCTCGTCGTCGGTGCGCGCAGTGGTGCACACCGTGATGTCCATGCCCAGCGGCGTGTCCCCGGCTTTATCGAAATCGATTTCCGGGAAAATGATGTGCTCCTTGAGACCGAGCGAATAGTTGCCACGGCCGTCGAAGCTCTTGGCGTTCAGGCCACGGAAATCTCGCACGCGCGGCAGAGCGACGTTCACCAGACGATCGATGAACTCGTACATCTTGGCCTTGCGCAACGTCACCTTGGCGCCGATCGGCTGGTTTTCACGCAGCTTGAAGGTCGCGATAGCAACGCGCGAATAGGTCACGATAGCCTTCTGACCAGCGATCAGCGACAGGTCGCCGGCAGCGGTTTCGGCCTTCTTGCGGTCGTTCACAGCTTCGCCAACGCCCATGTTCAGGACGATCTTGTCGAGGCGCGGAACCTGCATGACGTTTTCGTAGCCGAACTGTTCAGTCAGCTTGGCACGAATGGACTTGTCGTATTCGACGCGCAGGCGCGGAATGTAGACGGACTCAGACATCGATCTCTGCTCCCGAACGCTTGGCGATGCGCACCTTGGTGCCGTCAGCCTGGATCTTGAAACCAACGCGGGTCGGCTTGCCGTCCTTGCCGACGATCGCGATGTTGGACAGTTGGATCGGCGCCTCTTTCGAGATGATGCCGCCTTCCTGTGCCTGGGTCTGCTTCTGGTGACGCTTGACCAGGTTGACGCCGCGAACCAGCGCCTTGCCCTCGGTCGGGCGCACTTCGAACACTTCGCCGGTACGGCCCTTGTCGCGGCCGTTCAGCACGATGACCTTGTCACCCTTGCGAATTTTGGCAGCCATTACAGCACCTCCGGCGCAAGCGAAATGATCTTCATGTGGTTCTTGGCACGCAGCTCACGAGGCACCGGCCCGAAGATACGGGTACCGATCGGCTCGGACTGATTGTTGATCAGCACGGCAGCGTTGCGATCGAAGCGGATGACAGAGCCATCCGGGCGGCGAATGTCCTTGCGGACGCGCACGACGACCGCCTTCATGACGTCGCCCTTCTTCACCTTCCCGCGTGGGATGGCTTCCTTGATCGACACGACAATTACGTCGCCAACGGATGCATAACGGCGCTTGGATCCACCAATCACCTTAATGCACATGACACGGCGTGCGCCTGAATTATCGGCCACGTCGAGGTTGGTCTGCATCTGAATCATTGATGCACCTCGTCCTCTGTTTATGCGCTAATGCGCGATTTTTAGGCAGTCTTCTTCTGTTCGCCCCGGACAACCGTCCAGTGCTTCAGCTTCGACATCGGCTTGCTCTCTTCGATCCACACCATGTCGCCCGGCTTGAACTCGTTGTTCTCGTCGTGGGCATGGTAGTTTTTCGAACGGCGAATGGTCTTCTTGTAGATCGGGTGCGTAAAGCGACGGTCAACGCGAACAACAACCGTCTTGGCTTGCTTGTCGCTGACGACCACGCCCTGCAGAGTACGTTTCGGCATGTTCGGCCCCTTACTTCGACTTACCGTCGCGCTTCTGCGCGGCGATGGTCTTGATTCGTGCAATATCACGACGCGCCTCACGAAGGCGAGAGGTGTTTTCCAGCTGCCCGGTGGCGCGCTGGAAGCGCAGGTTGAAGCGCTCCTTCTTCAGATTGAGGACGGCGTCGTCCATCTGATCGGGGCTCATTGCGCGGACATCGCTGGTTTTCATTTCGGCCATGGCTCTACTCCGCAATGCGCGTAACGAAACGCGTCTTGATCGGCAGCTTGGCGGCAGCGAGGGTCATCGCTTCCTTGGCAATCTGCGTGGTGACACCGTCGATCTCGAAGATCACACGGCCTGGCTTGACGCGCGCAACCCAAAGTTCCGGGGTACCCTTACCGGAGCCCATTCGGACTTCGGCGGGCTTCTTCGAAACCGGAAGATCCGGGAATACGCGGATCCAGACGCGGCCGGCACGCTTCATGTGGCGGGTCAGCGCGCGACGGGCAGCTTCGATCTGACGCGCGGTCAGACGCTCCGGCGCCATTGCCTTCAGGCCGAACTGACCGAAAGCCAACGTGGCGCCCGAAGTCGCAACGCCGTGGATCCGGCCCTTATGCGCCTTCCGGAACTTGGTCTTCTTTGGTTGCATCATGGCTTACGCCCTCAAACCTTCTAATTAAACGCTCAAGCAGCGTCGCGACGCGGCCGGGAATTGTCACCCTCGGCCATGCGCTTGTCCTGAGCCATCGGATCGTGCTCAAGGATTTCGCCCTTGAAGATCCAGACCTTGACGCCGCAGGTGCCGAACGTCGTGAACGCGGTGGCCACGCCGTAATCGATATCCGCACGCAGCGTGTGCAGCGGCACGCGACCTTCGCGATACCATTCCATACGCGCGATTTCCGCACCGCCCAGACGACCCGAGCAGTTGATACGAATGCCTTCGGCGCCGAGACGCATTGCCGACTGCACTGCCCGCTTCATCGCACGGCGGAACGCAACGCGGCGCTCGAGCTGCTGTGCGATCGACTCGGCGACCAGGGTCGCATCGAGCTCCGGCTTGCGGATTTCGACGATGTTGATCACCACGTCCGAAGAGGTGATGTCGGCAACCTTCTTGCGAAGCTTGTCGATGTCAGCGCCCTTCTTGCCGATGACAACACCCGGACGAGCCGACTGAATGGTCACGCGGCACTTCTTGTGCGGGCGCTCGATGATGATCTTGGCGACGGCAGCCTGCTTGAGTTCCTTGTGCAGGATCTCGCGGATCTTGACGTCTTCGTGCAGCAACTTGCCGTATTCGTTCTTGCCGGCATACCAACGTGAATCCCACGTACGGTTGATGCCAAGGCGCAGACCGATTGGATTGATCTTCTGACCCATCTTATTCTCCTGCGCCTGCTTACGCTGCTGCTTCTGCTTCGACCTGACGAACGACGATCGTCAGCTGCGCAAACGGTTTAAAGATACGGCCCGAACGGCCACGGCCGCGCGGACTGAAACGCTTCATCACGATGCCCTTGCCGACATGCGCCTCGGAGACGATCAGCGCGTCAACGTCGAGGTCATGGTTGTTCTCGGCGTTGGCAATAGCCGATTCCAGGCACTTCTTCACGTCGACCGCGATCCGCTTGCGCGAGAACTGCAGGTCGGCGAGTGCAGCCGAGGCCTTGCGGCCGCGGATCATCTGCGCAACCAGGTTCAGCTTCTGCGGGCTCACGCGCAACATGCGGGCGATCGCCTTGGCCTCGTTATCCGGGAGGCTCCGTTCGCGCTTTGGCTTGCTCATGACTTAGTCCTCAGCCCTTCTTGGCTTTCTTGTCGCCGGCGTGGCCATGGAAGGTACGGGTCGGCGAGAACTCGCCGAACTTGTGACCAACCATTTCCTCGTTCACAGCGACAGGTACATGCTTCTGGCCGTTGTAAACGCCGAAGGTGAGACCCACGAACTGCGGCAGGATCGTGGAGCGACGGCTCCAGATCTTGATCACATCATGACGACCAGACGAGCGAGCGGCATCTGCCTTCTTGAGCAGCGAACCCTCGACGAACGGGCCTTTCCAGACTGAACGAACCATGTCCGGCGATCCTTACTTCTTCCGCTTGTGGCGGCTGATGAGAATGAACTTGTTGGTCGACTTGTTCGACCGGGTCTTCTTGCCCTTGGTCGGCTTGCCCCAGGGCGTAACCGGGTGACGACCACCCGAGGTACGACCTTCACCACCACCGTGCGGATGGTCGATCGGGTTCATGACGACGCCGCGGTTATGCGGACGCCAGCCGAGCCAGCGGGTACGACCGGCCTTGCCGATCGAGATGTTCATGTGATCCGGGTTCGACACAGCGCCGATGGTGGCGGTGCAACGACCGTGAACCAGGCGCTGTTCGCCCGAGTTCAGACGGATGATCACGTAATCATGGTCACGACCGACGAGCTGGGCGTAGGTGCCAGCGGAACGAGCGATCTGGCCGCCCTTCCCGATCTTCATCTCGACGTTGTGGATGATCGTGCCGATCGGCATGTTGCCGAGCGGCATGACATTGCCCGGCTTCACGTCGACATAGTTGCCGGCGACGACGGTGTCGCCGACGGCCAGACGCTGCGGCGCCAGGATATAAGCCTGCTCGCCATCGGTATACTTGATCAGCGCGATGAACGCGGTGCGGTTCGGATCGTATTCCAGACGCTCGACCACGGCCGGAACGTCGACCTTGGAACGCTTGAAGTCGACGATACGATAGGACTTCTTGTGGCCACCGCCACGGAAGCGCACCGTGATGCGACCGGTGTTGTTACGACCGCCAGCCGAATGCTTGCCTTCGGTCAGAGCCTTGACAGGCTTGCCCTTGTACAGCGCGGAACGATCCACCATGACCAGCTGACGCTGGCCGGGTGTCGTTGGGTTGAATGTCTTAAGTGCCATCGTTGATCGCCCTTACAGTCCGGTCGTGACGTCGATGCGGTGGCCCTCTTCGAGGGTCACGATCGCACGCTTGACGTTCGACTGTGAACCGAGGTTGCCACGGAAGATCTTCGTCTTGCCCTTGCGAACCAGCGTGTTCACGCTCTTTACCTTGACGTCGAACAGCTTTTCGACGGCTTCCTTGATCTGCGGCTTGGTGGCCTTGCCGTCGACCTTGAAAACAACCTTGTTGAATTCAGAAGCGACAGTGGCCTTTTCCGTCACCACAGGGGCGACGATCACGTCGTAATGGCGCGGGTCGATGTTCTTCATTTGAAGCGCGCCTCCAACGCATCAAGCGCCGCCTTGGTCAGAACCAGCTTCTGACGACGCAGAATGTCATAAACGTTGATGCCCTGGATCGGCAGCACGTCGATGTTCGGAATGTTGCGGGCCGCCTGAGCGAAACCGACATGAACCTCGGCGCCATCGATGATCAGCGCATTGGTCAGGCCGAGACCCGAGAAATGACCGAGCAGAGCCTTGGTCTTGGCGGCTTCCAGGTTGGCGTTCTCGATCACGATCAAGCCGCCGTCCTTGGCCTTCGCCGACAGAGCATGCTTCAGCGCGAGTGCACGGACCTTCTTCGGCAGATCGAACGCATGGGAGCGAACGACCGGACCGAAGGCACGACCACCGCCGCGGAACTGCGGAACGCGAGCCGAACCGTGACGAGCACCGCCGGTGCCCTTCTGCTTGTACATCTTCTTGCCGGTGCGCCAGATTTCGGCGCGCCCCTTGGCCTTGTGGTTGCCCGACTGGCGCTTTGCGAGCTGCCAGTTGACGCAACGCTGGATGATGTCGGCGCGCGGATCGAGACCGAAAATGGCATCCGACAGCTCGATCGAGCCGGCGTCCTTGCCCTCAAGCGTGGTGACGTTCAGTTTCATCTCACGCTCCTTCCTGCTCGGCGGCAGGTGCTTCAACGGCCGCACCCTCTCCTGCCAGCTTGTACTTGCCGGGCTTCGGCGCGTCCTTTGGCAGGGCTTTCTTCACCGCATCGCGAACCGAAATCCAGCCGCCCTTGGAGCCGGGAACGGCGCCTTCGACGAGGATCAGGCCGCGCTCGACATCAAGCTGCACGACGCGCAGGTTGAGCGTGGTGATACGATCGACACCCATGTGACCGGGCATCTTCTTGTTCTTGAAGGTCTTGCCGGGATCCTGACGACCACCGGTCGAACCGATCGAACGATGCGAAACCGACACACCGTGCGTGGCGCGAAGACCGCCGAAATTCCAGCGCTTCATACCGCCGGCGAAGCCCTTACCGACCGAGGTGCCGGTGACATCGACGAACTGGCCAACCACGAAGTGGTCTGCCTGGATTTCGGCGCCGACCGGGATCAGCGCGTCTTCCGACACGCGGAATTCCGCGACCTTCCGCTTGGGTTCAACCTTGGCAACCGCGAACTGGCCGCGTTCAGCCTTGGGCAAATACACGGTCTTGCGCGAGCCCGATCCGAGCTGCAGCGCGACGTAACCGTTCTTCTCGCTGGTGAGGTGGCCAACCACCTGGCAGTTACCCAGCTTGAGCACGGTCACAGGGATATGTTCACCGGCGTCTGTGAAGACCCGGGTCATCCCGACCTTTTGTGCGATCACTCCGGAGCGCATCGGCGTGCTTCCTGTTCTTTCTGTCCGTTTGACCGGACGGGACCTAAATACTTAGAGCTTGATCTCGACGTCGACACCGGCGGCCAGGTCGAGCTTCATCAAAGCATCGACTGTCTGCGGGGTCGGATCGACGATATCGAGAAGACGCTTATGAGTGCGCATCTCGAACTGCTCGCGGCTCTTCTTGTCGACGTGCGGCGAACGGTTGACCGTGAACTTCTCGATGCGTGTCGGCAGCGGGATGGGTCCACGGACCTGTGCACCCGTGCGCTTCGCGGTGCTCACGATCTCACGGGTCGATGCATCGAGGATACGATGGTCGAACGCCTTGAGACGAATGCGGATATTCTGGCCGTTCATTGCCGTGTCTTTCTCTGAATGCGAGTGGTGAGTGGCGAGTAGCGAATGAACTCCATTCGCCACTCCCTATTCGCTATTCGCCTCTTACTCGATGATGCTTGCGACGACGCCTGCACCAACGGTGCGGCCGCCTTCACGGATGGCGAAGCGCAGCTTCTCTTCCATGGCGATCGGCACGATCAGGTGCACTTCCATGGCGATGTTGTCGCCCGGCATCACCATTTCGGTGCCTTCCGGCAGATGAACCACACCGGTCACGTCGGTGGTGCGGAAGTAGAACTGCGGACGGTAGTTGGTAAAGAACGGCGTGTGACGGCCACCCTCTTCCTTGGTCAGAATATAGGCCTCGGCCTTGAACTTGGTGTGCGGCTTCACCGAACCCGGCTTGCACAGCACCTGGCCGCGCTCGACGTCTTCACGCTTGGTGCCGCGCAGCAGCGCGCCGATATTGTCGCCGGCCTGGCCCTGATCGAGCAGCTTGCGGAACATTTCAACGCCGGTGCAGATCGTCTTCTGCGTGGCGCGGATACCGACGATTTCGATTTCCTCGCCGACCTTGACGATGCCGCGCTCGACGCGGCCGGTCACGACCGTACCACGGCCCGAGATCGAGAACACGTCTTCCACCGGCATCAGGAACGGCTGGTCAACCGGACGCTCCGGCTGCGGGATGTAGCTGTCGACGTTCTTCATCAGTTCGAGAATGGCGTCGTGGCCGAGCTTCTGGTCCGAGTTTTCGAGAGCGGCCAGCGCCGAACCCTTGATGATCGGAATGTCATCGCCCGGGAAGTCGTACTTCGAGAGCAGCTCGCGCACTTCCATCTCGACCAGTTCGAGCAGTTCCGGATCGTCGACCATGTCGCACTTGTTCAGGAACACGACCAGCGCCGGCACGCCGACCTGGCGGGCGAGCAGGATGTGTTCGCGGGTCTGCGGCATCGGGCCGTCGGCGGCCGACACCACCAGGATGCCACCGTCCATCTGCGCGGCGCCGGTGATCATGTTCTTCACATAGTCGGCGTGGCCCGGGCAGTCGACGTGGGCGTAGTGGCGGTTGGCGGTCTCGTATTCGACATGCGCGGTCGAAATCGTGATGCCGCGGGCCTTCTCTTCCGGCGCCTTGTCGATCTGGTCGTAAGCGGTGAACGTGGCACCGCCCGTCTCTGCCAGCACCTTCGTGATCGCCGCCGTCAGCGACGTCTTGCCGTGGTCGACGTGACCGATCGTACCAATATTGCAGTGCGGCTTGTTACGTTCAAATTTTGCTTTGGCCATGACTCTCTCCGTTTAGTCGTCAACTGTCGCTAACGACAATCAGGCAAACTTCTTCTGGACTTCTGCCGACACGTTGGCCGGCGCTTCCGCGTAGTGATCGAATGACATCGAGAACGTTGCACGACCCTGGCTCATCGAGCGCAGCGTGTTCACGTAACCGAACATGTTCATGAGCGGCACCATCGCATTGATGACGTTGGCGTTGCCGCGCATGTCCTGCCCCTGGATCTGACCGCGCCGCGAGTTCAAGTCGCCGATGACCGAACCGGTGTAATCTTCCGGGGTCACGCATTCGACCTTCATGATCGGCTCGAGCAGAACGGACTTGCCCTTCTGCAGCGCGTCGCGGAGTGCCGCGCGCGAAGCAATTTCGAAGGCCAGTGCCGACGAGTCGACGTCGTGATAGGCGCCGTCAACCAGCTGCACGTGAACGTCGACCACGGGGAAGCCCGCGACCACGCCCGAGGTCATGACGCTGTTGAGACCCTTTTCGACGCCCGGGATGTATTCCTTCGGAACAGCACCACCGACGATCTTGGACTCGAACACGAAGCCCGAACCTGGCTCGCCCGGCTCGACCACGAACTTGACGCGGGCGAACTGGCCGGTACCACCGGTCTGCTTCTTATGGGTGTAGTCGACTTCAGCGCGCTTCGTGATCTTTTCACGGAACGCCACCTGCGGTGCGCCGATGTTCGCGTCGACCTTGTAGGTACGGCGCAGAATGTCGACCTTGATGTCGAGATGGAGTTCGCCCATGCCCTTGAGGATGGTCTGGCCGGACTCATGGTCGGTCGAGACGCGGAACGACGGATCTTCCGCAGCGAGCTTCGCCAGAGCGACGCCCAGCTTTTCCTGGTCGGCCTTGGACTTCGGCTCGATCGCGATTTCGATCACCGGCTCCGGGAATTCCATGCGCTCGAGAATGACCTGCTTGTCCGGATCGCAAAGCGTGTCACCGGTGCGGGCTTCCTTGAGGCCAGCCAGAGCGACGATGTCGCCGGCATAGGCTTCCTTGATGTCTTCGCGGTTGTTCGCATGCATCAGCAGCATGCGGCCGATACGTTCTTTCTTCTCACGGGTCGAGTTCACGACACCGGTGCCGCTCTGCAGAACACCCGAATAGATGCGGCAGAAGGTGATGGTACCGACGAACGGATCGTCCATGATCTTGAATGCGAGCAGAGCCAGCGGCTCCTTGTCGTCCGCCTTGCGGATGACCTCGTTGCCGTCTTCGTCGGTGCCCTTGATGGCAGGCACGTCGACCGGCGACGGGAGATAATCAACGACGGCGTCGAGCAAAGGCTGCACGCCCTTGTTCTTGAAGGCCGAGCCGCAGAGAACCGGATAGAACGCGCCAGTCAGCACGGCCTTACGGATGAGCTTCTTGAGGACTTCCTCGCTCGGCTCG
This sequence comes from Tardiphaga sp. GW822-FHT04G09, assembly GCF_058800725.1. Classification (NCBI taxonomy): domain Bacteria; kingdom Pseudomonadati; phylum Pseudomonadota; class Alphaproteobacteria; order Hyphomicrobiales; family Nitrobacteraceae; genus Tardiphaga; species Tardiphaga sp. GW822-FHT04G09. The sequence goes on along the minus strand of NZ_JBXAMO010000001.1, from coordinate 420,511 downwards.
GTGCCGTCGAGGTAGGCAGTCATCGCCTCGTCGTCGAGCTCGACGGCGGCTTCAAGCAGCTTCTCGCGATATTCCTTGGCCTTGTCGAGCAAGTCAGCCGGAATGTCGACGGTTTCGTACTTCGCGCCGAGCGCCTCGTTGTTCCAGACATAGGCCTTCATGATCACGAGATCGATCATGCCAACGAAGTCGTTCTCCGAGCCGATCGGCAGCTGGATCGCAACGGGCTTCGCGCCGAGACGGTCGATGATGTCCTGCAGGCACTTGTAGAAGTCAGCGCCGGTCTTATCCATCTTGTTCGCGAAAACGATCCGCGGAACCCTGTACTTGTCGCCCTGGCGCCAGACGGTTTCGGTCTGCGGCTCGACGCCCTGGTTGGAGTCGAGAACGCACACGGCGCCGTCGAGCACGCGCAGCGAACGCTCGACTTCAATCGTGAAGTCGACGTGGCCGGGGGTGTCGATGATGTTCAGGCGCTTGCCGTTCCAGAATGCAGTGGTGGCAGCGGACGTGATGGTGATGCCACGCTCCTGCTCCTGCTCCATCCAATCCATCGTCGCGGCACCTTCGTGCACTTCGCCGATTTTGTGGCTCTTGCCGGTGTAATACAGGATGCGCTCGGTCGTTGTCGTCTTACCGGCATCGATATGCGCCATGATACCGAAATTACGGTAGTCCTCAATGGCATGTACGCGAGGCATGGGATGTTCCTTAAATTCCGGAGTTTCGCCGTTACCAGCGATAGTGCGAGAATGCGCGGTTGGCTTCCGCCATCTTGTGCACGTCTTCCCGCTTCTTCACGGCGTTACCACGGTTGTTCGACGCATCGAGCAACTCAGCCGAGAGACGCTCGGTCATGGTCTTCTCGTTGCGAGCGCGCGCAGCGGTGATCAGCCAGCGAATGCCCAGCGCCTGGCGCCGAATGCTGCGGACTTCAACAGGCACCTGGTAGGTGGCGCCACCGACGCGACGCGAACGAACTTCGATCGTCGGCATCACATTTTCCAGAGCCTGCTCGAACACGCCGAGAGGACCCTGCTTGGTCTTCGCTTCGATCATTTCGAAAGCACCGTAAACGATGGTTTCGGCGGCAGACTTCTTGCCGTCATACATGATCGAATTCATGAACTTGGTGACGATGATGTTTCCGAACTTCGGATCCGGATTAACTTCACGCTTTTCAGCTGAATGGCGACGAGACATCGATCAGACCCCGGCTTACTTCGGACGCTTCGCGCCGTACTTCGAACGACGCTGCTTACGGTTCTTGACGCCCTGGGTATCCAGCACGCCGCGGAGGATGTGGTAACGCACGCCGGGCAAATCCTTGACGCGACCGCCGCGGATCATGACCACGGAGTGCTCCTGAAGGTTATGGCCTTCACCCGGAATGTAACCGATGACTTCGAAGCCATTGGTCAGACGCACCTTGGCAACCTTACGAAGCGCCGAGTTCGGCTTCTTCGGAGTCGTCGTGTAGACGCGCGTGCAAACGCCGCGCTTCTGCGGCGACTGCTGCAGCGCAGGAACCTTCTTGCGCGACTTCTGAATTGCGCGCGGAGTAGCGATCAGCTGGTTGATCGTCGGCATGTCAGCCTTCACCCTTTAGTTCGCTCGAAGCCGTAACGGCTTCCTCAAAATCACTCGGAGCAACCTGCCCCACGGTTCGCATCACATGAAAAGCTTCACGCAAAACGAAATCACGCCAACCATTCATTGCTGAACGGAAAGCGCTTAACGCCACAGAGGACCGCGATCATGACCGTCAGACTTGCGTCTTCAGATCTGCACCGAGGTCATGCATTCGAACTTAATCTCAAGAGAGAAGTCTCTCAGGAGACAAACGTCGTTTTGGCATTGCCTTGATATAGCGACAGCGTCTGAGCTTCTTGGTCGAGGTTGGTGCCCGATCAACTCCGAAAAGCCGATTGGGTGGTCCGTTCCGACACTGGCGAAGCTCACCGCCTGTCGTTGAATGGCCGGGTTGTATCCGCAGGGGATACCCAAGTCAACAATAAAGCGCGATGAAAGAAACGCTTCTCGCACTGCATCTTCTAGCATGTGGATGATGACAGAACATACGTGATTTGGACGCCCGACACGTCATCCACGACAGAATCTGCGACTCGGATTCGTTGCAGTTTGATGAAAGAGAATCGTCTGGGTTGCGAAGATTTTGCGTCTCCCTCCCCGGCCGGCATCGCTTGCGAACCGAATCCCGTCCCGAATCGGCACAACTCCGGAGAATCGCCCCGGCAGCAAATGTTACCTGGCCGCTTGTCATGGAGCGGAGCCGCCCTCGCCGCGGCCATGCGGACCTGTCAGGCCGAAGCCGGAAGGCGCGCAATGACCTTGATCTCGAAATCGAAGCCCGCCAGCCAGTTGACCCCGACCGCAGTCCAGTTCGGGTAAGGCGCCTCGCCTATCACGGCCGTCCGAACGGCGTTGACCGCCGCGAACTGCGTGGCCGGGTCGGTGTGGAAGGTGGTCACGTCAACCACGTCATCGAAGGTGCAGCCGGCGGCCTTCAGCACTGCGGCGAGGTTATCGAAGGCCAACTGGACCTGTTTCTCGAAAACCGGTTCCGGCGAGCCGTCTTCCCGGCTACCGACCTGCCCGGAGACGAACAAGAGGTCGCCCGAGCGGATTGCCGCGGAATAGCGGTTGATCTCATAGAGCGCCTGGCGGCCGGCCGGAAAAATCGCGTCGCGTTTGGTCATGGTGTCAGTCCTGCTCAAAGATTATATACGTCCCGTATGTGAATATAACCGGACATACGCGTCGTATGTCAATATGCATACGGTGCGTATGTTTCTTGCAGAGGGATGACGATGGTCGCGAGACGGCGGGCGGATATGGTGGAGGAAACCCGGGCCAGGCTCATCCGGGCCGCCCGGACGGCTTTCGCCGCCAAAGGCTATGCGGCTGCGTCCATGGACGATCTGACCGCCGAGGCCGGCCTGACGCGCGGCGCGCTCTATCATAACTTCGGCGACAAGAAGGGGTTGCTACAGGCGGTCATCGACCAGATCGACGCGGAGATGCTGGCCCGCATGCGCGCTGCCCATGGTCAGGCTGACACCGCCTGGGACAGGTTTCTCAACGAAGGCGTGGCCTATATCGAAATGTCCCTCGAGCCGGAGATCCAGCGGATCATGCTGCTGGACGGCCCTGCCGTACTCGGCGATCCCTCGCAATGGCCAAACCAGACGGCTTGTCTGCGCACCACGACGCAGGCGATCCAGCGGCTGATCGACGACGGAACGGTCAAGCCTGTCGATGCCGAGGCGGCGGCGCGTCTGATCAACGGGGCAGCGCTGAACGCCGCACTCTGGATCGCTGCGGCTGACGACCCTCACGCGGTCCTTGAGAAAGCCGTCGAGGCCTTCCGGCAACTTGCAGCGGGCTTGCTGCGAGCGGAGGCGTAACCGCCTCGCGCATCTTCACAGGCGCTCACTCGTCGTCGTCATCCTCGTCATCATCATCGTCGCTGGCAGATGACCTGTGCCGCTGGTCGTCCCAGAGCTGGCGATAAGTGCCATTCAGCGCCAGCAGCTCCTTGTGCGAGCCGCGCTCAATCATCCTGCCGCCATTGATAACGATGATTTCGTCCATATCCACGACGGCGGCCAGCCGGTGGGTCGACGAAATCAAGGTGCGCCCCTTGGCGAGTTTGAACAGCGTCTTGTTGAGCGCTGCCTCGGTCGTCTGGTCGAGGGCGGATGTCGCCTCATCCAGCAGGAGCACCGACGGATTGCGGACGATGGCCCGCGCGATCGCAACACGCTGGCGCTGGCCGCCGGATAGCGTATCGCCGCGCTCGCCGACCTGAGTGTCATATTTGTCCGGCAGGCTCATGATGTAGCGATGAATCTCGGCCTTTCGCGCGGCTTGCTCAACTTCTTCGTCGGTCGCGCCTTCCTTGCCGAGCCGGATATTCTCGCGGATCGACATGTTGAACAGCATGTTTTCCTGGAACACCACGGCCATATGGCTGCGCAGGGATTCGCGCGTGATCTTGCGGATATCGACACCGTCAATGGTTACCCTGCCCTCGTCCGGCACGTAGAGCCGCAGGATCAGATTCAGCAACGTGCTCTTGCCGGAGCCGGACGGGCCGACAATGGCCACGGTCTTGCCGACATTGATCTTGAGGCTGAGATTGTCGAGCACCCGCTGCTGGCTATTCTCGTACTGGAACGAGACCCGATCGAAAGTGATGTCGTTGACGATGCGCGGCAGCTCCGGTGAGCCGGGCTTGTCGGCGCCCCGGGTGGGCTCGTCGAGCATCTCTTCCATGTGCCGCACAGCGGCAGCCGCCTGGATCGACACCGGGATGAAGTGCATCACATGGGCGATGTTGTAGGACACCTCCCAGAATGCACTTTCGAAGGTGACGAAGGTGCCGACGGTGATCTGCCCCTTGGTGGCGAGATAGGCGCCGATCGCCAGGACCACCAAATGCAGCAGCAACACCGAGACGGTGACCGACCGCTCGACCATGGTCGACAGGAAGGTCGCCGCCGCGATCCTGTCGCGCGTCTCGTTGTTGCGCAGCCGGAACCAGCCCATGGTGCGGCGCTGCAGGCTGAAGGCCTTGATCACCGCCTGTGCCGCGATGTTTTCCTGCACCATGCCGAGCACGGACGCTTCGCTGAGCTTCTGGTCGTAATTGGCCTGCACGGCCTTCGGCGTCAGGATGCGCGGACCGATCAGCGTGATCGGGAACACCAGCAGCGCGACCGCGGCGAGCTGCCAGTTCAGGTACAGCATCAGCACAATGCCGGCGATCAGTTCGAGGAACGGCAATAATGCGCTGTTGGCGAAACTCTTGATGGCCGTCTCGAAAGACGACAGATCGATCGAGAAGCGGGACAGGATTTCGCCGCGCTTGGTGCGGGCAAAATAGGCCGACGGCAGATCCTGGACGTGATCGAACAGACGCGAGCGGACGTCCGTGACGATCGAGGCTGCCAGTTTGGCGTCCCAGCGCTCATACCAGATCGCAATGATCGACGTGACAACGCCGGCAACGGCCAGCACCGACAGGATCTTGAACAGCGCGTCGAAGTCTTCCTCGCCGAGCGCATCGTCGATCAGATATTTGAGGCTGAGCGGCATGATGACGTTGAACAGCGTTTCAACCACAACGCCGAAGCCAACGAAGCCAATCAGCTTGCGGTACTTGCCGAGCAATGGCCGCGTGAACCGATAGACCGTTCCGAATGCGCCAGCGGCCTCGCGCGCGGTGAAGACGACGAGTTCCTCGTCATCGTCATCGAGCTCGTCGTCATCTTCATCCTCGTCGTCATCATCGACGACGGGTTTGGCTTTTGCTGCCTTCTCGACAGCCGGCGGTTTCGTGCTGGGAACCGAAGCGGCAGCAGCGCCAACCGGGAGCGCAAACTTGTCGTCGAGCGGCGTGGCCGGATCGGCTGCGGTCTTGTCGTCGGACGGAGGCTTGGGAGGTGGCTTCGACGCCATGGAACGAACCGTTGCTGCACGGTCCTTCGACCGCAAGAATCAATGAAGCGGCCCGGACAGCCACGGCAATGATCCTATGCGATCAGAACGTTCTCGGCAAAGCAACCAGAGGCCGGCGCCGAGGATCAATCCTCGGCATCGACCTTGTCGAAGAACGAATAGCGGAGGCTGTCCGCGTCGGCATACCAGTGGCCCGGTCCCTTGCCGGCGGCCAATGTGGCTTCCCATACGGCCTCGGTGCAGTCACGGCGATGCATCGACAGGTCGAAGCCGTTGCCAAAGAACAGTTCCGACCATTCCCACCAGGTGCCGAGTTTCTTGACGCCGCGCAGCAGGTCGTAGCGATCGATCACCGCCGGCGCCATGTCTGACGTGACGGAGCCGAAGACGAGACCGGTCTTCACCACGCGGTTGAGCTCCTGCACGGCCGTCACCACCTGCTTGTCGCTGACATGGCACAGGCTGGTCTCGAACACGAAATCGAACTGCCCGGCCTTGAACGGCAGATCGGTGATCGAGCCAAGCTTGTTGAATTTCTGCAGCGCCTTTGGCGTCTTGGCGTGGACTGCCTTGTTGTTCTCGACCCCCCAGGCGTCGATGCCCTTGGCACGCAGCGCCCCCACCAACTCGCCACTCGCCGAGCCCGCCACCAGCAGCTTGTAGCCCTTGGCGCGGCCCCAGACGATCTTGATGAGATTCATCAGATAGGCGGGATCGGTGAACTGGCTCCAGACCTCGCTGTAGGGACCGACGCCGCGATAGTTCTGGAAATAGTCGCGGTCGATCTTGTCGGAGATCGTCGTGCCATTCTGACCCTGCGCGCGGCGCAGGCGCATCATCTCGGTAAGGATGATGTCGGTCGCAGCATCCGAGGAGTCGAGCAGACCGTTGAGCGTGGAGTCGAACAGGTAATCGCCGACCACGACGAGGCCCGGATGATCCTTCGGTTCCGGCCGGTGATTGGTCATGACATCGCGCACCGGCATGCCGCCGGGGATCGCGTTGACCGACGACAGCCAGCGATGAATCTTGCCTTCCAGCAGATGTGCGCGCGCATCGCCGAACGATGCCGGCAACGACTTGAGCGCGGCATCGATCAACTCATCATCGGAGAGATTCGCAAAAGCCAGCGCGTCGGAACCTGGGACCAGCCAGTTCAGCACGCCGTGCTTGCCGACATCGTGGCGCGCGCCTTCGTTATAGACGCAGCAGCCGCCGAAGGCTTCCGACATGAACCAGGCGCCGGGAATCTGATCGCCCCAGAACGGCGTGTCGAACAGCAGCGAAATGCGCAGATAGTGCGCCGGGCGGTCGAAGTAAGCGACGTGCTTGACCATCGACTTGCGCAGCTGCTCGCCGTCCCAACGCATGGTCGCCAACCATGAATGCGGCAGGCACATCACCACGAGATCGAAATCGCGGGTATCCGGCCCCTTGCCGTTCATCATGTCGAGCTGATAGCGGCCCTGCTCGGTCTTGCCGACCTTGAGCACACGGTGATTCAGCCGGATATCGGCATCGACTTCCGACTGCAGGCAGGAGATCAGTTGCTCGTTGCCGTTCTGGATCGAATACAGGCCGATATAGCCATCGACATCCATCACGAAATTCTTCAGCGCATTGAGACCGTTGGTATTGTGCGTTTCGGTCGCGATATCGGAGCGCGCCATCACCTTGAGGAAACGCTTGGCCGTGGGATCGCTGACTTCCTTGTCGAGCAGCTCCTCGGCATTCACCCATGCCCAGGGGTGTTCGTTGTCGTGCGAGCCGACGCCCTCGTAATATTCGATCGGCGACACCATGCTCGCGCACTTCTTGCGGAAGGCTTCGATCGCAGCCGCGGTTTTGGCGCCGTATTTCTTGCGCATGCCCGGCACGTCATTGATCAGTTCACCATCCAGCTGCACCTGCTCGGCATCCATCGGGATGGTCTGCAGGCCGAAATGCTGGATCAGCTCGCGCAGCGGATCCGGCCCGGTCATGGAGTAATCGTAGATTTCAGCGACGCCAGCTTCGTACATGGCTGGCGCGGTATCGAACTTGCGCGTGAGAATCTTGCCACCGACGCGGTCGGACGCTTCGTAGATGGTGACCCGGCAGAGATCGCCGAGCTTCTTCTTGAGATACCAAGCGCTCATCAGGCCGCCCGGACCACCGCCAACAATTGCAAGATCAAGCATAGGGTTCTTTCACGCGTCGTATTTACCGGCGGCAATATCCGGCAACGGTCGATGTAACGTATTCCCAGCCAAAGCGGAATCCGCTGACGCTGCAAGGCTGGCCCGTCGACCCCGTCGACTCGCACTAACCCCCTCCAAGTGAAAACATTTTTGAGCTGAAGGAAAGATGAACGAAAGCATGTAGTGCGCCGCAACACACTTCATACGCGAAAAAGGCCGGCTTTCGCCGGCCTTTTCCATGGCATTGATGTGATCTGCAGCGACCGATTACTCGGCCGGCGGCAGCATCAGCGGTTCCTCTGCCGGAGCCGACGGCACGATCGCCGCCTGCTTCTCGCGCTCGTCGAGGATCATCTTGTCGCGCTTCATTGCGACTTCGCGGATCTTCGCCATCGAGGCGCCGGTACCGGCCGGGATCAGGCGGCCGACAATGACGTTTTCCTTGAGGCCTTCGAGCGGGTCCACCTTGCCGTTGACGGCAGCTTCGGTGAGCACGCGCGTGGTCTCCTGGAACGACGCTGCCGAGAAGAACGAACGGGTCTGCAAGCTGGCCTTGGTGATGCCCAGCAGCACAGGGTTTCCGGTCGCGACCTTCTTGCCCTCTTCCTTCGCCTTCAGGTTCAGCGCGTCGAACTCGATCTTGTCGATCTGTTCGCCCGAGATCATGTCGGTTTCACCCTGATCGGTGATCTCGACCTTCTGCAGCATCTGACGGACAATCACTTCGATGTGCTTGTCGTTGATGAGCACGCCCTGCAACCGGTAAACTTCCTGGATTTCGTTGACCAGATAGGCAGCGAGTTCCTCGATGCCCTTGATCGCCAGAATGTCGTGCGGCGCGGGATTGCCTTCGACGATGTAGTCGCCCTTTTCGACGATGTCGCCGTCCTGCAGATGGATCTGCTTGCCCTTCGGAATGAGGTACTCGCGAGTCTCCTCGTTCTTGTCGATCGGCTCGATCGAAATCCGGCGCTTGTTCTTGTAGTCGCGCCCGAAACGGATCGTGCCGCTGATTTCCGCGATGATCGCCGCGTCCTTCGGCTTGCGCGCCTCGAACAGTTCGGCCACCCGCGGCAGACCGCCGGTGATGTCACGCGTCTTCGCGCTTTCCATCGAGACACGGGCGAGAATGTCGCCCGACGTCACCTTGGCATCGACGTCGACAGACAAAATCGCGTCAGGCGACAGCATGTAGCGGGCATCGCCGCCACGTGCGAGCTTGAGGATCTTGCCGTCCTTGCCCTTGATGACGATGGCCGGACGCAGATCCGCACCACCACGCGACGAACGCCAGTCGGTGACGACGCGCTTGGCGATACCGGTCGACTCGTCGAGCGTTTCCGTAATCGACTGGCCGTCGATCAGGTCCTCGAACCCGATCGTGCCGTCGACTTCGGTCAGCAACGGACGGGAATACGGATCCCATTCCGCGATGCGCTGGCCACGCTTGATGGTGTCGCCGTCGGCCACGTGCACGCGCGCGCCGTACTGAATACGATGCGTTGCGCGCTCGGTGCCATCGGCATCGCTGATGGCGATGACCATGTTACGCACCATGGCGACCATGTGACCTTCGCCGTTCTTGGCGATGGCCTCGTTCTTGATCGTCACCTTGCCGTCGAAGTTCGACTCAATCACCGACTGCTCGTTGAGCTGCGCCGCGCCACCGATGTGGAACGTACGCATCGTCAGCTGCGTGCCGGGCTCACCGATCGACTGCGCCGCGATGACGCCGACGGCCTCACCGTGGTTGACAGGCGTACCGCGAGCCAGATCGCGACCGTAGCAGGTGCCACAGATGCCGTTGACCAGTTCGCAAGTGAGAGCCGAACGGATCTTCACTTCCTGGATACCGGCCTGCTGCAGCAGATCCACGTCACGCTCTTCCATCAGCGTGTTGCGCTTGATCAGCACCTTGTTGGTGTTCGGATCGCGAATGTCTTCGCAGGCCGAACGGCCAAGGATACGCGACGCCAGCGATGCGACCACCGAACCGGAGTCGATGATGGCGCGCATCTTGATGCCAAGATTGGTGCCGCAATCGCTCTGCGTGATGATGCAGTCCTGCGCCACGTCGACGAGACGACGGGTCAGGTAGCCCGAGTTCGCGGTCTTCAACGCGGTGTCCGCGAGGCCCTTACGGGCGCCGTGGGTCGAGTTGAAGTATTCGAGAACCGACAGACCTTCCTTGAAGTTCGAGATGATCGGCGTCTCGATGATTTCACCCGACGGCTTCGCCATCAGGCCGCGCATACCGGCGAGCTGACGCATCTGGGCCGGCGAACCACGGGCACCGGAATGCGCCATCATGTAGATCGAGTTGATCTGGGCTTCTTCACCCTGCGCATTCTTCTTCACCGAGGAGATTTCCTTCATCATCTCCTTGGCGACTTCTTCACCCGCCTTCGACCAGGCGTCGACGACCTTGTTGTACTTCTCACCGTGGGTGATCAGACCGTCGTTGTACTGCTGTTCGAAGTCCTTCGCGAACGCACGCGTGGCGTCCACGATCTTCCACTTCGAACCCGGCACCACCATGTCGTCCTTGCCGAACGAGATGCCGGCCTTGAACGCGTTGTAGAAGCCGAGCGCCATGATGCGATCGCAGAAGATCACGGTCTCTTTCTGACCGCAGTGACGATAGACCTGATCGATGACGCCCGAGATTTCCTTCTTGGTCATCAGCTTGTTGATGACGTCGTAGGGCATCTTCGGCGACTTCGGCAGAACCTGACCGAGCATTGCACGGCCGGCGGTGGTTTCGATCAGACGGGTGACCGTCTTGCCGTCCGCGTCGAGGCCGGTCCAGCTGTATTTGATCTTGGTGTGGAGGTGGATGACCTTCGCATGCAGCGCATGCTCGATCTCCGCCATCTCACGATACAGCTTGTTTTCGCCCGGCAGACCCGCACGCATGGTCGACAGGTAGTACAGACCCAGCACGATGTCCTGCGACGGCACAATGATCGGCTGACCGTTCGCGGGATGCAGGATGTTGTTGGTCGACATCATCAGGACGCGCGCTTCCAGCTGCGCTTCAAGCGACAGCGGAACGTGCACGGCCATCTGGTCGCCGTCGAAGTCGGCGTTGAAGGCCGAACAGACCAGCGGATGCAGCTGGATCGCCTTGCCTTCGATGAGCACCGGCTCGAACGCCTGGATACCCAGACGATGCAGCGTCGGCGCGCGGTTCAGCAGCACGGGATGTTCGCGGATGACCTCGTCGAGGATGTCCCAAACCTCGGGACGCTCTTTTTCAACGAGCTTCTTCGCCTGCTTCACCGTGGTGGACAGACCCTTGGCATCGAGACGCGAATAGATGAACGGCTTGAACAGTTCGAGCGCCATCTTCTTCGGCAGGCCGCACTGATGCAGACGCAGTTCCGGACCGACGACGATGACCGAACGACCCGAATAGTCGACGCGCTTGCCGAGCAGGTTCTGACGGAAGCGACCCTGCTTGCCCTTCAGCATGTCGGCCAGCGACTTCAGCGGACGCTTGTTGGCGCCGGTGATGACGCGACCGCGACGGCCGTTGTCGAACAGCGCGTCCACAGCTTCCTGCAGCATGCGCTTTTCGTTGCGGATGATGATGTCCGGCGCGCGGAGCTCCATCAGCCGCTTCAGGCGGTTGTTACGGTTGATCACGCGGCGGTACAGATCGTTCAGATCCGACGTCGCGAAACGGCCGCCATCCAGCGGCACCAGCGGACGCAGATCCGGCGGGATCACCGGCACCACCGTGAGGATCATCCATTCCGGCTTGTTGCCGGAATAGCGGAAGGCCTCGACGATCTTCAGGCGCTTGGCGAGCTTCTTGTGCTTGATGTCGGATTCGGTCTCCTTCATCTCGACGCGCAGCTGCTCGTCGAGCTTCTCGAGCTCCAGACCCTTCAACAGTTCACGGATAGCCTCGGCACCGATCATGGCGGTGAACGAGTCCTGGCCATATTCGTCCTGCGCCTTCAGATATTCTTCTTCAGACAGCAGCTGACGGTCCTTGAGCGCGGTGAGGCCCGGCTCGAGAACGACGTAGTATTCGAAATACAGGATGCGCTCGAGATCCTTGAGCGTCATGTCCAGCAGCTGGCCGATGCGCGACGGCAGCGACTTCAGGAACCAGATGTGCGCAACCGGAGCAGCCAGTTCGATGTGGCCCATGCGCTCGCGCCTGACGCGCGACAGGGTCACTTCGACCGAGCACTTCTCGCAGATGATGCCCTTGTACTTCATGCGCTTGTACTTGCCGCACAAGCACTCGTAATCCTTGATGGGCCCGAAGATGCGGGCGCAGAACAGGCCGTCGCGCTCGGGCTTGAAGGTACGGTAGTTGATGGTTTCCGGCTTCTTGATCTCGCCGTAGGACCACGACAGAATCTTCTCCGGGGACGCAATCGAGATCCGGATCTGGTCGAAGACCTGTGCCGGAGTCGTCGGATTGAAGAGATTCATAATTTCTTGGTTCATCGTCTTCTCCTCGCGTGCCGATCGCCATCAGCAGCAAATTCGAAATTCTTTAGAGCCACACACCCTGCCCCACGTCCCGGCTGGGTGCGGACGCCCGGCCATCAGGCCGGGCGTAACGCTTGTTCTTACTCGGCAGCTTCGGAGGTCGGCCCAGGCAGCTTGGAATTGTGCAGGTCGACGTTGAGGCCGAGCGAGCGCATTTCCTTGACCAGCACGTTGAACGATTCCGGAATACCGGCCTCGAACGTGTCGTCGCCGCGCACGATCGCCTCATAGACCTTGGTACGGCCCGCGACGTCGTCCGACTTCACCGTCAGCATTTCCTGGAGCGTGTACGCCGCGCCGTAAGCCTCGAGCGCCCACACTTCCATTTCACCGAAGCGCTGGCCGCCGAACTGCGCCTTACCACCCAGCGGCTGCTGCGTGACGAGCGAGTACGGACCGATCGAACGCGCGTGGATCTTGTCGTCCACGAGATGGTGAAGCTTGAGCATGTAGATGTAGCCCACGGTCACCTTGCGATCGAACTGGTCGCCGGTCCGGCCGTCATAGACGGTGGACTGACCGGACGCGTCGAAGCCAGCCATCTTCAACATCTCTTCGATGTCGGCTTCCTTCGCACCGTCGAATACCGGCGTCGCAATCGGCACGCCGGGCTTCAGGTTACGCGCCAGTTCAAGCAGCTCGGTATCGTTCAGCGACTTGATGACTTCGTCTTCGCCGTAAACCTTCTTCAGGGTGTCGCGCAGCGGCTTCAGATCCTGCTTCTGGTAGTAGGCGTCGATGGTCTGACCGATCTTCTTGCCCATGCCTGCGCAGGCCCAGCCGAGATGCGTCTCGAGAATCTGACCGACGTTCATGCGCGACGGCACGCCGAGCGGGTTCAGCACGATGTCCGCATGCGTACCATCTTCAAGGAACGGCATGTCTTCGATCGGAACGATCTTCGACACCACGCCCTTGTTGCCGTGACGTCCGGCCATCTTGTCGCCGGGCTGGATCTTGCGCTTCACCGCGACGAAGACCTTGACCATCTTCATCACGCCGGGCGGCAGTTCGTCGCCACGCTGCAGCTTCTCGACCTTGTCGAGGAAGCGCTGTTCAAGGCCCTTCTTCGACTCGTCGTACTGCTTCCGCATCGCTTCGATTTCGGTCATCAGCTTGTCGTTCGCGGTGGCGAACATCCACCACTGCGACCGCGGATTCTCATCGAGCACGGCGCGCGTGATCTTGCCGTCCTTCTTGAAGCCCTTCGGACCGGCGATGCCGACCTTGTTCTCCAGGAGGTCAGCCAGACGGCCATAGACGTTACGATCCAGGATGGCCTGTTCGTCGTCACGGTCCTTGGCGAGACGTTCGATTTCTTCCCGCTCGATCGCCAGAGCACGTTCGTCCTTGTCGACGCCGTGACGGTTGAACACGCGGACTTCGACGATCGTGCCCTGCACGCCCGGGGGCACGCGGAGCGAGGTATCGCGAACGTCCGACGCCTTCTCACCGAAGATGGCGCGCAGAAGCTTTTCTTCCGGCGTCATCGGGCTTTCGCCCTTCGGCGTGATCTTGCCGACCAGGATGTCACCGGCGCGAACTTCGGCGCCGATATAGACGATGCCGGCTTCGTCGAGGTTCTTCAGCGCTTCTTCCGACACGTTCGGAATGTCGCGCGTGATTTCCTCAGGACCGAGCTTGGTGTCGCGGGCCATCACTTCGAATTCCTCGATGTGGATCGAGGTGAAGACGTCTTCCTTCACGATCCGCTCCGAAAGGAGGATCGAGTCTTCGAAGTTGTAGCCATTCCACGGCATGAACGCGACGAGCACGTTGCGGCCGAGTGCGAGCTCGCCGAGATCGGTCGACGGACCGTCGGCAATGATGTCGCCCTTGCGCACCACATCGCCAACCTTCACCAGCGGACGCTGGTTGATGCAGGTCGACTGGTTCGAACGCTGGTACTTCATCAGACGATAGATATCGACGCCCGACTTGGTGGGATCGAGATCTTCGGTCGCACGGATAACCACACGGGTCGCGTCGATCTGGTCGATGACACCCGAACGGCGGGCAGCGATCGCAGCACCGGAGTCGCGGGCCACGACGGCTTCCATGCCGGTACCGACGAACGGCGCTTCGGCGCGCACCAGAGGCACGGCCTGACGCTGCATGTTCGAGCCCATCAGCGCGCGGTTGGCGTCGTCGTTCTCGAGGAACGGGATCAGCGCCGCAGCAACCGAAACGAGCTGCTTCGGCGACACGTCCATGTAGTCGACCTTGTCGGCCGGCAGCGGCAACACGTCGCCGGCGTGACGGCAGATGATCATGTCATCGGTGAACTTGCCCTTGGCGTCGAGCGACACGTTGGCCTGCGCCACCGAGTAACGGCCCTCTTCCATCGCGCTGAGGTACACGACCTCGTCGGTGACGCGACCGTCCTTGACCTTGCGGTAAGGGGTCTCGACGAAGCCGTACTTGTTGACGCGCGCGAAGGTGGCGAGCGAGTTGATCAGACCGATATTCGGGCCTTCCGGCGTCTCGATCGGGCAGATACGGCCATAGTGGGTCGGATGCACGTCGCGGACTTCGAAGCCGGCGCGCTCGCGGGTCAGACCGCCCGGTCCAAGCGCCGAGAGGCGGCGCTTGTGGGTGATTTCCGAGAGCGGGTTGGTCTGGTCCATGAACTGCGACAGCTGCGACGAACCGAAGAACTCGCGCACCGCGGCAGCCGCGGGCTTGGCGTTGATCAGGTCCTGCGGCATCACGGTATCGATGTCGACGGACGACATGCGTTCCTTGATGGCACGCTCCATGCGCAGCAGGCCGACGCGATACTGATTTTCCATCAGCTCGCCGACCGAACGCACACGGCGGTTGCCGAGATGGTCGATGTCGTCGATTTCGCCCTTGCCGTCGCGCAGATCCACCAGCGTCTTGATGACGGCGAGGATGTCTTCCTTGCGCAGCGTGCGATGGGTATCCGGCGCATCGAGTTCGAGGCGCATGTTCATCTTCACGCGGCCCACGGCCGAGAGGTCGTAGCGCTCGCTGTCGAAGAACAGCGACTGGAACATGTTCTGCGCGGATTCGAGCGTCGGCGGCTCACCCGGACGCATCACGCGATAGATATCGAACAGCGCGTCTTCACGCGTCAGGTTCTTGTCGGCATTCAGCGTGTTGCGGATATAGGCGCCGATATTGACGTGGTCGATGTCGAGCAGCGGGAGTTCCTTGTAGCCCTCGTCGTGCAGCGCCTTCAGCGACTTCTCGGTGATCTCTTCGCCGGCTTCGGCGTAGATTTCACCGGTCTTCACGTTGACCAGGTCCTCGGCGAGATAATTGCCGACCAACTCTTCGTCGGTCAGACGCAGCGCCTTGAGGCCCTTCTCGGCGAGCTGACGGGCAGCACGCACGGTGAGCTTCTTGCCGGCTTCGAGCACGACCTTGCCGGTGTCGGCATCGATCAGGTCGTTGACGGTGGAGTAGCCACGGAAACGGGTGGCGTCGAACGGAACGCGCCAGCCTTCCTTGATCTTCTTGAACTGGATCTTCTTGTAGAACGTCGAGAGGATTTCCTCACCGTCCAGACCCAGCGCGAACATCAGCGACGTCACCGGAATCTTGCGGCGACGGTCGATACGCGCAAACACGATGTCCTTGGCGTCGAACTCGATGTCCAGCCAGGAACCGCGATACGGAATCACGCGGGCAGCGAACAGCAGCTTGCCCGACGAATGGGTCTTGCCCTTGTCGTGATCGAAGAACACGCCCGGCGAACGATGCATCTGCGAGACGATGACGCGCTCGGTGCCGTTGACGACGAAGGTGCCGTTCATGGTCATGAGCGGGATATCGCCCATGTAGACGTCCTGCTCCTTGATGTCCTTGACGGACTTGGCGCCGGTTTCCTCGTCGATATCGAACACGATCAGGCGCAGCGTCACCTTCAGCGGCGCAGCATAGGTCATGCCGCGCTGGCGGCACTCGTCGACGTCGTATTTCGGCGGCTCGAATTCGTAGCGCACGAATTCCAGCATCGAGGTGCCCGAGAAATCCGAGATCGGGAACACCGAACGGAAAACAGCCTGCAGACCTTCGTCGAGGCGGCCGCCGGTCGGCTCATCGACCATCAGGAACTGGTCGTAGGACGCCTTCTGAACCTCGATGAGGTTCGGCATCTCTGCGACTTCTTTAATATGACCGAAGAACTTGCGAACGCGCTTGCGACCTGTGAACGTCTGCTGACCCATCGTGGCCTCTCATTGCGTCGCCCGAAAGGGGCGAACCTTCCAGAGCGCGACTGCCATCGCCTCCGGGTTGAATTTCCAAGAACGTTCAGAATTCGGCGCCCAATATGAGGAACAAAATCCCCCTCTCGAGCATTTGAATCGCAGAACGCAAAACGACGTGCGCGATGCCCGACTGCATCCCGCCCGTCCAAACCGACTAGCTACGGACCGAAAAGCCCGAAATTGTCTGTCTCCCAACGGCTTACGCAGAGGCGTCGCCGCTCCCGCTGTCAGACCGTGTTTTCGTGCTGCCGTCCCGATATGGGATGGCAATCATGGAGATTCGAGGGTGGCTCCCAACGCATCCCCACACATTCCTGTGTAGAACATCGAGTTCCGTTCGAAGAGCGGCCAACAAGGCCGCTCTTCGGGGAACCCAAAGGGTCTTACTTGAGTTCGACCTTCGCGCCAGCCTTCTCGAGCTGACCCTTGATCTTTTCGGCTTCGTCCTTGGCAACGCCTTCCTTGATGGGCTTCGGCGCGCCTTCGACCAGGTCCTTGGCTTCCTTGAGGCCAAGACCCGTGATCGCACGGACTTCCTTGATGACTTCGATCTTCTTGTCGCCGGCCGAAGCCAGAACGACAGTGAACTCGGTCTTTTCTTCAGCAGCAGCGGCACCGCCGCCACCAGCAGCCGGACCAGCAACCGCAACAGCGGCAGCAGCCGAAACGCCCCACTTTTCTTCGAGCATCTTGGCGAGGTCGGCAGCTTCGAGCACGGTCAGGCTCGAGAGATCGTCAACGATTTTCTGTAGGTCAGCCATTGTCTATTTCCTTAAGCGTATTTGGTTCGAACCAGGGTTGATTGCGAAGGGCGTCAGGCCGCTTCGCTCTTTGAGGCATAAGCCTGAACAACACGCGCGAGCTTCGCCGCGGGAGCTGTCGAGAGCTGAGCGATCTTGGTCGCCGGCGCCACAAGGAGGCCGAGGATCTTCGCGCGCAGTTCGTCGAGCGAGGGCAGCGCGGCCAGGGCCTTGACGCTGTCGACGTTCAGGACGGTTTTACCCATCGAGCCGCCAAGGATGACGAACTTCTCGTTCGCCTTGGCAAATTCGACGGCAACCTTCGGTGCAGCTACCGGATCGTCCGAAGTGGCGATCACGGTCGGACCCTTCAACAGGGAACCGATGGCAACAACATCCGTGCCTTCAAGAGCAATTTTGGCGAGACGGTTCTTCGAGACCTTCACCGAGGCGCCAGCCGCCTTCATCTGCGAACGCAGATTCTGCATCTGGGCAACGGTGAGGCCGGAATAATGGGCGACGACCGCAACGCTGGTGGTCTTGAAGACCCCATTCAGCGCGTCGACCGCGTCCTTTTTAGCCGCTCTTTCCACAGCAAGCTCTCTCCGGTTGGCGGCCTCTATCGAGATAGGACCGCCGGGTTACACCCACCGCCCCACCTGAACCTGACCTCAAGACACTCGGTCTCTTAGACACGTCGGGCGAGACGATATGATAGCCTGCCCTCCCGAACCTTCCTGGCGAACCAGCATCGGCGCGGGGTGTCGAGGTTCGAACCAAATACGCGTCATGTCGCACAAAACGACATCGGCGAAATCCAGTCTTCACCCGTCTATGCTGGCTGCATCAAGTTTTACGATTAAGCCGTTGATGAAACTTGCGTTTATCTCAGGCGCCAGCAGTCTCGGACAGGATTCAGGATCATCGATAAGCCATCATCTGACCTATTGGTGACCCCTGCCCGCCTTCTTCAAATCCGCGTCGCGCGTCCCGTCCCCTTCGAGCAATCCGGGTGGATAGCCTGAAAGGAAAAGTCTCCTGCGATGTGGGTTGTCGGAATGCGAACACGGACGCGCCAGCTACCAGCCAGCACGCCCGGAAACGGTTGTTTAACGA
The DNA here is from genome assembly GCF_058800725.1 of Tardiphaga sp. GW822-FHT04G09. Taxonomy (NCBI): domain Bacteria; kingdom Pseudomonadati; phylum Pseudomonadota; class Alphaproteobacteria; order Hyphomicrobiales; family Nitrobacteraceae; genus Tardiphaga; species Tardiphaga sp. GW822-FHT04G09. The sequence goes on along the minus strand of NZ_JBXAMO010000001.1, from coordinate 402,241 downwards.
GTCTTTTTCGTGTTGCCAAGGGGCAATTGCCGCCGTGGCATCTTTTCTGCAAGGGGAGCCGCCGGGCCTCCCCCTAGCACAACTAAGTTGTTCTGCACGCGGACCGCGCGCGATGCGAGCAAATGTAACGGGTGGGTGCCACGCGCCCAGAATCCCGTGTTGAACCACCCTCATCCGACCGGCCTTATGGCCGGCCACCTCTGGCGGACGAATTCGTCCGCCAGACCGCGAATGCGGGGGGAGGGAAAAGTGGGTCCTGCGCTGAGCCCTACCCCTTCGGGCAGGCCGCTCCCGCATCGGCCCAGGCCTTGATCAGCTCACCGAACTGCTTCTGGGTGCCCGGCGCGGGGGTCCGATTGCCGCCGGGATGCCAACCCCAGCCCACCAGCTCGTCTTCGGCCATGTGCTTCACGAGCGCGGCCATGTCCTTGCCGCCGTTGCGCTCCTTATCCTTGATCTGGATGCAGATCTCGCCAAGCGTCTTGCCCTGCCAGGCCATCTCGACCGGAGCCAAAGCCCATTTCGGATTGCCGGGGACGTTGGCAGCATCGAAGTTGTTCTCGTGGTGACAGGTGGCGCAAGCGAGACCACCGGCCGCGCCGACACCGCCCTCGCCGCGCACGACCAGGGGAATATGCGGCCGCATGCGGTCGGTCTGGGTCGGACGCTCCGTCGCCGGATGGCAGTTCATGCAGCGCGGCGACTGGATGACCTTGCCGGCTTCCTGAAACAGCGCCACGGCACGCTCGTTCTTGTTCTTGATCTTGGCGAAGGCCGAGACCGACTGCAGCGTGGTCGGATTGCTGACCGCTGCATCGGCCTCCTGAAAGCCCGGCTCCGCGAATGCGAGGAGACCCGCCGCGAGGCCGCCGGCAACCAGCGCCAGCATCGCGTGTTTGAACAAGCTCATGCTGAGGCTCCTGGCACGATCGGCAACTGCCGCGGTCTTCCCACTCCGAGTTTCGCCAGTGCGTTGGCAACAGCAGGCCCGAGCGGAGGCACGCCGGGTTCGCCGACGCCCGATGGCTTCTCGGTCGACTTCACGATGACCACTTCGATCTCCGGCATCTCGTTGATGCGCAGCGAACGATAGGTGTCGAAATTGCCGGACACCGGCGCGCCGGCGTCGAGCGTCTGTTCGGCATAGAGGATGTGACCGAGGCCGAAGCCGATGCCACCTTCCATCTGCGCGCGGATGATGTCGGGGTTCACGGCAACGCCGCAATCCACCGCGCACCACACCTTGTGCACCTTCGGACCGTCGTCGGTCATGGACAGTTCAACCACCTGCGCGACGAAGGTGTTGAAGCTCTCGACCACCGCAACGCCGCGCGCGCGGCCTGCCGGCACCTTGTAGTTCTTCCAGTCGGCGAGTTCGGCGACGGCCTTCAGCGCGCCGGCATGGCGCGGTTTCTTGCTCAGCAGCGCGAGCCGGCCTTCGATCGGATCCTTGCCGGCGGCTTCGAGCAGTTCATCGACAAAGGCCTCGACGACATAACCGGTGTGGGTGTGGCCCACCGAACGCCACCACAACACGGGCACGCCGACATCGACCTGATGCATGTCGCAGCGGAAGTTCTCGACATCATACGGGATTTCGTTCGAGCCTTCATAAGAGGTCGGATCGAGGCCGTCCTTGAACATGATGGACTCAAAAAAGGAGCCCTTCATGATCGACTGCGTGACGATGGTGTCGCTCCATGCTTCGATCTTGCCATCGCGCACCGCACCGCGCATGCGGTGGACGCAGTAAGGCCGATAATAGCCACCGCGCATATCGTCTTCGCGCGTCCAGACCAGCTTGACCGGCTTGCCCGGCCCGATCGCCTTCGCGACTTCGGCCAGCTCGATGGCCTGATGCGTGCTCTGCTGGGCGCGGCGGCCGAAGCTGCCGCCGGCCAGAAGAACGTCGATCTTGACCTTCTCGATCGGCAGTCCGAGCACCTTGGAGATCGCCATATGGTCAGGCGTCGGAAACTGACAGCCGTAGCGCGCATGGGCAGTGTCGCCGTCCCATTTCAGATAGGCGTTGAGCGGCTCCATCGCGGCATGGGCCAGATACGGGAAGACGTATTCAACCTCGATCACGCGGCCACCTTTGGCCATCGACTCTTCGAACTTGCCCTCGGCCTTGACGAGTTTGCCGGCCGTCTTCGACAGCCCGCGGAATTGCTGCAGCAATTCGGCACTGCCCCGCTTCTCCGCCTTGCTGTCATCCCAGGTGATCTTCAGCGCCTCGCGGCCCATCTTCGCGGGCCAGAAGCCCTTGGCGTAGACAGCAACGCCGGTTGGCACCTGCTTGACGTCGACGACACCAGCCACGGCTTTCGCAGCCGTCGCATCGAATGATGCGACCTTGCCACCGAATTTCGGCGAACGCGCCACGAGCACCGTGAGCATGTCCGGCTCGTTGATATCGAGCGTGTAGAAGGCCTTGCCATTCGTCTTGTCGGCACTGTCGAGGCGCTTCACTGCGCCTTCCTTGCCGATCAACCTGAACTGCGACGGGTCCTTCAGCTTCGGATCGGTCGGCACCGGCATGGCCATCGCCTTGTCGGCGAATTCGCCGAAGCGACCTTCGTGGCCAGACGCATGCTTGATCACGCCGTTCTCGACAGTGATCTCGCCCGGCTGCACCTGCCATGCGTCGGCTGCTGCCGCGACCAGCATCTGCCGCGCGGCGGCGCCGACCTGGCGCATCTGGATGTAGGAATTGGCGATGGCGGTCGAGCCACCGGTGCCCTGCATGCCGAACGCCAGATTCTTGTAGAGCTGCGGATTCGACGGCGCGTGATCCGCGCGCATCTGCGACCAGTCCGCGTCGAGTTCTTCGGCCACCAGAGTCGCCATGCCGGTGAACGGCCCCTGCCCGAACTCGATGCCCTTGCACAGCACCGTCACGGTGTTGTCGGGCTTGATGATCAGGAAGGTGTTCGGCGCAATATTGATCTTCGGCGGCGTTGCCGCCTGCGCGAATAGCCTCTCGGCACGGGCAACGTAAGCGCCGAGCACGAGGCCGGCACCGCCCTTGAGCATCGTGCGGCGGGAGAGCTTGGTGTCATGAACGGTCATGGCTCAACCCTCCAGCGTTTTGGCAGCGCCATGAATGGCGGCGCGAATGCGGACATAGGTGGCGCAACGGCAGATGTTGCCGTTCATCGCCAGATCGATATCCCGATCGGTAGGCGTCGGATTGATGCTGAGCAGCGCGGTGGCGCTCATGACCTGGCCTGACTGGCAGTAGCCGCATTGCGGCACGTCCAGCGCGACCCAGGCCGCCTGCACCGCCTTGGCTTCCCTGGAGTCGAGACCTTCGATGGTGGTGATTTCGCTGGTGCCGATGGCCGATACCGGCATCGAACAGGACCGCACCGTCTGGCCGTCCACATAGACCGTGCAGGCCCCGCATTGCGCGACCCCGCAGCCATATTTGGTGCCGGTCAGGCCGGCTCCATCCCGAATGGCCCAGAGCAGAGGTGTATCGGGGTCAAGGTCGACCTGACGGGCCTGACCGTTGATCTTGAGGGTGAACGCAGCCATCGCTGATGTCCTGTGTCGTCGAATGTACGCCTACATTCGAGTGGTTCTAAAGAACCAAGAACTACATCTGCGATGCGGAATAACCCACTCAATTATTTTTGTACCGAGCGGGAACGAAAATCGTTCTTGCGGAACGGATCGTGCAGGCCGGTCACCCTGATCAGCCGCGCGGCGACGATCCTCGGCCCCGCATAGCCCAGTCTATGCCAGCGTAAGAATCACCGGCCCTCGACTCGTCGCCACGAGCGTATGCTCGAACTGCACCGTGGGCTGCTTCAGCGGCGGGCGGAGCGACCAGCCATCGTCCCGTTGCTCCACCGAATCCGCGCCGAGCGACAGGAACGGCTCGATGGTGAAGACCAGGCCCTCGGTGATCATGCGTCTGTCCCGCGCCTCGTACCATGTCGGGATTTCGCCAGGCTCGTCATGCAGCGAACGCCCGATGCCGTGGCTCGCCAGATCGCGCACGAGGCTGTAGCCGTTGGTGCGGGCGAAATTCTCGATCGAGCGGCCAACTTCGTTGAACCGACGGCCGGGCTTCACGGCCTTGATCCCAGCCCACATCGCCTTGCGACCGTCGCGGCAGAGGCGTTCGATGCGCGGCTTGACCGGCGGGACGGCAAAGCTCGCGCCGGTATCGCCGAAATAGCCGTCCAGTTCGGCCGAGACGTCGATATTGACCAGATCTCCCGCCTTCACCACCGTGTCACCAGGGATGCCATGCGCGCAATCGGGACCGACCGAAATGCAGGTCGCGCCGGGAAAGTTGTAAGCGAGTTCGGGCGCCGAGCGCGCGCCCTCCTTCTCCAGCATGGCACGACCAAGATCATCCAGCTCCTTGGTCGTCATGCCGGGCTCCAGCGCGTTACCCATGGCGGCCAGCGTGCGGGCCACCAGCCTTCCGACGGTCCGCAGCTTGTCGAACTGGTCTTCGTTCTCGATCGTCATTGCGCCTGCCCCGTATCCGCTACACTGCCACCGCGTAAGGCAGCGCCTTCCCCGCGTAGAACGCATCGAGATTGGCGATGACGCAGTCCTGCATCGCCATATGCGAATCGAGCGTGTGGCCGCCGACATGCGGCGTCAGCACGACGTTTGGCATCGCGGTCAGCGCGTCGGGCGCGTGCGGCTCCTTCTCGAACACGTCGAGGCCGGCGCCGGCGATGGTCTTGTCGGCCAGCGCAGCCGTCAGCGCCGCCTGGTCGATCACCGAACCGCGCGAGATGTTCACGATGACACCATTCGCACCGAGCTTCTTCAGCATCGCGGCATCGATGATGTGATGGGTGTCGGCCCCTGCCCGCACGGCGATCATCAGCACGTCGCACCATTCGACGAGGGCGTCGAGGCTCGGCTCGTAGCGGTATGGCACGTCATGCTTGCTGCGGCTGTGATAGGCCACATCGCATTCGAAAGCGGCGACGCGCGACGCGATCTTGCGGCCGATCTCGCCCATGCCATAGACGCCGACCTTGCGGCCGGGATTGCCCGGCAGCGGCTTCATCAGCGGCGACGGCCTGGCCGAGGACCAGCCGCCCTCGCGCAGATACTGATCGGCCGGCAGCAGCATGCGCGTCACGGCGAGCATCAAGGTCAGCGCGAGATCGGCGACTGAAGCAGCGTTGGCGCCCGGGCTGTTGCCGACCACGATCTTGCGTTCGGCGGCGGCCTTGAAGTCGACGCCGTCATAGCCGGTGCCGTAGCAGATGATGGCGCCGAGCGCCGGCATCATGTCCATGACGTCGCTCTTCAGCGTCTGCCCGCCCGCGGTGATCAGCGCGCGCACATCCTTGAGCTCATCGCGCGAAAACGTCTCGAGCGGCGGTTTGCCGCCGGCATCGATCAGCTCATAGCGCTCGCCGATGCGCTTCATCATGGCCTTCGGAAAACGCGAATAGATCAGAACCTTGTCGGCCATGGAGACATTCCTGCTGGGTCAAACCGCTGAAGACAAAAGAAAGGGCGGAACCGGTTGCCCGATTCCGCCCTGGTTTCTTGCAAGCCCTGTTCCGGCTTAGCCGAGCACGGTGCCCGTCTCAACCTTGATGCCGGGGCCCATGGTCGAGGACACGGCAACGCGCTGCAGATAGGTGCCCTTTGCGCCAGCCGGCTTCGCCTTGGAGACGGCGTCGACCAGAGCCTTGATGTTTTCGACGAGCTTCTCTTCCGAGAACGATGCCTTGCCGATACCAGCCTGCACGATGCCGGCCTTCTCGACGCGGAACTCGACCGAACCGCCCTTGGCACCCTTGACGGCGCCGGTGACGTCCATGGTCACGGTGCCGATCTTCGGGTTCGGCATCATGCCGCGCGGACCGAGCACCTTACCAAGGCGACCGACCAGCGGCATCATGTCGGGGGTTGCGATACAGCGATCGAAATCGATCTGACCGGCCTGGACCTTCTCGAACAGGTCTTCTGCACCGACGACGTCTGCACCGGCAGCCTTGGCTTCTTCAGCCTTCGGACCACGGGCGAACACGCCGACGCGGAGTGTACGACCGGTGCCGTTCGGCAGGGTGACGACGCCACGGACCATCTGGTCGGCGTGACGCGGATCGACGCCGAGATTCAGCGAGATTTCGATGGTCTCGTCGAACTTCGACTTGGCGCGTTCCTTGACCATCTTGATGGCCTCGGCGACCGGATAGAGCTTCTCGCGGTCGATGCCCTCACGGGCGTTCTTCAAACGTTTTCCAATTGCCATGACCGTTTACCCCGCGACCTCGACACCCATCGAACGGGCAGAGCCCTCAACCATCTTCATGGCCGATTCAATGGTGTCGCAATTCAGATCCTTCATCTTCGCTTCGGCGATCTCGCGCACCTGCGCTTTGGTCACCGCGCCCGCCTTGTCACGGCCCGGCAGCTTGGAGCCGGAGGTGAGCTTGGCGGCCTTCTTGATGAAGAAGGACATCGGAGGGGTCTTGAGGGCGAAGGTGAACGAACGATCGGCGTAGATCGTGATCACCACCGGGATTGGGGTGTTCTTTTCTTCCTTCTGCGTCTGCGCGTTGAACGCTTTGCAGAATTCCATGATGTTCAAACCGCGCTGACCAAGCGCTGGACCGATCGGGGGCGAAGGGTTCGCCGCACCGGCCGGCACCTGAAGCTTCAGGTATCCGGTCACTTTCTTTGCCATGTGTCACTCCTGTTGTGCCGGTCATCGACCGGCTGTTTCAGGTTTCGTGGTTCGGTCGACAAGCGGTTGGCAACCGCCCTCTTCCTCCCACGGCCTTTGTGCGAAGACGTGCTTCGCACTTTCGAAAACGTGAGGCGAACCTCGCGCTATTGCGATCAGACCTTTTCGACCTGACCGAATTCCAGTTCGACCGGCGTGGCGCGGCCGAAGATCGACACTGCGACCTTCACGCGCGAACGTGCCTCGTCGATTTCCTCCACAACGCCGGAGAACGATGCGAACGGGCCATCGGCCACGCGCACATTCTCGCCGATCTCGAACGACACCGAGGTCTTCGGGCGCTCCACGCCTTCCTGCACCTGGTGCAGAATGCGCATCGCCTCGGCTTCCGAAATCGGCATCGGCTTGTTTTCCGCGCCGAGGAAGCCCGTGACCTTCGGGGTGTTCTTGATCAGATGAAACGCTTCGTCGGTGAGCTGCATCTTCACCAGCACGTAGCCCGGGAAGAACTTGCGCTCGGCGTCCATTTTACGGCCGCGACGTACTTCGGTGATCTTCTCGGTCGGAACCAGAATCTGTTCGAACAGGTCTTCCAAGCCACGCTGCTTGGCCTGTTCCTTGATCGACTCCATCACCTTCTTTTCGAAATTCGAATAGGCGTGAACGATGTACCAGCGCATGCTCATAATTCAGTTCCGTCAGTGCATCGTGAGCAAAAAGGCGACGAGGTGGCGGATGATCTGATCCGCCGCAAAAAAGAAGATCGACGACAGCGCCACCATGACGAAAACCATGATGGTGGTGATGGTCGTCTCGCGTCGCGAAGGCCACGTGACCTTGTTGGTCTCGGTGCGCACTTCCTGCAGGAATTTGAACGGGCTGAACGCCATCGTTATGTGATCCGCATCCGTCGTGAGACGATTGAATTGGTTTCAGGAATCCGAACAGCCCTCTTGCGCCCAACCCTTTATCAAGGATGAGCCGCCAAGCGGGCTCGTTCGTTCGGGGATTTGCCGCGTCGGATATCCGGTCACCGGGCCGACAGCGAGTGCAGCTTCCTACTTCGGACCGGACCAAAGGTCAAGGTATCCGGGCCGGATCGACGGGAACCCGCCCCGCCCCGGGATACCGCCTGGATCAGCGCCCCCCGCCGGGCGGCGCTTTGCCGACCGTCGCACGGACATGCCGGACGACATGATCGGCGACGATGGCGTGGCCCTCCGCGGTCGGGTGCACCGCGCCGCTATACATCGCCGCATAGACGGGCTGCAGGATGTCGAACTGGGTAAAGCCCGTCGCATGGACGTTTGCGGTCAGAAACGCATCATTCGGGGTCCGGAACAGCCGCCAGCGAGACGCATAGGGCAGATAGGCCGCCGGCGAATAGGGCGTGAACTCCTCCTTGCCGATCCAGCGCCGCGGCATTGCCATCGCCTCGCCGTCCGCCTGCGGCCGTTTCGGATCCCGCGCGCAGAGCCCGCGTTTGGCGAATTCGGGCTGATGATCGGTGATGAGCTGAAAGCCGGTTCCGGCGCCAGTGGCCAGCGCCGGGCAGCCGCCTGATCGACCGTTGGTGATGCAGGCAGTCCGGGCGAAGAAATCGTTGAGAAAGCTCACCGTCTCGCCCAGCCGTTCGCGCGACAGCACCAGCTTCTTGTGGACGTCGAGGCCGAGCGTCGGCTGCGCGCCACACAGGGCGCCGGTCTCGTCGAACTGGATCGGCTCGTAGGCCGTCTGCAGCACCTTTGCGGGCGGCACACCAAAGCCATCGCGCAGGGCATCGCGGAGCGCGACCATGCGCTCGTCCAGTTGTTCGAGATAGGCCCGCGACACCTGCGGCGAGAACCGGATCTGCTTGCCAAGCAGATTCGCGATCGGCGCGAGATCGCCGGCGGATTCGGTCATCGCATAGACCATCAGCGGCGAGAAACCGACATCGTTGCCGCCGATCGACAGCAGCAGCGTATCGATCGGCCGCTTGCGCTCGGACGGCGCGCACCAGGATTTCGTGACCTGCGTATTAGCAACCTGCACGCTGCCGCTCGCATAGGTCGGCAACTGATAGGTCGCACGCTGCGTGCGGCTCGCCGGAGTTTTGCAGATCAGATCGGCGAGCTGATCGAGCTGCGAACGCACCATCGCGTTGCTGGCGCCCTCACGCGCCTTCTTCTCGAGGAACAGGCCCTCAGTGACCTCGGAGCCGGTACAGGCGAGGCTGACCAGCGTGACCGAGCGATGCGGGTTTTCCAATGTCAGCTGCAGCCCGACACGAAACGGATAGCCATATTGCGAGCGGTGGCAATCGGGACTGAGCCAACGCGGATTGGCAGCGTTGAACGCCTTGTCGAACTGCGCGGACGCGAGCGGGAAATAGAGCTCCTGCTCCTCGTCGGCCAGCTTGCGCCGCGGCAGGTTCTTGTAGTCGAAACTTCCGGCCGGGGCAGCCGGGGTCAATTTCTGCAGGGATTTGGCAGTGCTGCGCGTCGCGACCTCCTCGCGCATCAGGGTCGGATCGTAAACCATCTCGCGGACGGCACTGAATGTCACCGGAACGTCCGGATTACTTTCGCCCGAGGCAAAGGAATCGCCGAGCGCGACGATGAACAGATCCTCGACGACGACCTGCGGATCGCTCAGCGTGCGGCCGTCGGGCAATTTGACCTCGACCGATGCACCGGACAGGTTGCGATCCACCGCATAAGGCAGACGCGGGATCTTCAGTGGCGTCGCGCAGGATTGCGTTCTGGTCTCCGTCCTGCTCCCCGGCCGCCGCGGCGTCCAGCTCCAGACGCAATCATACGCACCGGCTTCGGCGACGCGCTCGGGCGACAGCCGGATCGCCACGGTGTGCGCGTCCGGCAGCACATAATCTTCCTTTGCGGTGCCCCATGAATAGCGCCGGTCGCAACTCGCGAGGTAGCGGCCCTGCCGGCTGTCGTAGCAGACGGCGTCGATGGTCTGCGACGCCCAGCCCAATCGGGAACGGTCGTAGCGCGCCCGCGCGGTGTCGGCGCAACTGGTCGGGCTGGTCATGTCGCGGCAATCGGGATCGTTCAGCCGCCGCTCCGTGCGCCAGACGACATCCGCCGGCGGCAGCACCAATTCATTGCGCGCGGCCGGGTAGCCGCGCTCATACATCGCAAAGGATGCTGCATTCTTGAAGAAACGAAATGGGCTTTCCACCTGCCACAGCAGATCGGCGGCATAAGCGCCATGACCAAAGGACGACAACAGCAACGTCGTGGCCCCCACGACGAACGTCACAAGCAATTTCATTCTCGGCTTCCGGCTGAATTCCCAACCGGTGTGTCGCACGCGCAGCGAGTTAGGTTCATCGCCGCGACCGTGCGCCGCAGGCAGGCCGCGCGAAGCAAACCCTCGGTTCGGGACAATCGCGCATGATCAGCAGCGCTCGGCTGCCACGTCGCACATGGCCATCAGCCTATTGCGCAAATTGCTGCACGTTCCGGTCGGACTCGATGCGGCGATCCTGCTACTCTGCGCCACGCTGCATCGCGATCATCGACCTCGATCACTTCAAGAAGATCAACGACTGCTTTGGGCATCCCGTCGGCGACGAGGTACTGCGCGCCTTCGCCATCTCGGTCTTCGCCATCCGCACCATCGACAGGTTCGGCCGCCAGGGCGGCGACGAGCTTCTGCTGATCCTGCCGGACACCGACATCGATCGTGCGATCCAGACGGAAGACATTCTGGCGCGCGCCGACCGCGCTCTATGGGACCAAGGACGCGGCCGCAACCGCGTGGTCGCAACGCCGCAAAGGCGGCAGTTCGGCTGACCGGCAGCCGGAACCCCGCCTGGAAGGCGTGCATCGCAAAAATCTATCGATATTTCAGATGCTTAAAAATGGCAGGGGCGGTAGGGCTCGAACCTACGACAACCGGTTTTGGAGACCGGTACTCTACCAACTGAGCTACACCCCTACAGGAAAACGGCGCACCGTCATTTCCGCGCCGTTTGAAGCATATGCGACGCATGATTTGCAAGAGGCGAAGCGAACACTACCCCTTAAACCCGATTATTTTGCGGCATCTGCCGGCAACCGTTTGGCTGGCATCGCGCATTTATGATTCAGGCCAGTACCGGGGGCGTTTTCAAAGACGCAACGTGTCGGCGGGTTGCCGCAGACCTTATCGAGATTTTTGAAACCGACGCATTTTTGGTCTGGCCCTCGATAGCCGGGACCGCCCTTGCACCCGCAGCCCTCGCAAGCAGGGCGTTCGGGGCATGCCGCGTGGCCAACGGACATCGGCCACGCGGATAATACCGTGAATGCGAGCACAGAAACGAGCGCTCGCAGCCACATTACTCGATGATGCTTGCGACGACGCCTGCACCGCAGCCAAGTGCGGTATACCGCACTTGGGCATATTTTCTTTCGGTTGGACCTTTCGGAGTTGTTGCGTCGATCATTCGATGATCGAGGCAACCACGCCGGCTCCAACCGTGCGGCCGCCTTCACGGATGGCGAAGCGCAGCTTCTCTTCCATGGCGATCGGCACGATCAGGTGCACTTCCATGGCGATGTTGTCGCCCGGCATCACCATTTCGGTGCCTTCCGGCAGATGCACCACACCGGTCACGTCGGTGGTGCGGAAATAGAACTGCGGACGGTAGTTGGTGAAGAACGGCGTGTGACGGCCACCCTCTTCCTTGGTCAGGATATAGGCCTCGGCCTTGAACTTGGTGTGCGGCTTCACCGAACCCGGCTTGCACAGCACCTGGCCGCGCTCGACGTCTTCACGCTTGGTGCCGCGCAGCAGCGCGCCGATGTTGTCGCCGGCCTGGCCCTGATCGAGCAGCTTGCGGAACATTTCAACGCCGGTGCAGATCGTCTTCTGCGTGGCGCGGATACCGACGATTTCGATTTCCTCGCCGACCTTGACGATGCCGCGCTCGACGCGGCCGGTCACGACCGTACCACGGCCCGAGATCGAGAACACGTCTTCCACCGGCATCAGGAACGGCTGGTCAACCGGACGCTCCGGCTGCGGGATGTAGCTGTCGACGTTCTTCATCAGTTCGAGAATGGCGTCGTGGCCGAGCTTCTGGTCCGAGTTTTCGAGAGCGGCCAGCGCCGAACCCTTGATGATCGGAATGTCATCGCCCGGGAAGTCGTACTTCGAGAGCAGTTCGCGCACTTCCATCTCGACCAGTTCGAGCAGTTCCGGATCGTCGACCATGTCGCACTTGTTCAGGAACACGACCAGCGCCGGCACGCCGACCTGGCGGGCGAGCAGGATATGTTCGCGGGTCTGCGGCATCGGGCCGTCGGCCGCCGACACCACCAGGATGCCACCGTCCATCTGGGCGGCGCCGGTGATCATGTTCTTCACATAGTCGGCGTGGCCCGGGCAGTCGACGTGGGCGTAGTGGCGGTTGGCGGTCTCGTATTCGACATGCGCGGTCGAAATCGTGATGCCACGGGCCTTCTCTTCCGGCGCCTTGTCGATCTGGTCGTAAGCGGTGAACGTGGCACCACCCGTCTCTGCCAGTACCTTCGTGATCGCCGCCGTCAGCGACGTCTTGCCGTGGTCGACGTGACCGATCGTACCAATATTGCAGTGCGGCTTGTTACGTTCAAATTTTGCTTTGGCCATAGATCCACCTGTTAAGCCACGCCCGTGCGCAGCACCAAACCGGCGGCTGGTTACAAGGGAAAACGACCCTGTTCAAGCCCGAACTTCTGGGCCAAGCTCGTCCAACCATGCCGGAGTCCCCCTTATCTAAGCCGGCAAATGACAAGATCAATCAAACAGCTACCGGGAGCCCCCATGAACGCCCAAACTGCCGCAAAACACGCCACTTCACCGCGGACGCCAGAGCTGCCGCAGGCCCGCCCGGAAACGCTGGGCCTGTCATCAAACCGTCTTCAAGCGATGTCGGACGCGTTCAGGCGCGAGATCGACAAGGGCACCACGCCGGGCGTCACCATGCTGGTCTCCCGCCGCGGCCAGATCGGCTATTTCGAGGCCTTCGGCAAGCAGACGCCGGATGGCTCCAGCGCCATGACCCGCGACAGCCTGTTTCGCATCTTCTCGATGACCAAGCCGATCGTCTCGCTGGGCATCATGCAGCTGGTCGAGGACGGCCATATCCTGCTCAACGACCCGCTGGCCAAATACATCCCGGCATTCGCCGACACCAAGGTCGGCGTTGAGCGCAACGGCGCACTCGAACTGGCGCTGCCGCTGCGCCCGATCACCATCCAGGACCTGCTGCGCCACACCTCGGGCATCTCCTATGAGATCACCGGCAACGGCATGGTGCAGCGGATGTACCAGAAGTCGAACCTGCGCAGCCGTGAGATCACCAATGAAGAGCATGCGAAGATCGTCGCGGGCCTGCCGCTGATCTGCCAGCCCGGCTCTGAGTGGAACTACAGCCGCTCCACCGACATTCTCGGCCGCGTCATCGAAGTGGTATCGGGCAAGTCGCTGGGCAGCTATCTCACCGGGAACATTCTCGCGCCATTGCAGATGGCAGAAACCGGCTTCCATACCGCCGCAGCGAACAAGGATCGCATCGCGCATCCCTTCCCCGTCGATCCATGGACCGGCGAGAAAGTCGCACTGTTCGATCCGCTCGAAATTCCGAAGATGGAATCCGGCGGCGGCGGACTTGTTTCGACCACCATGGACTATGCGCGCTTCTGCCAGATGCTGCTCAATGGCGGCACGCTGGACGGTAATCGCGTGATCGGCAGCCGCACGCTGCATCTGATGGCGTCCAACCACCTCAGCCCGAACGTGAAACTGGAGACGCATCTCGTGCCCCCCGGCCACAGCTTCGGCCTCGGCTTCGCCGTGCGCACCGACGATGGTCTCGCGCCCTATGCCGGATCGCGCGGGCAGTTCTTCTGGAGCGGCGTCGCCGGGACGTTCTTTTGGGTCGATCCGCAGGAAGAGCTGTTCGCGGTGTTCATGTCGCAGGGACCCGGTCAGCGGGAATATTTCAGGACGCAGATCCGGAGCCTGGTTTACGCGGCGGTGGAGTAGCGCTCTGCCAACCGCAAACTTGTCATTCCGGGCGCGAACGGCGCTAGCCGGACGCGAACCCGGAACGACGAGTTTGAAATCAGCTGATCGTCGCGCCGCCGTCGATCACCACCGTCTGCCCGGTCATGAAATTCCCGGCGGCCGAGCCCATGAACACCGCGGCACCGGCGATCTCGTCGGGGATGCCGATGCGCAGCAGCGGCGAGCGCGCGGTGGACCGCTTCAGGGTGTCCGGGTCATCCCACAGCGCCTTGGCGAAATCGGTCTTGATCAGCCCCGGTGCAATGCAGTTCACGCGAATATTGTGCGGCCCGTATTCGCAGGCGAGATTGCGCGCCAACTGCATGTCCGCCGCCTTCGACACGCAATAGGCGCCGATGGTGGTCGATCCCTTCAGGCCGCCGATCGAGGACACGATGATCACCGAGCCATCCTTGCGCGCGATCATCTCCGGCACCACCATCGAGATCAGCCAGTTGTTGGCGACGATGTTGTTGCTCAGGATCTTGTTGAACTGGTCATCGGAGATTCCGGCGAGCGGGCCGTAGTAAGGATTCGATGCCGCGTTACAGACCAGCACGTCGATCTTGCCGAACGCCTTCTTGCTCTCGTCGACAAGGTTCTGCAGATTTTCCTTGCTGGAGATGTTCGCAGCAATCGCCACCGCAGTCCCCTTGCCGAACTGCGCGTTGATCTCCTTCGCCACCTCGTCGCAGACATCCTGCTTGCGCGACGAGATCACCACCTTGGCGCCGTGCTCCGCCATGCGCTCGGCAATGGCGCGGCCGATGCCGCGCGTCGAGCCGGTGATGACGGCGACTTTTCCGGTCATGTCGAACAGGTTCATGTGCTTCTCTCCCTGATGTTGTTTGATGTTGTTTAAAACGCCGGCCTCTTGCTCCCTCTCCCCGCAGGCGGGGAGAGGTTAGAAAGCTCACGCCAGCTTTGTCGTCGGTGTTACTTCCGGTCCCGCCGGCTGATGCATCGCGGCATGCGACGGATCGGCGATCCACGGCTGCTGGTTGACCATCGGAATGCGCCAGCCGTGATGACCGTCGCTGGCGAGATGATCGAGCCGCGTCACCGAGCAATTGTCGATAGTGAAAGCGAGACCGCGATCGGGCTGATCGTTGAGCGCGAGACCGATGGCCGCCTTGATGGTGCCGCCATGGGCCACGGCGACGATGTCCCTGCCCGCGTGCTCTGCATTGATCCGTTCGATGCCACGGCGCACGCGATTGTACAGATCCATGAAGCTCTCGCCATTCGGCGACGGCTCATCGATCGGCGCGAACCAGTAGCTGCCGACATTGATGGGACGGCTGGCGAAGAACGCGGCGCGGTTCATGCCCTGCCAATCACCGAGATGTTGTTCGGCGAAATCCGCTTCATGCGGCATCGCGTCGGGCTTCGGAAATCCCGCGGCCCAGATTGCACTCGCAGTCTGATGCGTGCGCTTCAGATTGCTGGCGACCCAGACGGCATTGCGTGGCAGGATCTTGCCGACCGCATCGAACACCACATGGTCGCTGCAGTCGCAGTCCATGTCCTTCTGGCCGTAGATGTTGCCGCCGTCGCTCCGCACCGGTGCGTGTCGCACCCACCACCACCGCGTCGCCGTCACACCTTGGGGGACTGTATGCTGCGCCACGAACGGTTTCTCGGCGTTGGACATCGTGACCACCCTTCAATAATGTTTGGTTTGTCGTACGTCAGAGCGCGCAATGCCTCAAGCATCTTCGCAGACTGACGTCAGACATTGAAGACGTCGAATTTGAATTCCATGCGGCGGCACACCGCCCAAAAAATCATCAGAGAATTAATCAGGGAGAATCCTATGGGCCGCCTCGCAGGCAAATCCGTCATCATCACCGGCGCAGGCAGCGGCATCGGCCGCGCTGCGGCGCAACTGTTTTCCAGGGAGGGCGCGAAACTCATCATCGTCGACCGCAGCGACAGCGTGCATGAGACCGCGAAACTCGTGAGCGACGCAGGCGGCACCATCGAAGCGGTCACCGCCGACGCAGGTTCCGAGAGCGACGTGAAGGCGTTCATCGACAAGGCCGTGTCCAAATATGGCCAGCTCGATGCGATCTGGGCCAATGCCGGCGTGTCGGGCGGCCTCGTCCCGCTGCTGGAACAGACCGTCGAGCAATGGCAGGAGATCCTGCGCATCAACCTGATCGGGCCGTTTCTCGCGATCAAACATTCCATGCCGCATATGGTGAAACAGGGCCACGGCTCCATCGTCCTCACCGCCTCCGTCGCGGGCCTGAAGTCCGGCGCGTCCGGCCATCCCTATGCGTCCAGCAAGGCCGGCGTCATCAGCCTGGTACAGACCACGGCCTATTCGCTCTCCGGCACCGGCGTGCGCATCAATGCCGTATGCCCCGGCCTGATCGAGACCGGCATGACCAAGCCGATCTTCGACAATGCCAAGGAGCGCGGCACCCACGGCAAGATCGGCCAGCTCAATCCGCTGAAGCGCGCCGGCCAGCCGCATGAACTCGCGGCGATGGGCCTGTTCCTGGCCAGCGACGAAGCGTCCTATGTCAACGGCCAGGCCATTCCAGTGGACGGCGGCCTCACGGCATCGATGCCCTATGCGGGCAAACCGATCTAGGCTGGGTCACCGTAGGATGGGTAGAGCGTCTTCGCGAAACCCATCACTTCTGCGCACCGTCATGATGGGTTTCGCTCCAGCGCTACGCGCCTTCGCTCTACCCATCCTACGATCGCAGCTTGCAAAACATCCAGAGTAAGTCGTCATGCCCGGCATAAGGCCGGGCATGACGGTGTATAGCGGTTTTCTACATCCCGTCCGGCGGGGCGTTCGATGAATTCGCCGCCAGCAACCGGTCACGCACGCGCTCGCGGTGGAATGTGTAGATGCCGGACAGCACGATGACGCTCGCGCCGAGCACCATCATGGCGTCGGGAACCTCACCGAAGACCAGATAGCCCAGCAGCATTGCGTAGAGCATCTGCGAATAGCGCATCGGCGCGACCGACGAGACGTCACCGACGCGCAGCGCGAGGATGACGCACTGGAAGCCGATCAGCGTCATCACCGCCGCCAGCGCCAGCAAAGCGAGCGTATGAAACGACAGGGCCGTAAAGTCCCCGTGATGCACGGTGAGTGCCGCGCCCGCCAGCGTCACCGCAACGGCGGTGAGAAAGGTCACGAACAGCGTGGGAATTTCGGCCGGGATGCGTTTGGTGACGAGATCGCGCGTGGCGTAGAACAACACCGACAGCAGCGCCACCAGCGTGAACTGGCTGAAACCGTCAGCGCCCGGCCGCACGATGATCAGCACGCCGATAAAGCCCGCGGCGATCGCCAGCCAGCGGCGCCATCCCACCGGCTCGCCCAGGATCAGCACCGCGCCGCAGGTCATCACCAGCGGCAGCGATTGAACGATGGCTGTCACATTCCCGAGCGGCAGATAAGAGACCGCCAGCAGAAACAGCGCCGAGCCGCCGATCTCGCCACAGATGCGCAGCCACACCGGCGCTACCCGCAGCACCCGCAGTGGCCGCAGCGCACCCTGATGCGCCGCCAGCGCGCCGATCAGGACACTGGCGAACAGCCCGCGCAACATCATCACCTGACTGAAATGCATCTGGACGGTGAGAAATTTGGCGATGGCGTCATTGACGCTGAAGCTGGCCATGGAGACAGCCATCAGCAGGCTGCCGCGCAGATTGGAAGAGAGAGGCAAGACAATCCTGGGTAAGGTGCGAGCTGTGCAAACAGGCTGAGCAGAGCAAGACTCAGGCCAGATGATTGCGCGTCATGTGCACGAAGACGGGCCTGCGAGCCAGATGGTTCACGCGTCCCTGCCATTCACTGTGCGCCGGGCGGACTGCACGCAACGGTCAGCAGGATGGGTAGAGCGAAGCGAAACCCATCACTTTCGCGCATCCTGCGGAGGTCCGGGCAAGCGATCTACACCCCCTCCGTCGGCAGCGCGGACGCCTTCGCCGACAGGAGTTGGTCGCGATTGCGGATGCGCTCGCGGTGAAAGGCGTAGAGGCCGGAGCCGACGATGACGGCGGCGCCGAGGATCATCGCACCATCCGGCGCATCGCCGAAAATGAGATAGCCGAGCAGCATCGCCCATAGCAGTTGCGTGTAGCGGAACGGCGCCACCGCGGAAATCTCGCCGGCCCGCAGCGCGATGATCACGCATTGATAGCCGATCAGCACCAGCACCGCGGCGAGCAGCAGAAAGCCCATCGAACGCCCCGATACCGGCGTCCAGCCGCCGAGCGGCACGATCAGGAAGCCGCCGACGATGGTGACCACGAAGGTGGTCAGCAGCGTCACGAATACCGACGGCACTTCTTTCGGGATGCGGCTGGTGGCGAGATCGCGGACCACGCAGAACCCCACGGAGATCAGCGCCAGCACCGCGAATTGGTTGAAACCTTCGGCGCCCGGCCTGACCACGATCAGCACGCCGATGAAGCCCGCGGCGATGGCCAGCCAGCGCCGCCAGCCCACCGGCTCGCCGAAGATCAGCGCCGCGCCCAGCGTGATCGCCAGCGACAGCGACTGGAAGATCGCCGACACATTGGCGAGCGGCAGATGGGTGATCGCCGCCAGAAATGTGGCGGTGCCGCCGATCTCGCCGAGCACGCGCAGCGCCACCGGCAGCTTGAACAACACGCTGACGGGGCGCAATGCGTTCTGATACCAGGCCAGCGCAAACACCAGCACGGCTGAGATCGAGCCGCGCACCAGCATGACCTGGCCGAAATTCATGTCCGCGGTGAGATATTTGGTGGTGGCGTCGTTCATGCTGAAGCCCGCCATGGCCACGGCCATCATGAGGCTTCCGCGCATATTCGGAGAGAGGGGCAAGGTTTCCGCCGGGATGTTTCTTGATGGGGCTGCCGGAGACGTCCCGGATTCAGCGCGAGAGAGACAACCTCATCTGCACCAAAACAGCGATGCGAACCAGACAGCGCGCGCGCCGGTGACCTGCGCAGATCTGCATGACGGCATCATTGACCGGTCGGCACGCTGGCGGTCTTCGCGGCGAGCAGCATGCTGCGATTGCGAATGTGTTCGCGGTGAAACGTATAGAGGCCGGACGCCACGATGACCGACGCGCCGAGGATCATGGCGCCATCGGGCCTGTCGCCGAACATCAGATAGCCGAGCAGCATGGCCCAGAGCAGTTGCGTATAGCGAAACGGTGCAACCGCCGAGATGTCGCCGACGCGCAGCGCCATGATCACGCATTGATAGCCGATCAGCACCAGCACCGCGGCCACGGCCAGCAGCAGGAGCGCCGAAGCCGACGGCTGAGCCCAGCCGCCAAGCGGGACCATCAGCCCGCCTCCGACCAGCGTCATCACGACGGTCGTCAGCAGCGTGACGAAGAGCGCAGGAATGTCCGCCGGAATTTTCCTGGTCGCAAGATCGCGTAACGCATAGAACGCGACGGCGCCGAGCGCCAGCAAGGTGAACTGGTTGAAGCCTGCCGCGCCCGGCCGCACGATGATCAGCACGCCGGCAAAGCCTGCAGTTATCGCCAGCCAGCGGCGCCAGCCGACCCGCTCGCCGAGGATCAACACCGCGCCGAGCGTGATCGCCAGCGGCTGCGACAGAATGATCGCCGCCACATTGGCCAGCGGCAGATGCGTGATGGCCTGCAGAAACAGAACCGTGCCGCCGACCTCGCCGATGATGCGCAGTGCCACCGGCGCCGCGAACAGCACACGCAGCGGCCGTAGCGCTTCGCGATGCGCAGCCAATGCGGCGATCAGCAGGCTTGCAACGATGCCGCGCAACAGCACCAGTTGCCCGAAATTCATCTGCGCCAGCAGGAATTTGGACATCGCGTCGGTGACGCCGAAGCTGGCCATGGCGGCCGCCATCAACAGGCTGCCGTGAAGATTGGGAGAGAGCGCCAAAGAATGTCCGCGTGCGTTTCCAGGTCGACCGTCGCGGCAGCAACTCCTCGCGGCCGGCCCTTCCTGGCGGGGGCGTCTTGAAGATGCGCAGGATGGGTGGCGCGCAGCGAAACCCATCGCTGTCATGGCCAGCCATCGATGGGTTTCGCTTCGGCGCGAAAGCGCCTGCGCTCTACCCATCCTATGGCCGCTATCGTCTATTTCGCGCCGGCGAGCTGCGCGTATTTCCACGATGCCTGCGCCAGCGGCACGGTGCGCTTGGCGGATTCCATCGCCTTGGCGGAGGATGCCGTGCCATCGCGGACGCGGCCGGCGATGCCCTGCAGAATGCCGGTGAGCCGGAACAGGTTGTAGCAATAGTACCAGTTCAGATCCGGCACATCCTTGCGGCCCGCCTTGTCGCAATAGATCTTGGCGGCTTCATCCATGGTCGGGATGTTGAGTGCCTTGAAGTCGAGCCCGTCGAGGCCCGGCATGATCCACTGCATCAGGAGATAGGTGAAGTCGGCCATCGGATCGCCCAATGTCGACAGCTCCCAGTCGAGCACGGCCTGCACCTTCGGCTGCGTCGAATGGAACACCATGTTGTCGATGCGATAGTCGCCATGCACCACCGACACCCGCTCCTGCTCCGGCACCGAGGTCGGCAGCCATTCGATCAGCCGTTCCATTTCCGGAATGAGCTGGGTCTCGGAAGCGCGATACTGTTTGGTCCAGCGATCGACCTGACGCGAAAAGTAATTGCCGGGGCGGCCGAAATCGCCGAGCCCGATTTTTTCGGGATCGTAGCTGTGCAGCTGCGCCAGCGTCTCGATCTTCGCGGTGAAGATCGCGCGGCGGTCTTCCTTCGGCACCGTCGGCAGCGCCGGATCCCAGAAGATCCGGCCGTCTTCCATCGACATGATGTAGAACGCCGAACCGATGACATTGTCATCGGTGCAGAGTGCGTAAGCCTTGGCGACCGGGAAGCCCTGCTTGCCCAGTGCCGCGATCACCTTGTATTCGCGATCGACGGCGTGCGCCGATGGCAGAAGCTTGCCGAACGGCTTGCGCCGCATCACGTAGGATTGCTTCGGCGTATTCAGCCGATAGGTCGGGTTCGACTGGCCGCCCTTGAACTGCAGGACGGTCAGCGGTCCTTCATAGCCTTCCACATGCTCGCGCATCCAGGCCTCAAGGCTCATCTCGTCGAAGCGATGCCGCTCCTCGACCGGCCTTGTGCCGTTATACTCGTCGTCGCGCTTCACACCATCGGTCACGTCAGTCTCCGCTTAGCGTTTTTCTTAGTGCTTTGACTCGTTGGCATACTTGCGCAGCTCGAGCCGCGCAATGGCACGGTTGTGCACCTCGTCCGGACCGTCGGCGAGACGCATGGTGCGCATCGACGCATAGTCACGGGCGAGCCCCGCATCATCGGACACGCCGGCGGCGCCAAAAGCCTGGATCGCGTTGTCGAGGATCTTCAGCGCCATGTTCGGGCCGGAGACCTTGATCATCGCGATTTCGAGCTGGGCGGTCTTGTTGCCGACCTTGTCCATCATGTCGGCGGCCTTGAGGCAGAGCAGACGATTCATCTCGATATCGGTGCGGGCCTCGGCGATGCGCTGCTCCCAGATCGAATATTCGATGATCTTCTTGCCGAAGGCGGTGCGCGACGACAGCCGGCGCACCATCTTCTCCAGCGCTTCCTCGGCCTTGCCGATGGTGCGCATGCAGTGATGGATGCGGCCCGGACCGAGACGGCCCTGCGCGATCTCGAAGCCGCGGCCTTCGCCGAGCAGGATGTTGCTGGCGGGAACGCGGACATTGTCCAGCTTCACCCGCGCATGGCCATGCGGAGCATCGTCGAAGCCGAACACCGGCAGCATCTTCTCGATTGTCACACCCTTGACATCGCGCGGCACCAGGATCTGCGACTGCTGCTGATGCTTCGGCGCGCTCGGATCGGTCTTGCCCATCACGATCATCACGGCGCAGCGCGGATCGCCCATGCCCGACGACCACCACTTGGTGCCGTTGATGACGTATTCGTCGCCGTCGCGCTTGATCGAGGTCTCGATATTGGTCGCGTCCGACGACGCGACATCCGGCTCGGTCATCAGGAAGGCGGAGCGGATCTCGCCGTTCATCAGCGGCTTCAGCCACTTCTGCTTATGCTCTTTCGAGCCATAGCGCATGAACACTTCCATGTTGCCGGTGTCAGGTGCGGAACAGTTGAACACTTCCGACGCCCAGCCGATATGGCCCATCTGTTCGGCGAGCAGCGCATATTCCAGATTGCTCAGTCCCGCGCCGTGGAATTCGTCGTCTTCATGGGACGACGGCGGCATGAACATGTTCCACAGGCCTTCGGCCTTCGCCTTCTGCTTCAATTCCTCGACGATGGGGATCACCTTCCAGCGCTCGCCCGCTTCGTCCTGCTGACGATAGATCGGCACGGCGGGGCGGACATGCTTGGTCATGAAGGAGGACACGCGCTCGAGCCATTCGCGCTGGCGGTCCGACATATTGAAGTCCATGGAGCGATCCTCTTTGTTTCTTGAAAATCTTTGGCGGCACTGTTGTCCCGTCGCTGGATCACCGCAAGAGCAAAATTGTCTCTGCTGATGCGGCACAGATCCGCGCGGGGGCGATGGCGCTGAGCAGATGCAATATGCCATCAGGCGCACATTGACATTTCCCGACGCTCAAACGATAGTTTCATACACGCGTTTGAAATGCAATGACCCCGATCCGCGCCGATCGCATGGGGCCATGTTGCAGAAGGACCGGTTTGATCAGGACGATCGCATGGCAGCAGACCACACACGGACGGCGATCATCACCGCAGCCGAACGGCTTTATGCCGAACGCGGCTTTGCGGATGTGACCATGCGCGACATCGTCGCCGCCGCCGACGTCAACCTCGCCGCGGTGAATTACCATTTCGGCAGCAAGGACGAACTGATCGCCGAACTGTTCGTGACGCGCAGCCTCGCCACCAATCGCGAGCGCCTGCGCGAATTGAAGGCGGCGGAGGAAGCCGGCGGCGACCGCGCTGACATCAACGCGATCTTTGCCGCCCTCGTCGGCCCGACGCTGCGCGGCTGCCTCGGCCCCGAGAAGCAGCGCTCCGACGCCGCGCGTTTCATGATCCGCGCCTCGATCGAGAGCGTAGCCCCGATCCGCAAGATCAAGAACCGCGAGGTCGATCACCTCAAGCGCTTCGCCGCGGCGATGCGCCGGTCCCTGCCCGATCACGATCCCGCCGATATTTTCTGGGCGCTGCATTTCGCGCTCGCCATGGCGCACCAGACCATCCGCGACAGCGAGCGCCTGACGCGCATGTCCGACGGCTTGTGCGACCTCAACGATGTGCAGGCGATCACCGATCGCGTGGTTGCGGTCGCGGTGACGGCACTGATGGGCAAGCCGGCCAAGGCTGCCACGAAGGAACCTGCCAAGGCGAAAGCGCGCGCCTGAACGGTCAAGCCCGGTTCCCGCTTCAGATTGCCCGTGACGTCCCGCCGATTCGCAGCGTAGGACGGGACCGGATCGGGATCGCTTCATGAGCGCGCAGGACGCCATCGACTTCGTGTCGGACAATATCGCGGAAGTGGGCACGCTGATGCGCTCGCTGTCCGGCCGCTATGAAGCCATCTTCGGCAATCTGCGCGCCGCCTATGGCGTCGCCTTCGAACAGGCGGACAGCATCGCGGATGCCGCGCGCGACGCGACGGCCATTGCGGACGCCGCCACGACAGCCATTCGCGACCACATCCCGAACCAGCCCGGCAATGCCTGCACCAGCGGCTGCGCCGCCTGCTGTCACCTTTACGTCCAGGTGCCGCCCGGCACGGCGACGGTGATGGCGCAGCATATCGCCGCGCATTTCACGCCGGCCGACCGGCAGGCGCTGCGCGCCCGCCTCGAAGTGGCCGCCGCTGCCGCGCGCGACGCCGCCGATGTGACAAAACTCCGCCTGCGCTGCGCGCTGCTCGGATCGGACAACCGCTGCACGGTCTATGAGGTCCGTCCCCTCACCTGCCGCGCCTTCACCTCACGCTCGGTGGCGCGCTGCCATGACATGGTGTTCGGCGACGTGCCTGAGGGCACCGGCGTCGAACAGAACGCCGCGCATTTCCGCATCCACATGGAAGCGACCTTCGCGCTGGAGCAAGCCGCGCGCAATCGCGGATTGCCGGATGCGCAGAAGGGGCTGGCGCAGGCGCTGCTGGATGAGATGGAGGCTTCGATCGCCGCCGGACAGGAGCGCCCTAGCTCCGCGCCGCGATCAGCTGACGGATGAACTCCGGCGCCTTCGCGCTGGGCAGCCACCGCGTCACCGCG
Source organism: Tardiphaga sp. GW822-FHT04G09 (assembly GCF_058800725.1). Lineage (NCBI taxonomy): Bacteria > Pseudomonadati > Pseudomonadota > Alphaproteobacteria > Hyphomicrobiales > Nitrobacteraceae > Tardiphaga > Tardiphaga sp. GW822-FHT04G09. The sequence goes on along the minus strand of NZ_JBXAMO010000001.1, from coordinate 378,285 downwards.
ATCATGTCGGCGTCGCGGTCGATCCAGATCATGTTGCCGCCGGCGCCGAGCGCATAGACGGCCGTCTCCGGTGCGGCCTTGTTGGCATGGGGCCCGCGGTTCAGCCACCACAGCAAGCCGTAATTCGGCAGCTGCGAAGACGGCGCCCACATCGCATCGATCCATTCGCGCGACAGCAGCCGCTGGCCATTCCAGTCGCCGCCGCGCGCCATCAAGAGGCCGAAGCGCGCATGGTCCTCCGCGCCGATGAACATGCCACCGCCCCAATGGCCGCCGCCCGGCACCGACTGCATCCGCTTCCCGTCGATCTCGACGAAGGAATTGTCATAGCCGACCCACTCCCAGTCCTTGGACGCGCCGATCGGATCCATGACGCGCGCACGCAGCACATCCGGCAGCGGGCGCTTGAACAGGTGCAGCAGGCAGAGCGACAGCAGGTTCACGCGCACATCGTTATATTCGTAGAAGCTGCCCGGCCTTTGCAACGCGCGCAGCTCGCCCTTGCGGCGGTTGTCGGCACTCGGCGCCACCAGACGGTTGTGATCGATCTGGTCCGGCTTGCCGAACAGCTCGCCGCGCCATTCGCTGGTCTGCTCTAAGAGATGCCGCCAGGTGATCGGCGCATTATGCGCATCCGCAAACAGCGGCCCGGGAACGCGCTTGGTGACCTGCTCGTCGATGTCCCCGATCAGCCCGTCGTCGACCGCGAGGCCCGCCAAGACGGCGAGATAGCTCTTGGCGATGGAGAAGGTCATGTCCGCCCGCGCGATCTCGCCCCACGACGCCAGCACCCGCCCGCTCTGCAGCACCATGCCCGCGGACCCGCCGCGCTCGCGCACGGGACCCAGCACCGCACTCCATGGCCCGACCTCATTCCAATCCACATTCGGCGCATAGCGGCCGTCATCGTAATAGAAGCCACGCGGCCACGGCGTCTCATTGGCCTGCGCGAAGGCGACTGCTGCTGCGAGTCTGTCGGGGGCATAGCCCACGGCGCGCGGATCGACTCTGTCCCAAGCGTTTCCGCTGGACGGGAAATAACGGGGATCTGTCATGGGGATATCAGGCTCGCTTGGAATGACGCGCCACGGTTATTGACCGGATGGGACGTGGCGGCAACCGACTGCGGCGCGAGTGATTCTAGGAGATCACACAGCTTTGGAGTAAGGCGCCTTGTCGCCCCCGGTTGTGGCCCAAGATAGATTTGTGCCAGAAATCTCAGGCACAGGAGGCGAACTCATAGATCCCCCAAAGGTTGGATCAATGATTACAAAGAATGGTCGACCGGCCGCGAACTCCGGAACGTTGATCGAGCCATTGCCAATTATCTGGAGTGACCCGACGACGCGGGTCAGACTACCGGTGATATCGACCCTCAGGTTTCCAGCGTCATCCCAAATCTGTAATCCATATGCCAATTCCACCTCCTGCAATGACGCAGGGAGTGTGCAGTCACGACACGCTAGTAACTATTCGGCGTTCCAAAGGCGTTGATCTCGCTGTTCAACTATCGAATAGTTTTTGAAGGCCAGCCTGACCTTCTTAGCAACAGCCTCCCCGGTCATGTTGCCAAGCGCCAAATCAAGTTCTTTGCGTGTGATCGTGCTGTGATGCCCTACGAAAACTTCCTTTAGGGCGAGATCCATGTTCCACCATGACGCAAAGAACAGGCCCGTAGAGTGATCACGTTCATCCAATCTCAGAAAGCAGCGGTACTCGTTCTCGTACTCCCAATGCTTATATTTCGTGCTGAGAATACGCCGCATCTCACGGCCGTTCACATTCTCGTCGCCGCTCTCAAGAGCCTCGATATTCGGCTTCATTCGAGACCCGCGATACCTAACCTTGATCAGCGCCTCGTCCGGCAAGTCGAAGCCCAGGCAAATACCACGGTGTGACTCGGCATAGTGGCTCCATTGAACCGGGTTGTGCCACCCTCCGCTGAAGCAAAGCATTCCGTATTTGGCCGACATGCTGTCTTTCCAAATCCGGAAGCGCTGACGACCGTGAGGATCTGTTGGAGCTGGCCCTTGGAGTTCGAACGGATCGTTAAGATCATTGATCGTCGCGATCTTTAACCGCTGGCGGCGGAGATTTTCGAGGCCGAAGTGACGATTGAGAAAATGATAAACACGCATCACAAGCCCAACTTCTCTCGCAAATTCACGCGAATCCGATTTGCCACTTAAGGATACACACTGCGAATATTCGTCGCAGAGATGCATAAACAGACTGTGTGGCTGTCGGCTTAAAGCGCCGACCCTAAAAAATGAATCAGGATCAAATACTTACGAAAAAACTGCGCCCGAAACGCCTCAAAAGGTCGTCCACAGCCCCGAAACGTCTGCTTGACGAGGCAGGCCGCTCTCTATAAGGCTTTGATTTGTCGGGACTTTTTAAGTGGAAATGTTGGAGCGGGTAGAGGGAATCGAACCCTCGTATTCAGCTTGGAAGGCTGCTGCTCTACCATTGAGCTATACCCGCGTGGCGCGTCAGGTAACACGTTGCGCCGCGCGTCTCAACCTCATCTGAGGTCGCATCCCCTGCCAGGCGCGACGCGCGGATTGTCGATGGATTTCAAGGGGATGGCGCGGCTGAAGGTCGCCTGCGGATGGCAAGCGCCCATCTCGTCATTCCGGGGCGCCGGAATGCAACGAAGTCGCATGCAGGCGAATCCGGAATCTCGAAGCGTTTTACTGAACATGCTGGGATTCCCCGCCACGCCAGGTGGAGCGGCGGGGAATGACGCGTGTGGCCGAGATCGCCTCAAACATTTTTTCCTATCTGTATTGACAACATCCCCATCAGGTTTATTTTCCCCTCTGTCCTGCCCCACCGAGAGGGGCGATCGCGATCGTCACGATTGCGGGGCGGGAGGCGGTGGACGCCGGAGATGCGGCGTCACGGGATATGTGGGGTACGGCTGTCTGCGGGCAGGCCGCATCGCCTGTGGTCAGGATACCACTGGGACAGGCGGCACGGCTTGCCTTCGGATAGCAAGAGCCCGCGGATCACGCGACGGACGACCAGATTCGAAACGCGTCCGGCCCAGTAGCTGTGCTCCCCCGGCCCTGTCGCGCAGGGCCCAACAAGGGTGACCTTGATCGGTCGCCTGGGCAAGCATCGGCAAGCCGACAAAACACCGCAGGCGGAACGCCGGGCAATCGCCCGTGCTTTCCGAAAGTCCTGATGCATATCCTTGCGGAAGACCGCATCGGCATCAGGCCCAGGGGTGCATCGGGCACCCGGCGTTCCGCACGCCCTCTCGCAAGAGGGCGGGAATGCAAGCGACGACGGCGCCCCCGCGCCGCCAATAACAGGGGCGATGACGCATGTCTGAAGGGTGTTGTTGTTGTCTGAAGAACAGTGGCTGTTTGACAGTTGAATCGGATGAGGCCGTAGGATGGGTAGAGCGTCTTCGCGAAACCCATCATTCACGTGCACAGAAAGCGATGGGTTTCGCTGCGCTCTACCCATCCTACGCTGTGCACCGTCATGCCCGGTAACGCAAAAGCAAGTCCGGCCATGACGAATGAGAGCGATACGCATGATCGTAGGATGGGTAGAGCGCAGGCGCAGCGCGCCGGAGCGAAACCCATCATGGCAAGGTTTGAGGTGATGGGTTTCGCTGCGCTCTACCCATCCTACACTTTACGCCGTCATGGGCGGCAGCGCGAAGCTCGCCTCGCGTCGCCCGGCCATGACGTGGGGAGGACAGAATACTGCCCCCAAGAAAGACCTTACCAGGTCGCGAGCACCGAGCCCTTGAACTTCTCGTCGATGAACGCCTTCACTTCCGGCGACTGGTAGCTCTCCACCAGGGTCTTCACCCAGGGCTTGTCCTTGTCGGCGGTGCGCACGGCGATGATGTTGGCGTAAGGGCCCTTCGGATCCTCGCGCAGGATCGCATCCTTCACCGGATCGAGGCCGGCCTGCGAGGCATAGTTGGTGTTGATCCCGGCGACATCGACGTCAGGCAGCGTGCGCGGCAGCTGCGCGGCATCGACCTCGGTGATCTTCAGCTTCTTCGGATTGTCGGTGATGTCGAGCAAAGTCGGCTTGAAGCCGGTGCCGTCCTTCAGCTTGATGACGCCCTTGTCGCGCAAGAGGATCAGCACGCGGCCGCCATTGGTCGGATCGTTCGGGATCGCCAGCGTGGCGCCCGACTTCACCTCGTCCCAGCTCTTCACCTTCTTCGAATAGATGCCCATCGGGAAGTTGATGGTGTTGCCCACCGACACGATCTTGTATTTGCGATCGGCCACCTGGTTGTCGAGGTAAGGCTGATGCTGGAACGAATTGGCCTGCAGGTCGCCGGCTTCCAGCGCCGCATTCGGCACCACGTAATCGGAGAATTCGACGATCTGGATGTCGAGGCCCTTCCTGGCGGCGACGGCCTTGGCGGCTTCCAGCACCTGCGCATGCGGACCCGGCGTCACGCCGACCTTGATGGTCTCGGCTGACGCGGCGCCGGTGAGCGCGGCGAAAGCGAGGATGGAGAGAAAAGTACGACGAAGAGACATGGTGTTTTCCATTGTGAGTAAACGAGTGTGAACGGGCCCGCTGACGCGAGCGACCGTTTCAGGAGTGTCGCGTGCGCTTGTCGAGGCGACGCGAGATGAAGTCGCCAAGGCTCTGCACGCCCTGAACGAGACAGATCAGCACGGCGACCACCGTCGCCATCACTTCCGGCATGAAGCGCTGATAGCCGTAGCGGATGCCGAGATCGCCGAGCCCGCCGCCGCCGACGGCGCCGACCATGGCGGAATAACCGATCAGGCTGACAGTCGCGAGCGTCAGCGCCAGCGTCACCGCCGGCATCGCTTCCGGCAGCAGCACCTTCCAGACGATCTGCAACGGGCTGGCGCCGAAAGCACGCGCGGCTTCGACGAGGCCCTGATCGACTTCGCGGATCGCGCCTTCGATCACGCGCGCGATGAACGGCGTCGCGGCGATGGTCAGCGGCACCACGGCGGCGCTGGTGCCGATGGAGGTGCCGGCGATCAGGCGCGTCAGCGGCACGATGGCGACGACGAGAATGATGAAAGGCGTCGAGCGCGTGGCATTCACCACAAGACCGATGATGCGGTTGACGTTCGGCGCCGGGAACAGCTCACCTGCCCGGCTCGTCGCCAGGAAGATGCCGAGCGGCAATCCGGCGAGCGTCCCGAAAATGCCAGCCAGCGCCACCATGGTGAGCGTGTCCAGCGTCGACCACAGGATCATGTTGATCAGTTCAGGCGACATAGCCGAGATGCTCCACGGTGTTGCGGGTCGCGGTGAGATCGGCGATCAGCTTGGCCTGCAGGTCCGGCTCGGCCGCGACGGAGGCGATCAGCGTGCCGAACGGATGATCGGCAACATATTCGATCTGGCCATGCATGATGTTGAAGTCGACGCCGTAAGCACGCGTCAGCCTGGACAGCACCGGCTCGTCGGCATCGGCGCCGGTGAAGGCGATGCGGATCACGGCCTGCCGGCCGGGCGCGTAGTCGCTCAGAAGCTTGGCCTGCAGCCATTCCGGCACATTGCCGCCGGTGACTTCGCCGACGAAACGCTTGGTCGTCGCATGCGTGGGCTTCGAGAAGATCTCGTAGGTCGTGCCCTGCTCGATGATCTGGCCGCCTTCCATGACGGCGACGCGCTGGGCGAGCTTCTTCACCACGGACATTTCGTGGGTGATGAAGAGGATGGTGAGATTGAGCTCGGCATTGATCTGCTTGAGCAGCGCGATGATCTGCGCGGTGGTCTCCGGATCGAGCGCCGAGGTCGCCTCATCCGACAGCAGCACCTTCGGCTTGGTCGCCAGCGCACGCGCGATGCCGACGCGCTGCTTCTGGCCGCCGGAGAGTTCGGCCGGATAACGGTCGCGCTTGTCGGCGAGGCCGACCATGTCGAGCAGCGGCTCGACAATTCCCTTGATGTCCTTGCGGGGCGTGCCGGCGATTTCCAGCGGCAGCGCGATATTGTCGAAGGCGGTGCGCGACGACAGCAGGTTGAAGTGCTGGAAGATCATGCCGATGGAGCGGCGCGCCTGGCGCAGCGCACGCTCATCCAGCGATCCGATATCGAGGCCATCGACAGTGACCTTGCCGCTGGTCGGAAGTTCGAGGCCGTTGATGAGACGAATGAGCGTCGACTTGCCGGCGCCGCTCTTGCCGATCACGCCGACAAGGGCACCTTCGGGCACCACGAGGTCGATATTGTCGACCGCCTTCACCTCGGCGGAATCCTTCCGCGACGGGAAGATCTTGCTGACGCCATCGAAGGAGATGATGGCACGCCCTTGTTGGCCAGGATCTTGCGGATCGAGAACTGGCACGGGCGCTCCGGTCGGCTTGGACAGGGGAGCGTTCATTGAATGACGTTTCTGCGCAGTTGTGAAGCACGGGGCCGGCCTGCGTATCGCGGGCGCCGTGGCTGCAACCTACTGATTTCCGGGGACATTTCAACCGCACTGCACAAAAAGTGAAAAATCAACGCTTTCAAAGGCCTGCGGGAGCAAAAGAGTACCGGGAGACGGCTGGTGACAGAGTTAATCGCCTCCCGGCAAAGTTTGAGGAACTATGACCCCGGCGTCCACTTCCAGACGATCTCCCTCACATCGACCGCCTTGGGGATCAGGCCGAGCTTGAAGAACCGGTCGGCGGTCTGCTGCTGGGTGGCGACGATCTGGTCGGTGATCGGCACAACCGTGTAATTCGACCGCTCGACAGCGCGCGTGGTGGCCGCCTTGTCCACACCGGTCGCTTCCTGCAGCCGCGTCGCCACCTCGGCGCGATTGGCTTCGGCCCACTTCCCCTCATCGGCAAAGGTCTTGTTGAACAGCGCGACGATGTCCGGATGCCTGGTGGTGAAATCCTTGTTGGCGAGGAAGAACGAAATGGAATCCTGCACGTCCTTGGAGAAGGCAATCACCCGCGCCTGTTTGCCCTCGGCGAGCGCCAGATACGGATCCCAGATCGACCACGCGTCGATATTGCCACCGGCGAATGCTGCCACCGCGTCGGCGGGGCCGAGATAGACCGGCGTGATATCCGCATAGGTCAGCCCGACCTTCTCCAGCGCGGCGACGGTGGTGTTGTGCGCGCTCGATCCCTTGCCGAAGCCGACTTTCTTGCCCTTGAGATCGGCGAGCGTCTTGATCGGCGAGTTCTCGGGCACGACGATGCCCTGATTGTAGCCGCGCGACGGGATGGCGGCGATATAGACGAGATTGGCGCGCGCGGCCTGTGCGAAGATCGGCGGGGCGTCGCCGGCATAGCCGAAGTCGACATTGCCCGTATTGATCGCTTCGAGGATCGGCGGCCCGAACTGGAATTCGACCCATCGGACGCCGATGCCCTTTTCCTTGAACACCTTTTCGAGCGTCGCGCGCTGCTTCACCGCCGGAAAGAGACCGGCCTTCTGGAAACCGATGCGGATTTCCTTCAACTCCTGCGCAGCGACCGCCGGCACCATGAGCCCCGTCACCAGCAATGCGGCTGACAGGCCGATCATCATACGTCTGGATTGAGACATTGTGCTTCCCTGCTCCATTTGCGTGACGCCCGATGCGCCGACGCGATGACAAAACGCTACGCGGCTTTGCGAAGATTGTGCTTTCAAAGGTCGCGGGCAGCCGGCAAGTTTTGCAATCAGAACGTCATCTTCCGGAGCAGCTTCATCTCCGGCGCAGAGCAATAACCTGCTCTTGCGGGGGCGCCCGGAAGGCATGCGGAGAACATTTCCGCTGCGCTACAAGGCCATCGCAGCATGCCTGCATCGCCGCGCCCGGAACTACAGTTGGCCATTTCATTGACGGAAACGAGCCGCTCTCTCACCTTTGCTGCTCACGAAACGCCATCAGCAAAGCAGTGCCAACATGCTTCCGATTCACATCGCCCGCTTCATCGAACGCTTCGTGTTCCGGCGCACCCGGGCGCTGCAACTGGCGGCCATGGCCTCCATGCTGTCGGTTTCATTCGCCTGCGCGCAGACGCCGGATGCCGTGCGGATCGGCTATCAGAAATCATCGACGCTGATCGCGGTGCTGAAGACCAATGGCGAATTGGAGAAGGCGCTCGCGCCGCTCGGCGTGAAGATCAGCTGGCACGAATTCACCAGCGGCCTGCCACTGCTCGAAGCCATCAATACCGGCAATGTCGATTTCGGTGCCGACGTCGCCGACACGGTGCCGCTGTTCGCCCAGGCAGCCGGCGCCAAGCTCGCTTACATTGCCGAGGAAGCCGCCTCGCCTGCCGCACAGGCGATCGTGGTGCCGGCGGAGTCGCCGCTCAAGACGGTCGCCGATCTCAAGGGCAAGAAGGTCGCGGTCACCAAAGGTGCCGGCAGCCACTTCCTGCTGCTCGCCGCGCTGAGCAAAGCCGGCCTCACCTTCAGGGACATCTCGCCGGCCTATCTGCCACCGGCCGACGGCCGCATTGCTTTCGTCGGCGGCAATGTCGATGCCTGGGTGGCATGGGATCCGTTCCTCACCAGCGCGCAGCGCCAGTCCAATGCACGCGTGCTCGCCGACGGCAGCAACGGCCTTGCCAGCTACAAGCGCTACTATCTCTCATCGGCCGCCTATGCCGACAGGCGCGGCGACGTGCTGAACGTGATCTTCAAGAAGCTCGATGAAACCGGCAAATGGGCCAAGGCCGAGCCGAAGGAAGCTGCCAAGCTCCTCTCAAGCCTGTGGGGCATCGATGCCGCCACCGTCGAGGAAGCGAACAGCCATCGTTCCTACAGGGTCGGTGCCGTCACCAAGGCCGGCCTGTCGGAGCAGCAGACCATCGCCGATGCGTTCTTCGCCGAGAAGCTCATCCCCGTGAAGGTCGATGCCAGCGACGTGAAGATCTGGGCGCCGAAGTAATCCCATTCTGACATTCCCTGAAAGACAACAAAAATGAAGACCGCCCTCTCCGTCATTGCTGCCGCGATGCTCGCCCTCGTCTCCTTTGGCGACCATGCCGATGCGCAATCCGCCACCAAACCCGAACTCAAGGTCGGTTTCGTGCCCGGCCCATATATCGACGGCTTCAAGAGGGGCGTCGAGCCCGAGCTGAAAAAGAAGGGCTATAGCGTCAAATACTATGAATTCTCGACGGGCCTGGAAGCCAACACCGCGGTGTTCAAGAACGACATCGACGCCAATGTGATGCAGCATACGGTGTTCCTCGACAGCTATAACCAGCGCCAGAAGACCGACCTCACCGGCATCATCACCGTGCCGACCCCGCCGATGGGTCTTTATTCGACCAAGCACAAGACATCCGATGCCGTGAAGGCCGGCGCTACCGTGGTGGTGCCCAACGATCCCGTGAACCTGCAGCGCGCGCTGTGGATCCTGCGCGATCTCGGCTGGATCGAGATCAAGGACAACAACCCCGTCGATGTCACCGAACTCGACGTGATCAAGAACCCGAAGGGCATCAAGATCGTGCCGCTGGAAAACGCCCAGGCGCCGCGCGCCCTCGGTGATGCCGACTTCGCCGCTGTGCAGGGCAATTTCGCGATCTATAGCGGACTGAAGCTGACCGAGGCCTTTGCGCTCGAAAAGATGACCAAGCCCTATACCAATGTGGTGGCGGTGAAACGTGGCAATGCCGACGCGCAATGGGCGAAGGATATCGCCGACGGCTATCGCTCCGACACGTTCAAGAACGCGATCCGCAACGACAAATTCTATGCCGGGTTTGTCTTGCCCGACTATTTCAACTGAGCGCCCCGCGAGGGACGCTGCCGATCACGAACATGCCATCGCTCAGCCGTTTGACTCCCGGAACGGCTGGGATAAGCTTCCTGAAAGCACGATAGCGCGCTTTCGGATCGAGGGCATGAAGCACCGCACTATCCTGGCTCTTTTGGCATTGATCACCGCCGGCACCCCGGCGGCTGCGCAAGCACCTTCGAGCTTCGAAATCGCGGCCCGCTCCCGCGGCACCCCCGACATTCCCGGTCTCAACATGGTCTGGCTGAGGCCATGGACCGATCTCCGCCACGCCCGTGAATGGCGCAACATCGTCGTGCATCAGTCGGAAGGCGCGGTCGGCTCGGCGTGGCGGAACGCGGTCGCGCAGATGCAGAAACCCGATCGTCGCGGCGTCGCCATCTGGATCGAAACCGACGGCACCGTTTACTGGTCCACGCCCGAATGGGCGGTGCCGAACCATCTCAGCCATGGCAACCGCAACGACAACAAATATATCGACAACAGCGGGACCTATCAGCAGATCGACAATGACTCATCGATCGGGGTTGAGTTCGTCGGCAACTACCCCAATGTCCGCAAGCCGCCGACTGACGCGCAGATCGCAGCCTGGCGCGTACTCGTCCGCGTGTTGCAGGCCCGTTACGACATCCCGAATGAGCGCGTCTTCGCCCATAACTGGATCGACTATAAGGATCGCCGCTACTGCGAAGGCTGCGAACTCGCCAGGATTGCGCGGACCCAGGGAATCGAGACTGCGCAGCGGATCGACCCTGCACAGCAACTCGAGAAGGGCCAGTAAACGCAGCATTCCCCCGTCCTCATCCTGAGGAGCGGTCATCCTGGACCGCGTCTCGAAGGATGTGCCGCAGATCCATGGTTCGAGATGCGCGCCAAACGGCGCGCTCCTCACCACGAGGGCGGTATGGATGGCTTAAGTCCCCACCCTTAATGCCGCGCGCTGCTTGCGCAAATAGGCGATCACCGACAGCGCCGTGATGCGACCGGTCTTCGGATTCTCCGACGGGATGTTTTCGATCTGCATCGAGAACCGCGCGGAATCCGAATCCACTTCGACACGATGGACGTTGCGCGTCAGCGCGGGATCCGCCCAGATCTCCAGCGTCGTGGCATCAGGCCCCGCGCCCGCAAGCGACAGCGCGACGGCGACATTGAGATTGGCCGGGAAGCCCTTGGCGGCTTCGCGCGCCGTGCCCTCGAAGATCTTCATCGGTTCGGTGATGCTCTCGATGTCGATCTTGTTCTCGACGATATAGGGCGCGCCGGCGAGACCTTTCACCGGCTTGCGCGTCACCATACGGACCGAGTTGATCTTGCCCTCGGCTGCAGCCGTCACCGCGTCGAGACCGATCAACGCCCCGGTCGGCACCACGATCTGCCCGCCGTTCTGCCTGGCCAGCGCGACGAGATCGTCGTTGAACAACAGCGCTCCAGCGCTCAGCACGATCGCGGTCTTGCCGCTGCTGACGAACGGCTTGACGATCTCGGGCAGCAACGCTGCGGGGGCACATTCGATCACGATATCGGCGACTTCCACGAGATCCGCGATCGGCAACACCGGTGGCGCCTTGCCGAGACCGGACAGGAACGCCTGATGCTTCTGCGGATTCTGCACGGCAACCGCCGCCAGAACCAGGCCGTCGATGCCGCGGTCCAGGGCTTCGGCCACCTTGCGGCCGATCGGGCCGAGGCCAACAATGGCCACGCGCGTGGCAGACTTTGCTTCAGTGCTCATTACGTCGATCTCGTCCAATGATTCAGGGGGCACGCCGCCACATCCGGAAACCGTTCTCCCCCGGAAAGGCCGCAATGTCCATGTGGTGACGTCAGCCAGTTTAGAACGCTTCCGGCCTCACGCCATCGTGCAGCACGTGCGACAATCCCGGGGTTGCACGTAAAAGGACGTTTCGCTACCTCTGCCGTGATTGCTGTCTCGGCGAGGCCGCACGTAAGCGTTAACGTGAACCAACGCGCCGATCGAACCTGATCCAGGCTCGACCTGCGCGACATCGTGTCAAACAGGCCGATCTGGATTCCCCGGGAATCCATATGACCGACGCATCTTCAGACACCCTTTCCAACGATCGTCATCGCATCACGCGCGTTCGTCACGAGCTGAAGCGCCGTCTGCTCACCGTGAAGCGCGTGACGTCGGTGACGCCGCACATGAAGCGGATCACCCTCACCGGTGACGACCTCGATGGCTTCGTCAGCGCGTCCTATGACAACCACGTCAAGGTGTTCTTTCCGCGCCCCGGCGAAGACGAACCATTGATGCCCGTCTTCAGCGAAGGCCGCGTGCTGGTCGATGAAAGCGCGCGGCCAATCGCGCGGGACTATACGCCGCGGCGCTATGACGAAGCCGCGCAAGAGCTCGACATCGACTTCGCCATTCATGATGCGGGACCTGCCACGACCTGGGCCACCCAAGCCAAGCCAGGCGATAAAGTCGGTATCGGCGGCCCGCGCGGCTCGTTCGTCGTGCCGGACGACTTCGACTGGTATCTGCTGATCGGCGACGAGACCGCCCTGCCCGCCATCGGCCGCCGGCTGGAGGAACTACGCCCCACCACACGGGCCATCGTGATCGCGGAAGTCATCGACGCGACCGAGGAGCAGGTCTTCCCGTCCAAGGCGTCCGTCACGACCGCCTGGTTGCATCGTGGCCAGCACAGCGCCGGATCGACCACTCTGATGGAGGATGCCTTGCGCAGCCTCAAACTTCCCGTCGGAGACGGCTATGCCTTCATCGCCGGAGAATCCGAGGTTGCCAAACGCCTCCGCAGGATTCTCGTCGACGAATGCCAGCATCCCAAGGCTTGGGTCAAGGCAGCGGGCTATTGGAAAGGCGGCGCAGAGAACTATCATGAACCGCATGACGACTGATCGTCGCGTCCCGGACTAGCAGGAGATCTGGTGTCCCATCGTTTCACGCGTCGCGATTTCACCGGGGCGGCCGGCGCGCTCGCCGCCGGCCTCGCCGTTCCGACTGCAATGGCCGAGGCTCAAACAGTCCCGACCACACCGGCGGCGCTTGCCAATGACAGGCGTTTTCCTGACGATTTCGTCTGGGGCACCGCAACGTCCGCCTATCAGATCGAGGGTGCCGTCGGGGCCGAAGGCCGTAGCCCGTCGATCTGGGACAGCTATTCGCACACGCCGAACAAGATCCGCGGCGGCGGCAACGGCGACCACGCGGTGGATCACTTCCATCGCTACAAGGAAGACGTCCAGTTGATGAAGGCGCTGGGCGCGAAAGCCTATCGCTTCTCCGTCTCATGGTCGCGTGTCTTTCCGAATGGCGCGGGCACGCCCAATCCGCAAGGGCTGGATTTCTACAACCGCCTCATCGACGAGTTGCTGGCCAATGGGATCGAACCGTTCCCAACGCTCTATCACTGGGATCTGCCGCAGGCGCTGCAGGATCGCGTCGGCGGCTGGGCGTCATCAGATACGGCGAAGGCGTTCGGCGACTATGCAGGCCATGTCGCGCAGCGCATCACCGATCGCGTCAACAACATCTTCACGATCAATGAATGCGGAACCTTCGTGGATTTCGGCTATGGCCACGGCCCGGTCGAACTCGCGCCCGGGCTGAAGCTGTCGCAACCGCAACTCAATCAGATTCGCCATCACGTCGCGCTGGGCCATGGCATGGCTGTGCAGGCGATCCGCGCCAATGGACGCGCGGGCACCAAGGTCGGCGTGGCCGAGAACGTCGCATCCTGCGTCCCGGCCATCGAGACGCCTGCCAATATCCGCGCAGCCGAGATCGCAACGCGCGAGATGAATGGCGGCTACATGACCGTCATTCTCGAAGGCAGATACACTGACGCGTTCCTCGCTTATGCCGGCAAGAATGCACCGAGCTTCACCAGCGAGGAGCTGAAGATCATTTCTTCGCCTGTCGATTTCGTCGGTCTCAACGTCTACATGCCGCAATATTACGTGATGGCGACGGGTGACCAGCATGGCTTCGCGCTGGTGCCGTTCCCGACCTCGTTCCCGCGGATGGATTCAGACTGGCTGCGGATCGGGCCGGAAGCGCTGTACTGGGCGCCGCGCAATGTCGCCAAGGTCTGGGACGTCAAGCAGATCTATATCAGCGAGAACGGCACATCGGCCGCAGACCGGCCGGCCGGCGACGGCAAGATCCACGATCTCGACCGCGTCATGTATCTCAGGAACTATCTCACGCATCTGCAGCGCGCGACGTCGGAAGGCATCCCCGTAAAGGGGTACTTCCACTGGAGCCTGATGGATAATTTCGAATGGTCGGATGGCTATGACAAGCGCTTCGGCCTCTATCACGTCGACTTCGCCACGCAGAAACGCACGCCGAAACTCAGCGCTGAATTCTATCGCAGCATGATCGCTGCGAATGCGGTGGTGTAGCTTAGAGCAACTTCCCATCCGCGCCGAAGAACGGATGCGGACCGTCGAAGTCGCCGATCGGCACCTGATGCGTGACGAGATGGCCGCCCTCCTCGCCATCCGGAAACCAGACATGCAGGTGGAAAGCCGGCGGCTCGACCCGGAACGATGGCGGGCGCAATTCGGCGATGTCGAGATCGACGGCGTGGTTCGGCGCCGGGCAGATGGTCGCAACCGTCCCCGCAAATGTCGCGAGCGTCGCGCGATGGACGTGGCCGGCAGCGACGATCCGCACACGCGGGTGTTTACGGACGATGGCTGCGAGCTCGTCGGCGTTAAACAGGCCCTGCACGTCCATATGGGTGATGCCGGTGCGGAATGGCGGATGATGCAGGAACAGCAAAGCCGGCCGCTCGCGCGAGGACGCCAGCGTGGCATCGAGCCATTGCAGCGTCGAGGCCTCAAGCGTGCCGTGCGGTTTCCCCGGCACATGCGAGTCCAGCAGGACGATATCGAGCGGACCGACCGTCTGCGCCTGATCGAGCGGACCCGACGACTTGGCGTAAGCCCGATCGGGAAATGCCGCGCGCATCATGTCGCGGGCATCGTGATTGCCGGGCACGCCGATGAACGGGATCTTGAGCGGCGCCAGCAGCCGCCAGAGATGCTCATATTCGCCCGGCGTCGGCGTATCTACGAGATCGCCGGAGATGACGACGAGATCGGGGCGCGGATCGAGCGCGTTCAGCTCGGACACACAGCGCTCCAGCGCCCTGGCCGTGTCGACCTTGCCATAGGCAAGCTCGCCCGGCGCCTTGATATGCAGATCGGAGATCTGCGCGATGATGGTGGGCTTGGGCTTCGACATCAGTCTTCTTTCGGCAACACGCGAACCGCCTGAGGCGTGACCGACAGGCCGACGCGCTCCCCTGCACGCACATTGATGGTGTTCGGCGCGTCCACCGTCAACGGCTTGTTCGCCGCACCCGTCACCACGAGGCGCTGGCGGTCGCCGATGAAGGCGACGCTTTCGACCATGCCGCGCAGGAAGGCGTCCGCCTCGGCGACAATTCCGATGGTCTCCGGACGGATCATCGCCACCGCCACAGCGTTGTCGGTGGCATCATCGAGCGCCAGCCAGCCGCCGGGCAGCGTCAGCCGGCCGCCGCTCACCGGCCCCTCGACGATATTGGCGGCGCCGACGAATTCCGCGACGAACCGGTTCTGGGGAGCAAAATAGATCTCGCGCGGCGTGCCTATCTGCGCAATAGCACCCTTGCGCATGACCACGATACGGTCGCCGAGTTCCATGGCTTCGGCCTGATCATGAGTCACATAGATCGCGGTGATCCCCAGCGAGCGCAGCAGGCTGTTGAGTTCACTGCGCAGCCGGTCGCGCAGCGACGCATCAAGCGCCGTCAACGGCTCGTCCAGCAACAGCACGCGTGGGCGCACGGCCACCGCGCGCGCCAGCGCAACGCGCTGACGCTGGCCGCCGGACAATTGATCGATCCGGCGGTTCTCGAGCCCGCCGATATTGGTCAGTGCCACCATCTCGGCGACACGCGCCGCGCGCGCCGCCTTGTCGACGCCGCGAATCTTGAGGCCGTATCCGATATTCTCGGCCACCGTCATGTTGGGAAACAGTGCATAGGACTGGAACACCATACCCACATGACGCTGCTCGATCGGCACCGCAGTCATATCGGTCTTGTCGAACAGCACACGGCCGCCCGCATCGGGTGTCTCCAGCCCGGCGATGATGCGCAGCATGGTCGTCTTGCCGCAGCCGGAGGGGCCGAGCAGCACCAGGGTTTCGCCTGACACGATATCCAGCGAGGCGGGCGCCAGCGCCTGGGTGCCGTCCGGAAAGGTCTTGGCGCAGTTCTCAATATGGACGGCTGCACCGTGGCCCGCAACAGCGCTCATTTCTTTTCGCCCTTCTCGGCAAACATCTGCATCGCCACCAGAAGGGGCACAATCATGATGAAAAAGATCAGTGTGTAGGCCGATGCCACTTCGAGCCGCATCGACGCATAGCTATCGGCAAGGCCAACCGGCAGCGTCTTGGTCAGCGGCGTGTGCAGCATCCAGGTCAGATTGAACTCGCCGAGCGACAGCGTCACCACCATCAGCGATCCCGCGAGAATGCCCGGCATCGCATTCGGCACGATGACATTGCAGAAACGCGTCCATGGCGACGCACCGAGCGAGGCAGCCCCCTCGTCCAGCGTCTTGATATCGACCGAGGCGAACACCGCCATCACCGAGCGCACCATGAAGGGCATGGTGAAGACCACATGGCCTGTGAGGATGAACAGCCACGACTGCCGGAAGCCACCGAATCCGCCATAGGTCAGCAGCAGCGCCAGCGCGATGGCCAGACCAGGAATCGCCAGCGGCAGCGTGATGATCTCCTCGATCACGCGCGACAACCTTCCGCCCTTCACGTGTAAGCCATAGGCCGCGGGCACGCCGACAACCAGCGTCACTGCCAGGGTCGCGAAGGCGATCAGGAATGACAGCCCGATTTCACCGGCATAGAGGTTCCAGACCTGCACTACCCATTGCAGCGTGACGCCGGACTGGATGCCGCGAAAGTAATTGACCGTGACACCTGCGGAAATCGACAGCACCACCGGCACCACGAGGAACGCCGCGACGAGAAGGGTGAAACCAAGCTGGCCAGCGAAGATCAGGCGATCGCGCATCGGCTTACCCCGCCGCCGCGACGGTGCCGCCGCTCATTGAGCGGGCCAGCGCGAGGATTGCCCAGGCGATCGCGCCGAGGCCAATCGACAGCGCCGCGGAGATTGAAAAATTCGCGGCCAGCGTGAACTCCGTGTAAATCAGCATCGGCAGCACGTCGATGTTGGTCGCCAGCGTGAAGGCCGTGCCGAACGCGCCCATGGCGGTGGCGAAAGCAATCGCGCCCGAGGCGACGAAAGCCGGCCCGAGCGCCGGCAACACCACGTCGCGCTGGACGGCCCACGGGCTGGCACCGAGCGAACGCGCCGCCTCCTCCAGCCCGATATCCAGCTTCTGCACCGCGGCCATCACGGTCAGGATCACGCGCGGGATCGAGAAATAGAGATAACCGAGAAACAGGCCGAAGATCGAATAGGCGAACACGACTTTCTCGCCCGTCACAGCGGCGGTGATGGCACCGATCAGGCCCTGACGTCCGGCCAGCAGAATGATCAGGAATCCCACGACTACGCCGGGAAATGCCAGCGGGAATGTCAACATCGCGATCAACACGGCGCGGCCGGGAAAGCGATGACGCTGCAGGAACAGCCCGGCGATGGTGGCGATCACCAGTGTGGCAATCGTCGTCGCCGCGGCCAGCACAACCGTATTGATCAGCGTGGCGCGATAGCGCGACTCGGTGAGGATCGCGAGGTAGGCGGACACGCCGCGCGATCCACCGGCGCCGACGGCGAGCAATTGCGCCATCGGCAAGAGGAAGAAAGCCGCTGTCACCACCACGAGCGGCAGCAGACAGATCCAGATGAAATGACGATGCGACATGGAATTATGGTGCCCCTGCCCCAGTCGGGGCACCATTGTGCATCAACGGACTTCGGCGAGATAGCGGTCGCTGAAGCCTTTCTGCGCCAGCTCCATCTTGCCCCAGTCCACGCTCCTGGCGCG
Organism: Tardiphaga sp. GW822-FHT04G09; assembly: GCF_058800725.1. NCBI lineage: Bacteria > Pseudomonadati > Pseudomonadota > Alphaproteobacteria > Hyphomicrobiales > Nitrobacteraceae > Tardiphaga > Tardiphaga sp. GW822-FHT04G09. Next base: position 360,542 of record NZ_JBXAMO010000001.1, on the reverse strand, counting down.
GGCATATTCGCTATCCGGCAGGAACTTGGCCTTCACCGCCTCCGGCAGGTCGATCTTTCGGGCCGGACGGAGGTAAGCGTTGGTCCAGATCGCCTGGCCCTTGTCGGATAGGAGATAATCGATGACCTTCTTGGCCTTGTCCTTGTGCGGCGCGTTCTTCACGAGACCGACCACATAGGGGAACACGACCGAGCCTTCGCAGGGAATGACGAATTCGAAATTGCCCTTCTCGGAATACTTGGCGCGATAGGCGTTGAAGTCATAATCGAACAGGATCGGCATTTCGCCGGACACGACACGGGCATAGGACGTCTGCTTCGGTACCATCGCGTCGTTCTTCTTCAAGTCCTTGAAGAAGGCGATAGCCGGATCGAAATTCTGGTCCGAACCGCCGAGCGCGAGGTTGACCGCAACGGCACCGACATAGCCCACGGCGGCGGAGGTCGGATCGAGATAGCCGATCATGCCCTTGTAGTCAGGCTTGGTCAGATCGGCCCAGCACTTCGGCACCGGCTTGCCGCCGAGCGCATCCTTGTTGACGAAAAAGCCGAGCGTGCCGGAATGGATCGTGGTCCAGTAGCCCTCGGAATCCTTCAGGCCGGCATCGACCTGATCCCAGCCGGCGGGCCTATAAGGCTCGAGGGCATCCTGCGCCTTGGCCTTCATGCCGAAGGTGACGCCGAAATAGCCGATGTCGCCCACCGGATTGGCCTTCTCGGCGAGGATCTGCGCCAGCGCCTGACCTGAATTCTTGTTGTCATGCGGCATCTCGATCGAGAGGTCGGTCTTCACCGCCTTGATCATCGACGCCCAGTCGGCCCATTCCGGCGGACAATTGTAGCAGATGACGTCCGCAGCACGGGCGGGCTGCGATGCGACGGCGAGCGCTAGCGCGAACAGAGCAAATACCAAGCGGAATGGTTTCACAGCGATCGTCTCCATCTGTCGCGGGCACTAGCGCCGGCGCAAAACTGTTGAGGGGAATGCGTGACGCCCCACTATAGGCCCCTCGTGAAAGTTTTGCGACAAAGCCAACCCGCAGCGCGTTTGTGCACCGCAGCCCCCTCAGGACCTATCGACAACGTCCCGCGGAGAGGGTGAAATCACCTGTCGCCGCGAACATTGGAAGCTGATGTGAAAGAGACGCCGGAACGCGATCGTGGCCTTCTCGGTCTGGTCGAGCGGATCATGAGACGACCGGGCGATCCCGAACAGATCAAACCCAAGCCCGACGCGGACGCCGATACCAGAGACGGATTCGATCCGATCGTTGCAGAAGACAGCCCGGCGGCGTCGCTGGAGCCGCAACTTGCGGTCGAAAGCACCCGCACGCTGAACCCACTGGAAATCGCCGATGTAATCCTGCGCGCGCTAAAGGGTATCGATGGTTGCCCGACAGCCGGCTTCGAGGTGATTGTCTATGGCACGAGACCATGGAACGCCATGTTACGCATCACGCCGGCGGCCGGAGCGGTACCTGACGCGCGTGCCTGGCGCCAGCGTGTCCAGGACATGGTTCAGCTCTTGAGACATCAATACGAACTGCGCGAATAGACCGAAGGCCTAACCGTCCATTCGCACCAACACGACCTCAAACGGGACGCCGGGCCGTTGCTTGACCACTCCTTTGCAGGATGCCGTCGTGGTCTTGGAGGTCCCGACCAGATCGATCTCGACTTCATCGATGCCGAAAATCGCTGGCTGCCCGTCCGCGTGCCGGCGGGTCGCAATCGTCGCGGTGAAAGCATCGCCATTCTGAACGTAGGAGCCGCTATAGGCGATCACCGTATCGCTGCCCGACAATTGGCCATCGGCGAGCGTGATGATGCCCATGCCTTCCTTCTCGGGAATACGAAACCATGCCGAGTAACGGCCATCCGGGAGCATGACAAACCTGAACTGCAAGTTGCGATGCGGCCGAATACCACCAAGCCATCAGAAAGACGTTAACAAGATCGGTCGCATTGCAGCGATCGATCTTGCCCTCGCTGATGTTATGCGGCGCTACTTGCCGCCACCGATATTGCCGCCCTTGATATGGCCGAGCGAATTACTGCCATAGGCCGAATTGCCGTGATTGCCGCTCATCGCAGCACTGCCGCGGAAGATCGCCGGCCCGCGCATCTGTCCGTAGGATCCGTAATATCCGTGGTGCGCCCTGTGGATTTTCTTCGCCGACGCCGCCGTCGCCGTGAAGCTCGCGATCATCAATGCGGCTGCAGCCGTCGCCAGAATCTTTTTCATGTTCAACCCTCCGTGATGCCCTGCAGGAAAACGCGTGTCGCTGCGTCTCGTTCCGGCACAGATCGTCGCAAAACGTGGCCCTTACGATCTCCGGACCTCCCGTTCCTAGGCCTGGTAACACTTTGCTGACCATACAAAACGGGTGGCCCCGGCCCCGATCGGTGGTAAGTGGGCGCTGCTTATTGCGCATCGATTAAATTGCACCGCCTTCGGATATCATGTTGCTCGATCAGTCCTCCATTTTCGCAGCAATTGGCCTGTCGAGCGCGGCGCTCGCGCTCACATTGCTCGCAACCTGGATCGTCGCGCGATCCGAGACCTATCTGCTGACATGGTCGATCGGTCTTGCGACCATAGTCGTTGCTGTCATCATCTATGCAGGCTTCGATCAGTATGACCCGAGCCTGCAGCTCGCTGCATTCGTATTGCTGCTCGCCGGCTTCGGCTTGATCTATGCGGGCACCACGCAATTCTGCTCGAACCAGGCCCATTGGACTCGCGCCGCCCTCGTCACCGCCGCGGGAATCGTTCCGACGGTGATCAGCTTTGCGCTTGGCTATACCGGCACCGGCACAATAGCTGCGAATTTTGGCGCCGCCCTTCTCGTTGCGCTCTCGGCTGCGCAGTATTGGTACGCGCGCGCCGAAGCCCCATTGCTGATGGTGGCAAATGCACTGCTCTATCTCGTCACGGCCGCCTCTTTTGTGGCTTGCGGTGCCGAACTCCTGCGTACCGGGCAATTCGTGCTGACCGATCGACCTATGAATTGGGCAGAACAGTTCAATTCACTGATAGTGATCGTCGGCCTGACCGGGATCGGTGCGCTGTCACTGACGATCAACCAGATCCGGACGTCGAACCGGCATAAATCCGATGCCATGACCGATCCTCTGACAGGCCTGCTTAATCGGCGCGCACTGTTCAGCGAAACTGCTACCGAGACAGCGTCCAACACCGCCATTCTGGTGATGGATCTCGATCACTTCAAAACGATCAACGATCAATTCGGTCACGCCGCCGGCGACCGCGTGCTGCGGGCCTTTGCCGAGGTCATCTTCTCGAACATTCGCGCCGAAGATGTTGCCGCGCGACTGGGCGGTGAGGAATTCTGCATCGTCCTGTCCGGCTCGAGCCCAAAAGCGGCAGCCGCTGTCGCCGAGCGTATTCGATCGACGCTGGAAGCAAAGACCTTCCCGACCTCCGCTGGTGTCATCCATGCCACGGTCAGCGTGGGGATCGCGATCCGGTCATCTGAACCGGAAACGCTGCAGGCTCTGCTCAGCCGGGCAGATGCAGCACTTTATCAGGCCAAGGCGGCAGGCCGGAATCGCGTGCAAATTTCGGACTTCCATCTGGCCGCATGAGCGATGCGACGCTCGGTTCCATGAAAAATTAAGCACTGGCTGGCAGGTTGTAGCTTTTCGGCAGAACGCCCAGATGCCCAGTCAGAAAACCATTGCCATAGAGACGCTCAATCTGCTGCGCGCCTCAGAACCACGTCCCAACGACAGCCATCTCAAGGCAGCGTCGATCGTCGCTTTTCCGCTCGGCCCCATCGAGGTCGAGCAAGTCACGCCCCGGTTCTTCGCCTCCTTCGCCATAGAGAGCCTGCTGCGCTCGATCTGCTATCGTGAAGAACAATGGCTGATCGAAGCCCGGCACAGCCATGCCATGCGGATGACACTGAACTGGGTCGAGGCTGAAAGCTGACGACAGAATTATCCCTCCGCCGGATCATCCACTCATTGGATGCCCGGCGCAGCGGTCCTTCGACCGCCCCTGTGATTATTATTTCGATAGATTGAGCGAAAACCGCAGATTGATTGGCTGCAGCATTTCGGGCGGCGGCGCTTCACCGATATTTCCGCGGGTCAGCACGGTACGCAGATCGGTGGTGGCGCGATCGTCCTTGAAGCTCGCGAACGACACGCGCTCGACCGTACCGTCGGGATTAAGCCAGGCCTTGACGACCAGCGACGACGGCGGTCCGTCCTGCGTACCGTTGGCCTCTTTCAACCAGGCACGGAAACGATTGGCGATCTCCTCGTCGGCGGAAATCCATTCCTCAAAGCGATACTTCACCAGCTTCGCAAATTGGCCCCAGGCCGGCGGCGCCGCTTCGGGGCTACGATAGTCCAGCCCTTGCGCACGCGCCGGCGGCACCGGTGCGGAGATCAGACCAATCGACGCCAGCAGCGCAGAGAGCCTGGCAAAACGCCATCGCGACGGAGATGAGGACGGCCGGCGAAATCGCACCATGACAATAGCTCCTCTAATTCAGACAGATGACACGTGCTGAAATGCTGGCCGCGCGATGCGCACGAGATCCCGAACCCGCGATTTGCGGCCGGTCATCCTCCTGAAACCGGATGTTGCTGGCCGCGAGGAACGACTTGGCCCCGGCCGAGCCGACCGCGAGCACCCGATTGACGGATGTCTTCCGGCTGACGACACCTTCGATCAGGCCTCGTGAATCCATGACCGGCGCGCCACTGCTGCCGAATGTCACGGTCGAGTTCAGCGCGATATGTCCTGCTTCACCGCTACCGGATGTCATGCCCACCGACGCATTGGCAAGCACGCCCCCGCGTGCGAGCATCATCGACAGGTTCGCATAATCAGCCGCAAACATCATATCGTTGGGGGACGTCGTCACGTTGCGGGGAAAGACGGCTGCGAGACCGCGGGTCTTTGCTGTGCGCAACAGAGCCAGATCATAAGGCGTCGACAGGGCGACAACGCGAGCCGACATCGCGCGACCTTCCTTCTGGATCACAATGCGACTGCAATCCTGAACCACATGCCGCGCCGTCAGCATATGCCCGGAATCATCGACAAAGAATCCGGTCCCTGCCCGCTCACCGCGCTCAACCGGCGGCGACTCCGTTCGCGACAAGGGCTTGGGCGGCGCGATCTGCGGCGCTTCGCTTCGCGTCGGAAGCAGCATTTGCGCACGCGCCGGCATGGCAGCCGCGCAGGAAAGCACAATGGCGACCAGTGCAGCGCGGGCGATTGAAATCCTCGATGGCACGTGTCGAACCTAGCGCCGGCTAACCGGTGACGAATAGACCGGCGGCGGCGGCCGATACGGAATCACGGATCGTCCGTAATTCTGGCCGTATTGCTGCTGCACCCCCGGCAAATTCACGACGCCGATTTTGGTATCGCCCGACCTCGCATCGATCGGCGGCAAATTCAGGGTTGGATTAACCTTGTCGACGTCGCGCTTCAGCGTCTGATTGAGACACCCGAAGCTTCGCGCACCACCGATTTCGACCTCGACGCAGCGCTCGCGCACGGTCGGCGGAGGCGACTGGCCGCCAATGATGACTTCAGGCTTTGGCTGCTCCGGCGGCTGTTGCGCCAGCGCTGGCGGCGCAAGCACGAGTAGCGCGGAGATCGCAAAGATTCTCGTTGTCATCGCTCGCTCACCTCGTCATCGGCTTCGGGCCATTTGTCTGCATCACAACCTGCGTCAGCCGGTTGTTCAACGCCGCAAAATCGACCCGGCCGGAATTGCGTGACATCAGGCATCGGCTGCCGCGGCATCCGGCAACGAGACCGGAGCCAACGGGCGACCCGAAGGTGGCGACCGGCACCGTGCCGGTCACGGGATAGCCAACCGCCATCAACCGGGCCCGCGCGCGCAAACAGTAGGTCACCGACAAATGGGAGAAGCGCGTCTCGCCATGCCCGGCGCGATACTTCATCAACGCAGTGCAGAGATCACCGCCGGCCTTGTTCCAGGCCTGTGCGAGATACATGACACCATAGCGGATATTGACCTCGGGCGCCGCGAACTCCGCCATGGAACCGCTGAAGCCCAGCATGCGCGCAGTGGGCGGCATCACCTGCATCAAGCCGATCTCGCCATCGGCGCCGATGCGGCTCGGATCGTAGCCACTCTCCACGCCCATCACGGCTTCCGCCACATCGGCCGGGAGATTTGTGTTGCGCACCTCCCGCTCGATCAACGAGCGATAGAGCGCCCTGGAATTGGAAGCACCGGACAGTTTTGGCGGAGCCGCCAAGGCTGCCGTTTTATTGCCAACGGCAGCCTTTGGGGGATTCGGTACTGTCGGCGGCGACTCGGCGACTTCCCCGGCGGGCCGACCGGACTCGGCCTCAGCCAGAACCGGTGTCGATATCAGGACAGCGCAGGACAACAGACCAGCCCAAGTCACCGCCAGGACGCCTCTTGCGAAGGCGCCGCTGGCCGGCAGGCCATACAAGCTGATCGATCGTCCTGACACGCCGGATTTCCAGACTCGTCAGGCGACACGAGCTTCGGCAGCAGCCTTCCGCTCCACCGGCGCCTGCACCTCAGGTGCCACGACAGTCTTTACCGTATCAAGCTTCTGCAGTTCTTCGCGCAGATAAGGCACCAGTGCCTGAACGAGATGATCCCAGATCTCGACCTGCGCACGAAGATGGTTCGGCATGACGCCGCCGATGAAGGAGACATCCATCGTCATGGCGAGATAACCAGGCACGACCTGCAACCGGCCAAAGCGACGCAGCGCGTTCCAACGATTGACGACATCGAGCGGCAATTCGCCCTCGATATTGAGCCACGCGCTAAAGGTGAAATCGACATAGCCACCATCTTCACTGGCCAGACGGTTGCCCGGGCGAATGTCGAATGCAAAGCCGGCGGTCGACGAGCGCAGCAGCGGCATATCGCCGTTCGGCACGATTTCGACGCGATAGCCAACGGTCTGCAGCAGGTCACGCAGCGATTCGAGAGTGAAGCTGTTCAATACGGTATCGGACATGGGACGCATTCCTTAGTTACGGGATTTGCCGTCGAGCAGCTTGGCAAGAGCAAGTTCGTTGATGATCGGCGGCTGCTGCTTGAGCAGTTCGGCGAGATAGGCACGGCGCAATGCAGCGGCACGTTCGGTGCGTATCTGCCGGATCAGCTGATCGCGTACTTCGGGCAGCGTGCGCGTATAGGCGGCTTTGGTGTCGACCAGACGGATGATATGGTAGCCGTCATCCAGCGTGATGGGTTCGGACACGGCGCCCTTTGCCAGGCCGACGACCTGACTGCGGATTTCCGGCCGGATCTGGTCTTCCGGCAGCAATCCCAGATCGCCGCCGCGCTCGGCGCTGTCGCCAGCCCCGCTGTCGCTACGGGCGATCGCCGCGAAGTCGGCCCCGGGCGCCTTCAGCTTCTTCTGCACGTCGTCGAGCTTCTTCCTGGCGGCGTCGACGGTTGCCTTATCCGCATCCTTCGCCATCGGAATGAAGATCTGCGCGAGCTGATACTGCCGCGGCACGAGGAGTGCAGCGCGGTTGGCATCATAGACCTTCTGCAAATCCTCTTCGCTGGGGAAATTCGCCGGCGGGTTGGAAACCGACTGCAAATACAGTTCCACCATTGCGCTCTCGCGAACCTTCTCCAGCTGTGCTGCGACGGCTGGCTGCTGGTCCCACTTCTTCGCGGCCAATTCCTGCATCACAAGACGGTTGGAAAGCAGCATGCGCACGGCCTGGCTCAGCAAGGCCGGATCCTGCGCCAGCGCGGCCTGCTCACGCGGCCCGAGCGCCGCGATGTAGGAGCGCATATCATCGGCGCTGATGTCGCTATTGCCGATGCGGGCGACCACTTCACCCGATGACTTCGCCGACGCCACAGTGCTCGGCGCGGCAGCGCTTGACGGAGCAGGTGCCACGGGAGCAGCGGCGGCAGGTGCCGCTGCGGCCGGCTTCGGCCGCGCCGGCGCCGGTATCTGGGCCTGTGCGTTGCGGGGCTGGACCGGCTGCGCCGGCGTCTGAGCAATGGCAGACGTCAGCATCAGGCCCGTGAATGTCGCGACACCGGCCGCTTTCAGGAAGGTCGCCGGGGAACGGGAACGCGTCATGGGGTCACCTTTTGCTCAAGTAGCTTGTCGTCGTAATCCTGCAGCAGATTCTGGATCTGCACGCGTCGCGCACCGATCAGCGGCTCGTTGATGACCACCATGTCGCCAAACGATATGCCTTCATAGCGGTGCAGCAACTCGCGCCCGACCTTCGTCAGCTGCGCATTCTTTGCCACACAGCTCTTGGTGCTCGCCTTGTAGGCTGCGGCTTCGCCTTCGAACTTGGCACGTTCCGCGTCCTTGGCGCGGGCGACGGTTGCCGCCTCTTCGTAGGCACTCTTCCATTTCTCCAGCGTCTGGTTGCGATCCTCCAGACGCTGGTTGAATTCATCGACCGCTTCGCGGTGGGTCTTCTCGACCTCCTTGACCTGCGCCTTGGCCGCCGCGATCTGCGACATCATCGCCGCCTTCTCGCGCTCGGCATCGGCCGCCTTGGCCTGCAAGGCAGTCCGCTGGTCCTCAAGAGCGCGGGTCTGAGCCGTCGCGCTGCGCAGAGCCTCACGCAGCTTGTCCGACTCGGCATCGGCGCGGGCCTCATGGCTGGCCAGCATGGCCAGCACCGCCACTAAACTCAGAATACGATTTCGCATGATCAGAACCTTGCATTCAGATCGAACTGGACCACGTCGACGCTATACGGCGAGCCGGCGATGTTGTTGGCGCTCATCCAGCGGAGCGACGCCCAGACATTGTCCGAAATACCGAGATTGCCGCCAATGAAGTAGCCCTTGAGGTTGGTACCGCCGAGGCCGAAATCGGAGTCGACGAAGGCGTCCACGGCCGCGTCGGATTCAAGATACTTGTATCCGGCGTGAACATTCCAATCCCACAGTCGTTTGACTTCCTTATGACCAACCGTCACACGGCCCATCCAGCCCTGGTTTCCGCCGTCAAATACACCCGGAGGGCCACCGGCGACGGTGGGGCCGATATTGTTCTGGGCCACCGCGGCAATCGCACTACGGTTGAAGGCTGTGTTGTTGACATACTCGCCATCAAGAACGACGTGTACGGGATGGAACTCACCGAGATCCAATTGACCACTGACAACAACCGGACGGAACTGGCTGGCCAGCCCGAAATACTGGTACTGGGAAGTCGGAGCGCCACCAGTCGACGGATTCACGAAAATATTGCGCAACGTTCTGTAGGTGTTGCCCTTCTGAGCGAAAGATGGCCGGGTCATATCCGTATCGCAAACGTCGCTGCTGCTCACGACGACGCAAGTTGAAGACTCCCGACCTTGCGTGTTGGTGAAATCATAATAGGCAGCGCTCAACCGCAAGGCCGAGTACGGCGCAAACTTTGCGCCCACGCCAAGCTGGGCACCAAACAGCCATTTGTCGTTGCTCGGGACCTTCTCGTACAGTCCGCTATTCACATTTGTGAGATTGATACCGGCGTTCAAATCGCTGTTGTAGGTCGGGAATGCACCGGCAACGATGAACGGCGTGATGCCTTCGGCAACCTCGTGCTTCGCCTGTACCGCAAATCCGTCGAAGCCAAGATCCTTGTGCCAGACCAGATCCGTCGGCGACCAGAACGGATTGTCAAAGCGACCGATCGAGAACGTCAGCTCATTCCAAGGCTCATAGCGTGCATAGGCACGATCGATCCAGAGCGCGTATTTCGAAAAATTTCCACCCGTTGTGCCAAGCGATTGGTTGGTCGATACAGGCGAGTTGCTGTCACCGCTCGCCAGGCGAATACCGGCGGTGAACTGATCGTTGATATCGATATCGGCACCAAGCCGCATACGCAGACGCGCGCGATCCCGGTTCTGCGACGCGTTATAAGTCGGTGCATTGTAAGGGTTAGCGTCCGAAATATCGTAAGGCGAACCGGTATTGATCGCGTTGAAATTGTAGGCGCCCCCCTGATCGTTGCCGGTCGGGTAGAACTGGCCCTCGTAACGTGCCCGCAGATCGCCGTAGAAACGGATGCGCTGGGCCCATTCCGGATACTTGCCGGGCGATGCCCAGTTTTCAGTCTGCGCCTTCGCCATCACATCGCGCTTGATCTCTTCGCGCAACTGACGCTTCACGACCTCCGGGACATAGGTCACGTGCTTGGTGCCGGGGGGAGATGCCGCCGCTGCGGCGGCACCAGCAGTCTTGGCCGCTTCCTCGGCGCGCATCGTGGCGCCCTTGGCGGCTTCGCGAGCGACATAGGCTTCATCGTCGGCCTGCTTGATCAGTGCCTCGGCCTGCTCTTCCTTCAGCACGCCCTGTTTGACCAGCATATTGACGAGATTGATCGTCGCGTTCGGCGACGTCGCCTTCGCGCGCGACACCGTTGGACGCTTGGCATCAGCGCGGCTGCCGGCATCCTGCGCCAGCGCAGGAACGCTACAGACAAGCGCGCACATCGATACGGCGAGCGGCGTCAGGCGCCATGCGGTATCGGATTTCTGGTGAAACATCGGTCTCAAGTCCCCTACTGATCAATATTCGTCGTGTCTCATTGGCCTGCGAAGCGCGGGCCTAGCTCGGCCGTCGCATGGTGACGCGCGTCACCATCGGCATCGGCATATCGTTGGGTGGGGGCTCGCGCAGCGTCAGCCGCCCGAGCACTTCGTTGCGGATTGTGGCGTCGAGTTCGGCGCTGCCGGTTGACGATGCCAGTTCGACGCGATTGACGCGGCCGGTCCCATCGGCCCAGATTCGCACCTGCAACTGCGTCGCGGCATTCTTGGTCTTCTCATTCGCGCGCAGCGCAGCCTCGATCTGCGTCTGCACCATTGACGCGTACCAGCCCCACCGACTGCCACCGCCACCACGACCGCCATACGGACTGCCGCCAACCTTGCTACCCAAATTGAAGAGATCGCCCGGACCCGTCGCCTTGGCGTCGAGCGCCAGCGGACCCGGAGGCTCCTCGTTCTTGGCGTCCTTGACCGGCTCGTCCGTCGGCTTCTCGACCGGCTTGTCTTCGAGCATCTCCTGCTCGACCATCTTCGGCTGATCGATCACCTTCGGCTGCTCGATCATCGGAGGCGGCGGTGGCGGCGGGGGTGGTGGCACGATGTTGACGACGGTCATTTCGCGCACCTGACGCGGCGGCGGCGTGTCGCTGCCGCCGGACAACATGAACCAGGCGCCTCCGAACAGCGTGGCGATGACCACGAGTGCGCCGCCGTAACGCAGCAGCGACTTGCGCGCGCTGCCACGCTCCGATGGCTTGCCGTTTTCGGAATCCATCATCATGACGCGACCTCGAGAGGCGCTCTGTCGGAGAGCCGCTCAATCACATATTGCAGCACGAAGGTGACGAGGGAATCGAAGTCCGTGGTCTGAATGATCAGCCGCGTGCCGCTCGGCGCTTCAATCACCAGGTCGTATTCCGACGTATGCGCGTCGAACTCGATATAGGCATCGTCATCGAGTGACAGACGCAAATACGGAGTGTGCGACAACAACAATGTCAGGCTGTCCGACGGCGAATCCAGCTCCGCGATCCGGCGTCGCAGCAATTCGGCGAGCTTCACCAGTAGCGCCTCTCCGCGGATCGGGAACGGCAAGACGACGCCAGGCTCACGCGGCGCCTTCTCGATCGCCGTCGCACAATCGATGGCCGGGCCCCTCGCGGGTGCGCCTGCGCCCTCACCCGTCCGACGCAGCCATGACCACAAGGTCTTGAACGCCTTCTTGGTATCGTCCTGAATTTGCCCGGGGGTATGCATCGGCCCTTACTTCACAAGGGGTTTAGTTGCGAGACCGACTTGCGTCACACCGATCCGACCCAGCAGATCGAGCACATCCATCACGCTCTGGTACTGCGTCTGCGCGTCACCGCGCAGAACCACCGGAAACTCCGGAGTCAGCGCCTTCTGCTGCACCAATCGTTGCTCAAGTTCCGGCAGCGTGACGGGTATGGTGTCGAGGAAGATCTTGCCATCATTGGCGACGGTGATCGCCTTGGTGGTCTGCGTCGCCAGACTTGGCGCCGCAGACGCTTTCGGCAGATTGACCTTCTGTCCCTGCACGGTCGCGGTGGTCATCACGATGAAGATGATGAGCAGCACGTAAGCCAGGTCCAACATCGGCGTGATGTTGATATCGTCATAGGGCTTGGATTTGCTCTGAACCTGCATTGTTCCTACTCCGCGGCCTGGCGATGTTCAGCCGGCAGATCGGACGAGTAGAACTCAGCCATCTTGGTCACGAATTCGTCGATGAAGACCTGCATGTCGCTGGTCAATTCGCCGATACGCGTCACCAGATAGTTGTAGGCGAACAGCGCCGGGATAGCGACGACCAGACCCGCCACGGTCGCAACCAGGGCCGCCGCAATGCCTGGTGCGATCGCGTTGACGTTGACGTCGCCGCTCTCGGCGATGGCCGCGAAGGTGATCATGACGCCGACCACCGTGCCAAGCAGGCCGAGGAACGGTCCGCCAGAGATCGCAATGGTCAGGACGACCATCAGCCGATTGAGCCGCTGGGTTTCCTTGACATAGGCGCTATCGAGCGCTGCACGGATTGCCGCGATGGCGGCGCCGCTCAAGCGGATCACATCGCCATTGCCGAAGCGATGGCTGATCTGTTCGGCACCCACATGATAGATGCGGTAAAGGGACGAGGCGCGAACCATCTGGGCTTCGTCATCGCTCAGCTTGCTGCCGAGGATGGCGGTGTCGTCATCGGCCTCACCGCGATCGAGCGCCGTCAGATTCGCCGCCAGCTTGCGGAAGCTCTTCATGAAGCGATCGTTGGCCTTGGCCTGCTTCTTCAGGTAGCTGACGCGATCGATAGTCACCATCCAGCTCGCGATAGCCATGATGATCAGGAGGCCGATGACCACCCAGCCGTCGATCGTGACCGACTTCAGGATGATCGCGAAGTAGCCCGAGAGCCAGCTCGCGGTCTCCTCGTCGGCGCTGAACGAGATCAGCTTCGTGGGCTGGCCACCCTGCGTAACGGCGGCATATTTGATGAAGCCGGCCGGGCGAGCGAGCTTCGAGATCTGCAATTCGTCGATGTCGCCGATGAAGCCCGACATCGCAGCAGCGGCAACGGGCGCCGACGCAGCGTCGGTGGCAGCAGGTGCCGTACCGTCTGCGGCTGGCGCAGTGGCGTCCGCGGCCGGAGCGACGGGAGCTGCGACGGCGACAGGAGCCGTATCGCCGCCGAGACGGGCAACACCGCTCAGCGCAGGCAGCGCCGCGTTCAAGGTCGCATACGACGCGCCATCAAGATACACCGTGACCACACCGCCATTGGCGGTGACGGCCACATGATGCCAGGAATTGGCTGCGACTGGCGCACCAGCGCCACTGCGCTGGGTGCCAGCCGCATTGCTCACCTCGACGAACGGGGCACCGTTGTCGAGACCGATGATGACTGCATTCGCGGCGTCGCGGCGGCTGTACAGCGCAGCGTTCGGCTGCAGCGCGGCCGGCCTGATCCAGGCGGACCAGGTGAACGGCGCACTGTCGGCCATCGCAAGCGACGACGACGCGGGCAGCGTGACCGGCACGCGACCATCAAGGCGCAAGCCAGTCCCGATCAGCGAACCGTCCGCGGGCTGCCCGACGCTCTGCGCATTGCCGGCCCAGACAGTCGAGTCGATCGCCGGCGTACCGCGTTCATTGAAATGATAGACCAGGGCCGTATCCGGGTCATAAGTGCCCTTGGCATCGTTGGTGGCGGCGGCTTTCTTGTTGCCGTAATACAGCCAGAACTCGGACTTCGCGCCAGGCGCCACGTTTGGAAGCGCAACCCACACCAGAGCTTCACCGAGCAGCGAATCCCACTTCTCGATGTGATGCTTCAGCGGGGTCTTGTCGTCCGAGGCCACGAAGCGCAGATCGCTGCCGTCATCCTTCGCGAGACTGAAGCGGAAATTTCCGACGTGCAAACGAACCAGGGTCGGCGCGGTGCCGATTGGATCGGTGATATTCGCTCCCGTCGCGCTGGAATCGATATTGATCTTCTTGCGCAACTGCCACTCGTCATTCCACCAGGCTTGCGCCGACGATGGGAACAGTGTCACCGCTGCAGCAAAACTCAGCAGAAGTCCTGCGACCGTATTCTTTGCGCGTCGTCGCAATGTCGAATGGCGTTCGCCGTTCATGTGCCCGCACCCCATAACCATCAGAATTCACCCCAAAGTCGGAAATTGACGCGGCCTGCACCGGCCTGCGAGTAAGTTTGGCTGATCATCGGCACCGAATAGGCGACCATGCCGTTGACGCCATCGAACACCTTGAAGCGCGTTCCCGCGCCGTAGCTCCAGACATCGAATTTGGACTGCTGTTCGGGCAGCGGACGCTGGATGCTCACGTGACCTGCGTCAGCGAAGCCGAAGAAACGCCATTCGTTGAATGTGACGAAGCGCGGCGCTCCCTGCCCGGTTTCGTCCTTCATCTCCTTCTGGAGCATCGGACCGAGATCCGGCGTGCGCAGTTCGAGATTGCCGACGATGCCGTCGTCTCCGAGGACCTCGGATTCGAGATAGCCGCGCACGGTATCGAGGCCACCGATGCTGAACTGCTCACTGGACACGAGCGGTCCGTCCGCAACCTGCCCCTGCACCTTGCCGTAGAGCTGGAAGCCCTCTGGCAATTCCTGGGTATGGGCGACGTCGACATTCAGATGAGCAAAGCTCGCGGACGCATAGGCGCGCTTGTTATCGAACGCGATCCAGTCACTGCTGGGCGTTCGCATATTGTACGTCACGGCAGCGTTGAGCTGCGTCGTCGACTTTTCGAGCTGGAACGTCGCGCCGTAGCTGGCAACGAACGGATAGTAGGTGACCGGTGACGAGAATCCGGTCGCAGCGCTCTGTACGGTCTGGTCGAAGTGCTTGTAGTCCAGACCAGCCGAGATGGTATGGAACAGGTTCTCCCGGGCCGGCAGCGTGATCACGGCGCGACCGCCGAAAATCTGACCGGGGCCGACGACGTTCATGCCGCCGATGCTTGCGACATTGCTGCTCGACTTCACGGCATAGAACAGCACCGTCAGCCAATCGACATCCGGCACACGCGCCAGATATGACCCCGAGAAAACCTGAGCGTCATTGGGATTTTCCGGAGCGACCTGATAGCTGAAGCTGAACGAATGGCCGAGCTGCCACAGATTGTCGGAACGCACCGTACCCAGCAGGCGCGTCGCCGTCGTGTTGGGAGACCGCCGATTATTGACTTCGAGGCTCGCATGCAGAGGCGCCTTGTCCTCGACATTCAGATCCACGTCGACCGTACCTGGCGCAATGCCGGCTCGCAGCGCGGGCGTGACACGACGATCAGGCCACTGATTCAGGCTCACGATATCGCGCGTGACGTCATTGAAGTTCGGGACCGAGCCCTCCTTCAGCGAAGGCGCCTTCCCCGTGATCTTGTTGAGATCGAAATAGCGCGAATTTTTCACACGCAACTGACCGACCTTCAACTCCGAGACCTTCAGGATGACCCTGCCTGTCAAGGCATTCTGCTGCGGAACCGATACGCTCACGGTCTGAAAGCCCTTGTCGTGATAGGCTTTCTCGAGGGCGGCACGTGCCTTCTCGACGTCATCGGCCGATTTGTTCGGCCCGAGAAATGGATAGATGGCTTCTTCGACCTCAATTTGCGGCAGCGTATCGGCACCCTGCACAGCAAAATCGTCAATGTCGAAACGCTGAAGCGGCGCGCTCGGCTTCGCTTCGGCCGCAGGCTTCGCGGCGGCCGACTGGCCAGCATCGGAAGACTTGTCTTCCACCTGCTTCTGCGTGCCCTGCTGGGCCGTCTTGGCCTGCGCAGAACTTGTTGCGCCACAGAAGCTACCAATTGCCAGCATAAGCGCTGCTGGAGCTACACAACGAAGCCAATTCAATCGGATACAAGCCGTGCCGACATCATCGCGATAACCAAGAAGCATGTTTCAAGCCCATAAGAGGGCACACCGATCGCAGGCCGTTTGCCTCCGATCAGGTCCCTATGTCTTGAAGACGTTTGGAAGCGATCCAACCCGCAAAAGAAAATTAAAGAATTGGTGCAAACCGAATCACCCGCAGTGCGCTCCGCAACATGATTGCGGAGCACAGCACCGGAATGCTGGCACTGCCGTCGCGGCACAGTGCTATATTTGAGGTCTGTCGCGGATGCCTGATCAGCTCAGGAGAACGATGCCACCAGGCAAGGAGCGCACATCGGCACCGAATAGTTGCCGGACCTGGGCAACGAAATCGTCAAGCTTGTCAGTATGGAAGGTACCGTTGACCAATCGCCGGCCAAGATCGCTATTGGTCACGACGATCTTTCCGGGACGATAGCGGTTGACCTCGCTGACCACGCCGGCGAGCGGCTGATCGCGGAAAATCAGCAACTTTTCCCGCCACGCAGTTGCACGCACTGCATCAGGGACGGACGATGGCGCACCGACCGCTTCTGTAGACGAGTAGGATGCTTGCTGGCCGCGCAAAAGCTGAACACTGCGGCCATGTTGCGAGATGGTCATGGCCCCGTCCATGCAGATCGCCTGAACCGCACCGTCGATACAACGAACATTAAATTCGGCGCTGGTCGATGAAATCTGCCCATTGCCGGCGACGAGGATCAAGGGATCCGATGCTTGCCGCTTCGCGGTGACCGCGGCCTCGCCGGTGATCAACTCGACACGCGCGGTGTTTCCCTCTGACCGCACCGACAGACTCGTCTGGGTGTTCAGCTTGGCGGACACATTCTCGGCCAGCAAGACATCGCGCTGCTCGCCTTTGGCGGTGCGATAGTCAGCCGACAATTCCACCAGCGACGGCCACATCCCCAACGGCGGATCGACCAGCATATAGCCGGCCACTGAGGCTGCGATAGCGCCGCCGATAAAGCCGCGCCGACTGGCCATCCGACGCGCACCCGTGGAGACCAGCGTAACGAATGGCCGCTCATTTCGGCGCTCCAGTTGCGCACCTAGCGCACCAAGATCACGGAACACCCTTACGGCCTGAACGAAAGCTTGCTCGTGCAGATCGCTCTGATGGCGCCATCGCTGCAGTGCCTCGGCATCGTCCGTCGTAGCCTGGCCTGACCTCAACAGGAGGACCCAATCCATGGCGCGATCATGCAAGGCAGTATCAAGCAATCCGGGATCGTTGATCGGCTCGGTCACGCCACCAACACCCGGCTCGCAGGCACGACAAAACAACCGGGACCGGTTGTGCCAATAAAATCCTGGGCATGTCGCGACAGATAATTCATGTACGGGACAGATCTACTGATCCTGATGAATGCAATCCAATGCACACCTTCTAGATATCTAGACGGTTGAGGCAAGGCTATCCCGCAATTCATCCTGAAGAAAATGCAATAATAATGTGGGCGTCTTTAGCTCAAAGCTGACGGAACACGCTTGAAATGACTAGCTGCCGAATCGTTTCACGATTTTGGCCGCGGTCCCCCGGCACGCCGGATCAGGGTGCGCCCCAGACGTCCAGCGCAATGCTTCAAAGCGTTCTTGAGATCGATCTCGACTGTACGCACGCTCACGCCGAGAAGAGCGGCGATCTCGTGATCGGGCATCTTCTTGACCACCGCGGCCATGAAAACCTGCCGCGATCGTGACGGAAGCTCCGCCAGCGCCCGATCCAGCGCCTCGATCTCCTGACGACCCTCCACAATGGTCGATGCATCCGGGGCATCATCCGGAATATCGAGCAGTGCCTCGACGGCATCCAGACTCAAATGCCGGCGTTCAACCCGCCGGCGATCCGTCGCCACATTGAGCGCAATGCGAAACAGGAAGTCTTTGGGGCTCTGCACCACGGTGGTGTCGGACACGCGCTCGACGCGCAGAAACGTCTCCTGCAGTGCCTCGCCGGCAAGCTCGGCCGATCCCAAACGCCGTGTCAAACGCTTGAAAAGACCGCCGTAATCGGCGGCGAGAACGCTGCGCAACGTTGTGTGGTTAGACCCGGTCAACACTTACAGCCCTTGTACGCACAGCGGCGAACTCAACAACCCCTGAGGATGCTAGTTACCGGTAGCCCGTGACAGATTGATTACAGAAATTGCAGCGACGAAGACGAACTAACCCAGGACTGTAGTTCGACCATGCCTCAGAAATCGACCGGGAATAGAACCGTGAGCAGCTCCGGCATGTCCGCCGGGATTCGCGGCAAAGGCTGGGCCCTGCGGATCAGTTCAACGGCTTCCTGATCAAGAATGGCCTGCCCTGAACTTGCTTTGACGCCGACCTGAACCACGCTGCCGTCACGCCGCATCGAAAATGCGACGAGCACTCGTTCCCGCTGCCCATCGCGATTGGCCGCTTTGGGATAGCGCTGGTAACGCTCGATATGCGCGTTCAGCATTTTCTGGAAGCGAAATGTTGCTCCGGCTGGAACAGGCTGCGCCTGGCCGGAACTTGCCGGCTTCTGTTGCGGCGAAGACGCTGGCCGCGGCGGAAGCACAGGCTCCATCGGCGGAGTCTCTTCTTTATATGTCGGCTGGGATGGCGCGGCGATACTTGGCACAGCTTGGAAATCCGCGATTGGCGGGCTGGTCTGAACTGATGCCTGCTTGAACTCCGCAGCTGGCGCCGGCGTCTGAATGAGCTCGACATGGATTGTCGCGTCACCGCTGTGAAGTGCCGAGCCGCTGGGCTGCTGATGCAGCCAATAGACACCAGCGGCAAGCAGGATGGGCACCAGCACAATGGTGCCGGCGAACCAGCGCCATTGCCCCGAGAATCCGGCAACCGCCTCGCCCTGGGAATCTGCCTCGGCGGCCGCCTTGATCTGATCCATCCCCTTCCAGATAATCGGTAATCCCATCACATCGACCGAACATTGATGATAATCGTCACAGGCTGCGGTGTGTTGGCCGGAGGCGCCTGACTGATCTGAAGTCCATCGAGCAGCCGCGAAATGGCATTGTCTCTCTCTTGGTCGCCTGACGAACGGAACACCTCGGTCTTCTGCACAGTGCGCGGTCCATCGATCCACAATTTGATGCCGGCGCTATAGCTGCCGCTTCGCGTTTTGGCGTCCTTGCGGAGCGCTTGCTGGATATCGGCCCTGATGATCCCGTTATAGGCCTCCAATTGCGAACCGTCATTGCGATCCGTAGGACGGCGGACCCGCAGGGGTTCAAGAATGAGATCCGCCTTGTCGAACACAGCTGCGGGTGGGTTGTCGGGATTGCTCAAGGCCGGCGCCAGCGTAACCGAATTGACGCGGGTATAATGAATGGTCAGGTCGGTCTCGGACAGCAGAATCCGCAAAGCCGCATCGCGCGTCATGTCGCCCTCGACGCCGGTCGAATAGCGGCCGTTTGCGACACCGCTCTCGTAGAGCAACTGGACCCCCGTGGCTGTACTATAGGCTTGCAGGGCCGACGCCAGCGGCTGGCTTGGAATGTTGAATCGCAACGGCGCGAGATACTGCGGGTCGTCGCTCGCCGCCATGGCTGAGACCATCGCGCCGAGCGCAGCAACGATGGCAGCGACAATCATCAATCGGCTTGGAAATCCGCGGCGATACGCCCTCAGCCATGATTCCCTGGCGCCCCAGCGCCGGTCCGGGCCAAGTTCGCTCCATCGCTGGCTGATAAACATTAGACAGACCTTGATTGGCTCTGATCGTCGCGACCTCGTCGGCATGTCTTATCCGGGAGCCATGTCGATCAGCAAGCCCGCCTGGAAATCAGACGACCGCTGCTATCGATTTCCCGATACGTGTTACCCGCAAGCCGCTTTATGAAATTTTTGTGACAATCATCTTTCGGGACGATGGCGATCATGACGGGCCGATAACTGACTGTTGCGTCATGTGCAGCAAGTAGCGCATCGGCCGCGAGCACCGGCGATCGATGCGTGGTTCACCCTTCAATCAGCGCCGCCGTCCGAGCTTTCTGTTCTTGCTGCAGCCATTGAAGAACAGGGTGCTGCGACCCGGTGCCCGCAGCGCCAGTCAAGGAGCCGCTTTAGCTTCCCTTCTTGCCGTCCGCCGCGAACTGCTTCAGGAACGCGGTGAGATCCTTGATCTCCTGCTCGTTCTTGATGCCGGCAAAGCTCATCTTGGTGCCGGGGATCTTGCCCTTCGGGTCCTTGATATAGTCGGTGAAAACCGCATCGTCCCAGGTCAGTCCGGAATTCTTGTTGGCGTCGGAATAGTTGTAGCCCGCCACGGTGCCGGATTTGCGCCCGAACAACCCGTTCAGGATCGGTCCCACGGTGTTCTTCGCGGTCTCGCCGACCTGATGGCAAGCGCGACACTTGTTGAAAGACTTCTCTCCGGCTGCAACGTCCTGCGCCATGACATCGGTTGTCATCAGTGCAATCGACAAAGCGAGCAGCGAAAAGCGGAACATCATCCTGATCAAACCTCAGATGTGGTGATTGTTATGGCGTGCGAGCCATCGTGACAAAGACAACGACGAATGCCCTCACCTGCTATTCGACCTTCGGCCCGGATTTTCCATCAGGCGTGACGTCGATGGACATGGCCCGCCCGGTGACCTTCGGCGCTGGCCGGCAATCCTTCATGCACGGGTTCTTGTTCCAGAACTGCTTCTCGGACGTCTCGCGATCGTCCTCGAAGAACGCCGCTGCATTGGGCATCTTGATCGACGTAAAATTCTTCTCGTTGAGTTCGAATGTCTCGCCCTTGACGATATCGTTCATGCTGAGAATGTAGGCCGTCAGCGCATAGACCTCGTCATTGGTCAGCGACTGCGCATTGCCATAGGGCATCGCCCGTTTGACGTAGTCGAACACGGTGGACAGATCGGGCCAGAACGAGCCGACAGTCTTGTCGGGCCGGTCCGCCTTCAATGTCCCGGCGCCGCCGGCAAGCACCGGCCATCGACCGACGCCCTGTCCAAATTCGCCGTGACAGGACGCGCACTTCTCCTGAAACAGATCGTCGCCCTGCTTCACGGTGCCCTTGCCGACCGGAAGACCGCGCCCGTCCGGCCGCACATCGGTGTCCCAGGCCGCGATTTCCTCGGCCGTGGCCGCGCGGCCGAGCCCGAGCTTGGCGGCGGGCTTGGCCGCATCACGGTTCGCCATTTGCTGCGCCGAGCCAGGCGTATTCATGTCGCCGAGCAGAAGCATCGCCAGCACGAGTGTCAGGGCATTAGCCGACTTCGACATTTTCAGTCTCCCCGCTTGAGCGCACCAGCCAGGTCTGAATGCCGTTATTGTGGTAGATCGAGTTGACGCCGCGCACCTTGCGCAGATCGTCCTTCGACGGCTGCACGTAGCCGGTGGAGTCGATGGCGCGGGACTGGATCATCAGCTCCTGCCCGTTCCAGTCGAAATCCACATAGAAGCGCACCACGGACTTGTCGAAGACCGGACCATCGATGCGCGCGGTCTGCCAGTTGCGCCCGCCATCGATCGAGACGTCGACGCGCTTCACCGTACCGCGCCCGGACCAGGCTAGCCCGCTCAGCACGTTGCGCCCCTTGTGCTTCAAGGGCGCCTGCGGCGACGGGTTGGTGACGACGGACTTCGCATCCATCACGAATGTATGTTTGCGGGAATTTCCGTCGGCCAGCAGATCCGTATATTTTGACGTCTCCTCGCGGGTCTGCCACGGCTGGTCACCGGCCTCGATGCGGCGCAGCCACTTGACCCACAGATTGCCTTCCCAGCCAGGAATGACCGTGCGCAGCGGATAGCCCTGCTCAGGACGCAGTGCCTCGCCGTTCATGGCGAAAGCGAGCATGACATCGTTCAGCGCCTTCTCGATCGGCAGCGAACGGTTCATGCCGGCGGAATCGGCGCCTTCCAGCATCAGCCACTTGGCATTCGGCTTCAGCCCGGCCTCATCCAGCAGCACCTTCAGCGGCACGCCGGTATACATCACGTTGTGGATCATGCCGTGCGTGAACTGACAGCCATTGAGCTGGCTGCCACGCCATTCCATGCCGGAATTCGCCGCGCATTCCAGGAAGTACACCTTGTTGACACGCGGCATCCGCTTGATGTCGTCCATGGTGAAGACAAGCGGCTTGTCCACCAGCCCGTTGATCATCAGGCGATGATCGGCGGGATTGATCTCGGCGACACCGCCGTGATGACGTTCGAAACACAGGCCGGACGGCGTGATGATGCCGTCGAGGTCGTGCAACGGGGTGAAGTTGACCGAGGACTCCGCCGACGCGGTGAGCCACGGCACATCGCGGCGGATCACGTTTTTCTCGAATTTCGAGGGCACGCCATAGGGATGTTTATCGACGCCGTCGCCGAGATAGCGTTGCCAGTCCTGCACCTCGGTGATAAGCGCTTCGGACTTAGTCGCCTCTCCTGCAAGTGCAGGAATCGCCGACAATGCCGCACCCGCGCCGGCCAGACCTGCCGCGCCGAGAAAACGACGGCGATTGAGCGTTTCCGCTGATGTTCGATCAGTCATGCGACAAGCTTTCCTGTCTCCGCAATACGACGGCCAGTGATCAGGCCCCGGTCACCTTGACCGCGGTGTTGGGTTCGATCCTGACGGTCGATACCTTCGCCACATGCGCCGCCACCACGTCCCAGATCGGCGGCCCCTGCGTGTTCTCGTTGATGCTGGCCCAGCCCGAGACCGTGTAGGTCTTGGTGGCTTCGATGGGCTTGCCGGACTTCAGGTGGGTCATCGCGGAAATGCGCGAACCCATCGGCTTGGAAATATCGATCGCGTAGCCCATGCCGCCCATGCGGACCATGTCGCCGCCGCCCTGGAAGTACGGATCGGGATGGAAGATATTGTCGGCGACGTCTTCCAGCACTTCCTTGATCTGGGTGCCGGTCATCTGGTTGCGATAGCAGTTCGGATAGGTGATCGCGGTGGCATTGGTGATCTGCTCCCAGGTGATCGCATCGCCGGGGATCAGCGTGCCGCCCCAGCGGAAGCCGGGGGACAGCACGATCTCCGCATCGCGCTCGGACATCATGGCATTGCAGATCAGATCGTCGAAGGTGCCGTTGAAATTGCCGCGGCGATACAGCAGCGAATCCGTCTTGCCGATTTCGCGCGCCAGATCCTTGGCGAAAGGCGCTCTCACCTTCTCCACCAGCGCGGTCATCGCCGGATCGGGTTTGATGGCATCGGCGAACACCGGCATCAGCTTGAAGCGGATATCCGAGACCTTCTTGTCCTTCACCTCGATATCGAGGCGCGAGACGAACTTGCCGTGCGAGCCGGTGGCGACGAGCACAGTATTGCCGACCTTGATCAGGCCCGGCATGGCGTCATGGGTATGCGCCGTGAGGATCACGTCGAGACCCTTCACGCGGCCGGCGAGCTTGCGATCGACATCGAAGCCGTTATGCGACAGCAGCACCACGATGGACGCGCCGGCAGCGCGGGCTTCATCGACCTGCTTCTGGATATCCTCTTCGCGAATACCGAATTCCCAGTTGGGGAACATCCAGCGCGGATTGGCGACGGCCGTCCGCGGCAATGCCTGACCGATGACGGCGATGGTGGCGCCGCCGCGCTCGAACATCTTGCGCGCCTCGAATACCGGCTCCTGCCATTCATTGTCGCGAATGTTCTGGGCGAGGAAAGCGAAGGGCGCGGAGTCCGCGATCTGCTTGACGCGCTCGGCGCCGTAAGTGAACTCCCAGTGCCCGACCATGGCGTCCAGCTTCAGGGCCGACATCACATCGACCATGTCCTGCGCCTTGGTCTGTAGTGACGTCCAGCTGCCCTGCCAGCTATCGCCGCCATCGAGCAGCAGCACCTTGTCGTCGCCGCGCTCGGCACGCACGGCGTCGATCAATGTGGCGATACGGTCCATGCCGCCCATGCGGCCGTAATTCTTTGCGAGCGATACGAAATCATCTGCTGTGAGCGCGAAGGCATCGGCCGAGCCGACCGCGATCTTGAAGTAGTTGCGGAACTCCGCATCCGTAAGATGCGGCGGCACGCCCTTCACTTCCCCGACGCCGAGATTGACCGACGGTTCGCGGAAGTGCAGCGGCATCAGTTGCGCATGGGTGTCGGCGACGTACAGGATCGTCACCGTGCCCAGCGGATCGAACCGCAGGATGTCGGCCTGTGTGAGGCGTTGCTGTGCCGCCGCGCGACCCAGCGGGCCAAGGCCGCTGCCGATCGTGAGCGCAGACGCAGCCGCCGTCGCTTGCAGGAAATCCCGCCTCGATATCATGATTCACCTATGATCCCTTCCGGTATGGAAGGGTGAATGTTCAGAAGAACGTCAGATCCAGAGTCTGCAATTCAGGATCTGCGATTCAAAGTCTGCAATCCGTCAGGCCACGGTCAACTTGTTGGTTGCGACATAATCGGAGCCGTCGTCATCCTTCCAGGTGAAGGTGAATTCGCCGGACTCCGCGGCCTTGTAGAAAAACGACTGATAGGGATTGGCCGAGATGGCGGGATTCCAGTCGGCCTCGAACACCGTCTTGCCGTTGAAGGCTGCGGTGAACTTGTTGATGATCTTGCGCGGCACGACCTTGCCGGCCGCATCCTTGCGCTGGCCGGATTCCATTTCGTGAGAGATCAGCGTCTTGATCTCGATCAGCTCACCCGGCTTGGCCTGGGTCGGAACGCGAACGCGCGGGGTTGGTTTGGTTGCCATGGGAAAGTCCTCGCCTGATAAATCTGTTCTGTGAACGAAGCCGGGCGACTAGCCGCCGCAGCCGCCGATCGTGACTTTCACATTGGCCTTGGCCATGTGCAGCTTGCCGTTGGACATTTCGGCGATGCAGACGATGTTCTGGGTTTCCGCAAGACGCATGCGCGTCGACGCCGAGGCCTTGCCGCAAGCCGGCGTGAAGCGGTAGCTGACGACGGCCGGCAGCGGATTGCCTTCGGCGAACACATGCACCGACTTGACGTAGTCGGCATCGGTCATCGGGCTTTCAACATCGACATTGACCGGCACCACGAGGCCGTTCTCGGCAATCTCGGGAACGTCGAGCTTGATCTTGCCGCTTTCGAACTTCTTGTCGCCATACAGCTTCTTGATTTCGGCGGCGACGGCCTGCTCGTCGGCCAGCGATAGTCTGGGAGCAAGGATTGCTGCGAGACCGGCGATCGCGGCCATGGCCAGCGTTTCGCGACGGGTCTTCTCGACCGGCTTCAAAATCATGAGTGCTTCCTCCTGCGGGATTTGAGCAATCCCTTTACAATAGTATCGCTTGACGATTCCAAGTCTGATCTATCTTATCTGGGACATATCATTATATTCTTTTTCTTGAATGTAAAGATCTGAAATGCACAAGTGCCGCAGAGACGGCGATGTGGGAGGGGACAGATGAGGAAGACCGCCATCCGCTCAGTGGCCGCGGCCATTCTGGTACTTTGCGCGGGCAGCTTCGGCGCTTATGCGCAGGACGCCAGCGAGAAAGAGATCGAACGCTATCGCGAGATGATCTCGGACCCGATGTCCAATCCCGGCTATCTCGCCGTCGACCGCGGCGAAGCGCTGTGGAGCGAAGCGCGCGGCACCAAGAACGTCTCGCTCGAAACATGCAATCTCGGTCTTGGCGCCGGCAAGCTCGAAGGCGCCTTCGCACAACTGCCGCGCTACTTCGCAGATGCCGACAAGGTCATGGACCTTGAGCAGCGCCTGTTGTGGTGCATGCAGAACATTCAGGGTCTCGACACCAAGGATGTCGTCGCGCGCCGCTTCTCGGGCCCGGGCCGTGCGTCCGACATGGAAGATCTCGTCGCCTACATCGCCAACAAATCGAACGGCATGAAGATCAATATTCCGCTGAGCCATCCCAAGGAGCAGGAGATGGTGGCGGTCGGCGAAGCGCTGTTCTATCGCCGCGGCGGCGTCAATGATTTCTCCTGTGCCACCTGCCATGCCGACGAAGGCAAGCGCATCCGGCTTCAGGGACTGCCGAACTTCTCCAAGCCCGGCAAGCCGGCGCAGGAAACCATGGGCGGCTGGCCGACCTATCGCGTCTCTCAGGGCGCGCTGCGCACCATGCAGCATCGTCTGTGGGATTGCTTCCGTCAGCAGCGCTGGCCCGTGCCGGAATACGGTTCGGATGCACTGACGGCCCTCACTTCTTTCCTGCAGAAACAAGCGGCGGACGGCGAGATCAACGTCCCGTCGATCAAGCGATAAGGGAGACTTGAGATGAAACGCGCCTTGACACTCGCCGCGCTTATTATTGCAGGCTCCTTCACCACAGCCGCATCGGCGCAGACCGCTGCCAAGGCACCGGATCCCGCGCTGGTCGACGCCTATATCAAATCGACCTTCGGCAAGGCGCCGCCGGAATGGCAGGCGCGGATCGAACCCGATGAAACGCTGAAGACCTGCAACGCCTTTCACAACGAGGTACCGAGCGCCGAAGCCGACAAGATCACTGCGCGCGAACTGGCGCGCGTGGTCTATCCCGCCGACGGAAAATTCCTCGGCAACTGGAAGGAAGGCGCGAAGATCGCTAATAACGGTCGCGGCGGCCAGTTCTCCGATCCGCCCGATACGGTCAGCGGCGGCAACTGCTATGCCTGTCACCAGATGGAGCAGAAGGAAGTCAGCTACGGCACGCTCGGCCCGAGCCTGACCAATTACGGCAAGGACCGCAAATACGATCCGCAGGAAATCAAGAACGCCTTCACCAAGGTCTATGACTCGCAAGCCGTGTTCGCCTGCTCCAACATGCCGCGCTTCGGCGTCAACAAGGTGCTGAGCGAACAACAGATCAAGGATATCGTGGCTTTCCTGTTCGATCCGGAATCGCCGATCAACAAGTAACCGAAACCGAGAGTGGATCGACATGACGATGAGAAACGCATGGATTGCCATCGTCCTGTCGATGCTCGCGTCGACGGCGGTACGGGCGGAAGAAGCCGTTGTCAGCTACAAGTCCCTCGGGCTTGAGCTGGCGCTCGACGCCGCGCGCGGGGCGCTAAAGGAGTGCCAGAAGCGCGGCTATCAGGTCGCCGTTGCCGTGGTTGATCGCTTCGGTACACCGCAAGTCCTGCTACGCGATCGCTTTGCCGGTCCGCACACGCCGCCGACCGCCACCGGCAAGGCATGGACTTCCGCGACCTTCCGCAACAGCACCACCGAACTCAATGCGATCAGCCAGCCCGGCATGATGCAGGCCGGGCTGCGCAACCTGCCGAATGTCGTGATCATCGGCGGCGGCATGATGATCGAAGGCGGCGGTACGACGCTGGGCGCCATCGGCGTCTCCGGCGCACCGGGCGGCGATGCGGACGAACTCTGTGCCAAGGCCGGCATTGCGGCGATCCAGGACAAGCTGGATTTCTAGTTCGGGCTGATGGCTAAGCCTGCTTCTTCAGCCACTCCGGAAACGTCGCCGTCTCATAGCCCTTCTGGCGCACATAGCGGAACATCGCCAGAAATTCGGCCGGCTCCAGCAGACCGGGCATACGCGCGACTTCCCGCGCCTGCCCGCTCTTTGCGGCCAGTCCCGATGTCGTCTCCGGGAAGAACTGGATCGTCGGCGTGAAGCGGATGCCGTAGGCTTCGCCAAAAGCCTTCTCGCCGCGCTTGCGGCCGTCGAAATCGGTCACTTCGCGCGCGCCGATGTGATTGAGATGCAGGATCTCGAAATTGTCGCGAATATAGGTCTCGATCTTCGGATCGGTCATGTAGCTCTCGTGCATGCGCTTGCAGGCCGGACAGCCCTTGAGCCCCCACATCACAGCAAAGCGCTTGCCCTTGGCGGTTGCGCCCGTCAGATCCTCGGAGAGATCGAGGAAGCTCTCCAGATACCAGTCCATCTGATAGAGGCCGTCATCACCGAGCGTTGCTTTTGCTGATGCCGGTGCGGTGCGGAGTCCGGCCACGCCGAGACCGATCGCGGCGAGCGCATGCCGTCTGGTGATCACGCCAGTTGTTTTGGACATTCGATCCTCCCGAGCCGCATCATCCGATGGTGCCAAAGGCCGGAAGGGTCTCCAGCATCCAGCCTGAAATGCGCGGCATTGCGCCAGTCAAAAACAGAACCCCGGTCAGGACAAGACCGGCACCGATCACCTTCTCGACAGCCAGCATGTGCCGACGCAGCCGCGCCATCAGCCGCATGAACGGTCCGGAAAACAGCGAGGCCAGCATGAAGGGAATGCCGATGCCGAGTGCATAGGCCGCGAGCAGAAGCGCGCCTTGGGCCGGCGCGCCTTCAGCACCTGCAACCATCAGAATGGCGGCCAGCACCGGACCAACGCACGGCGTCCAGCCGAAGGCGAACGCAACGCCGACCAGATAGGCGCCGAGAAAACCCGCGGGCCTGCGGACTGCCTGAAAGCGCGCTTCGCGAAACAGCAGCCCGATCCTGAAAACGCCGAGAAAGTGCAGCCCGAGAATGACGATCAGCGCACCGGCGATGACAGCAAGCGTATCGAAATAGGCCGTGATCGCCTTGCCGATGAGCGATGCCGATGCGCCCAAGGCGACGAAGACCGTCGCAAACCCCAGCACAAACGCAAAGGACAGCGCGACCACGCGTCCATTTGGCCGCCAGCCGGCCTGACCATCGTGGTCATCAAGCTCGTCCAGGCTGACACCCGCCAGAAAGCACAGATAGGGCGGCACCAGCGGCAGAACGCAGGGCGACAGGAACGACAACAGCCCTGCGCCCAGCGCACCTAGGAACGAGATTGAGGACAGCACGGCGGATCCGGTTCTGGCATAAATATTCGAATTCGTGTATGTGTAACATATGACGTGGAAATTGCCCCTGAAAACCTCGTTGAGTGTCATTTTGTTGGTGATGGCCGCTGCGCTGTCGCCGCGCATCGCCGAGGCGTCCGAACTCCTGATGTTCGAGCGCGACGGCTGCGTCTGGTGCGCGCGCTGGAATCGCGAGATCGCGCCGGTCTATGACAAGACCGACGAAGCCAGGCTTCTTCCGCTGCGCCGCATCGATATGGATCGCGACAAATCGCCGGGCGTCGTGCTGGCCTCGCCGGTTCGTTTCACTCCGACGTTTCTGATCGTCGATAACGGCCGCGAGATTGGCCGCATCACCGGCTATATGAACGACGAATCCTTCTGGGGCTTGCTTGGCAAGTATGCTGCCAGACTGACAAACTCACAGCCCAACGCCAATCGTTCCTGACCCTCTTCAAACATTCGCGGGACTCGCGCGCTGCCATGGCCTCCATCATTTCATCCGAACTCGAAGACGAACTGCGCGACGGCGCGGAGTATTCCCCCGAACTCGATCAGTTGATGCGCAAGGCCCGCAAGGCCAGCAATTTCCTCAAAGCGATCTCGCACGAAAATCGTCTGCTCTTGCTGTGCCTGCTGGCCGAGCGCGAACGGTCGGTGTCGGAGCTGGAGAACATCCTGTCGCTGCGGCAGTCGGCCGTATCGCAGCAACTCGCGCGGCTGCGCTACGACGGCATGGTGGAGACCCGCCGCGACGGCAAGACGATCTATTACAGCCTGGCCAATGACGACGTGCGAAGTGTCATCTCGGTCATCTACGATATTTTCTGCGCCGCACCGGCGCCGACCAAGAAAAAATAACGCCGCCGAACCGGCAGGCGGAGAAGCGCGGCCCGTAAGGCCAGCGCGCCTCACATCAGGAGGAAACCCATGCAGAACATGTCTGCCTGGTTATCGGCGCTGGCTGGCCTTGCCATCGGCGCCGCCGCGGGATTCGCCGTGCGACGCGCGCGCCTTTGCACATTTGGCGCGATCGAAGATGCGTTGATGGGCCGCGACAATCGCCGCCTGAAGATCTTTGGGCTGGCGCTGGGTGTCGCCGTGCTCGGCACCCAGGCCCTGGTGCTCTCCGGCTTTCTTGCTCCTGAAAACACCACTTACGTTCCAACAGCTTTGCCCTTCGTCGCCATCGTGATCGGCAGCCTGATGTTCGGCACGGGCATGGCGATGGTCGGCACCTGCGGATTCGGATCGCTGGTGCGGCTCGGCACGGGCGATCTCAGGAGCCTGATCGTGATCCTCGTTCTGGGTGCAACGGCCTATGCGACCTTGCGCGGCCTGTTCGCCGATCTCCGCATTGGAGTACTTGAACGACTGTCGATCGAGATGCCGAACGGCATCCGCTCCGATTTCGCATCACTGTTGGCGCAAGCCACCGGCCACGATCTGCGCTTGCCGCTCACGGTGATCGTCGGCACCGGCTTGTGCTGGCTGGCGCTGAGCGACCGGCGCCTGCGCCGCGCACCGCGCCTGCTCACCGCCGGCTTTGTGCTGGGGTTACTTGCCATTGCCGGCTGGGTCGTGACGGTGGGACTGACCGACGACTTCGCCAGCCCGCCCCGCCCGCAGAGCCTGACTTTCGTGTCGACCGTCGGCAAGGCGCTCTATGCAGGCTTGCTGAATGTCGCAAACTTGGCCGACTTTGGCGTCGGCAGCGTGTTCGGCGTCATTGCAGGTGCGTGGGCTGCTGCCTGGTTCGCGACCGAGTTGCGATGGGAAGCTTTCGACGACGATCACGAAATGCGCCGCCATTTACTCGGCGCCTGCCTGATGGGTGTCGGCGGCATTCTCGCCGGCGGTTGCACCATCGGTCAGGGCATCACCGCGGGATCGATGCTGGCGCTGTCCTGGCCGATTGCCGTCGGCGGCATGGTGCTCGGCGCACGCATCGGCATCGCGATCCTGGTCGACGGCTCCCCGCGCGACATCATCCAGCGCAACTGGATGCTGCTGGCGCGGAAAGCGCCGCCGTCGAAATAGCTGCCGGCGTCAGGGCTTGAGATAACTCCAGCCGGCTTCCTGCAATTCGATCAGCCGGACGGCGCCCGACGGCACGACCGAGGCCTCCGATACAACACTGATTGCCTTGCCCTCGCGCTTCTCCATGCCCTCTTTGGTATTTCCGCAGGCGGAGAACTTGATGTTGGACGGGAAGCTCGCATCGACGATCTGCTTGATGCGATCCTTCACCGGCGAGGTGTCGTCGCGCAACATATGCAGGCCCGGACCGTAGGTGACGATCTCGACCTGAACGTCCTCGCCCTTCGCCTTGTAGAATTCCATGACATTGGTCGCGTTGTTGAGCGCAAGATTCATGACTGCGGGGTCGTTCTGGTCGACCTGAATGGCGACGCGATGCTCCTTCGCGTCCGCGGCATGACCGGACGACGAGATCAGAGCAAAGAGAATGGCTCCGGCAATAGATCCCAGCAATGACCGCATCTCAGAACTCCCTTTCAAGGACGTACGATTGTAAAACCGCGCTCGGTCAAATCCAGCAGATGGCCGACGCCGACCTGTACTTCAACCGCATGTGGATTGAGCGCCGGTCGCTTGCCAGTCTCTCGCTCGACAGTATCCAGCGTATTGCCGCAGACGCTGAAGCGCACGCCCTGGATCACCAGACTATCGACCAGTGCGCGGTGTTCGTTGGTGTCGCGCAACAGATCGATACCGGGGCCGAAGGTGACCACTTCGACCGCCACCTTGTCCGGCCCATAGGCCTTCAGCAGATTGCTCGCGACGCTGAGAACGAGGCGTTCTTTCTTCGGATCGGAATCGGACAGCTGCAAGGCGATGAAATGCTCGGCGAAGGGCTTGTCCGGCGCGGCGTCCTGCTTGGCGGGCCGCGTCTGTGCAGCGAGCGGCGCCATCGCAAACGATCCCAGCAAAAGGGCCGCTGAGCCGACAATCATCCCTCGTCTATTCATCACGTGTAAAACCTCTGACGATTGGCAAGCTGATTACCAATCGCAGGGAGACGGCGCAATCAAACTAACGAAGCGTAGGTGCGAGGTCTTATTGCGCCGCAAAAGCCGGACGGAGTGCTCGCCCGCGGATCGCGATGGCCGCGCCTGCAAGAATACCGGCGGCCGCGACGAAGGATGGCAGCGCGAGCGTGGACACGCCCGTCAACCCCTGCCCGATCGAACAGCCATAGGCCATCGCGCCGCCGATCCCCATCAGCGCGGCACCTGCCATCGAACGGCCCGTATGGCGCGCCGACGTATAGCCCTCAAGCTCAAAGCGTCCGGTCAGCAAGGCCGTGAGAAGACTGCCGATGAACACACCCGCCACCAGCGCGATGCCGAAATTCAGCGTCATACCGGTCGACAGCATGATGAACTGAAGCGTATCGGCAGCCGGTGACACGAAGGTCAGCGACGCCACCGGGATCGGATCGAACTCATCGGCGCCGAGCCAGCCGGTCGCCAGCCAGCCGGCGATCACCAGCAGACCCATCACGAGCCCGGCGACGAGCTGTCCTGGCGAACGGCGGAAATCCCGATGCGACAGCGCGAACACCAGCAGCGCACCGCCGACAATCAAAGTTGCGACGACGCGCGCGGTTGCGTCAGGCAGGCCGAGTGTTCCGAACAGCGACGGGAGGGAATTCGCCCCGGGCGTCGTCTGCGTCCATTGCAGGATCGACAGTCGCATCGGCGCGAGCAAGCCCTTCAAGGTCATCTGCGCCGTGACGCCGATGATGGCGATCACGACAAGCGACCTCAGATTTCCTTTGCCCAGCAACACCAGCGCGCGCGACGCGCAGCCATTCGACAGAACCATGCCGAGGCCGAACAGCAGCCCGCCGAAGAAGATCAAAGGCGCCGAGAATGACGGCTGCAAATAGAGCGACTTGGCGATCTCGACGATCCCCGCACCGGCAATGAATTGCGTGCCCACAACGGCCACGGCAACCGCCAGCGCGTAGCTGCGGATCTTCCGTCCGTCGTCATGCGTCCACCAGTCGCGCAGGCTGCTCATCAGGCAGAACCCGCTCAACAGGCCGACCGCGCCGAAAACGGCGCCGATCGCAAAACCAGCGATAACGGGCAACGCAAACATGGAACGATCCGAACCTGATTTTGAGGATATCGGCCGGATTAGTACTGCCAGTTTATGAAACGGTCCAGTTGACGCATGATTTAAGCAGCAAGTTCCACGAACAGCGGAAAATAGAAAATATAATTCCACCAGACTGCAGAACGCGATGCAGAATGACTGCCGTTTTCACGGGCGGTAAAGATCGGCCACTGATGTTTCGCCCCCCAATTCTGGATCGGGAAATGATCGGCAGACGCATCACCGTGTCGGGATCATCTGCGACGCCGCGAGGGCAACGCGGCGTCGCAAGAGCGGCACAATGATCTATCCGCCTACTCGCCCCCGAGCCCGAGCCGGTTCGGCATTCGCTTCTCGATATTGAATTTGAGCAGCGCGGCAGAGCGGAAGATGCCGTGGGCGAACTTGCCGTAAGGCAGTGTCAGGAACAGCGCCATCACGGTGCCGAGATGGATTGCCAGCCACAGCGCCATGAAGCTTGTGTCGCGCAGCAGCAGCAGCGCGAAGCCGGTGGCGCTGACCAGCAGCAGCAACATGATGAAGCCGCGGTCCATGGCGTTCTGCTTGACGTCGGCACGCAGCGCATCGCGGCGCATGTTGAGCCACAGCAGGCCAATGGGGCCGACGACGAGGCCGATGCCGCCGAGCGAGCCGAGGATCACCGGCGCGCTGGTGAAGGCATAGGGCGCGTGGAGATTCCACAGATAGTGATACAGCGTCGCCACGCAGGTCGCGGCAAAGCATAGCAGGAAGCCGTACATCGTGAACTGGTGGAAGCGGCGGCGCCACAGCGTGAAGGCATCGTCGTCCTCATTGCAGCCCTCGCCATGGCCGCCGCCGAGATAGCGCAAGCGCGCGACATCGGCGACCGCTTCGGCCACCGCCGGCATCCGCGCCTGGGCGGCTGCTTTGATGTCGGCGGGATTGCCGTCTTTGGTCGGCGAGACCTCACGCCAGAATTTAACGACGCCGATGGCCAGCGCCAGCAGCGCAAACAGGAACACGGCGCCGAACAGCAAGGCCAGGAAGTTGTGCGGGAAGATCGCGTAGAAATTCCCCGCCAGCGGCGCGTGAATCAGACGGCCGTTCATGGCGATCGCCAGGATCATGAACAGCGCGAGACCACCGGACAGCGCGAAGGCCACCGTGAGGCCGGCGCGTTCATAGAGGCGACCGAAGGCAAGCGGCCACGCATAGTCCTGATAGGTGCGCACCCGCACCTTGGCCATGGCCTGCGGAACATTGACCGCGAATTCATGCGGCGGCGCATACTGGCAGGCATAGAGACACGAGCCGCAATTGTGGCACAGGTTCGCGAGGTAGTGCGTGTCGGCCGCATTGAAGTCGAGCCGGCGCGTCATCGCGGGGAACACCGCGCAAAAGCCCTCGCAGTAGCGGCACGCATTGCAGATCTGCATGACGCGCGCGATCTCCGCCTCGCCCGCCGTCAGTGCGTCGGCGAAATTGACGCCGGCGTCGCAGGCGCCGCCGGCGACGGGCGCTTCCAGATCAGTGACCGGCGGCATAGGCGAGTTCCTCTTTGAATGTCGGGTGGATATGCCCGGTGCTGGCCGCGGCATTGACGCCGGCGATGCGGCCGAAGGCGGTGCCGATGCTCATGCCGACGCCGGCGGTGTAGCCCTTGCCGAGCACATTGCCGGCGACCATCTCGCCGGCAGCGAACAGATTGCTGCTGGCGACGCCGTTGAAACGGCAGGCCGCCGTCGCATCGGTCTTCATGCCCAGATAGGTGAAGGTGATGCCGGGCGCCAACGGATAGGCGGTGAATGGCGGCGTGTCGATGACGCGCGCCCAATGGGTCTTGGCGGGCACGACGCCATCGGTGCGGCAATCGTCGAGTGCGGTGTGATCGAAGGTGCCGGGCTGGCACGCCGCATTAT
This sequence comes from Tardiphaga sp. GW822-FHT04G09, assembly GCF_058800725.1. Classification (NCBI taxonomy): domain Bacteria; kingdom Pseudomonadati; phylum Pseudomonadota; class Alphaproteobacteria; order Hyphomicrobiales; family Nitrobacteraceae; genus Tardiphaga; species Tardiphaga sp. GW822-FHT04G09. Next base: position 325,872 of record NZ_JBXAMO010000001.1, on the reverse strand, counting down.
AGGCGCTCAGCGTTTCCATGAAGGTGACGGGATCCACGCCGATCTTCACGGCGAGCTCTTCCAGCGTGTTCGCCTTAGTGCCATCGAACACCGGCGGCATGAAGCGGCCGATCGCTTTCTGGTCGATGATCGACCATGCGGTCTGGCCCGGCTGCTGGGCCACGAGACGGCCCCAGATCGCATAGCGCTTCGGCCAGAAGTCCTCGCCCTCGTCATAGAAGCGCTTGGCCTCGCGATTGACGACGACGCCGAGCGAGACGCAATCGATGCGCGTGCAGATGCCACCGTCGTAAAGGGGAGCGCGGGCGTCGATGGCGACGCAATGCGCCTGGGTCGGATCGCCGATGGTGTCGGCGCCGGCATCGATCATGAATTTCAGCAGCACACCCTGATTGAAGCGGGTGCCGCGGATCAGGAAGTTCTCCGCGGTCCATTCGCCGCGCTCGTTCTGGCCCCAGGCCTCGCGCTGCCATTCCAGATTGGACTCGAAGCCGCCGCAGCCGAGCACGCAGCTTTTGGCGGTAATGCGCTCGCCGCTCTCGGTGATCGCGGCGACGAACTGGCCGTCCTTCAGCTCGAGGCTCTTCACCGGCGAGTCGTAGCGGATCTCGACGCCGAGCGCCCCGGCACTGCGATAATAGGCATTCACCAGCGCCTTGCCACCGCCCATGAAGAAGGCGTTGGTGCGCGCCACATGCAGCGCGCCGGACAAAGGCGGCTGGAAGTGGACGCCGTGCTTGCGCATCCATGGCCTGCAGCGCGACGAATGCCGGATCACCATGCGAGCCAGCGGCTCGTCGGTCAGGCCACCCGTGACCTTGAGCAGGTCCTGCCAATATTCTTCCTCGGGATAGGCCTCGACCAATACATCCTGCGGTTCGTCATGCATGCAGCGCAGGTTGCGCACATGCATCGAGTTGCCGCCGCGCCATTCCTTTGGCGCGGATTCCAGCATCAGCACCGACGCCCCCGCCTCGCGCGCCATCAGCGCCGAGCACAAAGCCGCATTGCCGCCGCCGATCACGAGCACGTCGGGCATGGATGTGGATGTTGCCATGATCAGGCTATTCCTTCGCGGTTCGTCACCGCGTGCAAAACTGTCAGCGACGATAGGCTGGCCATTCGCCACCCAGATTGATGGTGAGCTTCTCGGCGACAGGGCCGAGCACGCGTTTCATTTCGGCGATCTCGGCCTCGCCGAACCGTTCGCGCGGCCCCGACAGCGAGATCACGCCGACCAGCATGCCGCGCGGACCGAACACCGGCGCCGCTACCGCGGCACAGCTCGGATCACGCTCGCCAAGCGAGACATCGGAGCCGGTGGCGCGGATGGCGTCGTAACGCGGACCCGTGCTGCCGGCGTAAGCCAGAATGATGTGGCCGGCGGCGCCGCGCAGCAGCGCGTAGCTGTGACCGGCCTCGACGCGATCCAGCGTCGCGTGGCGCGAATTCACCCGAAACAGGCAGACGCGGTTGTCGGCATCCTGCCGGACGTGGAAGGACGCACTCTCGGTGCCGCGATCGACCAGTTCCTGCAGCGCCGGCAGCACATGATGCCCGAGCGCATTCTTGCGGGTGAAGGCGACGCCGAGGCGGAACGCCGTGGGGCCGAGATCGTAGCTGCCATCCGGCAGCCGCGTCACATAACCGGTCGGGATCAGCGATCCGAGCAGCCGCAGGATGGTGCTCTTGTAGAAGCCCGTACGCACCGCAAGCTCGGCCAGCGTCATCGGCTGGTCGGCGGTTTCCAGTGCCGCGACGATGGAGAGAGCCCGTTCGACGGCGGCGACGCCCTCGCCGGCTTCGCGCGCCGGGGCCTCCGTCGTCACAGATCTGGTTGCGGGCTTCTTCATCGCGCTTCCCATCAGGCTGTATGCGACGCCTTGATGACGCGCGCCACAACCGGCCAGTAGAGGTCGCCATCACCGGCGTCAATCGCCTCGCCAAGGAGCTTGTCGGCAAGTTCCGCGCCCTGCAACTTGATGTTCACCGATTTGGCGAGATCGAGCGCATAGGAGATGTCCTTGCGCGCATATTCAGTCGAGAAGGCCCGCTCCGGGAAGGTGTCGGGCAGCATCGCCTTCATGCCGTGGTTGCGCAGCGCGAAACTGTCGGCGGAGCCCTTGGCCAGCGTCTCGAACACCAGTTTGGGATCGAGGCCGGCGCGCTTCGCCGTCTCCAGCGCCTCGCCAAGGGCGACGACGGTTTCCATCAACACCATGTTGTTGAGGATCTTCACCACCTGCCCGGCGCCGATATCGCCGCAATGGGTGATGTCGGTGGCGAAGGTCGCGATCAGCGGCTGCAGTTTGGCGAAGACGGCGGCATCGGCGCCGACCATGACGCTCAGCGTGCCTTCCTCTGCGGCCTGCCGGGTCCGCGCGATCGGCGCATCGGCATAGGCAGCGCCCTTGGCGGCGAAGCGCTTGGCGAGTTCACGGCTGGCTTCGACCGGCGAGGTGCCGAGATCGACGATGGTGTGGCGGGCATCCGCATGCGCGAGCAGGCCGTCATCGCCATCGCACACCGCAGCGACATGTTTGCCGCTCGGCAATGCCATGAAGATCACGTCACACTGGCTGGCCAGTTCGGCCAGCGATGCGGCGCGCTTGACGCCGGCTTCCGCGAGACGCGCGAGCGGCGCATCGGCGCGGTCGAAGCCGAACACCGGCACGCCCGACTTGCGGGCCAGATTGCGGCACATCGGCTCGCCCATTACGCCAAGACCGATAAAACCAATGGCAGTCACCATGCCGTATTCCTTCGTCTTCATTCCAGATCGGGATCGATAGACGGGCGCAGCCAGGCTGCGCCCGCGATGTCGCAATTCGTTCAGCCTTTGACCAGCGGGCAGTTGCCTTCGCTCATCGGCCGGAATGCCTGTTCGCCGGGCGAGGTGGTGATGACCTTGTAGTAATCGAACTTGTACTTCGATTCTTCCGGCTTCTTCACCTGCACCAAATACATGTTGTGCAGCACACGTCCGTCCGGACGCACGGTGACGTCCTTGTTGTACATGTCGTTGACCTTCATCTCGTGCATCTTCCTGGCGACCGCGGCCGGGTCCTTGGTGCCGGCGGCCTTCACGGCGGCGAGATAGTGATGCACACCGCTATAGACGCCGGCCTGCACCATGCTCGGCACCTTGTTGTTGGTCAGCGCGAAGTAGCGCTTGGTCCAGGCGCGGGTCTCCTCATTGAGGTCCCAGTAGAACGAGGTCGTCACCTGCAGGCCCTGCGTGGCCTTGAGGCCGAGCGCATTGACGTCGGTGATGAAGACGAGAAGACCGGCGAGCTGCTGGCCGCTTTCGACGATGCCGAATTCGCCAGCCTGCTTGATGGCGGTCTGCACATCGGCGCCCGAGGTGGCGAGGCCGACGACCTTGGCCTTGGAGCCCTGCGCCTGCAGCAGGAACGAAGCCATGTCGGTGGTCCCGAGCGGATGCGCGGACGAGCCGATCACCTTGCCGCCGGCGCCTTCGATGAATTTGGTGGCGTCACGCTGCAGCGCGTGACCGAAGGCATAGTCCGCGGAAATGAAATACCAGGTGTTGCCGCCGGCCTTGGTGATTGCCTCGCTGGTCAGCTTGGACAGCGCATAGGTGTCGTAATTGAAGTGGAAGCTGGTTGCCGAACAGGCCTTGCCGGTGAAGTCCGACGAGCCCGGGCCGCTGATGGTGAAGATCTTGCCCTTCTGCTTGGCCACTTCAAGGATCGCGAAACCGGCCGACGATGCCGCGCCGTCGGCGATCATGTCGACACCTTCGGTGTCGAACCAGCGGCGCGCGGTCGAGGCCGCGATGTCCGGCTTGTTCTGGTGATCGGCGGTGACCACCTCGATCTTCTGCCCGAGAATCTCGCCGCCGAAGTCCTCGGCCGCGAGCTTCGCTGCCGCCACGGAGCCGACGCCGCCATTGTCGGCGAACACGCCGGACTGGTCGTTCAGCACGCCGATCTTGATGGTCTCGGCCGCGCCGGCGACCTGTGCCGACAGCAGCAGTGCGGCGGATAGATAAAGACTTGTCGTGAATGCCCTGGATGTCATGTGATGCGTCCTCAAAGTTTCTGTTGTTGGATTTTCTCAAGCACCGGCGCGATGTAGCGGCGGAATTGCGCGGGGTTCTCGCTCATCGGGAAATGGCCGAGCTGCTCCATGACCGTGACTTCCGCACCCGCAATGCCGGACGCCGTACGCACGGTATCTTCAGGCATGCAGGAGAAGTCGTATTCGCCGGTGAGCAGATAGAGCGGACAGAGTTTGGTATCGATCGCCTTGGTGCGGCCGCGCAGGTCGCCATCGACGCGATAGAAATAAAGGTCGCCCTTGAACACGCCGGGGCCACCCTGCTTGTAGGCCCACAGCGTTTCCATGCGCGCTGCCGCAGGAGACTGCGGCGCGACGAGGCCGGACACCAGCGCCGCGCAGACTTCGCCGCCATGAATGTCGGGGCGGTTGAGCCAGGTCGTGTCGTACCACGGCGCTTGGAAGTCTGCGGCCTCGAGGCCGATCAACGCGCGGAATTCGGTGGCGTGATCGATCGCCAGATTGAGCACGATGCGGCCGCCGATCGAGCACCCCATCACGACAGGCTTGTCGAGCTCGAGCGCCGCGCAGAACGCGCGGATCGTCTGTGTGTAGCGTGCGGTGGTGAGTTGATATTCGCTGCCGTCCCAGTTCGCCGGCGGATTCGACTTGCCGTGCCAGGGCATGTCGAAGGCGATGATGCGGTAGTTCTTCGTGAACTCCTCATCGGCAAGGAGATAGCGCCACTGCCGGTTGTCGGAGCCGGCGGTGTGCAGGCAGACCAGCGGAATGCCCTGCCCGGCTTCCTCGAAGTAGATCCGGTGCGAGGTGCCGTCGATATCGACATGCACGTAACGGCCGACCATCGGCTCGATATATCCGGTCACGCGACATCTCCCGACTTGCGCGGCAGCGCCAGCAGATCCTTGAAATATTGCAGATGGGTCATGAAGGGCCGGATATCGCCGTCGAGCGTGGCTTCGCCGCGCTTGGTGAGCGACAGCAGATCGTGCCATCCGGCCTTCGGCATCGGCTGCCAGAACGCGGTCCATGCCTCGGGCGTGGCGCGATAGCCGAAGGTCCACGAACGCATCAGCACCGGCGCCGGCACCATGTCGATGATGCGGCCGGCACGGATCGCAACATGGAACGCCTGCTCCGTCGAACCGAGCAGACAATCCACATCAAGGAAACGGCCGCGCTGGATCAGCGCGGCGTCGCGCTCCAGCAGGCCCGGCAGTTGCGCGAACGCCTCGCTGACGGGATCAGATTTTTTCAAGGCCGGACTCCCTGATGATGCGGCCCCACAGTTCGGTCTGCTTGGCGACGTGCCCGGCGAGTCCTTCAGGCGTGCTGACATCCGGCTCGAGGCCGATATCGGCGAAGAACTTCTTGGCTTCGTCCGTCGCCATCACCTCAAGGAATGCCTTGTTGAGCTTCTGCACGATGTCGGCCGGCACATTCTTCGGGCCGAACAACCCGCTCCAGGCGGCGAAGTCGTAGCCGGGCAGACCGACATCAGCCATCGGCGCCACGTTCGGCAGCGAGGCGACCTTCTGCGATGTGGTTACGCCGAGCGCGCGCAGGCTGCCATTGTTGATGAATTCACGCGTCACCGCGACGTCGGTGATGACGAATTCAATGCGACCACCGAGCAGATCGGTGATCGCCTGCGGCGTGCCGGGATAGGAGATGCGCACAGCGTCGACCGACGCCATCGACTTGACGAGCTGCGCTGCCGCCATGCTGCCGGTGTTGCCCGAGCCATAGCTCAGCTTGCCCGGATTGGCCTTGGCATAGGCGATGAATTCCTTGAGGTCCTTGGCCGGGAAATCCTTGTTGACCACCATCACCAGCGGATTGCGCGTCAGCCGCGCGATCGGCGTGAAGTCGGCGACGGGATCGAACGGCATCTTGTTGTAGAGATGCACATTGGCCGAATGGGTCGAATTGGTCGCGAGATAGAGCGTGTAGCCATCACCAGCCGCGCGCGCGACTTCGGCGGCGCCGATATTGGCGTTGGCGCCCGGCTTGTTGTCGACGAGGATCTTCTGGCCGAGCACCGCGCCGACTTTCTCGGCGAGGAAGCGTGCTTCGACGTCGGTGGCGCTGCCGGCCGGGAACGGCACCAGCAGCCTGATCATCTTGCTCGGATAGCTGTCCTGCGCCTGTGCCGATGGTGTCAGCATTGCCGCACCCGCCAGCATCGTCATGACAATCGCCGCGCGGCGTGTCAGCGGCCATGCCGCCTTGTCCCGTCTCATGTCTCTCTCCCCGGTCATCGTTCTTGAAGGACGCGGTTCAGCGAAGGCGATGTGTGATCACGGCGATGCGTGCAGCGAGCGTTGCGGCGGCTGCCGCTGGGTTCTTCGCCGTCCTGCTGTTGCCGATTGCGTTCATCGTCGACCTGATCCAATTCCAGTTCGTTCTGTCTAACAGAACTATTGTTCTATTATATCAACATATGATTGGATGCCGCGCAAGCGAGGCAGAGTCAACCGCTTCGCACGAACAAGAAGTGGACTTTGAAATGGCCTATCCAGACATCGAGCTTTACGTGGACGGACAGTGGCGCCGGGCATCCGGCACGCCGATCATCAATCCCGCAGACGAGAGCGTGCTCGGCACCGTGCCGCATGCGACGAAGGCCGATCTCGACGATGCGCTCGATGCGGCCACACGCGGGTTCAATGTCTGGCGCAAGACGGCGCCGAATGCGCGCGCGCAGATCATCCTGAAAGCTGCAGCGCTGATCCGTTCGCGCGTGGACGAGATGGCGACGGCGATGGTGCTCGAACAGGGCAAGCCGCTCGATCAGGCGCGGCTCGAAATCCTGCGCGGTTGCGAGATCATCGAGTGGGACGCCACCGAAGGCATGCGGATGTATGGCCGCGTGATCCCGGCCGGCCCCGGCCTGCAGCACACGGTGTATCGCCAGCCAATCGGCCCCGTCGCGGCGTTCTCGCCGTGGAATTTCCCGATGAGCTCACCGGCGCGCAAGGTTGCTGGCGCGCTGGCGTCAGGCTGTTCGATCATCCTGAAAGCATCGGAAGAAACCCCGGCCGGCGCGCTGCAGCTGGTGCGTGCGTTCCATGATGCCGGTTTGCCGGCCGGCGTACTTAATCTCGTGTTCGGCGATCCCGCCGAAATCTCCGGCTATCTGGTGCCGCATCAGGCCATCCGGCTGATCACCTTCACCGGCTCGGTGCCGGTCGGCAAACATCTCGCCGCCATGGCCGGCCAGCACATGAAGCCGGCGATCATGGAGCTCGGCGGCCACGGCCCGGTCATCGTCTGCGACGACGCCGATCCGGTGGCTACCGCAGCAGCATCGGTCGTCACCAAGTCGCGCAATGCGGGCCAGGTCTGTGTCGCGCCGACGCGTTTCTTCGTGCATGAGTCGAACTATGAGACCTTCGCCAGGAATTTTGCCGAAGGCGCGGCCAGGCTGAAGATCGGCAACGGCATGGATCCGTCGACCCAGCTCGGGCCGCTCGCCAATATTCGCCGGATCGAGGCGATGGAGCGGCTGGTATCGGATGCCAGGGACCGCGGGGCGCGCGTGCTCGCCGGCGGACAGCGCGTCGGCAATCGCGGCTATTACTTCCCGCTCACGGTGCTGGCGGATGTGCCGGACGATGCGCTGGCGATGAACGAGGAGCCGTTCGGCCCGCTCGCGCTGGTCAATCCGGTGCGCGATCTCGACGAAGCCATCGCCAAGGCCAATGCGTTGCCGTTCGGCCTTGCCGCCTATGCCTTCACGAAGTCAGCCGACAACGTGCAGCGAATCTCCAACGACGTGGAAACCGGCAATCTCACCATCAATCACTTCGTGGCATCGACGGCGGAGACGCCGTTCGGCGGCGTCAAGGACTCCGGCTATGGCCGCGAAGGCGGCACCGAAGGCCTCGCCTGCTACACAGTGACGAAGAACGTCTCGCATAAATTTGCGTGAGCTCTTTTTAGAGACTGAACGCATTCCGGTTCTTCACACGTCGTCTGAAGAACCGGACGTCACGCAGGCGCCGCTTGTCCGCGCTGTTCCAGAGCAATGACTATCCGGCGGCCTCGTTGATGTAGAGTAAGCAAACTCCCGGGTGACGGCGGACGCGCCGGCACCTGGCGTTGGTCAAACTCGCATCAATCCGGATTTGCTACCCGCCAGTGAGTCCACGCGCTGGTTTAACGGCACGACATTCCTTCGGACATCTCACCCCAATAGCCACACTGGGTCACCGGCGCAGCGTGTCTATTGAGATGATTGGGGTCGCGGGCACTGAGATCGCCGTGAAACACGACGAGAATTGCGGAAGCCAGTAGTGCAACCGAAAGCAAGATGAGAAATCGATTGTTCATGCGCGCTTATTACCCGCTCACGCTCCGTTTTCCAAATCACGTCGTCCAAAATCTACCGCACTCCTGGACAATGCGTAGTTGACTTGGCAACTGCGCGATCCTGTTCGGTCGTCCTGTTTTGCGACAACCTGAGCGCATGGCTGATTTGTCAACGTGTGTGATGCTTTCGGCGGATGCATGATTTATTCCGCGGCACACTCTTCTCTGTGACAATGCTTGGGCGGTTCCCAGCTAGGGAGTCCTCCCGCTATGGTAGCTATTTCTCGCCGGTCTAATCTCATTCTGTTGCAAAACGATCTTCACAGCGTGCGAAGGCGAGCCGAACGGCTCGAACTACGACCCGTCGTCGCACTGATCGCCGAAGCCATTTCAATCCTACAAGACGAGCGCGAGAGAGAAACTCGGGATCAGCAATTACCACCACCGTAATCGCTGCGGAGATTTCTCTCTTCCGCCCTGGCTCTGAAACATCACCCTGCTCTCCGGAGGAGAGCGAGGCAGATGCTCAGAGCTTGGCCTGGACCGTCCAGAATGTTGCATCTTTGTCGGACAGGTCATTGTGGATGGTATCATCGCTCGGAGCGTGTGGACGCAGCCGCCAGGTCTCTGAACTGATCTCGACTTCGAGCTCATTATGCGAAGCTGAGATGACCTTGCCTGACACCCGGCTCTTGTTTGGGTATTCGAGCGCGAGAATTTCTCCCGGCGCGACCGATTTGCCGACGACAGAAATCGCCGTGCCGATTTTGATATCTTTCCCGTTGATGTAGGCGCTGTACATGGACAAACTCCCACGAGGCTATGCCTCATTAGCTTGGAGATGGTCATTGCGGGCCATGTCCAAAACTAGCGCGTCGGCCAATTTCGACCACGCTCGCTTGACTTAATATAGATGCCCTCGCTCCATCCGGTAGGCCACTCGCGGCTTACCTTGAAGCTGCAGGTGGCCTCTCGCGACAGGCTGCCTCATTTGTTTGGGTGATAAAAAGTGACCGAAGGCGCTGAACCTTTTGCGTGGTTCGCCACACATACCCGAGCTGGGGATTCTGCGGCCCAGTAAGTAAGCCAGCGTCGCCGGGCGATCATATTCCGCCCGGGCGACGTTGTGCGTTGAGTGGTCTGGCGGAGAGATTCGATGTTGGGCAAGAAGCCGCCCGGGTCCCAGCCGGGCGGCTTCTCTATGCGGTCACCGGTTCCCCAGGAGTCGCGATCCACCGCATGGCCGGAGGCTGGACCGGCACGGTTAATGAAAGGTTAACGCGCCGGTCGAAATCTCGCGCATGTTCTCCCATCCGCGCCCTCACCGACGGGCTTTTGCCGCTTGGGCAAGGAGTGCAACAGCGCGCGTAGCCTTGAACCATGAGAGCCGCATCAGCGACCTATCCGCATGAAGAACGCTATCTATAAGGTTTGGAATAGAGTTGCCGACTGGATCGATGCTGCCATCGAATTCTATGACTGGTGGATCGATAGGCCCGGACCAAACAACAGATTCAATAAGCCGGATGTCATTCTGCCCTTACCCAAAAAGGCGGATCTCCAATGAAGCTTAAACTTGCCGCCGCGATGTTCGCCGCAAACCTCATGCTCGTATCGACGGCTTTCGCCCAAGGCACCGCGCCAGCCGACGTTGCAGTGATCGATGCCTGTCTGAAGACCGCGGAGAAAACCGGCGGTTTCGGCGGCGCGTGCGTCGGGCTTGTCGCCGATCCCTGTATCAAAGCGGCAGAGGGCGCGAATGACGACGTCGCCAAATGGAAAGCCTGCGCGGCGCGCGAACTCGCCATTTGGACGCAGAAAACCAATGAGACGCTAAAGAAGGTTCAGGCTGGCGGGTTCGATGACGTGATCAAGGCAGTCGCGGACTCGCAGAAAACTTTCGCCGCATCGCGTGATCGCTTCTGCGCGGTCTTCGACAAGGTCGAGCCGGGCATGTATCCGGGCAGCGCGAGCTACTGCCGCCTGCGCGAGACCGCGAACCGCTCGCTGAGCCTGATCAAGCTCGGCGCTGCGGTCAACGAGCACTGAGACCTCTTGGCCCAGCCTGATCGATTTCGGGCAATGAGCCCTTTACCGATAGGTTGATGGGCCCTGGCTTCACGCCCAATTCCTGGCGGCTGTCCCATGAGCCGACCCCGGCTGAACTGCGGGGAAAAGAGTGCGGAGCATCGCAAGGTGGAAGACATGATCGCCAACGGCGCGACCATCCGCATTGTCGGCGAGACAGATTTTATGCTGATGGTGCAGTGATCCTGGGCCTTGCCCTCAACTAAAAGTTGCGATTGGATGGTTGCGGGCTGGGGAGATTGTTGATGCGCGCGGTTTTGGGCTTGGTAGTGGGGCTTTTTCTTGCGGGGTGCCAGACGGCGCAACCGCCGGCGACCGCAAGCGGCAAGCCCGAGGTAGACATTCGGGCACCGGTAGGGGCCATCAAATCAGCGCTAATTTCTCGGGCAATCAACCAGCGCTACAGCATCACCAAAGACACCGAATACATGCTCCAAATGGACAAGCCGACCGAGAACTTCGGTGCGGCTCTTTTGTTGGGGTCGAAGTATGACGGTGTGCCAGCAGAGCGGGTTGTATTTACGTTTGCCCCGAATGGCACGGAATCGGTGCGAGTTGTGACGTCAATCATGTTCGTGACGAACCCCGGGTCATCGTTCGAGCGGCTCACGCCCATCAATGCCGGCGAAGGCGTCGATCGAACCCAATCATCGTTATTCGAGGTGAAGCAGGCAGTGGAGGCTGCCGCAGCTCCACCGCCAGTAGCAACAAGAGCGCCGCCTAAAACTCTCCCAAAGGGTCCAAAACCGGCTGCGGCCACATAGGCCATGGCCGATTTGCTCGAGCAGATGAAACGGAACCCGCAAGGCGACTGGCGGATTAAAGACGTTGAAACGGTTTGCGGCGAACATGGCGTTTCGTGCGCTCCGCCTACTGGCGGGGGGTCCCACTACAAGGTGTCGCATCCGCGCATTGACCACATTCAGACGGTGCCCTTTAAAAGGCCCATAAAACCTGTATATATTCGCCGATTAGTTGCGTTTCTCGAAGCAGTAAGGAGGCTCAAATGACCGTAGCAACAGACTATCCTGCTACTGTTCGCCCGCTTTCTGCTGCCGATGGCGGCGGATTCGCGGCTTACGCACTCGATCTTCCTGGTTGCATGTCGGATGGCGAGACTCCTCAGGAGGCACTTGCGAACCTGCAAGACGCCATTTCTTGCTGGATTGAGGCTGCTCATGAGATGGGGCGGCCAATCCCGGCTCCTAAACCGGAAGGGCCTCAGCCGATGCTCAAATACGGCTAGATCGCATAACGCTTCATCTGAACAGCCCGCCCTCACCCGGCGGGCTTTTTGCTGCCTACTCGAATTCCCGTGGTACGTCGCCGAAGCGGCCGAGGATCACCGGTTCGTCAAAATCGCCGAATGCCATGTCGCCACTGCGGCTGAAGGCGATTGCACCACCCCGGTCCTGAGTCACTAGGCTTTCTCTGCACCGGTCGACATGACGACGCGCTGCAGCACCTGCACCTTGCGGCGGCCCAGACATTAGAACAAACACCGAATATCTGATTGCTTACAGCCAGCCGCCCCGCGGGGCTAATTCTTCAATGAAATGAGGATGGTGGGGGAAGAAGGACTCGAACCTTCGAAGTCATAAGACGGCTGATTTACAGTCAGCTCCCTTTGCCACTCGGGACACTCCCCCGCCTGACGCCATCGGACCTCAGCCCACCAAATCAGTGGCTGGACGGCCATCGATGACGTTAAAACGCGCGCCCGTAAACGGGCTCCCGGTTGGCGCGTTTATGACGGAAGCCATGGGGCAAAGTCAACCGACCCGGGCAGGAATATCCGCCCTTCGCGCACCTCTTTGCCGCGCACCAAATTGCCATTATCGGGCCCTCGTGAGACAAGCCAGTCATGAGCGATCGAGACCGAAAACAGCGATTCCAGCGCGGCCCTGACAAGGGACGCGACGGCCCAGGTGGCCAAAACCGGGACAAATCCCGCGATCAGGGCCGAGATCACGGACGGCGCCCGCCCCGGCGCGGCCGGGAATCGGGCGGCGACGGCCCGGCCATCCTCTATGGCTGGCATACCGTCACCATGGCGCTGGCCAATCCGCAGCGGGTGATCCGCAAGCTGATTCTGACCGAAAACGCCGCGCGGCGCCTCGCCGAGGAAAAGATCGACACCCGCGTGGCACCGGTCCTGGTCCGTCCCGACGAGATCGACCGCCGGCTGGGGCCCGATGCCGTGCATCAGGGCCTGCTCGCCGAAGTCGAGCCGCTGGAATCGCCGGATCTGGACACCCTCTCTCAGGACGGCATCGTGCTGGTGCTCGACCAGATCACCGATCCGCACAATGTGGGCGCCATCCTGCGCTCGGCTGCGGCCTTCGCGGTCAAGGCGATCATCACCACGGCACGGCACAGTCCAGAGGCCACCGGCGTCTTGGCCAAATCCGCCTCGGGCGCGCTGGAACTGGTTCCGATGATCACGGTGCCGAATCTGGCGCGGGCATTGAACGAATTGAACGACCTCGGCTTCATGACTGTCGGCCTCGACAGCGAGGGCAGCGAGAACATCAGCGCGATCCCGCTGCAGCAGCCGCTGGCGCTTGTGCTCGGCGCCGAAGGCAGCGGACTGCGACGGCTGACGCGAGAAACCTGCAGCGTCGTCGCGCGGCTCGACATGCCCGGCGAGATCAAGAGCCTCAACGTCTCCAATGCCGCCGTGCTCGCGCTCTATGTCGGCGCCAGCAAGCTCGGACTCATGGGCTAGAGCGTCTTCGAGCGAAGTGCGTCCCGGTTCGCGTCAAGAAAACGCGTCAAACAAGAATCCCTCTCTCCAAACGACAACGCCCGCCCGCATTGCTGCGAGCGGGCGTTCTTCGTTCAATTCAATCAGATCAGTACGCGCGGCGATGCTGCTGCGGCTGGTGATAGCCACGCTGCGGTCCCGCGGCACGCGGCGCATACATCACCCTCGGCGCGCCATAGCGATGCGCCTGATGATAGCTGCTGCGCGACGCGTAGCTGCGCTGCGCATAGCCGTAACGCGTGCGCGGCTGCATGCTGTAGCCGTAGCGATAGCTCGGACGCGCGCGGTACTGCGAGCGCTGCGGATAGCTGTAGATCGCGGGCGCGCGATACGCCGGACCGTAGGAGTAGTTCACCGGATTGGCGTAGGGGCCGCCGTAATAGCCGCGACGATAGCCGTAACCTTGACCGTAACCCTGGCCATAGCCGCGCCAGCCGATCGCGGTCTCCTGATAGGTCGGGACCGGCGCGAACATGCCCGGGCCGCTGAAGGTCGGGCCCTGGTTGGCGTAATAATACTGACGCGTCACCGGGGTCGGATCGGGCAGCCGCTCATAGGCGGCCACGCCGGCATAGCCGTAACCGGCGCTATAGCTCTGGCCACAGGGGCTGACATAGGCCTGACCGCAAGGCGAGCAGCCGTTTGAGGTGAACAGGCCGCCGCCGCAAGCCATCGCAGGCGCAGTGCCGGCCGCGGCGGTGACAACGGCAAACGCCGCAACCCATTTCGAAATCGCGTTACGCATGAATACTCTCTCCTGTCGGTAGTCTTTTCGTTGTTGGTGATTGCTTGGTCAGCGCCGGAACTCTCGCGGCGCGATGAGGACCTCAGGCGGATTGAACGGCACTTCGTTCTGCCGTTCCATCGGCGCGGATTTCGCCGACCAGTTTTCGTGGAAACTCTCGGCCGGCTGCGGCAATTTGCGATTGGCCGGCGGCTCGATCTCCAGACGCCCGTAGCCGGGCTTGTGGCCGAGGCTCGGATAGTAGTGCCCGACATTCGGAACGGGATCGATGTAGCGACCACCATAAACGGTCGGCTGAATATGGATGCCGCGATCGAGACCCCAGTCGCCTTCGATCACGCGATACGATGCATCGACGCCGTTGATGATGATCGGCACGCCCGGACGGCCGGGCACGACGATGTTGAAACCATCGGCGGCTGCCGCCGGAAGCGTGGTCGCAATCACGAAAAGCAGTGTTGAAAGGATACGCATGGCCATGTCCTGCATCTCGGCGGTACGATAATCGAACGCCTGGCAGGATGGGTTAAAGGCGCGGCCTAAACTGCCGGTAAGCCTAACGCGCAAGCATCAGGCGAAGTTCAAATGCGCGGGACCGCAGCGTGGATTCGTTAACGCAACGGGCTCGCGATGCGCTCTGATCCCGGTTGAACACCGCCGCAAGAGCGCCGCGCGCATCTTGCGTATCGCCGTCGCAACGTGATCTGATCCCGTCAGCCTTGGTCGCAGACATCTGCAGTCGTCATGTCCGGAGAGCCCCGATGAAGTTTCTCAGTGCAGCCATCATCCTGTCGACGCTGGTCGCGACCCCTGCTTTCGCGCGCCACTGGAAGCATCATCACAGCGCCGAGACCTTCGCCTTTGCCGCACCCGGCCAGCCCTACCGGATCCTGTACGGGCACAATTACGGACCGGGCCTGCAACCGGGCACCTTCGCCTATTACGATGGCCCCCTCGCCGCCCGCTGCAAGCAATCGGCCGCGGCCTATCGCGGCCAGAACGGCCGGGCGTATCCCTGCTTCTGAACCGGCCTCCATGGTCAGGTTGACGGGTGAGCAGCTTCGCGCGCGCTATTCGAGGACGGCCCGAAACTCAGCCAGGAATTCCCGACCGCGGAGAACGTCTGGCAGCATGCCGACGAAGCCGGGCTCGTTGACGTTGTGAACGGCAAGACGGTGCTGGAGGACGGCTACACCAGCCGTGCAGTACCGAAGAGGACACGGGCAAGCCGGTCGCAGTGCCGCCCGTCGTAACCCGGGAACGACTCTCACAATCCTTGGTTGGAAGACTGAGCGTCCTGAGCGCAGGATGGACGTTCCGAAAGTCCTGCCGCCTCTCCAAGGGTGGCGGGACTTTTGCTGTCATAGCCATTGGTGTGGAGCAGCCGGACAAACTCATCCATCGCCGCATTCAATTGCTTGGCGCGCTCTTGAGATGCCGGTGTTGCGATGCTGCCGAAAAGCCAGCTGAAGGATGCGCGAAAAGTCATGCGAGGCCCCTTCATTCACGAGAAGCGCTTGTGTCGCGCTATCAGGAAAAAGGTTCAGATTGCCGCAGACGTTATTTTGCAGAGTAACACGACCTCCGCTTGACGGCGAATCACGAAGCAGATTCTCTGTCCCCATTCAGGGAGGCGGAGATGGAAGACCACTTCACTCACCAATACTTTACCCGGCAGTGTTTCAAGCACAGTCACGAGCGGGAGCTGCTGGAACACGCTCTGTGCGCAGGCGCCCTCTCGTTCGGGACAGCGTCTTTCCTGGCCGCGCTATGGGTGTTTTTCGGGTAAGGGTGGAGCCACCTTTCGCCGAAGCGCCCATGAACATCGACGAGGCCACCAAGGACGGCCGGCGGCCGCCTTAAAGCTCGGCAACAGGCAATGCAGGACGAGCGCGAGGTCTGCCACCGCGAAACGCCTGCGAGGGTTCGCGCGGCATCGGATCAATCAGCCCCCCAGTTGAGGACAGTTGAGGAACACTTCAAATGATACCGGCAGCTGAGGCATGGCAAGATGGTGCCGGTTGAGAGGATTGAACTCCCGACCTTCGGTTTACAAAACCGCTGCTCTACCGCTGAGCTAAACCGGCAACAAGATCAATGGGTTAATTGAAGACCCAAGATCGAAATCGAACGCACGGACCAATCGCCGATCCGCGTCGCGCAGTCAAATAACAGAGTTGCCGCGCAAGGGCTACTCCCGCGCGCGCCCAACCGGCGCGCGCTCACAGCCACGCGTAAAGCAGCAGCAGATTGACCGCACAGGCGGCCATCAGGGCGACCGTCAGTGCCACCTGCACCCCGTCGCTGCGGATATTGTCGATCATTCTCATCGCCCGACAACCATCAAGCGATTCTGGCAAGGGAGTCTCGAACCTTATTTTTCCGGGGATTCAGGACTCGTTTACTTTCGATTCCCGGGGCCGGGCGGCAAGACACCACCCAAACATTTTTTCCTATCTGTATTGACAGCATCCCCATCTTGATTATTTTCCCCTTCGTCCTGCCCCACCGAGAGGGGCGATCGCGATCGTCACGATTGCGGGGCGGGAGGCGGTGGACGCCGGAGATGCGGCGTCACGGGATGTGTGGGTAACGGCTGTCTGCGGGCAGGCCGCATCGCCTGTGGTCAGGATACCACTGGGACAGGCGGGACGGTTTGCTCGCGGGTGGAACGGGCCCGCAGATCAAGTGACGGACGACCAGATTCGAAACGCGTCCGGCCCAAGAGCTTGTGCTCCCCCGGCCCTGTCGCGCAGGGCCCAACAAGGGTGACCTTGATCGGTCGCCTGGGCAAGCATTCAGCAAGTCGACAAAACACCGCAGGCGGAACGTCGGGCACTGGCCCGTGCTTTCCGAAAGTCCTGATGCATACCCTTGCGGAAGACCGCATTGGCATCAGGCCCAGGGGTGCATCGGGCACCCGGCGTTCCGCACGCCCTCTCACAGGGGGCGGGAATGCGAGAGACGACGGCGCCCCCGCGCCGCCAACAACAGGGGCGATGATGCATGTCTGGAGAGCACGTGTTGTCTGAAGCAGTGGCTGTTTGACAGTTGAATCGGATGAGGCCGTAGGATGGGTAGAGCGTAGGCGCAGCGCGCCGGAGCGAAACCCATCATTCTATCATACGGCAGGCTCGGCCGATGGGTTTCGCTGCGCTCTACCCATCCTACGCTGTGCACCGTCATGCCCGGTAACGCAGAAACAAGTCCGGCCATAACGAGCGAGGGAGAAACACGACGACACCCACAAAGAAAAAGGCCGGCGTCATGCCGGCCTTTCCGTCGAAGATTGAAGCGGCTTCGCGCTTGCTCAGTATTTGGCGACCACCGGGCCACCCCAGCCGAAGCGATAGTTCAGACCGGCCTTGATGGTGTGCTCGTCGTTGTTGAAGCGCGCCGAGCCGCCAGGAATGGCCGTCGAGGTAATCGTGGTATTGCCGAAGTTGTAGTACTGGTATTCGACCTTGCCCGACCAGTTCGGCGAGAACATGTATTCGAGACCGCCACCGACAGTGTAGCCGTCCTTCTTGTTGCCATCGATCACCGCCACCGCGGGAGCCAGGGCGGCAATGGTCAGGTTGTTGTTATCCTTCCAGGCGTAACCGCCCTTGGCATAGAGCAGTGCCGGACCCCAGGTGTAACCGAGACGACCGGTGACCGAGCCTAGCTGATCGTTACCGCCGCCCGTGATGGTCGTGCCATTCGGGAAAACAAGGCTGGTATTGCTGTTCGTCAGCCAGCTGTACTGGGCTTCGACACCGATCACCCAGTTGGTGGCGAACTGATAGTCGAAGCCGCCCTGCACACCGCCCATGAACCGGCCGCTATCGCCGACGAGGCTGTTGCCGTCACCGAAGGCACCGCCGAGATGGCCGCCGATATAGAAACCGGTCCAGTTATAGACCACAGCCGGCGCCGTATAGGCCGGGGCCTTGGTATAGGGCCGCGCCGGAAGGTCGGCAGCGAAAGCAGAAGACGAGATCGCGGCCACGGCAACGATGGCCGACGCGGTGAGCAAAAGCTTCTTCATGGTTGTTCCCCTGTGTTGCGTAATGACCATCGAAAAACAACGTGGCGGCAGTTTGGTTGCTTCACGGCAGGTGCTGCCACAACGATGTTTGCCGACTGCGACAAAGCAGCAACACTTTTCGATTTATTCATTTTCAGGCGCGGCAGAAGTGCCTTTGGTTCAATGCTCACATGAACTTGATAGGGCTTTTCGGTGCCCGGATACCTACATCTGGCTGCGTCGTTGTTGCGGCAGCACTGCGGTCAATTAAGGGCGACGACGCCGGCATTGATGGTGCTCGCATAGAGCACCCAACAGAGATACGGAACCAGCAGCCAGCCGGCGATCCGGTCGACCCGCGAGGCTGAAAGAATCGTAGCGGCGATTGCGACGACCATCAGCGCGATGATGACGAGGCCGGTGCGGATACCATGCCAGCCGAAGAACACCGGCGACCAGGCTGCGTTCAGCACGAGCTGAACCCCGAACAGCGTCATCGCCCTGCTCCGCCCCATCGACGGCGCGGTGCGATCCCACAGACGCCAAAACGCGATAGCCATCAGGATATAAAGCGCGGTCCAGGCGATCGGGAACACCAATGGGGGCGGCGTCCAGAACGGTTTCGCGAGCCCGGCATACCAGCCGGCAATTTCCGGCTTGGTCGAGAGCGATCCCACCACGCCGATACCGAGGCAAATCGCGAGGCAGAGCAGCAAGCGGCTAATGGATCTCATCGTCATCCCCGCCCCGGTTGAATGCGCAACAAAGTACGGTCCCGCCTGGAGGTAAAATATTCGGAGACCAACGCGCTAGCGCGTCATCTTTTCCATTTCGGGGAACGGCGCGTAGGTGGCGCCGGCACAGGCCTCAGTGACGTTCTCGACGATACGGTCGAGGCGCTTGTCGACATAGGACACGGCCTTCTCCTGCGGCGCAGTGTATCTGCCGTCGAAATCCTTCGCCGTATAGCGCACGCAACTGACATAGCGCAGCCGGCCGCCGACCGTGCGCTGCACCGGCTCTGCCATCATGGCATCGCGGACGCCGACCGGATTGTTCAGATAGGTCTTGAAGAAAGCCAGCAGATCGGTGCGATAATTGGCCGGGAATGGCTGGGCGGCAACGCCCTGATCGTCGGTGAAACTGATACCGCCGGCACCGCCGCCTCCACATGCCGCCAGCCATAGCGGCAACAGCACTACTGCTGCCCGTTTTGCCGATGTCCCCAAATGCCGTCTCATCCGTCGTGCCGTCTCACTTGCGCAGGTGTGTCCCCGTCATTCCTGTCCTAGACGGTTCGCTCCCGAATTGGAATTCGCATCTCGGTGACGGACCAGCGCAGACGCGCCGGCCCGCTGCACCTGGGGACAGGAGCAGCAGGCCGGCAGTTGAAACTCCGCGATCGAAGCTGGGCAATATGAGGCCGCGACCGCGGAGCCCCCTCAGCCGCGTTTATGCACGACTGTGGTCTGGATGGCGGTGTGCTTGTGAACGCTCATCTTCTTGTGGAAACGATGATGAGGACGGGCATGGCGGTGATGACCGGCCATTTTCGCATTTGCGTTCAGCACGCCGGGCTTGGCCTGCACCTTGTTATCGACCGCCGTCGCCGGCTTGGTGATCGGCGCCGGCGTGGTCTTGGCGATACCAGCAGCCATCGCGGGCGCGGCAAGCATGGAAGCTACGATCAACGCGGTGGAAATTTTCTTCAACATGGTCGTCTCCTGTCGGTCTCGATCACGAAGTTGACCGGTCGGTTGGCCGGGCTTGTCGATCAATGCAGTCAGACTAGCGCCGCTGCGCTGAACCCACTCTGACGGCGCCGGACAGACTTCGTTCATCTCGGTGACATCCCTGTCATGATCGGCTGGGTCAGGCGTCCTGCCCCAAGTCGGTTGCCCAAGTCTGCTCCTCGTGTCGGCAAAAGCGGGAATGAACACCCACGCCCGGTGTTCACAACCTGAGACTTCCGTGTCAGATTATTGCCGTTGCAAACAGGAGCGCTGCATGACCCATCTCGCGATCAGGCTGACGACGCTGGCAATGTTTTCCGTGGCCGTTGCCGCCACGCCTTCCCTCACCCCGGTGTTCTTTGCCCCGGCCTATGCCGCGGGCGGCGATACGCCTTCCGCACCGCCGGCGACCGACACCAAGGGCACCAAAGACAAGAAGAAAACCAACACCAAGAATTCGAACATCGACGATGCTGCGTTCCTCGCCAACTATCGCGCGGCCTATACCACGGTCTATGACAAGCAGGACTACACGGCGGCCATCACGCAGCTCAAGGCGCTCGGCCAGGACGACCGCGCCGATGTCGCCAATCTGATCGGCTACTCCTATCGCAAGCTCGGGGACTACAAGGTCTCGCAGATCTGGTACGAGCGTGCGCTGAAGGCCGACCCCGCCCATGTCCGCACCTGGCAGTATTACGGCTTGTGGCAGGTCGAACAGGGCAACCGCGATCAGGCGCAATATCATCTCAACAAAATCGCGATGCTGAGTGGCAAGGACTCCGCCGAATATAAATCGCTCGCTGCCGCGCTGGAAAAAGCGCCGGGCACTGGTCTCACCTACTGATCCCATTCGCGGATCGGTCAGCCGGCGCAATCCTTCGGATTGTGCCGGCTTTTGCATGGCGCGGTAACCATCCAGCTTCCCTGCCCTCGACATATCGGCGAAAACTGCCCTTAGTGTTGCCTCGACAACCCTAGGGAAGGCCGATACAGACCTCGCCCGACATGCATCGAGCTGAAGGCCCGCGATTACCCGATGAACCCGTCCAAACGCTATGACCGGATCGCCTTCGTGGCCAGCACGAGCGTTGAAGCGCAGGCAGCGCTCGACCAGTTGACGGAGCTCTATGGCAATGCCGATCCGGCCACTGCCGATATCATCGTAGCCCTCGGTGGCGATGGATTGATGCTGAAGACACTGCATGACCACATGCGCTCGGGCAAACCGATCTACGGCATGCATCGCGGCACCGTCGGCTTCCTGATGAACGAGTTCTCGACGCATGACCTGCATGCCCGCCTTGCTGCGGCACGCGACACTGTCATTCATCCCCTGCTGATGCGTGCCACCGACGTCCATGGCGCCGTGCATATCCATCACGCCATCAACGAGGTCTCGCTGTTCCGCCAGACCCATCAGGCGGCGCGGCTGCGCATCCTGATCGACGAGCGCGAGCGAATGGCCGAACTGGTTGCCGATGGCATTCTGGTTGCGACGCCCGCCGGCTCGACCGCCTATAACCTCTCGGCGCAGGGACCGATCCTGCCGATCAACGCCGCTTTGCTGGCGCTGACGCCGATCAGCGCGTTTCGGCCCCGCCGCTGGCGCGGCGCGCTGCTGCCGAACACCGCCTTCGTGGTCATCGAAGTGCTGGAAGGTGACAAACGTCCGGTCGCCGCCGTCGCCGACCATGACGAGGCCCGCGACGTGCGCCGTGTCGAGATCATCTCCGACAAGACGATTTCCATGCGCATGATGTTCGATCCCGGCCACAGCCTGGAAGAACGTATCCTCAGCGAGCAGTTCGGGTATTGAGGCGGCCGCCTGCCTCAACCATTCGTTAAGACGCGACGCGGTATGGTTAACATCGGGTAACGGTCCCTGCCCGGTTCGAGCCGCATCATGTTCCGTATCGACTTCAACAAGCTGCGTTTTCTGGTCTGCGACGACAATCCGCACATGCGGCGCATCCTGCGCACGCTGCTGCATTCGTTCGGCGCCCGCGAAGTCTATGAAGCCGAGGACGGCGCTACTGCGCTGGAGATGTACAGCCACTACGTACCCGACATCGTGATCGCCGACTGGGCGATGCCGATTTTCGACGGGCTCGAACTGGCGCAGATGATCCGGCAGCCGGATTCCAAGGGCAATCCCTACGCGCCGATCATCATGCTCACCGGCCATTCCGAGAAGCGCCGCATTACCATGGCGCGCGATGCCGGCGTCACCGAATTTCTGGCCAAGCCGATTTCGGCCAAGGGACTTTATCTGCGCATCATGAGTGTGGTCGCCCATCCCCGCCCCTTCATCAAGACGAAGAACTATTTCGGGCCGGATCGCCGCCGCAACACCACCGTTGCCTATATCGGACCGGAACGCCGCAACGGCGGCGAGGCCGAGGTTCTACAGCAGCCGTCGCTGCTGGATAAAGCCCGTGTGACAGGCTAGCGCAATGTTCGGAGAAACGACCATGGCCAAGACCAAGGCGCCAGCGCCGCCGAAGGTGCAGACTTTCGCCGATCATCACGTCATCACGCCACCGAATACGCTGAAGCACGCGATCCGCCGCGTCATCGACCGCGACCTCGACGATCCCGTCGCGCGCGCCGAACAGGCGCTGGCCAATCTCTCCGGCGAGTTCAAGACCTGGATGCGCAGCGAGTGCGACCGCCTTGCCGCAGCCCATGCCGCGATCCTGAAAAAGGGCTTCGATCCGCAAACCCGCGGCGAGCTGTTTCGTGCGGCGCACGACATCAAGGGCGATGCCTCGACCTTCGGCTTTCCAGCCGCCGGCGTGGCCGCCGAAAGCCTGTGCCGGATTCTCGAACACGCACCCGATCTCGATGCGGTGCCGGCGGATCTGATCCAGCATCATATCGATGCGATCCAGGCCATCGTGCGCGAGCACAACACCATCGAGAAGGCCGGCGTGGCCAACGAACTCAGCGCCCGCCTGCGTGCCGTCGCGGATGATTATCTGACGGTCGTCAATCGCGATCGGCCGGACCATCTCGAGATGATATCGGCGCCGAGCATCGTGCCGAAAGAGTAGTTGCTTTCGTAGGATGGGTAGAGCGTAGCGAAACCCATCGCAGCGATTCGGTACGATGATGGGTTTCGCGAAGACGCTCTACCCATCCTACGACCTCACTGAGATTCTGAATATTTACGCCGCGATCAGCTGATACTCGTCACGCGCATTCGCCTGCTCTGCCAGTTCGTCGCAAAAGACCCGCGCTTCCTCGCGGGCCGACTCCGTCGCGAAGCGCCGCAGCAGGATCAGCAAGGGCTCCGATGCCGCTTCATCGGTCTCGCACACCGTCAGCACGCGCTCGACCATGCGGCGGCGCAGCCGCACGGCGCCGCCGACGGAGCCGATGAAACCGATTTCGTTGCGCGCGGCCAAAGCGGCGCGAAAGGCAGGGAATGTCGACTCCGGCAGGCCTGCGCGTGCAAGTAATGCGTTCAGCCCGGCGCCGACGCCGTCATAGACCAGTGCGGCTACGCGGCTCTGCGGCAGGCCCGACAATTCCACCAGTGCCTGGTCGAACAGTTCGAGATTGCCCGACAACAGGGCACGGAGGATGAGCCCGGCGGTCAATTGCCCGGCTTCGCGCAGGTGATGCACGAGATCCCGCATCTCGTCGCCGCGCGAACGCGACGCAATATTGACCGTGGAGCGCGCCATCGCCTCATCCGCTATGCGCTCGGCACGAGCCGGCGACAGCCAGTTCCGTGCAACAACGAAGCGGGTCAGCGTTTCGGAGAGCTTGGCCACCAGCGCGAGGCGCGTCGTGGCTGGCAGGTTATCAAGGGCCAGCATCGCTTCGCGGATGGCAGCGAGGTGACCGTGACGCTCGACAATACGGTCCCAGGAGAACGGCGCCAGTTCGGCATACGGATTTTCGATGAGTTCAAGCGCGGCAGCGGCAGAGCCGACTTCGGCAATGGCGGCGCAGATCGAGATCGGCAGATTGATGCGGCGGGCGACGGCGCATTGCAACTCGCTGTTGCCGGTGGCGACAATATCGACCAGATCGGCATCGATCAGCAGCGGCGAATGTTCGAGCACTGGAAGCGACACGCAAGGCTGATCCACCGACAGCGCCTGCACGATGGCCGCGGGCGCCGACGGCGCGCGGGCGAAAACCTGCGCCATGGCCTGACGCACCAGCGGCGATGCATCGTCGAGCAGCATCAGCAGCGCGCCTTCGGCGGCTGCACGATCGTCGTCGGACAGGTCTGAAAAGATCCAGGCTCGCGCCAAAGAGCGCGTCGCCTCTGCCCGCTCACCCGCTGGAGCGGTCCGTACCCAACTAATGAACTGCCGAACAATCATGGTTCTGCCAGCCTACGCAACCCGATCAACACCGTAACGCGATGCCACTGTCAGAGAAAATAAACCATGCCACTTAACAAACGGTTCACCATAAGCTTATGGGTTTGTTGAGGTTTTGTTAAGGGATCGGACATGCGGGGGAAAATGCTAGCTCCGCTGACCATCCCACGCTGCTTCCGAGGGACGCGCCCTTGCGCGCGTGTCGAAAGATGGCCGAGAGCGGCAATGCCTGACAACTCATGGTTCGAGACGGCGCTGGGCGCCTCCTCACCATGAAGGGACGGAGCTAACTACTAAAAGTCCCGGCGCGATCGCTGAACAGATCGAGCGGCTTGGGCACGCCAACCTCCGGTCCCCTCGGCAGCGACGTGGACGTCAGTGACGTGCGGTTACCCCACAATTCCTGCACTGCCGGCGATACAGGTTGCGCACGATCGCCGCCCTGGAACAGCGACCGGAAAATCGGCTGCTCCTGCACGGCCATCGATGACTGGTCGGATGCAAAGCTTGCGACCTGCACCGTGCTCAGATCCGGGAAGCGCGACAGGAATGTCGCATTGCTGGCAGGCGTCATTGGCGAGACCGCCTGCGCCGTCATCACGCCTGCGGACGCCATCGCCGTCCGCGTTGCCGTGGAATTCGCAGCACTGTCGTAGCGCGACGACAGCACCGAATAGACCTGCGACACGCTGCGCGCGCTACCGCTCTGATCGTAGAAGATCGACCGGTTCGCCGCGGCCGCATTCGGAAACAGTGCGGCGCCTGAGGCGCTCGGATTGTTGGTCGCGTTGTTGATCAGCTTCGAGGCGCCGCTGACGCCCATGAAATGCGCCATATAGAGTTCGGAGTCACTTGGCCGGCGACCGATCTCGCCCGTGAGCTTGAAGCTGTTGGACTGCGTCAACACGCCGGCCATCGCTGAACTCGCGACAGGATCGTCGCGCAACTTCAAAATCTCGGCCTTTGCAGCGGGATCGCTCACCGAATAGGAGCCCGACGGCGACTTGGTGATGGCGTCGGCATATTTGCCGTAGCCCAGCTGCGTCCCGGCCTCCTTCACGGTGCCGAGCCAGGTCTGCTCGATGAACTGAAAGAGTCCCTTTGCTGACGACGTCGATGCCGTGGCTGAGGGGTTAAGGTTGGATTCCATCTTGGCGGTGGCGAGCAGATATTCGAAGCTTGTGCCCGTGGTGCCGGCAGCATTCTTGATCGCGCCGGTCACCTGACTGCGCGTTGACGAGAGTGCTGATGCGAGGTTGGTCGCGTCGACCGCCATAGTGTGGTGCCCCGCTCCCGCGAAACGACCACCGGGAATCGTGCCCTGCCAGCCGTGCGGAAGCCACGGACACAGTGGGACATTCATGGTTAACGAAATGCTAAGACACTAAGCGCCCCTCGCAGGCCTCCATCTTCGGTTGAGCATTTTACAGAGGCTTAACGCGAGGGTGTTTCCGTAGGTGTCTGACGGAGATTCGCTGCCGTCAGTAGCGGGCATGGAGATCACGATGGTTGCGGTCGCAAATGGCGCAAACGCGAATTCAGCGTCGACACAACTGCGGGACAAGGCGCCGCCCGCCGCCGTTGCAGCTACCGAGCCGTCCACCTCATCCGACAAGGCTGCATCCGCGCCGATTGCCCCAGCTGCCTTCGTATCGCTGTCAGACCGCGCCAAGGCGATCATCGAAAAGGCCAAAGCCGATCAGGCAGCGACCGAGACCCTGACCGATACGTTCGACGAAATGCTGACAAAGCGGACCGACGCCCTTGCCGACCGCCTGTCGAAAGCATTCGAAAAGATGAACATCCCGCCGGAATATGCGACCCACATGAAGGTCGATAAATTCGGCAACGTGACTGCCGAAGGCCCCTGGAAGGCCAAGATCGAGAAAATGTTCAGCGACGATCCTGCGCTCGCCAAGGAGATGAAGGAAGTCTCGGGCCTGAATGCCCTGAAGGCGGCGCAAGCTTCGCTCGATCTCTACAACGAGCAGAAAAAATCGAGCAACAGCGAAACGAAACAGGCGGAGGCCTGGAAGAACTACAATATCCGTTCGATGAACATCCAGACCCTGTCCGGCGTCATGACCATGAAGGACGGCAAGCTCAGGTCGGCGGCCGTCGATTACATGGACATGATCGCCGATCCGACCGGCATCGGTGCTGCCAAATCCCGGCAGGATTTTGCAAGCCGGCTGGCATGACCTGAGATCAGAGGCAGTTCAGCTTCCGTAGACCGACGCTGGATCGAACACCTTGTCCGCATCGATGAACGAAAGCTTCGCCGCCCCGCCCTCGCCCTTGGTGATCGCGCGGTAGAAGCACGAGCGACGGCCAGTGTGGCAGGCGGCTCCGCCGATCTGTTCGACCTTGATCCAGATTGCATCCTGGTCGCAATCCATCCGCATCTCGACCACGCGCTGGGTCTTGCCCGAGCTCTCGCCCTTGCGCCATAGCGCCTTGCGCGAACGGCTGTAATACCAGGCATCGCCGGTTTCGATGGTGTTGCGTAGCGCCTCTTCATTCATATGCGCCACCATCAGCACGTCGCCATTCGCCACGTCGGTGGTCACGACGGTGACGAGACCGGCGGCGTCGAATTTCGGCGTGAGCGCGAGGCCTTCTTCGAGGTCATGGCTGTGCGCGTGCGATGTGTTGGACACGGAAAATCTCTCGCTGTGATCGTCAAACGAAAATCGGGCGCATGATGCGCCCGACACTCTAGCAGCAAATAGCGATCGTCGCGCGATCAGGGCGACATGATATTAACGGGACATGGACTGGATCATCGACATGAACCGCGCCTGCTCGGCCGGATTGTCGCGGAAATTGCCAGTGAAACGGGTCGTGAAAGTGCGCGAGCCTTCCTTGCGGATGCCCCGGGCCGACATGCAGGTGTGCTCGGCCTCAACCATCACCGCAACGCCGCGCGGCTTCAGCACTTCATCGACCGCGGCAGCAAGCTGCGCGGTCAGATGCTCCTGGGTCTGCAGCCGATGGCCGAAGATATCCACGAGACGCGCCAGCTTGGAGAGACCGACGACGCGTTCCACCGGCGTATAGGCAATATGCGCCTTGCCGTAGAACGGCATCATGTGATGCTCGCAATGGGAGACGAAGGCCATGTCGCGGATCAGCACGAAATCATCATAACCGGCGGTCTCGCCGAAGGTCCGGTTCAGGACCTCGGCCGGGCACTGAAGATAGCCCTGGAACAGCTCGTCATAGGCCTCGACTACGCGCCGCGGAGTGTCCATGAGGCCTTCGCGCTGCGGATCCTCACCGATATAGGCCAGCAAGGTCTGCACGGCCTGCTCAGCCTCGGCGCGCGAGGGGCGCGGCTGGTCGGGATGTACGGCGGCGGCCAGAAACTCGGCGGGATCGAGCTCCGCCGGCCGGAATTCCTGTACTTTGCTGTCGGCAGATCTGATTTCGGAAGATTTGCCATCCGGGGATTTGCCGCGAAGCGGCTTGATCACTGCGTCCATCTTTACTCCGTTCGACCGGCCCCATGGGAGGCCGGAGTGTCACCGGGCAGACGGGGCGGCCGGGCCGCCGGACGCCTGAGTCCGTCAATAAGTTCGTCGAGCGACAATAACACCAAGGCCGCCGAACTGAATTCTCAAATTCCGGCGATCTGGGGAATGCCCGGCATTCTCTTGCCCGGGCACTCATCCTATATAGGGCCCAGGTCCACGAGCGCCAAGGGCATGATCCGGGCGCTTGAGGGCACAGTTAAGGTCCGAATCAGATGCTGAACGACATCTATAACAAGCGCATCATCGAGCTCGCCGGTAACATTCCCCGGCTGGGCCGCCTCCCTGCCCCCGATGCGTCAGCCACCGCCCATTCCAAGCTGTGCGGATCGACCGTGAAGATCGACCTTGCCATGGATGGCGACGTGGTCACCGACTTCGCCCACGACGTGAAGGCCTGCGCCCTTGGCCAGGCCTCGTCGTCGATCATGGCGAGCCATGTAGTCGGCTCGACAGCCGAGGAATTGCGGGCGCTGCGCGAGACCGTGCGCAAGATGCTGAAGGAAAATGGCGCACCACCATCGGACGAAAAATGGGCAGATATCGCCCTGCTCGAACCCGTACGCGACTACAAGGCGCGCCACGCCTCGACGCTGCTCACATTCGACGCGGTCGTGGATGCCATCGGGCAGATCGAGGCCAAGTCAAACGCCGGAGCCAGCCAGCCGACGCCGGCGTAACGCCAGTGCGGCTATTTCCCTGACGGTGCCGATACGACGCCGCCGGTCGGCGTCGAGGCCTCGGCCGTCTTGGTCGACTTCGTCGAAGACGCGACCGGGGTGTTTTCGTTTTCCGGCCCGCTCACGAAACGATCCTGTACCGACTTCGGCACCAGCGACGCGACCGGGGTCTCCTGCTCGCGCGACACCGGTAACACATCGGCCACACTATGAGTGGTGACCAGATTGGTCAGCTTCAATTCGGTTTCCGTAAGCCGATGCAGATCATCCCATGGCGGCACGCTGAGCGACAATGACAAGAGATCGCCCGTGCCTCCCATATCGAAGGTGTATTTGGCGAGACGGCCGATATCCCGCTCGACGATCACCAGATCGTTCGCCGTATAGCTTGCAGCCTTCGGATCGTCGGCGCGGTCGCCCATCCAGATCTGATGGACGCGCACATGGGATTCCTCGGGCACATAGCGGGTGTCACCCGCCAGCAGCAGGAACACGCACATGGATTCGCAATAGGCCTGCGGCAGCACTGCGGATTTCATCACGCCGGAGGACGATTGCAGGTCGATCGTGATTCCGACGGTGGTGCGCAAACCGAGCTTGCGCCACCGCCGGCCCATGGTGATGGCGTCATTGACCGAGCCGCCGCTGGAATCCAGCACAACAGTGGCGCCAGTCAGGTCGCGGGTCTTGGCGAATTCATCGAAGTCCTTGACGGTGTCGCTTGTCACGATGCCAACCGCCCCGATCCAGCCGCGGCAATTCGGCTCGCAGGCGATCCAGGTGAAGCGCATCGGGAGTTTGCGTTCTTCGAGAACAGCTGCAGCTTGGGCAGAGGACGTGACAGACGCCAGCAACCCGGACGAGAAGCTCACGAGAACGATGCAAAGCGTCGCGACGCGAAACAGCGCCGAACTGCCTGATCGAAGCGACCTCATACGTCCCAAGTCCGTTCCTTCCCGCACTCTCATGAGCAATGGCAACGGCACCAAACAACGCTCATGATTCTGTCACACGGGCGTCAACTGAAAACCTAACGGGCTTCGCCGCGGCGTCCAGTTACTTTTGCTGCACTGCATGCGATAAATTGGCAGGTGTGTCCCTGATGCATAAGTAGGCGGGTTCCATGCAAAGGAACCGAGCAAAACCCGGCTGATCTGATAGCAATCGACCATGAAACATTCATCCATGTGCCCGAACTGCGCCGGTACTATTCAGCGGCTGCCACGCAATGCCGGTCGCGGCATGATCTGGATATACCGTCACACGCTGTCGCCACTGGTCGGATACAATTGCCGTCACCTCCCGACTTGCTCGGTCTATGGCGACGAAGCGATAGAACGCTACGGATTGTGGGCCGGTAGCTGGATGACGCTGGCGCGGCTGCTCCGCTGCCAGCCATGGGGCACTTCGGGTATCGACAACGTGCCGGCCAAGCTGTCGCCCGATGCGCGTTGGTACGCACCCTGGCGCTACGCACGCTGGCGCGGCGTCAATGACGGCGCAAACTAGAAGCTGGCGCAGACACTGCTGACCTTTGTGAGCACGGACTGCTGACCGAACTGCCGCTTATAGCTTTCCGCGACGGCAACGAGATCGGCGCGTTTCCGTGCGTCGTCGCCGAAAGTGATCAGAACGACCTTTGCACGCTCCCGGACATCAACGTTGCGCGCGCCATCGCGCCACTGCCCGTCTCCATTGATGACAGTAAGACCATCGGGAAAGCGGGGCGTGATTTCCCTCGCGACGAAATTTGAAAATGCAGATTCGCTGATACCAGGTCGATCGCCAATGTTGCGGCCGAAAATCATCTCCGCAGAAGCCATCATGCGCGACGGCGGAAGGCACACTTGCGGCAGCAATGCACAGCCGCTCATCAGCGTGCTGATCGTTAGTGCAGCAACGCATGCAAAAAACAGTTGGCGGACATGTCGCAGCACACCGAACCTCAAATTATCAGAGCTATTTTTACGAAATGCCTGCCGGCGGGATTGTTGAACAACATTTGATACCATAGGGTGCGGCCACTTCATCTCGCCAATTCATCTTCACTCAACATCATTGCTCGGGGCACGCAGGTGGAAGACGGCCTATACGAAGTACATTTTCACACTATTCATGGCACAGGGACCGGCGTTGTCTATGCAACCGGCGGAAAGCTGCGCGGTGGAAATTCCGCTTTCGCCTTCATGGGCAACTATCAAAACAGAGGCGAGACCATCTCCGTCAAGGTGTCATCAAAACGATACAACCCGGATCAGAGCCTCAAGTCGGTGTTCGGCTTTGAAGGTGTCACGCTGGCATTGACCGGCCGCGTCAATGGCGACCTGCTCGATTTCGAAGGCAGCGCGCTGCAATTGCCCGGCGTGCCGTTCAAGGCGCAACTGACCCGCATCTGCGACTAAGCGACGCGTCCGGACATTCTACGACTGAACACGATGGCCACCAGTGCCATCGTCAGGAAACCCATCGCGACAAACCCCGAAGCGTGGAAGTATCCGCCGGCGAACAGCGCGCCTCCGATGCCCGATCCGATCGCCTGGCCGACATAGAGCATCGACGTATTAAGCGAGACCGACGCCGCTCCGGCCGACGGCGCGGCTCCAATCAGCCGCACCTGCTGCATCGAGGTGATGGCACCGAAGCCGAGCCCCCAGATCGCAACGCCGAGCGCCATCACCGGCAGCAGGCCGGCGCCGAAACCCCACACCGTCATGCCAGCAAGCACCAGCGACGTGGACAGGATCGACGTATTGAGCGCGCCCCAGCCATCGACGATCCGCGTCGCGGTCATGATGCCGAGGAAGCCGCAGACGCCATAGATCGCGAAGACGAACGCGGCCGCATCGTGGCCTGCTCCGGCGAGCCGCTCGAGCAGCGGAGCCATGAATGTGAAGATCGCGAATTGCCCGGAAATCTGCAGCGTGGTGATAATCAGCAGCAGCACGACCAGACGGTTGCGCGCCAACGAAGACCAGGTGCTGAGATCGACCGGCACGCCGAACAGCCCGCGTGGCAGTCGCCACGCCAGCAGCACAAAGCTCAGGCAGCTCATCACACCGACGCATGCATAAACCTCACGCCAGCCGTAGCGGCTGGCAATAAAGGTCACCAGCGGCAGACCGACTGCAGCCGCCAGCGTCCAGCCAAGAAAGACATAGGCGACGCTGCTGCCACGCTTGTCTGGAGACACCAGCATTCCGACAGTGCCGGCGGCTTGCGGTGTGTAGGGGGCCGCCGCAATGCACATCACCAGGCGGATCACCAGCAGTGCCGCGTAGTTCGGCGCGAATGCCGATGCGAGATTGGCCACTGCCACCACCGCGATCACGCCCAGCAGCAGGTGTCGCCGCTCCATCCGACTGGTCAGCCACGACATCAGGGGCGAGCAGATACACAACATGACCGCGCCGAAGGTGATCAAAAGCCCCGCTTCACGGATGGTGACACCCAGGCCCGCCGACAACTCGCCGAGCATCGCCGTCGGCGCCAACAGGCCAATACCGGTGACGAAATTGCCGATCATGAGTGCGGTGGGGGCGTAAGGGCGCGCGACTGTCAAGATGTCGCATCTTATGAATGCAATTGCATGCAAGTCAAACCTGCCCGCCAGGCATGCAAATCCGGTCAGCCAGACTGGTGTTGCAACGCCCGAATCGGCTGCTATACCGCTCGTCCGCTTACCTGCGCCCGTGTGCAGGAGTGAGCCACAGGAGAGAAGACATGACAGAGAATGAAGGGTCGGGATTCAAGTTCGGCCTCGCCAACCTCACCCCCGCCGAAACCAACAACATCACCGTCACTTTCCCGGACGGCGCCAAGCGTGAATTCGCCAAGGGCACGACAGGCTTTGAGATCGCCAAGGGCATCTCGCCGTCGCTGGCCAAGCGCACCGTCGCCATGGGGCTGGACGGCACCGTCACCGATCTGAACGATCCGATCGAGGCCGATGCCAAGATCGATTTCATCAACCGCGACGACCCGCGCGCGCTCGAGCTGATCCGGCACGACGCCGCCCACGTGCTCGCCGAAGCCGTGCAGGCGCTGTGGCCGACGACGCAAGTGACCATCGGCCCCGTCATCGAGAACGGATTCTATTACGACTTCTTCCGCGAAGAGCCGTTCACGCCCGAGGACTTCGGCGCAATCGAGAAGAAGATGCGCGAGATCATCGCGCGCGACAAACCCTTCACCAAGGACGTCTGGGACCGCGAGAAGACAAAGCAGGTGTTCCGCGACAAGGGCGAAGCCTTCAAGGTCGAACTGGTCGACGCCATTCCCGGCAACGAGCCGATCAAGATCTATTACCAGGGCGACTGGTTTGATCTTTGCCGCGGTCCGCACATGACCTCGACCGGCAAGGTCGGCAACGCGTTCAAGCTGATGAAGGTGGCCGGCGCCTATTGGCGCGGCGACAGCGACAATCCGATGCTGACGCGCATCTACGGCACCGCCTTCGCCAAGCAGGAGGACCTCGATGCTTATCTCAAGCAGATCGAGGAAGCCGAGAAGCGCGACCACCGCAAGCTGGGCCGCGAACTCGACCTCTTCCACTTCCAGGAAGAAGGTCCGGGCGTCGTGTTCTGGCACCCCAAGGGCTGGACCATCTTCCAGGCGCTGATCGCCTATATGCGTCGTCGTCTCAATGGCGACTACAGCGAAGTCAATGCGCCGCAGATCCTCGACAAGGTGTTGTGGGAGACCTCCGGTCATTGGGAGTGGTACCGCGAGAACATGTTCGCGGCGCAGTCCGCCGGCGACGAAGCCGAGGACAAGCGCTGGTTCGCGCTGAAGCCGATGAACTGCCCGGGCCACGTGCAGATCTTCAAGCATGGCCTGAAGAGCTACCGCGACCTGCCGCTGCGCCTCGCCGAATTCGGCGTGGTGCATCGCTATGAACCATCGGGCGCCATGCACGGCCTGATGCGCGTGCGCGGCTTCACCCAGGACGACGCGCATGTGTTCTGCACCGAGCAACAGCTCGCTGACGAATGCCTGAAGATCAACGACCTGATTCTCTCGACCTATTCGGACTTCGACTTTGGCGACATCGTCGTCAAACTCTCGACGCGGCCGGATAAGCGTGTCGGCACCGATGAGATGTGGGATCACGCCGAGCGCGTGATGGCCACCGTGCTGTCGGTGATCGAGAGCCAGTCCGGCGGTCGCATCAAGACCGAGATCAGCCCGGGGGAAGGCGCATTCTACGGACCGAAGTTCGAATATGTGCTGCGCGATGCCATCGGACGCGACTGGCAGTGCGGCACCACACAGGTCGACTTCAACCTGCCGGAACGCTTCGGAGCGTTCTATATCGATGCAGATGGATCGAAGAAGGCACCGGTGATGGTGCATCGCGCGATCTGCGGCTCGATGGAGCGTTTCATCGGCATTTTGATCGAGCACTTCGCCGGCAACTTCCCGCTCTGGCTGTCGCCGGTGCAGGTGGTGGTCACCACGATCACCTCGGAAGGCGATGAATACGCCAAGGTCGTCGCCGCGGCCGCGCGCAAGGCTGGCCTCCGCGTCGAGATCGATCTGCGCAACGAGAAGATCAACTACAAGGTCCGCGAACACTCACTGGCCAAGATCCCTGCTCTGCTCGTCGTCGGCAAGAAGGAAGCCGAAACCGGTCAGGTCTCGGTGCGTCGTCTCGGCAGCGATGGCCAGAAGGTAAGCTCGCTCGAGGAAGCGCTCGCCGCACTGGTCGACGAGGCGACGCCGCCGGACGTGAAGCGAGCGCGGGCGGAGGCCTGACCCGATGAGCGACGATGAGGAGATTGAGATCGAGGCCTATCCGCTCCGATCCTATCAGTTGATCCCGGATCCGAACCGGCCGGACGTGGTCGCGCTGGCATTCGAAACGGAGCGCGGCCATAGCCTCTATCTGGCCTCGCGGGCCGTGCTGGAGGATCTGGGCCGCGATCTGCTGGACCGTGCTGCGAAGATGCCGGAGCACAAAACGGTCAGCTAAGCGGATGCGCGCGATCATAATCCGTCTAAATGAGCAGGGCCCGCCTCGTGGCGGGCCTTTTCGCGTGGTAAGCGGTCATTAAATCCTGCAAATTCTACGCATCCTCATCTGTGAGAACTGCCCGTGCCCGACATCATCGATTTCCTGAAGACCCGCCGCTCCGTCAAGCCGCGCGAGATGTCAGGCCCCGGTCCCTCCTCCGCCGAGCTTGAGACCATCCTGACCATCGGCGCGCGCGTGCCGGACCACGGCAAGCTGGCGCCATGGCGCTTCATCATTTTCGAGGGCGACGCCCGCAAGCGCGCCGGCAACCTCATCGCCACCGTGTTCGCACGGAAGAATCCCGATGCACCGGTCGAGGATATCGAGGCACAGAAACACAAACTGACGGAAGCGCCGCTGGTGATCGGCGTGGTGAGCATCATCAAGCCGCATCCGAAGATTCCGCCATGGGAGCAGGAACTGTCCGCAGGCGCGAGCTGCATGAATATTGTGTCAACCGCCACTGCGATGGGCTATGGCGCCAACTGGCTGACCGGCTGGATGGCCTATGACCGCGACGTGCTCGAAGGCCTCGGCCTCGCCGCCAATGAAAGACTGGCGGGCTTCATTCATATTGGCGGCAAGCCCGACAGGGTGATCCAGGACCGACCGCGTCCCGAGCTCAAGGATCTTGTGACGCGCTTCTGAGCTCCAGTTATGCGGCCTGGGACGCCTGGCTGCCAAACCGGCGCAGCAGGCTCTCGATTTCCGACGCGGGCTTTGCGGGGCTGAACAGAAAGCCCTGCACCTCATTGCAACCTTCCGCGCGCAGCCAGTCGAGCTGATCGATCGTCTCGACACCCTCGGCCGTTGTCGTGATGTTCATGCTGCGACCGAGCCCGGAGATTGCGCGCACGATGGCGACACAATCCGGCCGTTCGATCAGGTCCTTCACGAACGACCGATCAATCTTGATCTTGTCGAACGGGAAACTGCGGAGATAACTCAGACTCGAATAGCCGGTGCCAAAATCATCCATGGAGATGCGGACGCCCAGCGCGCGCAGCTGATGCAAGATGGCCAGGTTGGCTTCAGTTTCGGCGAGAAACACCGACTCGGTGATTTCCAGCTCAAGACGATGCGGCGACAGGCCGGAATAGGCCAGCGCCGCCACCACGACCTGCACCAGATTGCGGCTGCGGAATTGCACCGGCGATAGATTGACCGCCACCTTGATATTGTCCGGCCACTTGGCTGCTTCAGCACAGGCTTTGCGCAATACCCACTCCCCCAGCGCGACGATGAGGCCGATATCCTCAGCCACTGGAATGAAATCCGCTGGCGAGATCATACCCTTGTCGGGATGTTTCCAGCGCAGCAGCGCTTCGAATCCGGTGATGCGATCAGCGGCAAGGTCGACCAACGGCTGGTAGTGCAATTCAAAGTCGCCATCGGCGAAAGCGCTGCGCAGATCGAGCTCCATGTCGCGGCGCTTCTGCGCCTGGCGATCCATCTCGCGCTCGAAGAAGCGATGCACACCGCCGCCTTCGGACTTGGCCCGATACAGTGCCATATCGGCATTGCGCATCAGCTCTTCGCTGGTATCGCCATCGCCCGGTGACATGGCGATACCGATGCTGGCGCCGATCACGACCTCGACGCCGTTCATGTCATAGGGGGCGCTGATGATCTCAATGAGCCGTGCAGCAAAATCATTGGCTTCATTGGGCGTGATATCGGCAGCCAGCACCACAGCGAATTCGTCGCCGCCGAGCCGCGCCGCGAGATTGTTGCCGCGCACCTCGGCACGCATTCGTGTCGCGACCATTTTCAGCAGCCGGTCGCCCATCGGATGGCCGAAGGAATCATTTACATTCTTGAACAGGTCGAGATCGATGCACAGCACCGCGACATGCTTGCTCTGATCGTCGTGATCGAGCGCCTGGGCCAGACGCTCCTGATAAAAAACACGATTCGGCAAATCCGTCAGGGCATCGTGATGCGCCATATGCGCCACGCGCGCTTCGGCCTTGCGACGTTCGGTGATATCGACGACAGCCACGAGGAAGCCATCGCGGCCTTCGAACATCACGCGACGGCCATAGGTCAGCACCTCGATCTCGCTTCCGTCAGCCTTCAGGTGACGCCAGTTGCGATCCGACTGATAGATATCTCCGAGCTGCATCAGCGCACGCGTGTGAATCTCCCACTC
The DNA here is from genome assembly GCF_058800725.1 of Tardiphaga sp. GW822-FHT04G09. Lineage (NCBI taxonomy): Bacteria > Pseudomonadati > Pseudomonadota > Alphaproteobacteria > Hyphomicrobiales > Nitrobacteraceae > Tardiphaga > Tardiphaga sp. GW822-FHT04G09. The sequence goes on along the minus strand of NZ_JBXAMO010000001.1, from coordinate 289,451 downwards.
GTCGCGCGGCCAGATTTCCTTGAGCTGCATGCGCAGGAAGGTGGCGCGGTCGTATCCGTAATGCGCGACAGCCGCGTCATTGACGCTGAGAAACTCCATCGTCTCCGCATCGAACACCCACATCGGCATCGGATTGCTGTCAAACAGCAGCCGGAACGAGGCTTCGCGGCGCTTGATGTCGGTGACATCGGAGACCGTGAGGGACACGAGATCGCCGAAGGCCGTCGCGCTGAGCCGAAGGTTGCGATCATCACTGTCGATCTCGAGCTGACCGCTCTGACCATTGGCGATCATGGACAGCAGCCATTTCGTCACGCTTGGCAACGACAGCGCATGGCCGCCTTCGTTCAGCCTGCGCCACTGAAGGTCGGCGGGTGATACTTTCAACAGGCGCGAAGCGCCCTGATTGTGATGCACGATCTGGAAGTCAAAAGCCTGGCTTGCGGAATCCCGGATCGCCGCAAGCGACACGATGCCTTCGTCCGTCGACGAGAAGATCGCATCGACCAGATTGTAGCGGGTGCCCTGCTCGTTGACATAGACGCCGACCAACCGCCCCCCCCAGCGTGACGCTGTCGGCAGCGCCAGAATGTCATAGGTGTGGACGAGACCGTCACGCACGCAGTGCGCCACCATCAGATGTGGCCGATGGGCCTGCAACGCGCAGCTCGCGGCCTCCGTTAGCGCACGCACGCAATCAGGCGCCAGCACGTCGAGCGGAATGTCCCAGCGATCATCACCCAGCCACTGCTGCACATAGCGGCCGCTGCGTGACACTTCGAGCGTCTCGCCCTCGACCTTCAGCAGCACGATGTGATCGGCCATGCGCCCAAGACTGCCGAGCATCACTTCTTCATAGCCGGGCAGAATCTGTCCGGGACGAACGGCTGCCCGCCATTTGCGTTGCAAGGCGGGAATATCGTCGAACAATTTGACATCCGGGCTTCCGGATAACTGTCTTGCCGCGGTCACGACATCCCCTTCGTAGCACTGTAGCGATACTTGCTAATCGGGCTACCGAGATTAACGTCATGTAAACGTTCCGAGGCCGTAGACGGCAATGACGCATTGTGACGCGACAAACTGGCACGATGGTTAGTTGGCGATTCAGGACCATGACAAGCGCATGACAATTCATTCGCGTTTGAGGCGTGTTGTCTGCAACGAGATCTTTTCTCTGGAAGATTGTTGAGTAGCTGGCAAGCAGCAGTTAGCGCGCGATGACTTCGATCTCGCCGTCGACGCCGTTCACGACGTTGAAGGGGCGCTCGAACACCTTGCCTTCGTTCTTGGCGATGGCGCGATATTCGCCTTCTGCAAGGGTCACGCGCGGGAAGGCGCCGATCGATTCCTTGATGACGTCGCCGGCCGGCGTGATCACCGACCATGCGGTGTTGGCCAAGGCCTCGCCGCCCTTGTCGCTTACCAGCTTCATGGTGATGACCGCCGCGCGATGCGTGATCGTCACGTCGGTAAGCTTGCTCGCCTGCACGCGGATGTCGGAGCGCACCACCGAATTGGCGTCACCGTAATTCGAGATGATGTAGTAAGTACCTTCCTGCAGCAGCACGACATCGCCGGCAGGAACGCTCGGCAGCAGCGGCGTGCGCTCGCCGCCTTCGAACTGGCTGCCCTTGTAGATCGAGAACGAGATCTGGTTCTGCGGAATCTTTGTGGTGCCGACGCGGCCCTCGATCCGCAATCCGCCGGCGGGCAGCACAAACGCTTCGCGATCGGTATCGGACTTGACGGTCACAGGCCGCACCGCGCTGACCAGGCCGAGCGCCACATGCACCACATAGTTGCCCGGCGGCAGCACGATGTTGGGCGTCGCGCCGCGATCCTCGCGGATCAGCTTGAAGGCACCGGTCTCGTCCGGCCTATCCGAATAGACCCGCCAGACCAGCCCGCTATTGATGACCGGCATATCCTTGCCATAGCGCGCCGTCAGCGCCAGCACGCCCTGTGCGGGCCCTGTTGGAGCAGCCTGGACCGGCGACGGTACAGGCGGAGTGACATTGGCAACCGGCGGCTGCGTCAGCGGCGCCGGCAACAGGGGCGTGGAAGCAGGACCGGACGGCGGCGCGAGGCTGATGGCCGGACCCGACGGGACATCCGGGATCGAGCCCGGCGGAACCGGTGCCGGACGGTCCGAAAAGAACTGCGCGGATGCGCTCCGGGGCAAGGCAACAGCCTGCAGCAGAGCGAGGGCCAGCACCATAGCCAGCCGTCCACTCCGGCCGGATGTTCGCAAATCATGGCCCCATGCAATCATCGTCATGCTTTTCACTGAAAACGTGACAAATTCAAGCCTTGACGCGGCCGTACCGCCGCCAGACCCACAATCGCGTGAGGCCCCCAGGAACCGGTGCATCGTGCGATAACGGGTCGTTCTGCAGTCACATTTGGTGCCTAATCCTCGCAAACGCGACATAAATCATGAATTAGCTACCGTCTGGAATGATGGCGCTGCTGCATTTAATATCGGCGACGTCGAGGAGCTTTGTGTGCTGGAGATTCTGATGGGGCGCAGCCAGAATGGCGCGAACGGTCGCGACAAGCCTGGTTTGGGAAGCGTTCGACGTCCGATCATTGGTCTGGCGCTCGGCGGCGGTGCGGCGCGCGGTTTCGCCCATATCGGCATCCTGCGCACTTTGCTTGCCCATGGCATCGTCCCGAACGTCGTGGTGGGGACGTCGATCGGCGCCGTAGTTGGCGGATCCTACGCTGCTGGCCATCTCGATACGCTCGAGGAATGGGCCCGCGGCCTGCAGCCCCGCAATATTCTCAGCTATCTCGACATCCGCCTGAACGGTTCTGGCCTGATTGGCGGCAACAAGCTCGCCGCGCAGCTCGAAGCGTCGCTGGGCCATACGCTGATCGAAGACCTCCCGCTGAAATTCGCCAGCGTCGCCACCGAGGTTCGCACCGGCCATGAAATCTGGCTGACTCATGGTCGCCTGGTCGATGCGATGCGCGCGTCCTATGCGCTGCCGGGGATCTTCTCGCCAGTTCTGGTCGGAGATCGCTGGCTGGTCGACGGCGCGCTGGTCAATCCGGTGCCGGTATCGGCGGCGCGCGCGCTGGGCGCCGAGATCGTCATCGCAGCCAATCTCAGCAACGACGTGTTTGGCCATTCGACCACGATTTTCGACCATGGCACGGGACCGGAAGTGGCCGAGACCGTCATCGAAGTCGAGGAGCCAAAGCGCGGTTTCAGCAAGTTCTTCTCGGCCGAGCGCACCATGAAGCGCGAATTCTTCGGCGGCGGCGGACGACCGGGCATCTCCACGGTGATGGTCGATGCCTTCAACATCATGCAGGATCGCATCACCCGCGCACGCCTTGCCGGCGATCCGCCGGATCTCCTGATCGCACCACGCGTTGGCCGCATCGGCTGGTTCGATTTCCACCGCGCTGAAGAGATGATCACACTCGGCGCACGTGCCGCAGAACGCGCCGTCGAGTCCATTCAAGAGGCGATCGAAATCCTCGCCCCCGAAGTGGCCAACTCACCTGCGCCCGTCGTTGCACAGAAGCCGACCACTTCGCAGGGCTGAGCGCAGCGGCTTCAGGCTGTCGCGATATATTCGCGCAGTGCTTCCTGTTCGCGTTCGAATTCGCGCACACGAAATTTGACGACGTCACCTATCGAAATCAGGCCAACGACCTTTTCGCCCTCAATAACGGGCAGATGCCTGAATTTTCCGGTCGTCATCTTTTCCATAATTGCACCGACCGTGTCGGACGGTTTGCAGCCAATGACCTTGCGCGTCATCACGGCGCTCACGTCTTCATCCAGCGCCGCGGCGCCGCGCTCTCCGATCACCCGCACGATATCACGCTCGGACAGGATACCATCGATGTTGTGATGGCTCATCACCAGCACGGCGCCGATCTTTCGCTCTGTCAGCAGTTGTACCACCGACGAGACCTTGTCGTTCGGCGAAACGCTGATGATCTGGTGGCCTTTGGAATCGAGAATTGCACGTACCGTCATTGTCGCCTCCTGAGTCGACCACGCCCTTTGTCGGGCGCGATCTTTCATTCTTGGATCGTCAGACAGATGCAGTGTAGCAGCGCATTTCAACAGTCGTTCAGATGTGGTGATCGAACTGACGCACCGCTCACGCCGGGAACGGATCGGCTTCAAGGCCGAACCTGCCCACGTAAGTCACCTGTCGAATACATAATGATGGATCAAATGCGTCGGCCTCGCAAGAAGCCGGTACGCGCTCAATGCAGGTCGGAGATGTCGGGAGACGACGCCTGCGAACCCGTGCGCTGCAACCGCGGAATGGGGTCGAACAGCGAGAACAGCAGCAAACCGGCGAAGAAGCCGCCGATATGCGCCTGCCATGCAACGCTCGCCCCTTCCGCACCGATCGCAATCGAGCCAACGCCAAAGATGATGTTGACGCCGAACCATACCGCCAGAAATCCGATCACGCGCGGATCGCGTAGCGCACGCAGCAACGGTAAAGCGGGCACACGTGCCGCTTCATCGGCGTCGCCGCGGTTGAATGACAGGAAACTGCCGCGCACGAAGGCAAAGCGGATGGCCGCGGCCATCGCGCCGGAGACCGAAGCCGAGGCGCCGATCATCGGGCCAAGCGCGTGTTCATGGGTGACCAGATGTGCAGCGGCGCCAGCCACAGCCGTCACCGCCATGAAGATGAAGAAGCGGACCGTGCCGAAACGCCGCGCCAGCGCGCTGCCGAACGGCAGCAGCCACAACACGTTGAAACCGATATGGCTGAGATTGGCGTGCAACAGGGAGTAAGTGACGAAACTCCAGACCTTGGCGCCATTGCCGCCGGGAAACGGCATCGACAGTAGGGTCTGGTCGTAGCGCTTCGGAATGAAACCGAAGACCTCGATGGTCCAGTATTCCAGATCCAGCGGCAGCGACATGCGAATGATGTGAATGATCGCGAGAAGCCCGACATAGGCGGTCAATGCGCCCGGCAGGGTCAGGATCGGTTCACGCTGGGGAACGGGGGAATCCGAGGGGTCCAAGGGGATAAAGGCCTGTCAACGGCTCTGGCGAGCGATGCTTCAGATAGGCGGCTTTGGCGGTGCGGTGCAAGCTCAGGATCGCCGCAGGACAGCAAACCCGTTTCAAAAGAAAAGGGAGAGCCTCTGAGAAAGGCTCTCCCCCGGTCCGTTTTGATCTTTTCCCGCGAATGGATGTCCCGGTGTGCCGGACAAGCCGACATCCCCACCCCTCCCCGCGTGACGACCAATTCTGTTTTCAGCCACCTGTCTATCGAAGCGCGTCACGAACTGCTGGAGACAGTCCGCTCCGCTCTGGAGTGAGCAGGAGACTACCGGCAATCCCCGCGTTGCCAAGCACATGCTTAACTTAGAGTTAACGGCGAACCGCCCACCCCCTCCGAAACCGGATGCTTAATGAGATCCTTAAAATCATAGTAAACTTAACCTTAACGCCGGATACCCCGCCCGAACGCGGTGGAAAACGCGGCTTCGGCATGGACGCTGCAATGACTGATCTGCACAACATGTAGCGGCGAGCAGTGGATGGATTCGGGACAGAAATGTCCCCGATCCACTGCAAGCCGGGTCAGGATCAGGCGAATGAAACATCCATCCAGCCGCGCGTTTTTCGCCTATTGGGACGACAAGCGTGGTTTTGCGCGCGCTCCCGACCGGAGCGAGCTGGAACCCGGTCCCGTGCGCGAATTGCTCGGCGACATCTTCGTGCTGTCCTATGACAAGCCCGTCGAATTCCCGTTCCGCGTGGCCGGCACAAGAGTTTGTGCCCTGCTCGGGCGCGACCTGAAAAACCAGCCATTCCCGTTACTGTTCGCACCGGAATGCCGTGACGAGATCCGGGACATGGTCACCGTCGTATCCGAGGAGCAGCTCGTCGCCGTCGCGGGCGTGACCGCAATGACCGAATTCGGCCAGAAGGCGCATCTGGAACTGCTATTGCTGCCCTTTGCGGCACGCGCGCATGCGCCCATCAGCCTGACCGGTCTGCTGGCGCCCATGTATGAGGTCCGCGGCCGGCTCGGTGCGTTCCAGCTCACTTCCTTCCGCTATCTCGCCCACCAGCCGCAGCGCTTTGCGCCGCGCGCCCTGCGCAAGCTGCAGGCTGCCCGCGGCCTGATGGTCTATGAAGGGCTGAGCTGAGTAGCTTTCTGCGCTTCGCACATTCTAAGTGCCGCGCAGAACAATCACGCCACCTGGTTGCGCCACGCCGGTATTTGCTAACGCGGCGTTAACCCTGCGGGCCGTAGGGTCGGTCGAAACTCCACCCGTATGACCGGCACGGCACTGATGGCGTTCGCGCAAACAAAATCGATTCTTCCGTCTGCAGAAGAACGCCGTCGCTTTCAGCGGGTGAAGGTGCACCTGCTTGGCCGCTATATGTTGCCGGATCGCCGCGAATTTCCGTGCCAGGTCATCAATATGTCGCCCGGCGGCCTTGCGCTGCTCGGCCCCGGCATCGGCAATGTGGGCGACCGCGTCATCGCCTATCTCGACCATATCGGCCGCGTCGAAGGTAAAGTCACCCGGATCATCGACAACGGTTTCGCCATGACTGTGGGTGCGACGCCGCGCAAACGCGACAAGCTGGCCGCGCAGCTGACCTGGCTGGCCAACCGAGACATTCTCAATCTGCCGGAAGACCGTCGCCACGACCGTATCGTGCCACGCAATCCGATCGCGCTCCTCACCCTCGAGGATGGCGCCCAGATGAACGGCCGCATTATCGACCTGTCGCTGTCCGGCGCCGCCATTGCGGCAGAGAAGCGTCCGCCGCTGAACTCGATTGTTATGCTCGGCCGAATCCAGTCCCGCGTGGTCCGCCATCTCGAAGAGGGCTTCGCTCTGGAGTTCTTCCACGAGCAGTTGGCAGAGACGCTCGAAGACAGCGTCAACGCCCGGTAAACGGCGGAACGCCCCAAACCCCGATTTTTCAATGCGTAAAGGCGCTATCCGCGCCAGCGGATACCGTTGCGCATCGTTTACGCGCGATCGCGAGCCGTTAATTTCACGCCGCCTTCAGCGCGCAAACTCCCGAATAGCAGCATTCCAGCCATTAACGCGTAAAATTTGAATCAAATGCCATTAGCTAAAATTTGAATCACATTCGATTCAAGTATAGTTCGAATTCGTCCCGCCTTTTACTTGTAATCGCTTCAATTGTACTTGAGTGATTTAGCGGCGACGAAAATCCTTTGTGAGAAACATGGTCCCAACAAGAAAACGGGGGCCACAATGTTTGGTAACAAGGGGCGATATTTCGGACTGGCCGTTTTAGCAGTCCTTCTTGGAGTGACTTCGTCGGCACGTGCCGGCAACGAAAAACTCTACGCAAGCCTGGGCGACAGCACGCGCGCACCGATCGGCTGGGTCGAATTCTGTTCGGATAATCCGGCCGACTGCCGCGGTGGCGCAACACAGCCACGCGACATCGTCATCACGCAGACCGCGTGGAAGGATCTCGTGCGGGTCAACCGTTGGGTCAACGAGACCGTCAAGCCGATGACCGACATGGATCATTGGGGCGTGATCGAGAAGTGGTCGCTGCCGACTGATGGTTACGGTGACTGCGAGGACTACGTGCTCCTGAAGCGCAAGATGCTGATCGAAGCGGGCTGGCCACGCGAGGCACTGCTGATCACCGTGGTGCGCGACAAGAAGGGCGAAGGCCACGCCGTGCTCACGGTGAAGACCGACAAGGGCGAATACGTTCTCGACAACCAGAATGAGAATGTCGTCGCCTGGACCGAGACCGGCTACCGCTTCGTCAAGCGCCAGTCACAGAGCGATCCGAATGTGTGGGTCTCGCTCGGCGACAATCGTCCTGCAGTGGCCACGGCCAGCGCGCGGGATCGCTAAGCAAACGAATTGCAGACACGCGACCCGGTCACATCCCCACCCCTCCCCGTCCCAGACCGGATCGCGCGCGGCCAGCTCTCCCCCAAGAGCTGGCCGCAACTTTTTGGGGTTCTCGCGGCAGCCTTACATATGCAGCGAACATGTGGGACCACGACGGGACGGCGCAGAGCGGTCGCTTCGATATCGCCTTTCGCGCAGACGGCTCGTCAGTCGCGGCGCTGAGCCTCGCGCTTGAGACGGCCATCGGGCCGATAGCCAAATCGCGCCAATGCGGTTGCGGCAAACCACTTGCCGAACCGGCGCTCGAACTCAACGAACATCCAGACAAACGCCATCGTCAGCGCAAAAACCGTGGCGACAAACAAAAGCGTGAGATGGGAAATGTCGAGTGTCATGGTCATCGTTCTGATTTAGCAAGACGCGTACCAGAAGATCGAACCAGCGATGAAACAAGCTATGCCTCGGCTCCAGCGCAGCTATGCTGGAGCCAATGAGGTAGTCAGGTGACGTCGGTCGAGATGCAGATCAGTCGCAGACCTCGACGCGACGCAGGCGATAGCCGGCTGGTGTCCATACGCGTCGACGTACCAGATAACATCCGCCTTCGTCATCGTAACCGCCATACGCGTAGGGGTACCCACCGTAATACGCATAGGGGCCGTAGCCGTAGTAACCGCCATAGAGGCCGGCGCCGGCAAGACCCAACCCGATGCCGATACCAGCACCGCGCCATCCGCCACCGTGCCAACCGCCGCCGCCATGCCAGCCACCGCCACCACCGTGCCAGCCACCACCGCCACCGTGAAAGCCTCCGCCGCCGCCACCGCGTGCCGATGCGGCTGTCGGCGCGACCAGTGCGACCGCGGCAAGGGTCAACAGACCAAACACCAATTTGCGTAACATCGACTACACTCCGTCACGGGTCACTTTCAGCGCCGCCCCTCCTGGATAGGTAGCTCTTCCGTTCGTGAACCGCCACGGCGTGACGACCAATCGCCGTCACTTGTTCGCGACTGGCCGGTTGCCGCATGTTGCTGAACGCCTGCTGCGCAACGTGGGTGCCAGCCCCCTTGCAGATGCTCTTCACCTTGCGATCGACGGCACGATCCTGCGCATCGACCGCTGCATCGCTTGTCGCCGGGCGACGCCTCCCGGTCCCGCTCGCGGCTGTCGTAATCACGGTCCCGGCGCGTCCGCCGAAGAGGTGATTACGCGCAGCGCGATCACAGCTAGCCGATCTTCTTCATCCCCTTCCGGAAGCGCGAGCCATTGGCGGCATAGAACCGCGCGGCGCTGCCCATCGCTGTGACTTGCTCGGGCGACAGCGTGCGGATGACGCGCGCCGGCGATCCGATGATCAGCGAGTTCTCCGGAAATTCCTTGCCTTCGGTGATCACCGAGCCGGCGCCGACAATGCTGTTCTTGCCGATTTTTGCACCGTTCATCACGATCGAACCCATGCCGATCAGCGCGCCATCCCCGATGGTGCAGCCGTGCAGGATCACGTTGTGGCCGACGGTGCAGTTCTTGCCGATAGTCAGCGGGAAGCCCTTGTCGGTATGGCACGTACAGTTGTCCTGCACATTGGAGCCTTCACCGATTTCGATCCATTCGTTATCGCCGCGCAGCACCGCGCCAAACCAGACACTCGCCTGCTCCAGCAGACGAATCTTGCCGATCACGTCGGCCGTGTCGGCGATGAAGTAATTTCCGCTAGCCGGAAGATCCGGTCCCTGCCCGTCGAGTTCGTAGATTGCCATGGTCTGTCTGGTCTCCTTTGCGGGAGACACTGCCATGGATTCTTGCGGTTAGGCCAGTATGCCCAGCGCTTCCAGGGCCATCACGATGAAGGTGCCGGACATCAGGCTCCAGAAGCCGGCCAGCACTGTCGCGATCATCACGAACTGAATGCGATGCTGTTCAGCCACGCCGTTGCGGAGTGTGTTGCGCATGATGATGAAGGGCGCCGTGAAGACCAGCAGCGGCACCGCCGCGAAGGCTTCAGGGGTCGGCCCCTGCTGAAGCAGGCTGAAGCTCGGGGGGCGTTTGGCGAAGGCTTGATAGGCGCTTGCAATGGCCCCTGCGAGGGCGAAACCAATGCATAGCTGGAAAAATGAATTCAACGCATCGGGAGACATGAAACGGCTTTCGCTACACGTATAAACACCGCCCTGCATCGCAAAACGCGAGGCTCCACGCCAGCATAACGTTAATAAAGGGTTAATGACACGATCAGGAACTGCGTACCGTGCATGGCTCCGGGGTACCGCCCGCAGCGAGGTACCCGAGGCCGTTAACCATCGGCTGGCATATTCGCGGTTGATTCGCCCCCGTTACACCCTCCCGGCTCCAATTTAGCGTGCGCATGTCTCTGCTGTTTCCGACCCACCCGACGACGCGGCCGCGGCGCCGCCATCGCCGCCGCCACCACGTCGTGCCGATGCTGATCGGTGCAGCGCTTGCAGCCCCCGCTATCGCGGTGGTGGCCTATCTGTTGTGGCCGACCTGGCAGAGCCAGAAGCCCGGCGATCCCGACCGCATTCCGGTGAGTGTCGGCGCCACGCTGTTCAATGTCCCGACCCATGCCTTCCGCCGCAAGGTGCAGAAACATTCGGGGCCGCAGGAGCGCGTCGATCTGAGCTACGTCTATCCGTCGCTGGAAGCGAGCAACCTGCCGAGACATGTCAGCGTCGAGAATTTCGATGAGAACGCGCAGCCGATCGATCGCATCTTCGTCTCGATCTCGGCGCATCACGATGCGACCTCGCCGGACGCGCGCCTGCGTACGATCTATCCGCGCTATATCGACCGCGCGACATCAAGCGAAGACGGCCTGACCACGCAGCCATTCCGAGACAACTCGCCTTACAGCAATGAAGATCTGTTTCTCGGCACGACGCCGGCGCTGGTGGCGCGCTGCACGCGCGACGGCGCCACGCCCGGCATGTGCATGAGCGAACGCCGCATCGGCGGCGCAGATCTCATCTTCCGCTTTCCCCGCACCTGGCTCGAGCAATGGCGCGACGTCGGCAACGCGATGGATCGCCTGACGACGCAACTCAGCGGGCTACGGTAAACGCCCGCGTCGTGATTGCGTTCATCGTGGGATGGGGTGAGCCAACGGGTCGCGCAAAGCGCGCCCGATGATAAACTCCGCCAAACCCATCGCTTTCGTGCGCGTGAATGATGGGTTTCGCTCTGGCGCAAGATGCGCCTGCGCTCACCCCATCCTACGATCATGCGTAACGCTCTCGGTCGTCATGGCCGAACTTGCTTCTGCGTTACCGGGCATGGTGGTGCACAGCGTAGGATGGGTAGAGCGCAGCGAAACCCATCGCTTTCTGTGCAAGTGAATGATGGGTTTCGCTCCGGCGCAAGATGCGCCTGCGCTCTACCCATCCTACGGCCTGACGCTTCGGCGTCATCGCAGATTCGACTGTCAAACAGCCACACCCCTTCAGACATGCGTCATCGCCCCTGTTGTTGGCGGCGCGGGGGCGCCGTCGTCGCCTGCATTCCCGCCCCCCCTGCGAGAGGGCGTGCGGAACGCCGGGTGCCCGATGCACCCCTGGGCCTGATGCCGATGCGGTCTTCCGCAAGGGTATGCATCAGGACTTTCGGAAAGCACGGGCCAGTGCCCGACGTTCCGCCTGCGGTGTTTTGTCGGCTTGCTGAATGCTTGCCCAGGCGACCGATCAAGGTCACCCTTGTTGGGCCCTGCGCGACAGGGCCGGGGGAGCACAAGCTCTTGGGCCGGACGCGTTTCGAATCTGGTCGTCCGTCACTTGATCCGCAGGCCCGTTCCATCCGCAATCAGGCCGTGCCGCCTGTCCCAGTGGTATCCTGACCACAGACGATGCGGCCTGCCCGCAGGCAGCCGTTACCCACACATCCCGTGACGCCGCATCTCCGGCGTCCACCGCATCCCGCCCCGCAATCGTGACGATCGCGATCGCCCCTCTCGGTGGGGCAGGACACAGGGGAAAATAATCAAGATGGGGATGCTGTCAATATGGATAGGAAAAAATGTTTGGCGGCATTTGCCAGTCCCAAACTGTCATTCCGGGACGCGAGGAGACGCCGAAGGCGGCGTATCGCGCCCCCGGAATGACGCGTGCGGATCGGGATTTCCCGCCGCGCCAGGTGGAGTGGCGCGCGTGGCGTCGCGACTCCGGAGCGGGACTCGATGCGCAGCGTGATCAAGGCCGGACCACCGCGGATGGGTCACCCGTAGCAGTCAGGTTCGATGCGATCTCAGCCGTTGTCGACGAGGTCTTCTTCCAGGATCGCCATCTGGAACTGGAACGAGCGATCATCGTCTTCGTCATCGACAAACAGCACGCCGATGAATTCCTCGCCGATATAGACTTCGGCGGAGTCGTCCTTCTTCGGGCGCGGCACGACGCGGAGCTTCTGGTTGCCGAACACGCGCTTGAGATAGGCGTCGAGCTTTCTGACTTCCTGAACGTCCACAGGTGTCTCCAATGCAGTTAATGTCTGTTGAGCTGATGGAGAGAAGCTTTAATGCGAGATGACGGCCACGGCTAGGCCGATTCTCGAAAAATCACGCGATCCCACAACTGAACGAAAACGCGTGCGATATCAGCGCTTGAAAATCGCAAGCCGAAAAAATCACAGCCTCAAAAATCAGAGTCCTGTCGCATTCAGCATCTGGTTCATGGTGCGCGACGGCTCCGAACAGCCGGCCTCGCCGACGATCTTCGCAGGCACGCCCGCCACGGTGACGTTGTGCGGCACGGGCTTGACGACGACCGAGCCCGCGGCGATGCGGGCGCAATGGCCGACCTCGATATTGCCGAGAATCTTGGCGCCGGCGCCGATCAGCACGCCGTGACGAATCTTCGGATGGCGATCCTCGTTTTCCTTGCCGGTGCCGCCGAGCGTGACGCCATGCAGGATCGACACATCGTCTTCAATGACGGCCGTCTCGCCGACAACAAAGCCCGTCGCATGGTCAAGAAAGATGCCGCGGCCGATTTTTGCCGCGGGATTGATGTCGGTCTGGAAGGCGGCCGATGAGCGGCTCTGCATGTACCATGCAAAGTCCTTGCGGCCCTTGTGGTAGAGCCAGTGCGCCAGACGATGCGCCTGGATGGCGTGGAAGCCCTTGAAATACAGCAGCGGATCGATGAAGCGCGTGGTGGCGGGATCGCGGTCGAACACAGCGACGAGATCGGCGCGGAAGGCGTTACCCAGATCGGGCTCGTCGCGCAGTGCCTCGTCGAAGGTCTGGCGGATCAGGTCCCCGGACAGCGCCGCATGATCGAGACGTTCGGCAACGCGGTGCACCACCGAGTCTTCGAGACGATTGTGATGCAGCACCGTCGAATAGATGAAGGACGCCAGCTCAGGCTCGCGATGGACGATGTCTTCCGCCTCGGTGCGAATTCGATCCCAGATCGGATCCAGCGTTGCGAGTTTTGAATTCTGCGAATTGATGCTCTGCACGGCCATGGCGGACTCGCAATTTCCTGAATACAGCGTCGATTATAGCACAAGACGCGTCGCTGTCGTGACACGGCTGCTGCCATCGTGAATGTCGGCCCGCCCGAAGATCAACCGCTAACACTTTGAAACAGCGGACATTTCCGGCGCGAGTCTCCCCGCCCACAAACCGGGCGTGCATCAGAAGTGGGCGCTCGTGTGATCAAAACAAGATGCGTGCCGGAGATTGTCACGGCCGGCGGGACAGGAAATCCAGCACGCCCTCCTTGTAGACGCGGTCGCCCACCGCACGCATGTGATCGCGGTTCGGAATGTCCAGCACTTCGGAGCCGGTAATGACCTTCTGCAATTCCTGCGCGGAGCCACTGATCTCGTCGGTTGTACCCACGGCGATGAGCAACGGTACTTTAATCGCCGCAGCTTCGTCATTGGTCATCAGCCGGCGGGATCCGCGCAGACAGGCTGCGAGCGCGCGGCGATCCGAACGGGTCTGATCGGCGAAAGCGCGGAAGGTGCGCCCGACGGGATCGGTGACGTCGTCGAGCGAGTCCGCCTCGAGCGCAAGCGCAACGTTCTCGCCGGGACCGCCGCCCTTGATGAGGCCGATGCCGAGACCGCCGAAGATCGCGCTGCGGATCAATTCGGGATGGCTGTAGGCGATATAGGCGGTGATGCGCGCGCCCATCGAATAGCCCATCATGTCGGTGCGCGCGATGCCGAGATGCGCGAGCAGCGCGCGCACATCGGCGGCCATCGCGCCGATGCTGTATTGTTCGGAATCGTAGAGCTTGCTGGACTCGCCATGACCGCGATTGTCGAGCGCGATGACGCGGCGATTGTGTTTCTTCAGCTCCGACACCCAGGTCGGATAGACCCAGTTGACGTTCTTGCTCGACGCAAAGCCGTGCACGAGAACGATCGGATCGCCCTCGCCTTCATCGAGATAAGCAATTTCGACAGCGCCGTTGTGAAAGCTCGGCATTCAGAATTCCGTTATTGTTGAGAAGATCGGTGATTGAGAGAAGGAATGTGGCGGGAAGCGTGTAGTTTACCCGTGGGCGAGGACCGGCGCCAGTGAGCAGGCCGGGGCAGGATGGCGGAGAGCCAGGTCCCTGAGCAATGCGTCCTTGCGTGAGATATCCTGAAGCAGCGCGTCCTGACGGACCGCCAGCTCCCGGCGCGCGCGCTTCGCCCTGGAGCGCTGCAGCCACGACCAGGTGATGCGCTCGGTGGTCGCCTTGATGGAGACGACAAATCCGAGCAGTGCGAACAGCGCCCAGAACACCCACATCGACAGATTGAACGCGCCAGCCGCCAGCACCAGCGCACCACGGCCGAACATCTTCATGATCGCGCGGGTCTGGCCGCCTTTGGCGGTCGCGAGGCGCGCCGCGCGCGTCACATCCTTCGGGCTCTGGGCGATGCGCAGCGCATCGAGCGCGCCGCGCGTGCCAGCCTTCTCGCCGACACGGCCGACATCTCCGGCGAGCCGCACGATGCCGCCCGCCTTCTCGGTGCGGAAAGCAGCCTTCACCGCGGTGATGGTCTGGCCCGGACGCAGCACGGAAGCATCGGCCACCGCCGCACGCAGCATCGGACCATCCACCACGCCGCGCGCCGAGCGTGCCGCCCAGGCGGTGAGCCCCTCGCCGATCCGCCCGACCTTGCGCGCATCCTTCACCAGCGTGAGACCCGCACGCACGGGCGCGACACCGCCGACGCTGACATAGGTCGCGGCCGTCACCGCAAGACCGGCAGCGGCAAGGCCGAGGATCAGGTGATCGGTGTCCTCACCCATCGCCAGATGCTTGCCCTCGCGCACCACGTCGCGGATATCGCCGAAAACGAACAGGTCGCCGGCGACCGTGCCGGACAGGCTGCCGACATCGTCGGCATTGCCGGTAACAAAACCGGTGGCAAAGCGGCTAGCGAAATGGGACGCCGAATTCTCGTCGGCGACCGCATCCGCCACACGCCTGGAAAGATCGTCCGGCAGCCGAACATTTCTGGCAGCCGCAACATCGGCAAAGCTCTTCGCGAGGTCGGCATCCCCGGCCGCGAGCGCCTCCTCGATATTACGGGCGAGCAGTGCGGGATCATTCCGCAATGCAGAGCTGAGTTGCGCATCGGCCAGGGCGACGGGATCATCCTGCGCGGCCAGCACGGCACCGGCATCGCGGGCCTGCGGCAGCAACAGCAGGCCGACGGTCGCGCAGACCGCGATCCCCGTCAAAGCTGTGTCGAGTCGGAACCACATCGTGAAAAAACCCTATTCATCCCTATTCCTGCACCTCTTCAGACATGGTGCGTCATGTTCGGGGGACAACTGCCCCGACGAAAGAAGGGCTGTTCGGAGACACCCGAATTGTGTCGAATTTCCACGAATGAATGACCCCTGCGCGGTCTAGGAATCATGGTTCCGGACCAGTATGGTGCGCCGCACTGAATGGCGCGCCGGCTCATACGCCCGCGGCTGTTGCGAGCAAAGGTAGAGAAGATGTCCGACCACGTGGTTCCGCACTTTCACAATGACGCCGGCGTTCCGATCATTGAGATCGGCTCGCAGGAATTCATGTGCGTGGGTGCCAATCCGCCGTTCGATCATCCGCATGTCTTCCTCGACCTCGGCAATGACAACGAAATCATCTGTCCATATTGCTCGACCCTGTATCGCTTTGCCGCCGATCTCGCTGCCGGCCAGTCCCGCCCGCCGGAATGCGTGGTGAAAGACAAGGTCGCCTGATTCCCGGCCGTGACGGCGCCGCGCACCATCGTCATCGCTGGTGCGGGCATCGGCGGACTGACGGCCGCGCTGGCGTTGGCCGCCAAGGGTTTTCGCGTCCTCATCTGTGAGAAGACCGGGCGGCTCGAAGAAGCCGGTGCCGGCCTGCAGCTCTCGCCCAATGCGACCCGCATACTGATCGGCCTGGGCCTGCAACCGCGCCTTGCGCCCCATGTCACGACGCCGGCCAGTGTGAGTATCATGACTGCGCGCAGCGGCGGCGAGGTGATCCGCCTGCCGCTCGAACGCGCGGATAACGATGCGCCCTACTGGCTGGTGCATCGCGCCGATCTGCAATCCGCCTTGCTTGGCGCAGTCACTGCGCATCCCGACATCGAACTGCGCCTTGGCTGCCCCGTGGACAGTCTCCGCGCCACGCCGGCCGGTATCATCGTCAACGGCGAGCCGGCGCTGGCCGTGATCGGCGCCGATGGCGCGTGGTCTTTCGTGCGGCGACAACTGTTTCCCGAAACGCAGCCGCATTTCTCCGGCCTGATCGCCTGGCGGGGCACGCTGGAAACGCGCCGGCTGAAAAGCGACCTGATCCCCCGCGGTGTCCAGCTCTGGATGGGGCCCAAGGCCCATCTCGTGGTCTATCCGGTGTCATCGGGCGAGCGGATCAACATGGTCGCGATCATGCCCGGCGCCGTGATGCAGCCCGGCAGCAGCGATGCTGGCGATGCCAGCGAGATCCGCCGGCATTTTGCAGCCTCGCGCTGGCCCGCCAGGGCACGCAACATCATCGACAGCGTCGATAACTGGCGGCGCTGGCCGCTGTTCACACTGCCGGATGGCGGCATGTGGCATGAAGGCTCCGTGGCGCTGCTCGGCGATGCTGCCCATGCGATGCTGCCTTTCGCAGCGCAGGGCGCGGGCATGGCCATCGAGGATGCGGCGGTGCTGGCGGCGTGTCTTGGCCCGGTCGGCGACGATGCGGCAGCCATCGCGCCCGCACTGGAGCGCTACGCGGCGCTGCGGCAGCCGCGCGTCGCGCGCGTCCAGCGCACCGCCCGGCAATCGGGCCAGATCTATCACCTGCGCGGCCCGATGGCGCTGGCACGGGACCTCACGATGCGCGCGCTCGGCGCCGAGCGCCTGCAGGCGCGGCAGGACTGGATCTATAACTGGAGACTTTGAGCCGGACGGCTCAGGAGCGCGCGCCTGATCGTCTTGCCGCGGCAGGCGCTGGCTTGACGGGAGCGGCCGGTGGGCTCTCCACGCATTTGCTCTTGTGCCAGTTCTCTTCCGCCAGCTTGGCCTGCGCCCGCGTCGAGATGTAATCGTTGCGATAGGCAAGTTCGCTGACCACCGCCCCGCCCGTACCGGTCTGGGCCTTGTCGATCAGCCCCTGCAATTCCGCCGTCCGCGTCGCAAGCGACTTCCGCTCGGTCTCGAGCTGCTTGCAGTCATAAAGATCGTATTTCGCGGGATCGACAAAGGCGCCCGACACCATGCCGTCACCCATGCTCGCGCAGCCGCCGAGATATCCGGCCAGAACGAGCAACGACGCCATCGCGGCAGCGCGCGTCGGCAGGCGGAAACGGGGCGGAGATGCGATCATCGGGACTTTCTAGCCGGGCAGGATTGACGTTGCGTAAAGCAGCCGCCGGTGGCCGGATTGAGGCTGAGCAAAACGGCCCCTGAATCTATCGGAAAGACCGGTTTTGCTTTCAGCGCGCGCCTCCGTTATGCAGATAGCGTCCCCCAGATGGACGTCGATCTATCGGAATCAATAGAACGACAGCGGGCGTGGCGAAATGGTAGACGCAAGGGACTTAAAATCCCTCGGTTCGAGAGAGCTGTGCCGGTTCGAGTCCGGCCGCCCGCACCAACTCCACCTGAACGAGTTAAATGGTGATAATCTTCTTTGACAGCATGAATTGCCTGACCACGTCCACATCGAGCGGCTTCGGCAGCCTAGCCGCATGTATGTGATTTAGCAGCTGTAAATTCCTCCGGGCAGGCTTACTGCTGAGCGTTCTGCTTCTATTTTTTCGCAATGCCTTCTCGAGCACATCTTCCGCGGCAACACATCGGCAAAGTTGCGCATCGACAGTTACTATCAACCGGAAGAGCACGTCGCAGAAGCCAACCACACCTCGCAGATGAAGGGTTATTCGTTGATCTTCGATAACCGGATCGAAGACCAAATCTCCCTTCATCCCCAATGACACTTTGTCAGAAACAGGGACAAAAGCGTTGTAAGCGTCCACGGCCTCTCTGGTGGCTAACCCGCCGTTATGCATCTGTGCATTTCTCAATTCCTTGAAGAATCGATAGCACGTAACAAGATTTTCAATAATTGGCAGGGAGCATTTAGGACTGCTTGCATATGTTGGATAGAAAGCTGCCTTTATCGTCGCAGATTCGGTCGCGCACAGCTGCTGGAGCGTCGCTGATAAACCCGGCTTACCTGGACGATCATTGAATTGTAGTCTTTTCCCTCTGCCGCTGGGCATCCCGACGCATTTCAGTATCTCGTCGGCCCAGTGCTCGTAGACCGCAAACGCGTTGGTAAGCGATAATCCCGACATATGATGTTTCTGGTCGTCCCATCTCGTCTCAACACACGCCTTCTTTAAATCGGTTCCATGAATGGCGCTGCCGAAGACGAAACGGTCGTGCAGCTGCTTCGGCGTCGCGTCGGGTATCTCTTGTAAAAATCCTCCGACTTGCCAACGCAGGTTCCAGAGAGCAGCCGCCGTTGGCCAAACAAAATCAAAAATCTCCGTAATCTGCGTGGTTGCCACTCGCGTTGGCGGGAAGAAATAGAAGGCCATACTTCGCTCCGAAAGAACCGCAAAATACAACCTTAAATAGTAAAACTCAATGTATGTGTCCACAGACCTCGGAGGCCGCCGCAGAGGACCAAAAAATGAAGAAGCCGAAAACGACAACAATTGTTCGACGGTGGAATATCTAGAATAATTACGCCCCCGCCACGACGATCCGCGCCCCTGCCCCCTCCATCAGCTTCCGCTGATCCGCTGGTGCGCCCGCGCCCGTCACCAGCGTCCAGCGCGGCGGCAGCGGTGCCCAGGCGTCCTGTTCGGCGCGGCCAAGCTTGCCGGCGTCGGCGAGCACGATGACCTCCTTGGCCTGCTGCATCATCAGGGACTTCAAGGCGACCTGATCGAGATCCGCCTCGCACAATCCACGGCCGCTGACCACGCCGTCGGCGCTCATGATGGCGCGGTCGGCGGTGAGACGCCGCAGCCCTTCGGTGGCCAAGGGTCCCATGGTGCTCATGCTGGTCGAGCGCAGCGCGCCGCCCAGCACCACGAGCTCGATGCTTGGTGCCTTGGCGAGAAAGGGCAACAGCGCAATATTATTGGTGATGATGCGCAGACGGCGCTGCAGCAGCAGCTTGCCGAATGCCGCAACCGTCGATCCAGCATCGAGGATCAGCGTGTCGCCGTCCTCGATCAGGTCGATTGCGGCACGCGCGATGGCCTGCTTCTCCTTGCCCTGAACCGAGATGCGCTGGTCGAGCGTCGTCTCTGCGACATGACCGGTGAGAATCGCACCGCCGTAAGTGCGGCGCACCGCATTGTTCTTTGAGAGATGCTGCAGGTCGCGCCGCACGGTGGAGCCGGACACTTTGAAGCGCCGCGCGAGATCGTCGACATCGATCTCTCCCGCATTCAGCGCGTCCAGCAGGCGTGCACGACGTTCCTTGCTGCGCATCGACATGGATGTCCCTGCCCTCTCATCACACTCGTCATTCCCCGGCAAACCAATTGGTTTGCCTGAGGGCGTCGCCGCGCCTTCGCGGCGACGAAGCTCAGCATGGCTCAAGCACAACGGGATTCCCCGCCACTCCTATTGGAGTGGCTGAGGTGCGCGCGCAAGAGCGCGTGCCCTCAGGCACACCAATTGGTGTGCCGGGGAATGACAGCGCCGAGTTACGCCGCCTTGGCGCCCGGCGCGAGATCCACCGCCTGCCGCAATGCCTCCAGAAGGCTCCGCTCATCGGCGATGCCCTTGCCGGCGATGTCGAAGGCAGTGCCGTGATCGACCGAGGTGCGGATGACCGGCAGACCGACCGTGATGTTCACACCGGATTCCAGGCCCAGCACCTTGATCGGGCCATGGCCCTGATCGTGATACATCGCCACCACCATGTCGTAGTCGCCGCGCCCGGCGAGGAAGAACAGCGTATCCGCCGGCAACGGACCGCGCACGTCCCAGCCCTTCTTCTGGCAGGCTTCGACAGCGGGCGTGATCTTCTCGGCTTCCTCGCCATAGCCGAACAGGCCGTTTTCACCCGCATGCGGGTTGATGGCGCAAACGCCGATCTTCGGGTTCTTGATGCCGGCCTTCACCAGCACTTCATGGCCGCGGGTGATGACGCGTTCGACGAGACCCGGCTCGATCTTCTTGATGGCGTCGATCAGGCCGATATGCGTTGTCACGTGAATCACGCGCAGCTTCGGCGACACCAGCATCATCGAGACTTCCGGCGTGCCGGTCAGATGTGCGAGCAGTTCGGTATGGCCGGGATATTTGTGGCCGGCCGCATGCAGTGCTTCCTTGGACAGCGGCGCGGTGCAGATGCCCTGCGCGATGCCGGCCTGGACGATCTCGACGGCCTTCTCGATGAAGCGGTAGGCCGCCTCGCCTGCGATCGGGGAGTTCTGCCCGAACGGCAGGTCATCGGGCACGATCTTCAAATCCACGCACTGCACGTTGTTCGAGGCGAAATTCGCCGCCTTTGCATCGGCGAGCGAGTCGACGCCGATCCTGGCGCCGACAATCTCGCCGGCCTTGCGCAAGCGATTGGCGTCGCCGATCACCAGCGGATTGCACATCGCGAGCATTTCCGGATGGGCGAAGGCCTTCATGATCACTTCGGGCCCGATGCCTGCGGGATCGCCCATGGTGATCGCAATGGTCGGACGGGTCATGTGAAGCTTCCTTGAGTTCGGACGGTGTGAAGACGTTCGCGAATTTTGATCAGGCTGTTCTCGTCGCCAAAGGCGCCAGCCTTGGTGGCAATCGGAACGGACAATGCACCAAGCGTCAGCCCGAGCGAAACGCCGGGCTCGATCTCGTCGGCCAGACGGATGCCGTTGACGCCGAAGCGTGACAGCAACGCCGCGGCGGTCTCGCCACCGGTGGCGGCAAAGGCGCCGATGCTGGACGCCACCGGCATCAGCGCATCGGCGAGATTCTGCGCAAGCTGCGGGCCGAGCGACATTTTCGGATTATCATCCATCACGATCTCGACCAGCACATCGCCGCCTGCGGTCAATCCTTCGGTCACGCGTGTGGCCAATGCCGCCTGTCCGGCCTTGTCGCCGAGCAGGACTTCGGGTGTAACCGGCAGATGAGTAACGGTGCCGCTGGCGACCAGCTTGCGCGCTGCGGAGCGCGACGCGCCCGCGAGCGAGCCGACCACGATCAGCGTACCGTATGTGCTGGTCGGAATTTCGAGCTTCTCGGCGGCGCTGGCGTCATCGAGCTCAGCCAGCGCATGCGCGAGCCCGGCACTGCCGATGAACAGCGTCGCCGGTGAAATCTTCAGGCTGGCTTCAGCGATCAGATGCAGGTCGTGCTCGGTCTCGGCATCGCAGATGGCAACGACGCTGTCACCCGACGCGATACGCGCAAGGTGCGCCTTGAGATGGCCGCCGCGAATGGTCGCGAGCAGGACCTTCTCGCTGCGCACGCCAGCCGACGCCAGCACGTCAGCAATGTCGGCAGTGTCGTAGGTGTGATCGCGCTTCCACACTTCGGCTTCTTCCAACGGACGACCGCCAACAACGACGCGGCCGTCGACCGTGGTCCGGTTGGTTGCCGGAAAGGCCGGCGCGAAGATACCAAAGGCCGAACCCGACTGCGCCTTGAGATGCGCCAGCGCAGCCGCTGTCTCGGACGCCGGCTGCCCGCGCAGCGTGGAGTCGATTTTCTTGAACAGGAGCCGGTCCGGCTCCATCAATTGTTGCAACACGTCGGCGTGCCGACGCGCAGCGGCCTCGGCCGTGAGGCCGCGGCTCGCTGCATCGTAGGAGAGAACCGGGTGCTGGCGATCCCCGGCACCTGCGATCTCGCCCCAGGTCACGGCAGCCGCAAGGCCGCGGCGACCGAAGGCGATGGCGCAGTCCGCTGCGCCAGTAAGATCGTCGGCGAGGATCAGCCAGCGACCCGCCATCTTAGCGCCCAGCCACAGGTGCGGGTGATGCGACGCCCGGCGCAGCAGGCGTCGCCGCCTCTTCGCCCGGCTCGACATCGCGGCCGACAATGCCGGCAACCCACGAGGTGAGGATCGGCGTCAGGATCGCGGTCACGACCACACAGGCCGCGATGAGGATGGTCGCCGGACCGGCTGCATCCGCATAGGCCGGATTGGCCGCAGCGACGATCGCAGGAACAGCCGCCGCATTGCCGGCAGTCGACGCCGCAGCAACACCCGCAACGCCGTTGCCGCCGGTGAGACGGTCAACGAGGAACAGCGGGATGCCGGTCACGATGACGACAGCAACGCCCATGCCCACGCCAAGCAGACCCGCCTGCCAGACCTGCGTCAGGTTGAGACCGGTGCCGAGCGCGAAGGCGAAGAACGGGATCATCACAGGCACGGCCTTGCTGAGGAAGTCGCGCAGTTCGCGGTCGAGATTACCGAGGATCATGCCGGCCACCAGCGGCAGGATGGCGCCCACGAGGGCGGGCCACTGGAACGACGACAGACCGGCAACGCCGAGCGTCACCATGGTCAGGAACGGGCCGCTTTCCAGCGTCATGATGCTGTAGGCACCGACATCGCGCGGACGGCCATACTGGCCCATCAGCGCCATGTAGAGACCGCCATTAGTGTCGTTCATGGCGGCGACGATCGCCAGCGTCGACACGCCTGCGAAGATGCCGGCGGTGACCGGCGCTTCACCGAGGAAGCGGCCGAAGATCAGGCCCAAGATAATTGCGGTGCCGACCTTCACGATCATCAGGGCGCCGCCCTTCTTCACGATGTAAGGCGTCGCCTTGAAGTCGATGCTGGCGCCCATGCACACATAGAACACGGCGAGGATGCTGAGGGCGCCGCCGGAGAACAGCGCGCCGGTGAAGGAGCCGAAGAACTTCGGGGTGGTCGGGGCAAAAGTCGCGAACAGCGCGCCGATCAGCAGCGGCACCGTCATCATGCCGCCCGGCACCTTCTCAATCGCCCGCTTAATTGGAATCTGCATGGTCTATTTCCTTCCCGCGTCCTGCGCGTCACTGATTATTCTGCGCAATTTCCCTCAGGAGCCCCTGCGCACATCGCCCGATATGCGCAAATTACGCAGACATCAAACACTTTTTGCGCAATTTGCGCAATTTCTAAAAATTAGTTAAGCGATCAAGGTATTTCCGTAAGCTATCCACAGCGGCCGTTTCGCTGACCGGAACGTCGAGCCTTGCAATGCGCGGCCTGGAACGCAAACAGGCGGCAACGGGTGAACCGCTGCCGCCTGTTTGGCCCTCAGGTCGATGAATTAGAGATCGAGAACGAGGCGGTCCTTCGCCGACCCTGCCACGCAGACCAGCAGGCTGCGTTCGCGCTCCGCCGGCGACAGCACACGGTCGCGATGCACCGGCTGCCCTTCCAGCCAGTCCACCTTGCAGGAGCCGCAGATACCGCCGCAACAGGATGCGGGCACGTCGATGCCGATATCTGTCAGCGCCGACAGCATGGTCTGCCCTGCCGCCACAGTGATTTCCCGCTGCGACCTCGCCAGCGCGAGCACATAAGGCTTCGCATCCGGATCGACCGGCAGCGGTGGCGGCACGAAGCGCTCGATATGAACACAGTCGGCGGGCCAATCGCGTGACGCTTGTTCGAAGTCGTCGATCATGGCGTCGGGACCGCAGCAGGCGAGCGCAACATCCGACAGCGGCCTGCCAATCAGCCCCGCCACGTCCGGACGTTGCCCGACGGATGTATCGTGGATCACCACATGACCGGACTCGCGCAACGGCGCGAGCCAATCGGCAAGTGGCGGCGCGCCGCGCGCAATCATGTGCAGGATGAAGTTCGAACGGCCGGTGCGCTTGAGCCAGGCCGCGGCCGACAGAAACGGTGTCACGCCGATGCCGCCGCCGACGAAAGTAAAGCGTGTCACGTCCGCGGCGAGATCGAGTCCGCCGCGCGGCAGCGTGACGCCGATCGTATCGCCGACCTTGACCTCGTCATGCAGCACGATGGAACCGCCCCGCCCTCCGGCCTCGCGCTTCACCGCAACGACATAGCGCCTGTCATCGGCGGGATCGTTGCAGAGCGAATAGGTCCGCACCAACCCACCGGGCAGATGCAGATCGATATGTGCGCCCGGCCGGAACGGCGGCAGCTCCCAGCGATCGGGATCGACCAGCGAGAACACCTTGATGTCCCTGCCGCCGTCCTCGATCTTGTCGACGATGGTCCTGACCCTGGTGATCGGCAACGCGCTCATTGCACGTTCCGCACGGCATCGCCGACGCGCACGGTGCCGCCCTGCAGGATCTTGCAGTTGAGGCCGGAGCGATTGATCAGCGGATCGAAAATCGCCTTGCCGGTGATCTCCTCGATATGCCGGCACGGGATCGACAACCGTGTCGATTCCAGCAGTGTCTCGCCGAGCCAGAACCGGCGACCGACCAGATGCGTCAGCGGCACGCCGGACACGGTGACATTGCGGCGATGTTCTGCGGGAGCGAGATCGATATTGTGATCGCGCTTCAGGGCCACCAGCGTCTCATATTCGAACAAAGTAACCTGACGCCCCTCCTCGGGCTTGTGCGAATAGAACCCCTCCTCGCGGCCGATCATGTAGCGGTCGCCCTCGATGCCCTTGTCGGCGATCAAAGTTAGTTCGGGCATTTCACGCATCGGCAGGAACGCGCGCGGCGTGACGTGAAGATAGCGCACCACGCCGGTCCATGACGGGACCACGGCGCCGGGTACGGGTTTGGCAGTCAACATATCGAGCATCGCTCAACTCCTTCTGCGGATGTCATCATCGCAGTCATCGGCGGGCCAAGGAAGAACGGGGCGGCAGACGTGCTGCCGCCCCGTTGCCGTCAGGTCAGTTCCTTGTTGGCCATTTCCGGCGCAAAGGATGTGGCGATCGCGGTGATGCAGGCGCAGAAGATCAGAAACACCGACACCGGCCAGGTCGCACCGGCCCAGGTCATCAGCGATGCCGCGATCAGCGGGCTGAGGCCGCCCGAGATGGCCGCGCCGACCTGGAAACCGAGCGAGGCACCGCTATAGCGCAGCTTCGCGGTGAACAGTTCCGAATACCAGGGCGCGCCGATCCCGAACATCACCATCTGGCCGAACGAGATCGCGACAACGATGGTCAGGATCACGATGGTCGGATCGCGCGTATCCAGCAGCCAGAACATCGGGAATGCGAAGGCCGCACAGAACGCGCAGCTCGCATAGAACATCGCCTTGCGCCCGACTTTGTCCGACAACCAGCCGAAGAACGGGATCGAGAACAGCGCGACGAAGGATGCGATGAAGGCGCCGTTCAGCACCAGCCCGCGCGACAGGCCAAGCTTCGATGTCGCATAGGACATGATGAACACGCCGGCGATGCTGGCATAGGCGATTTCGGAGATCTTCAGGCCGACCGCGGTGAAGAACGGACGACGGTGATACTTGAAAATGTCGACGATCGGCATTTTGGCGACTTCGTTCTTCGCCTTCAGCGCGCGAAACGCCGGCGTCTCTTCCATGCTCATGCGGATCCACAGACCGACGCCGACCAGCAGGACCGAGAGCAGGAACGGAATGCGCCAGCCATAGCTCATGAAGTCTTCTTCGGGCAGTTGCGACACCAGCGCGAACATGCCGATGGCCGCGAGATTGCCGACGGGATTGCCGACCTGCACCATGCTGCCCAAGAAGCCGCGTTTATGCGTGGGACAGTTCTCGACCACCATCAGCACCGCACCGCCCCACTCGCCGCCAAGGCCGATGCCCTGCAGGAAGCGCAGCGCGATGAGCAGGATCGGCGCTGCGATGCCGATCTGCGCGTAAGTGGGCAGCAGGCCGATGGCGAAAGTGCCGAGGCCCATCACCATGATCGTAATGGCGAGCATGGCCTTGCGGCCGACGCGGTCGCCATAGTGACCGAAGATCGCCGCACCCAGCGGACGCGCAAGGAAGCCGACGGCATAGGTGCCGAAGGCTGCAATGGTGGCGAGCGCCGGATCACCGGCAGCGAAGAACACCTTGTTGAACACCAGCGCGGTGGCCGCGCCGTAGATCAGGAAGTCGTACCATTCGACGGCGGTGCCGATCACGCTCGACCAGACGATCTTGCGCAGCGCTGCTGCCTCGTCGGGACTCGCAGCACTCGTGGCTGCATTGAATTCTTCTGCGACGGTCATGATCACTCCTTCAAAAGACATGTTCAGTTTCAGGCGCGTGGTCTCGTGCCGCGTCGCGACATCTCGCGGCGCAGTCAGGGTCTTCTCGTGAACTTTCTCTGATCCTTCGGTCGCCTCAGCGGGCGTGCCGGCAACCTCTCAACGACTGTCCAGAATCCAGCATGTTTACTGCTGGAAATCAACGTCACCAAAATCGGCATCTGATGAGGGAAGCAGCAGAAATCGCAGATTGCACGTATACGAGGCGAAAACTCGCGTAATTCGCCGGACTTTGCCTAAATTATCCTTGCCGATGCCGGAAATATCTGCAGCAGTGTTTTCTATGGGAAACAGCGAGTCATCACCCATCCTGTGTCACGCCAATGGGAATGGGACGGCCCTTCCGCGATCGATGCCCGTTCTCTAAAAGACCAGCTATCCAAAAGAGCCTGCGCTCAACGAGGAGACCGACATTGCTCGATGTCAGCAAAAACGCTGTAGGCTTCAACCTGCGCCAGCTTCGCACGGCGAAGGGATTGACGCTGGATCAGCTCGCCACCCAGAGCGAGCTGACGCGCGGCTATATCTCGCTGGTCGAGCGCGGGCTGAAAACGCCATCGGTCAACGCGCTGCTACGGCTGGCCGCGGCGCTCGATGTGAACGTCACCTATCTGTTCGATCCGAACCCGACGCCAGCTCCGCGCTACACGTTGTTCCGCCAGAGCGAGCAGCAGACGCCAATGCAGAACGACGGCGTCGACCTTCTGGCGCTGGCGGCGGGCCGGACCCGCAAGATGATGGAGCCATTCCTGATCCGACCGCCGCTGAAATTCGCGCGACGCTCATCGCATGCCGGCGAGGAATTCCTGTTCGTCATATCAGGCGAGATGGTGATCAAGATCGAGGATGAGGAAATCGGCCTGAAAAAAGGCGACTGCCTGTATTTCTCCGGCGAGACACCGCACTGGGTGCGCAGCGTCGGCAAGCCCAAGGCCGAGGTGCTGCTGGTCGTATCTGCCGCCTCGCCCGAACGCTGAGACACGTCACCAAAGAACTCGCGTCAAATTTCTGCAGTCCAGAAACAGAAACGCCGGCCTGATCACTCAGGCCGACGCTTATGTTGATCAAACCAGTCCGCCGCAGCGGCGCCGGTTACTCCTTCTTGTCGATGTTCCAGAACACCGGGGTTGCCGCGCCGGGCAGAACGCCGGTCAGCGAGGTGCGCCAGACGCTGGGGTTCTGATATTCGCCGAGCGGGACGTAGATGACCTCATCGTAAACGAGCTTCTGAATGTCCGCCGCCAGCTTTCTCTGCTCGGCGGCATCGGTCGTGCGCGAGAACTTGTCACGCAGCTCTTCCAGAGCTGCGTTTTCGGTCCAGCCGAACCAGCCGCCGTTGGCCTTACCCTTGCCCGACGTCGAGACGTTGGCGATCGGGTTCAGAATGTCCGCAACGACCCAGTTGGTGAAGAACATGTTCCAGCCGCCTTCCTTGACCGGCTTCTGGCTGGCGCGACGGGTGACCACCGTCTGCCAGTCGGTGGCCTGCACATCGACCTTGAAGCCGGCATCGCGCAGCTGCTGCGCCGCCACGATCGGCTGGGCCTTCAGTGTCGACACATCGGTCGGCGCCATGATCGTGACCGGCGTGCCGTCATAGCCGGATTCGGCCAGCGCCTTCTTGGCGTCCGCCAGACCGTTGCCCTTGGTCAGGCTCTCCGACCCGACATCGGTCGCGTTCGGCGTACCGCAGCCGAACACAGCGCCGCAGACCTTGTAATATTCAGGGTTACCGACCAGCGCGTCGAGCACCGGCTTCTGGCTCATCGCAAGGAATGCCGCGCGGCGAACCTTGGGATTGTCGAAGGGCGGATAGAGGAAGTTCATGCGGCCCAGCGTCTGGAAGCCGAGCGTGTTCAGAACCTCGAGCTTCAGTTCCTTGTCCTTTTGCAGGATCGGCAGCATGTCGAACGGCGCGTTCTCCATGAAGTCGATGTCGCCGGACTGCAGCGCGTTCACCGCGGTCTGCGCATCGGGCATCGTGATCCATTCGACACGGTCGACCTTCACGACCTTGCCGCCTGCGGTCCAGTCCGCCGGCTCCGAACGCGGCACGTAGTCCTTGTTCTTCTCGTAGACGGCCTTCACGCCGGGCTGGAATTCGGACTGCACGAACTTGAACGGACCCGAACCGATCTGCTCGGAGATCGCCTTGTCCGCCGGGGTCTCCGCGATGCGTTTCGGCATCATGAACGGTACAACCGAAGACGGCTTGCCGATCGATTCCAGCACCAGGCCGTAGGGCTCCTTGAGCGTCAGCGTGATGGTCTTGGCGTCTGTCGCCTCGAGGCTCTTGGTGAAATCCATGAGCTTCTGGCCCATGCCGTCACGCTTGCCCCAGCGCTGCAGGGACGCAACGCAATCTTCCGCGGTCACCGGCTTGCCGTCGTGCCATTTCAGGCCATCACGCAGCGTGAACGTGTAGACGAGCTTGTCGTCCGACACCTTGAAACTCGCCATCTGCGGCTGGACCTTGAACTTCGAGTCCATGGCCAGCAGCGTGTCGTAAACCATGTAGCCATGATCGCGCACGATATAGGCCGTCGTGATGATCGGATCGAGCACACGCAGATCCGAATGCATCACCGCCGAGATCGTCTTGCCGGCCGCGAATGCAGGCGACGACAGCACCGGCAGTGCGAGCGCGGCCGCAAGAGCGATGCCCGGCAACGTCAGTTTCGTGAAGGCTGCGGACTGCCGCCAACGGGACATGATAGACATTCGATCTCTCCTGACTGGAATCTGACCATCGGTCGATGATTGCTTATGCAATGCGATCCATTTTTAAGCGCCGCCTCGCATTGTCTTTATCGTTTAGGCTTCAAAGACTTGCATCAAGCACGGTGCGCGTCAATCGTGATTTCGACACGATGCATCGGCGCGCTGAGGATTGCATCGCAACACCCATCATCAACTTGTAGAGGCGATTGCGCGGCCGCCAAGTCACGCATCAACGCGCGCGACAAGCAGATCATGGCTGCGACCATCGAGCGCATCGCCTTGCCCAGACCAGCGAGCCGGTTGTCCCCAGGGCTTGCAAGGACGAAGGGAGCACCTTCGCAAAAAAACAAACGCCGGCCTGATCACTCAGGCCGGCGTTCTATGACTTCAAACGGACCGCCGCAGCGGCGCCGGTTAGTCCTTCTTGTCGATGTTCCAGAACATCGGAATGGCAGCGCCCTGGGTGACGCCGGTCAGCGACGTCCGCCAGATGCTCGGCACCTTGTATTCGCCGAGCGGGATGTAGATCGCCTTGTCGTAGATTTCCTTCTGCACCTCTGCAGCGAGCTTCTTCTGCTCCTCCGGCGTGGAGGCGCGCGCATATTTGTCGCGTAGAACTTCCAGCTCAGGATCTTCGCTCCAGCCGAACCAGCCGCCATTGCTCTTGCCACGGCCGGAGGTCGCGACATTGCTGATTGGATTGAGAATGTCGGCACCGACCCAGTTCGAGAAGAACATGTTCCAGCCGCCTTCCTTGACGGGCTTCTGGCTCGGACGACGGCTGAGCACCGTCTGCCAGTCGGTGGCCTGCACCTCTACCTTGAAGCCAGCATCGCGGAGCAACTGCGCCGCAACGATCGGCTGTGCCTTCAGCGTGGTCACGTCGGTCGGGGCCATGATGACCACCGGCGTACCGTCGTAACCGGCCTCGGCGAGCAGCTTCTTGGCCTCTGCGACGCCGTTGCCCTTCACCAGGCTTTCCGAACCGACATCGGTGGCATTCGGCGTATCGCAACCGAACACGGCACCGCAGACCTTGTAATATTTGGGATCGCCGACCAGCGCATCGAGCACCGGCTTCTGGTTCATCGCCAGAAACGCGGCACGACGAATCTTCGGATTGTCGAAGGGCGGGTTGAGGAAGTTCATGCGGCCGAAGGTCTGGAAGCCCAGAGGATTGAGCACTTCGATCTTCAGCTCCGGATCCTTCGCCAGGACCGGCAGCAGGTCGTAGGGACCATTTTCCATGAAGTCGATGTCACCCGACTGCAGCGCATTCACCGCGGTCTGTGCATCGGGCATGGTGATCCATTCGACGCGATCGACCTTCACCACCTTGCCGCCGGCCTGCCAGTCGGCCGGCTCGGAGCGCGGCTTGTACTCCTTGAACTTCTCGTAGACCGCCTTTACGCCGGGCTGGAATTCGGACTGCACGAATTTGAACGGGCCCGAACCGACCTGCTCCGCAATCGACTTGCCTGCCGGCGTCTCGGCGAGACGCTTCGGCATCATGAACGGCACCAGCGACGACGGCTTGGCGATGGAGTCGAGCACCAGGCCGTAGGGCTCCTTCAGCGTCAGCACGATGGTCTTGGCGTCGGGCGCCTCGATGCTCTTGGTGAAGTCCATGAGCTTCTGGCCCATGCCGTCATTGCGGCCCCAGCGCTTCAGCGACGCCACGCAATCCTCGGCCGTCACCGGCTGGCCGTCATGCCACAGCAGGCCGTCGCGCAGCGTGAACGTATAGACAAGCTTGTCGTCGGAGACCTTCCAGTCCGCCATCTGCGGCTTGACCTCGTATTTCGAGTTCATGCCGAGCAGCGTGTCGTAAACCATATAACCGTGATCGCGGACGATATAGCCGGTCGTGATGCCGGGATCGATCACGCGCAAATCGGAATGCATCACTGCGGTGATGGTCTTGCCTGCAGCATGCGCGGGCGACGACAGCACCGGCAGCGCGAGCGCAACGGCCACTGCCAGACCCGGCAGCGACAATTTCGTGAAGGCAGCAGAACGCTGCCAACGTGACATATTAGACACTCAATCTCTCCTGACTGGATTCTCATCATCGATCGACGATCGATTGTGCAACGCGATAGAATTTTAGGCTGCTTCGCGTATTGCCTTTATGATTTAGGCATCAAAGCCTTGCATCAAGCGCGATGCGGGTCAATCGTGGTTTGCTGCGATGCATCGGTGCGCCGATGCATAGCGACGCACATCATCGATTTGCAAAGGCGATTGCGCTGCTGCTAAGTCCCCCTGCACGCGTGCAAAATGCATATTGTTGCCGACGATCCACGACAGAAATTCTCATTCAAGAGGAATGACCTGATGAACCCCGCCGATCTCCCGTTCGATCTCGAAAACATGTTGCAGGGCCTGCGCGTCTGGGTCGAATGCGAGAGCCCGACCTGGGATGCGAATGCGGTCAACGGCATGCTCGATCTCGCCGCGCGCGACATGCAGATCATGGGTGCGACCATCGAGCGCATCGCGGGGCGCATGGGATTCGGCGGCTGCATCCGCGCACGTTTTCCACATCCGAAATTCGGCGAGCCCGGCATCCTGATCGCAGGGCACATGGATACGGTGCACCCGGTCGGCACCATCGAGAAACTGAAATGGCGCCGCGACGGCGAGCTCTGCTACGGCCCCGCAATCTGCGACATGAAGGGCGGCAATTATCTGTCGCTGGAAGCGATCCGCCAACTCGCACGCATCTCCTATACGACGCCGTTGCCGATTACCGTCCTGTTCACGCCCGACGAGGAAGTCGGCACGCCGTCGACCCGCGACATCATCGAGGCCGAGGCCGCGCGTAACAAATACGTGCTGGTGCCGGAGCCCGGCAGTGCGAACAACGGTACCACCTCCGGCCGTTACGCCATCGCCCGCTTCAATCTCGAAACCATCGGCCGCCCCAGCCATTCCGGCGCGACACTGTCGAATGGTCGCTCCGCGATTCGCGAAATGGCGAAGAAAATCGTACAGATCGACGAGATGACCGGACCGGATTGCACCTTCAGCGTCGGCGTCGTGCATGGCGGACAATGGGTCAATTGCGTGGCTTCGTCCTGCACCGCCGAAGCGCTGAGCATGGCCAAGCGCCAGGAGGATCTGGATGCCGGCGTCCAGCGTATGCTCGCGCTCGCGGGAACCGAGAATGACGTGACCTTCAAGGTCACCCGCGGCGTCACCCGTCCCGTGTGGGAACCGAGCCCAGCCACCATGGCGCTGTTCGAGAAAGCCAAGGCCATCAATGCAAGCCTCGGACTTCCCGAATTGACCCATGGCAGCAAGGGCGGCGGTTCGGATGGTAATTTTACCGGCGCGATGGGTATCCCGACCCTCGACGGGCTCGGCGTTCATGGCGCCGACATGCACACGCTCAACGAATATATCGTTGCGCAGAGCCTGGTCGACCGTGGCCGCCTGATGGCGGGATTGCTGGCGACCCTCGATTGATGCAATCGTCCCCCGGTTCGCGTCGTGCATGGCATGGCGCGAACCGTGGGTGGCACAGGATTTGCTCCCTCAGATCATTAGCGAACTTCGGGTTGAGGCAAGTTGCGACGGTGATTCAGTGTTTCTCGAAGAATTCTGTGTTCTCGCGAACAATGACGATCAAGAGCAGCGAGCCCGTGACGTTTCCAGTTGACCGACGCGGTCCAGTTACGTTCGATCAACACCACCAATAGGAAAGCGCCATGCTCGGATACCTCATTCGCCGGATTCTTGCGGCCATACCCGTCATGGGGGTGGTGGCCCTGTTTGTCTTCCTGCTGCTTCGGCTGACACCCGGCGATCCGGCCGCGATCATCGCCGGCGATAACGCAACACCCGAGCAGCTCGACCGTATCCGGACCCAGCTCGGCCTCAACGAGCCGCTCTATACCCAGTTTTTCAGTTGGGTCTGGCGGCTGCTGCATGGTGACCTCGGCACGTCGCTGATTTCCAACGTGCCGGTGCTGCAGATGGTCAGCCAGCGCGTCGAACCTTCGCTCAGCGTCGCACTCAGCGTCATGCTGCTCTCGATTCTGGTCGCGGTGCCGCTTGGCATCATCGCGGCCTGGAAGCACGGTACCTGGATCGACCGCTTCGTGATGGCCCTGTCGGTGATCGGCTTCTCCGTGCCTGTCTTCGTGATCGGTTATGTGCTGGTCCAGATCTTCGCGATCGAACTGCGCTGGGTGCCGGTGCAGGGCTTCCGCAGCATCTTCCGCGGCTTCGGGCCGTTCTTCGAGCGCATCATCCTGCCGACCTGCGCGCTGTCCTTCATCTATGTCGCGCTGATTGCGCGCATGACACGGGCCGCGATGCTCGATGTGCTCGGCGAAGATTATGTCCGCACCGCGCGAGCCAAGGGGATCAACGAGGGCGGTGTGCTGTTCCGCCATGCGCTGCGTAACGCCGCCGTGCCGGTCATTACGGTGATCGGCACGGGCTTCGCGCTGCTGATCTCCGGCGTCGTCGTCACCGAAAGCGTATTCAACCTGCCCGGCATCGGTCGCCTGACGGTCGATGCCGTGCTGGCGCGGGATTTTCCCGTGATCCAGGCCATGATCCTTTTGACCTCGGGCGTCTATGTCGGCGTCAACCTGCTCATCGACCTTGCCTACGCGCTGCTCGATCCCAGAATTCGTTACTAGGAACTCTCATCTGATGGCGATCGACTCCCTTCCCAATGCCGCCCTGCCCTCGCGCAGCGGCCCGTCACTCGGCTTTCTCACGGCGACGCCGATCATCGCAATCGCGACGATCTGCCTGACACTCGTGATCCTGTCGGCGATCTTCGCACCATGGCTCTCGTCGCATGATCCGCAATTGCTGGCGCCTGCCCTGCGGCTGAAGCCAGCCAGTTCGGAATATTTGCTCGGCACCGATGCCTATGGCCGCGACGTGCTGGCGCGCATTCTCTATGGCGGCCGCATCTCGCTGCTGATCGGCCTCGGTGCCGCCGTCACCAGCATCAGCATCGGCCTGTTCATCGGCCTCGTGTCCGGCTTCTTCAAATGGGTCGACGCGATCATGATGCGCGTGATGGACGGCCTGATGGCCATGCCGAGCGTGCTGCTGGCCATCGCCGTGGTGTCGCTGTCCGGCGCCAGCCTGACCACCGTACTGATCGCCATCACGATCCCGGAAATTCCCCGCGTCGCGCGGCTGGTCCGCTCGGTGGTGCTGTCGGCGCGCGAAGAACCCTATGTGGAAGCCGCGATCTCACTCGGGACCAGCATGCCGAAGATCATGTGGCGGCATCTGATGCCGAACACAGTGGCGCCGCTGATCGTCCAGGGCACCTATGTCGCGGCATCGGCGATCCTCACCGAGGCGATCCTGTCGTTCCTCGGCGCCGGCATCAGCCCGGAAACCCCGACCTGGGGCAACATCATGGCCGAAGGCCGCGCGTTCTTTCAGATCAAGCCATCGCTGATCTTCTGGCCCGGCCTGTTGCTGTCGATCGCAATTCTTTCGGTCAACCTGATCGGCGACGCAGCGCGTGACGCGCTCGACCCGCGTATGAAACAGCGGGAGGCAGGCAAGTGAGCGACGCCGTGAACAGCAATATCAACAGGACCGACGTGAACACCCGCCCGATGGTTCTCGAAATCGACAACCTCGTCGTCGGAGTCGGCAAGACCGGCGCCGGCAAGAAGATCATCGACGGCATCTCGCTGCAGGTCCGCCAGGGCGAAACCGTCTGCGTGGTCGGCGAAAGCGGCTCCGGCAAATCGGTGACTTCGCTCTCCACCATGGGCCTGCTGCCGAAGGATTCGCTGAAAGCCATCGGCGGCAGCATCAAGCTGGCCGGCGAAGACGTCTTGAAAGCGAGCGACCGCCGGCTCCGCCAGCTCCGTGCCACAACGATGGCGATGATCTTCCAGGAGCCGATGACCGCGCTCAATCCGGTCGTCCATGTCGGCAAGC
Source organism: Tardiphaga sp. GW822-FHT04G09 (assembly GCF_058800725.1). Lineage (NCBI taxonomy): Bacteria > Pseudomonadati > Pseudomonadota > Alphaproteobacteria > Hyphomicrobiales > Nitrobacteraceae > Tardiphaga > Tardiphaga sp. GW822-FHT04G09. The sequence continues at coordinate 254,281 of NZ_JBXAMO010000001.1, read as the reverse complement.
AGATCGACGAGGTGCTGCGGACCCATACCAGCCTCGGCGCCAGCGCACGCCGCGCGCGCATCCTCGACATGATGGAGCAGGTGCGGCTTCCTGACGTGAAGCGCATCTTCGCCTCCTACCCGCATCGCCTCTCCGGCGGCCAGCGCCAGCGCATCATGATCGCCATGGCGCTCGTCCTGGAGCCGAAGCTGCTGATCGCCGACGAGCCGACCACCGCACTCGACGTCACCACGCAGAAGCAGATCCTCACGCTGATCCGCGACCTGCAGAAGGATCACGGCACGGCTGTCCTGTTCATCACCCACGATATGGGCGTGGTGGCCGACATTGCCGACCGCGTCGCGGTGATGCGCCAAGGCCGCCTGGTGGAGACCGGAACGCTGCAGAACATTCTCAGCGCGCCGACCATGGACTACACCCGCAACCTGCTGTCGGCTGTGCCGAGCCTGGTGCCGCGTCCGCCGCGTATCGAAGCGGGCTTCAATCCGATCGTGCTGGAAGCCAATGAGCTCGGCAAGGTCTATCGTGAGCGGTCCTTCTTCGGCAAACCGCGTGAGGTCCACGCTGCGCAGGATGTGACGCTGACACTGCGCAAGGGCCGCACCCTCGGCATCGTCGGTGAAAGCGGCTCCGGCAAATCCACCGTGGCGCGCTGCATCGTTCGCCTGATCGATCCGACCTCCGGCGGCATCCGCCTCGCCGGCCGCGAGATTTCCGATCTGTCGCGCCATACGCTGCAACCGCATCGCAAGAAGATCCAGATCGTCTTCCAGGACCCCTATCGCTCGCTCAACCCGCGCATCACCGTCGGCGAGTCCATCGCCGAGGGGCCGATCAACTACGGCGCCAAGCGTTCTGTGGCCATGGCAAGAGCGCGCGAACTGCTCGAACTCGTCGATCTTCCGGCCGACGCCGTGTCGCGCTATCCGCACCAGTTCTCCGGTGGCCAGCGCCAGCGTATCGCGATCGCGCGCGCGCTTGCACTCGAACCCGAAGTGCTGGTGGCCGACGAAGCCGTCTCTGCGCTCGACGTGTCCGTGCAGGCGCAGGTGCTGCGGCTGCTCGACGACATCCAGACCCGGCTTGGCATCGCCATCCTGTTCATCACCCACGATCTGCGTGTTGCAGCGCAAATCTGCGACGACGTGGCGGTCATGCAGCATGGCCGTGTCGTGGAACAGGGACCCGCGGCGGAAGTCCTTGCAAATCCGCAACAGCCCTATACGCGCCAGCTGCTTGACGCGGCGCCCGGACGAGGATGGGATTTCGCCAACTTCCGCGCAGTCGACGGCAGCACCACCGTGCCGGCGGCCGTCTAATCCAATCCCGTCATTCCGGGGCGCGCGCAGCGCAAGTTGCGCGCGAACCCGGAATCCCGATGTGCTCATCACTTCGAGATTCCGGGCTGCGACTTCGTCAGCTTCGCTGACTTCTTCGCATCCCGGGATGACGACCTTTAATTCAAGTTGAGATGACTTCATGACCCGAATTGCTGTCGGCGGCTTTCTGCACGAGACGAACACTTTCGCGCCGACCAAGGCCACCTATGAGGCCTTTGTGCATGGCGGCGGCTGGCCGTCGATGACCCACGGCGCCGACGTGCTCAAGGTGATGCGTGGCATCAATGTCGGCCTCGCCGGCTTTGTCGAGGAAGCCGAAGTCCGCGGATGGGAGCTGATCCCGACCATCGCCTGCGGCGCCAGCCCTTCGGCGCATGTCACCAAGGACGCGTTCGAGCGCATCGTCGGCGAGATGATCGACGGCATCAAGGCGGCGCTGCCGCTAGACGCGGTCTATCTCGATCTGCACGGCGCCATGGTCACCGAACATCTCGACGACGGCGAAGGCGAGATCACTCGGCGCGTACGCGATGTGATCGGGCCCGATATTCCGTTCGTGGTCAGCCTCGACCTGCACGGCAACATTTCGCCGGAAACGGTCGAATATACCGATGCCCTGATCGCCTATCGCACCTATCCGCATGTGGACATGGCCGACACCGGCCGCGCCTGTGCGCGCCACATGGAACTACTGCTGGCCGGCAATCGCTTCGCCAAGGCGTTCCGGCAATTGCCGTTCCTGATTCCGATCAGCTGGCAATGCACCAATGACGAGCCGACCAAGAGCATCTATCTGAAACTGGCCGCGCTCGAACACGACCAGATCCCCACGCTGTCGTTCTGCCCGGGCTTCCCAGCCGCGGATTTTCCGCATTGCTGCCCGAGCGTGTTCGCCTATGGCGTGACCCAGGCCGATGCCGATGCCGCAGCTGACACCATCGTCAAGCTGGTGATGGGCCACGAGAACGATTTCGACGGCAAGATCTACACGCCGGACGAAGGCGTGCTGCATGCGATGGAATTGGCGAAGACCCTCACCAAGCCGGTCGTCATCGCCGACACCCAGGACAATCCCGGTGCCGGCGGCGACAGCGACACCACCGGCATGCTGCGCGCGCTGGTGAAGAACAAGGCGGTCAAGGCCGCGACCGGCGTGATCTACGATCCTGCTGCAGCCAAGGCCGCGCATGAGGCCGGCGAAGGCGCCACGATCAAACTCTCCATCGGCGGCAAGTCCGGCATCCCCGGCGATGCGCCCTATGCGAACACGTTCGTGGTCGAGAAACTGTCCGACGGCAAGTTCGTCGCCGATGGTCCGTATTATGGCGGCCGCGACATGGATATGGGCCTCTCTGCCTGCCTGCGCATCGACGATGTGCGCGTGGTGATTTCCTCGCACAAGGCGCAGCTCGCCGATCAATCGATGTATCGCTATGTCGGCATCGAGCCTACCGAGCAGAACATTCTCGTCAACAAGAGCTCGGTGCATTTCCGCGCCGACTTCGAGCCGATCGCCGGCCAGCTCATGATCTGCGCCGCGCCCGGCGCGATGCCGGCGGATACGTCGGTGCTGCCCTGGAAGCACTTGCGTCCAGGCATCCGCCTGAAGCCGAATGGCGAATCATTTACGCCCCAGACCTCATCACCTGCCCTCGTGCCGTGAACGGATAACTTATGCCCACACTCGAACGTATCGACGCTTTCGCCGACGAACTCACCGCCATCCGCCGCGACCTGCACGCGCATCCGGAAATCGGCTTCGAGGAAGTCCGCACCTCCGGCATCGTTGCCGACAAGCTGGCCTCATGGGGCGTCGAAGTGCATCGCGGCCTGGGCGGTACCGGCGTCGTCGGCGTGCTGAAGGGCAAGGGCTCGGGCAGCAAGCGCATCGGTCTGCGTGCCGACATGGACGCGCTGCCGATGGAAGAGAACACCAACCTCGCCTGGCGCTCGACCATTCCCGGCCGTTTCCACGGCTGCGGTCATGACGGCCACACCACCATGCTGCTCGGCACCGCGCGCTATCTCGCCGAGACCCGCAATTTCGACGGCACCGTTCATTTCATCTTCCAGCCTGCCGAAGAGGGCCTCGGCGGCGCGCGCGCGATGATCAAGGACGGTCTCTTCAAGCAGTTTCCCTGCGACGAGATCTACGGCCTGCACAACGCGCCGGACATGAATCACGGCGAAGTCGGCATCTTCCCCGGCCCCGCAATGGCCGCCGCCGACTTCTTCGACATCACCATCCGCGGCTACGGCGCCCACGGCGCGATGCCGGAACGCTCGAAGGATCCTGTCGTGATTGCCATGTCGCTCGGTCAGGCGATGCAGTCGATCGTCAGCCGCAACGTCAATCCGTTCGAATCCGCCGTGCTGTCGATCACCCAGATCCATTCGGGCTCGGCCTATAACGTCATTCCTGACGACGCCAAGCTCTGCGGCACCGTGCGCTGCTTCTCGGAGAAGGTCCGTCTGCAGATCCGCGAGCGGATGCACGCCTTGGCCGCCGGCATGGCGACGGCGTTCGATTGCGAGATCAAGGTCGATATCCGCGACGGCTTCAGCGTGCTGGTCAATCAGGAAGAACATTCCAAGGCCGTCGAGGACGTCGCACGCACCATCGTCGGCGACGCCAACGTGATCACCGCATCGAAGCCCAAAATGGGCTCCGAGGATTTCGCCGACATGCTGCATGCCGTGCCGGGCGCCTATTTCTGGGTCGGCCATGAAGGTTCGGTGCCGGTGCACAATCCCGGCTATTATCTCGACGACAAGATCCTGCCCATCGGCGCCAGCATGTTCGCCCGCATCGTCGAAACCCGGCTGCCGATCTGAGCCATTCCGCAGGATGGGTAGAGCGTCTTCGCGAAACCCATCTTGCGGCGTTTGCGATTGATGGGTTTCGCAAGAGCTCTCCCCATCCTACAATCGTGCACCCCACATCGTCATTCCGGGGTACGAGCAGCGTCAGTTGCACGCAAACCCGGAATCCGGAAGTGGCTGGACTCTTCGGGATTCCGGGTCTGCGCCAAATGGCGCACCCCGGAATGACGAGTGAAACGAAAACAAAAAAACAGGGAAGAAACCGCCATGGCCTACGAGACCATCCTCTACAGCGTCGACGAGCAGATCCTCACCATCACGCTCAACCGCCCCGACAAGCTCAACGCCTATAACGCCACCATGCAGGCCGAGCTGATCGATGCGTTCGACAAGGCCGACGCCGACGACAATGTGCGCGCGATTATCGTGACCGGCGCAGGCCGCGGCTTTTGCGCAGGCGCCGACCTCTCATCGGGCGCGAACACCTTCGATCGCGACGCGCGGCGCGGCCCGGTAAAGCGGCTTGCCAATGGCGACGTCGATTACAGCGATCCAATGGTGCGCGACGGCGGCGGTCAGGTGACGCTGCGCATCTTCAAATGCCTCAAGCCCGTGATCGCCGCCGTCAACGGCCCCGCCGTCGGCATCGGCGCCACCATGCAGCTCGCGATGGATATCCGTATCGCCTCGGAAGCGGCGCGCTTCGGCTTCGTGTTCTCCCAGCGCGGCATCGTACCGGAAGCGGCGTCGAGCTGGTTCCTGCCGCGCCTCGTCGGCATCTCGCAGGCACTGGAATGGTGCTATTCCGGCCGCGTTTTCCCGGCGCAGGAGGCCCTTGCCGGCCGTCTCGTCAGCAAGGTGGTGGCGCCCGACGATCTGTTGCCGGCCGCGCGTGCGCTGGCCAAGACCTTCATCGACAAGACGGCGCCGGTCTCCGTTGCCCTGATCCGCCAGATGATGTGGCGCATGATGGGCGCCGACGATCCGATGGAAGCGCACAAGATCGACAGCCGCGGCATCTATGCGCGCGGCCGCTCCGAGGACGTCAAGGAAGGCGTCGTGGCGTTTCTCGAAAAGCGCCCGGCCGAGTTCAAGAACAAGGTCAGCACGGATATGCCGAGCTATTTCCCGTGGTGGGACGAGCGCGACTACAAGTAGGACCACGAATGAATCCGACGCCCTCCCGTCGTCCGTCCGAGGGCGTCGTTTTTCTGCACGGTATCAGCCGGTCGTTTCGATCTCTCATCAAGATGCAACTGGCGGTCGAAGCCGCCGGCTTCGCCACACGGAACGTCGGCTATCCCAGCCGCCAAAAGGCGCTGTCGGCACTGGTCGATGACATCCACCCGGCCATAACGCCGTTCGCTGAAGCCAACGAAGGCTGCACGCATTTCGTCTGCCACTCGATGGGCGGCCTGCTGGCGCGTGCCTATCTGGCGCGCCACCGTCCATCGCGTCTGGGCCGTGTGGTCATGCTGGGCACGCCCAACGGCGGCAGCGAGATCGCCGATCGGCTGAAGGACTGGCTGCTGTATCGGACGTATTTCGGCCCCGCCGGGCAGCAGCTCGTGACCGCGCGCGATGCCGCCACCGAAACACTGTTGCCCGCCGTGGATTATCCGGTCGGTGTCATCGCCGGCGACCGCTCGCTCGATCCCATCGCCTCACGCTTCATGCTGCCCGGCGCAGACGACGGCCGTGTCACCGTCGCGCGCACCAGGCTTGACGGCATGACCGATCACATCGTGATCCCCGCCTCGCACGCACTGATGATCCGGAACAAGGAGGCGATCGCACAGACGATCGCGTTCCTGAAGGATGGACGATTCCAGACGGTCCGATAGCAGTTCCATACGCGATGCGCCAAGCATCTGCGGGCAGATCGACTAACCTTTGTCTCAAGCCGCCTTGATCGCAGCCAGGAATCTCTCCACCTGATCGCGCATCTTGCCAGACTGTCGGGCGAGCTCATCCGAGGCCGACAGCACTTGCCCTGCCGACGAACCGGTATCGCCAGCCATATCCGCTACGCCGCTGATGGTGCGCGAGATCTCGTTCGCACCTAGCGCGGCATGTTGCACATTGCGCGCGATTTCCTGCGTCGCGGCGCTCTGCTCTTCCACCGCGCTCGCGATGGAGGATGCGATCTCGTTGATACTGCCGATGGTGCCCGTGATGGCGCGGATGGCATCGACGGCATCGCCGGACGACGACTGGATCGCGGCGATCTGGGCGCGGATTTCCTCGGTGGCCTTCGCCGTCTGGCCGGCAAGACTCTTCACCTCGGACGCCACCACCGAGAAGCCACGGCCGGCGTCGCCGGCACGGGCAGCCTCGATGGTCGCATTCAGCGCCAGCAGGTTGGTCTGGCTGGCGATTTCGGTGATCAGATTGACGACATCGCCAATGCGCTCGGCCGCGGATGACAGCGCCATCACGGTATCGTTGGTGCGGCCGGCTTCCTCCACCGCCTTCTGGGCAATGGCGGCTGAATGCGAGACCTGACGGCCGATCTCGACCACCGAACTCGACAGTTCCTCCGTAGCCGCCGCGACCGTCTGCACATTGGTGGAGGTCTCGGTCGATGCCGCAGTCACGACGGTCGCCTGACGAATGGTTTCGCCCGCCGTGGTCGTCAGCGACTCCGCAGTGCCGTGAAGCTGCGACGATGCCGTCGTCAGCGCCGACAGCAAAGTGCTGATCTCGTCGTCGAACGAGCCGGTGAGTTCCGTCACACGCGCGGTGCGCTGGCTGCGGCGATTGATCTCTTCGGCCTCGCGTGCACTCAGCTCATTGGTCCTGATCATGTTGTCCTTGAAGACAGCCACAGCGCGTGCCATCCCGCCAATCTCGTCGCGGCGATCGGTGCCGCCGATCTCGGTGGTCACATCGCCATTGGCGAGATCGGTCATCGAGGCCGACAGCGCACCGATCGGGCGCGTGATGCTGCGCGCCATGGCCAGCACCGCCGCACCGCTGATCAGAAGCGCCAGCAGCATCAGTACCGAAGCCATGGTGAGCGTGCTGGCCGCATCGGCTTTCTTGGTCGCGACGGTCTTCGCGAGCTGATCGGCGAGACCGTCCTCCACTGCTTTCAGGAGATCGATGCGCGCGGTGCTCGCGTCGAACCAGGTCTTGCTGTCGAGCGATTTGAAATCGCCGGTAAGGCCGCCCTGCTCGATGGTCTTACGCATGGCATCGACGCGCTCGATTGCCGGACCGGACATGGTGCGCGTGAACAACTCCAGCGCTTGTGGCGTCGCCGAGGCGCGGAAGGCCGCGAAGAAACCTTCCTGACCGGCAGCCAGGCCAATGCCGCGCGAAAATGCGGGCAGTTCAAACTTGCCGGCAGCGATGCCACCGGCATTGAGCGCACGCTCCTGCCCCGCACGCTCCTTGCCTTCGATCAGATTGGCATAGGCGGAAACCGCCTTGGAGATATCGTCATCGGTGCTGAGTTTGGCGATGCCGGTGATGACGGCGATCTGCCTTGCGATGGTCTCGGTCAGACGACCGACGGCGGCAGGCGGCGCGATGGCGAGACTGTCCACTTCGCTGCGCAGCGCGTCGAGCTTGCCCATCACATCGCTGGCGCGATCCGCGAACGCCGCGAGATCGCTCGCTGCTACGCGCTTCAACTCGCCCAGGACGGGGACAGCGACAGCCCGCTCCGCATCGGTGCGTTTGCGCTGCTCCGGCAATTCGCTGCGCATCTGCGCGCCCTTGCTGTTGAGGAAGGCGGAGGTCATGCCGCGCTCCTTCTGCAATTCATGCACGAGGCGGCTGAGCTTGGTAACGCCTACGGCGACCGGCTCGAGCCGATCCATCTCGGAATAGACCCTCGCCTTGCTGGCGATTTCATAAGCCGCCAAAGCGGCGACGATGATCAAAGGAAGAATGGCGGACAGAGCAATGCGATAAAGAATCCTGGTGTGCTTCAACATGGTCACGCTCCCTATGACACACGTTGTACGCGTTAATCGTAAAGGAATCGCCTGATTAGAGTGACCAAATTTTGGTCACTCTAACAGCAGTGCCACGCGCCCAATTGCCTTTCGATCAGTCAACAAGCGCATTGCCTGTGCAACACTGGCGAGCGGCAGCCGATGCGAGACATTGGGACGGATCTGTCCGGCTTCCGCCCATGCGAGCAGTTGCGCAATCCGCGCCTCGCCGATGGCTGGATTCCTGCGCGCGGCCTCGCCCGCGCGGACGCCGAGCACGCTGGCGCCCTTGATCAGCACGAGATTGGTCTTCGCGACGCCGATACCACCGGTGAAGCCGATCACCAGCAGGCGCGCACCCCAATTGATGCAGCGCAAACTCTGCTCGAAGATCTCGCCGCCGACAGGATCGAACACCACATCAGCGCCCTTGCCATCGGTGATGCGCTTGACGGCATCCCTGAACGGCTCGGAGCCATACAGCACGCCATGATCGGCGCCGCGCGCCCTGGCGACGGCGAGCTTTTCTTCCGATGACGCAGCGGCAATCACCGTGGCGCCGAGCAGCTTGCCGATCTCGACAGCGGCGAGGCCGACGCCACCCCCGGCGCCATGCACCAGCAGCACTTCACCGCGCTTGATCTGCCCACGATCGACCAGCGCATGATGCGCGGTACCGTGGGCGGCGAGGAAGGTCGCGCCCTCGGCATAATCGAAGGTCGATGGCAACGGCGTGAGTTGCGATGGCGTGACGACGACTTCCTCGGCATAGCCGCCATGGCGCAGCTTGACGATGACGCGATCACCGGGTTTGAATCCCTTCACGTCATCGGCGATCTCACTGATATCGCCCGCAGCTTCCATGCCCGGCGTGAACGGCAGCTCGGGCTTGAGCTGATATTCGCCGGCCGCCATCAGAATGTCAGGAAAATTGATCCCGGCGGCCCGGATGGCGACGCGCACCTGTCCCGGCTTCAGCGGCAGTGATGTAAGTTGTTCGAGCCGCAGACTTTCCGGCGGTCCCAGCTCTCGGCAGACAATCGCTTTCGGCATCAGGCGGCGCTCTCGGCGCTTGCGGCGCCAACACGGCGGCGCTGCAGCGCCTCACGGATCAGCGGCAGGCGATCATTGCCGAAATACATGTCGGTCTTGTCGAGATAGATGGTCGGCGAGCCAAAGCCGCCCCGCGCAATCACTTCATCGGTGTTCGCCTTGAGCTGATCCTTGATCGCCTGCTCGCCAATGCCTGCGAAGAATTGGACGGGATCGATGCCGGTGCGCGTACAGATCCCGGTCAGCACCTCGTCCCTGGAAATATCCTTGTCGTCGCCCCAATAGGCTTCGAACACCGCGCGGGCAAACGGTACCATGGCGTCGTTCCCAAGCCAGATGCAGCCGCGCATCGCCTTCACGCTGTTCACGGGAAACACCGCTGGCGGCATCTTGATGGCAAGGCCCGCCGAGCGAGCCCAATCGCCGAGGTCCTTCTTCATGTAACGCGCCTTGGCCGGCACCGGCGTCTTGCGCGATTCATAGACGCTGGGATTGACCGAATTGAAGATGCCGCCGACCAGAATGGGCCGCCACGAGATTTCCTCGCCAAACTCCCTGGCGAGCGGCTGGATGTTGTGGAAGGCGAGATAGGTCCAGGGGCTGGAACAGTCGAAGAAGAATTCGATCATGGGTGTTTCCTCTTTGTTTTTTTATCTGTCATTCCGGGGCGTGACCGGCATGACGAATTTTATTGCTGCTGCGCCTGCGCATGCGCCGGTGCATCGACACCGAACATAATCTTCCTCGCCTGCTCATCCATCGGCTTCTTCTCCTGCTTGCCCACGGCAAGCCCGGCCTGTACCTGCGGCCGCGCGCGGACCAGCGCAAACCAGCGTTTCACGTTCGGGAAATCATCCAGCGTCAGCCCCTGCGCCTTGTGGGTCACGATCCAGGGAAAACATGCCATATCGGCGATCGAGTAATCGCCGGCTATGTAGTCGCGGCCTTCCCCGAGATGCGCATCCAGCACGCCATACAGCCGCCTGGCCTCGCGGGTGTAGCGATCCATCGCATAGGGAATTTTCTCGGGTGCGTAGAGCAGGAAGTGCCCGTTCTGGCCGAGCATCGGGCCGAGACCGCCCATCTGCCACATCAGCCACTGCAAGACGTCGAACCGCTTGCGCATCTCGGCCGGCATGAACTGACCGGACTTCTCGGCAAGATAGATCAGAATCGCGCCACTCTCGAAGATCGACACCGCATCGCCGCCGTCGGCCGGCGCGCGATCGACGATGGCCGGCATCCGGCCATTCGGGCTAAGCTTCAGGAACTCCGGCTGATGCTGGTCACCGCGGCCGAGCTGCATGGGGACGACCGTATAAGGCAGCCCGCACTCCTCCAGCATGATCGAGATTTTCCAGCCGTTCGGCGTCGGCGCGTAGTGCAGATCGATCATGGCTTTCCTCGACGTGTTTTAACCGATCCTAGCCCTCTCCCAAGGGGGCGCAATCCCGTATACGCGAGATCAGGAACGTGGCAGACAAGCCACCGCAAAACACAATTTCCGGGGAGCGAACAATGCTGTTTCCGACCACCATCGCCGGCTCGCTACCGAAGCCCGAATGGCTCGCCGAGCCGAACAAGCTGTGGCCCACCTGGCGCTCGTCGGGCGACGAGCTGGTGCGTGCCAAGCGCGACGCGACGCTGCTGGCGGTGAAAGTGCAGGAAGATGCCGGCGTCGATATCGTCACCGAAGGCGAACAGGCACGGCAGCATTTCGTCCATGGCTTTCTGGAAAAGGTCGACGGCATCGACTTCGCCCACAAGGTCGAGATGGGCATCCGCAAGGATCGCTACAAGGCGATGGTGCCGCAGGTGATCGCGCCGCTGCAGCTCAAGGGCCGCGTCCACGCCTTCGAAGCGCAGGCCGCCCGTGCGCACACAAAGAACAAGTTCAAGTTCACGCTGCCCGGCCCGATGACCATCATCGATACTTTGTCGGATAGTTATTATGGCGACCGCGTGAAGATGGCCTTCGCCTTCGCCGAACTGCTGAACCAGGAAGCTCTCGCATTGCAGGCCGATGGCGTCGACATGATCCAGTTCGATGAACCGGCCTTCAACGTCTTCATGGACGAAGCCGCCGACTGGGGTGTCAAGGCGCTGGAGCGCGCGGCACAGGGCCTCACTTGCGCGACAGCCGTTCACATCTGCTACGGCTACGGCATCAAGGCCAATACCGACTGGAAGGAAACCCTCGGCAGCGAATGGCGGCAATATGAAGAGATCTTCCCGGCCATCGATGCCAGCCCGATCCAGCAGGTCGCCATCGAATGCCGCAATTCGCGCGTGCCGCTGGAATTGCTGGGGCTGTTGAAAAACAAGATCGTGCAGGCCGGCGTGATCGATGTCGCCAGTGATATCGTCGAGACGCCGGAAGATGTGGTGGCCACCATCGAGGCCGTGATGAAGCACGTGCCGAAGGACAGGATCGTGCCCACGACCAATTGCGGCATGGCGCCGATGCAGCGCGATATTGCCGAAGCGAAGCTGAAGGCATTGGGGGCGGGTGCGAAGCTGGCGAGAGAGAAGCTGGGCTAAGGTACTTCGCCGCAACAAACGCCGTCATGCCCGGCCTTGTGCCGGACATGACTTCTTGGCACCAAACAAGGAGTGGATGGCCGGGACAAGCCCGGCCATGACGAATTCTAGTTTCCCGCGGCAGCACTCACATGCAGCACCGGACGATAGCCGGCGCGAAATGCATTCAGCGTGGATGGTGGTGTCAGCAATTGCGCGTCGACGAGTTCGCCGACCGAGGCGCTATATCCCGCAAACGACCATCGCAACGCCCGCCCCTGCGCGATCAGATAGCTCTCACCACCCGCCTGCACCATCGCCCCATTTGGCAGCGCGGCGATCGGTCCATCCACCGGATGCAACCGCTTCTTCCTGTGATCCAGCCGCTCCCGATGCAGCACCGCATCGATCTCCGTCGCCCGCGCCCGCGTGACGCCGTTGCCCTCTTCCCACGCTGCACGGAAACGGTTCGCATCGTCGCGGCGGCAATAGAAGCACGGGCGATGGCCGGCGGCGAAGGACGTCGCCTCGTCGAGGAAGAACAGCTCGGTCCAGCTGCGTGTCGCCATCACATCACGGCGACGCCCGCGAAACTCGCAGACGCAGGTGATCCAGGCCGGATTGGACCAGCGCCTGTTCAGGAGCGTTTTGCTGGAGGGATCATGGATGATGCCACGATTGCCGGTGAACGTTCCGCGCTCCGGTGTCGCGACGATATCGCCTGCCGGCGTGACACGATTTTGCAGCGGCAATCGCGTCTCCTCGCAACGAGCGCCTAGCCCGCGCCTTCGCGCATCGGCGGCTGGAATGACAGGCCGAGATCCCACGGAAAGAAGATCCATGTGTCCTGCGAGACTTCGGTGATGTACGTATCCACCAGCGGTCGCCCCATGGGCTTGGCATAGACAGTCGCAAAGTGCGCTTTCGGCAGCATGTCGCGGACGATGCGCGCGGTCTTGCCGGTATCGACCAGGTCGTCGATGATCAGGAGGCCCTTGCCGTCCCCGCCACCGAGTTTCAACGCATCGGCCGAGAGCCCCTTCAGCACCTGCAATTCGCCGCGCTTGTTATGCTCATAGCTCGCGATGCAAACCGTATCGATGACGCGGACGCCGAGTTCGCGCGCGACGATCGCTGCCGGCACCAGGCCGCCGCGGGTGATAGCGATGATCGCGTGAAACGGACCGGCACTATTCAGTCGCCAGGTCAGCGCACGGCAATCGCGATGGAATTGATCCCAGGACACCGGGAACGCCTTGCCGGCGCGCTCCTGCGCACTCAATTCCGGATGATCGGCCATATTCGTCTCCTCACATCGGTCGCCCTGGGGCGGCCGGACTTATATTGATCTACTCGGCAGTTCACTCTTAATTTCACTTGGGTGCGTTGAGCGTCGCCAACATCGCCTTGACGGCCTCCATTGCCGCATTGAGCTTATCCTGATCGCGCGAGCGTACCACCAGATTGGTGTTCGGCTTGCCCTGCTCGTCCAGGAACGGATAGCTGCCGATGATCGTGTCGGGATGGGCATTGGCGATCTCGCGCAGCGGACCGCCGACATCGCCTTCCCGCGCATTGGCCTTGACGGTGTCGGACAGCATCCGCACGCCGGACTTCAGCTTTGGCGCGACGATGTCCATCATCGCCTGCATGATTGATGGCACGCCGGCCATAACGATCACATTGTCGAGCTTGAAGCCGGGCGCCAAAATCGTTGCGCTCTGGATCAGGTCGGCGCCGTCGGGAATGCGGGCCATCCGCAGCCGCGCTTCGTTGAGGTCTGCGCCAAAGCGCTCCTTGAAACGGGCCACCACTTCCGGATGATGATCGATCTTGACGCCGAATGCCTTGGCCACCGCATCCGCGGTGATGTCGTCATGGGTCGGCCCGATGCCGCCGGTGGTAAAAACGTAGGTGTAGCGCTTCCGCAGCGCATCGAGGGCCGCGATGATGTCCGGCTCGTCGTCGGACACGACACGGACTTCCTTGAGGTCGATGCCGATATTGGTGAGATACTCGGCGATGAAGCCGATGTTCTTGTCCTTGGTCCGACCCGACAGAATCTCGTCGCCGATCACCAGGATGCCCGCGGTTACAATCTCGGTCATTTGTCGTTCCTCACCATTCCCGGGACCATGCGCAGGCAAAGTCCTGATGTCACGGGGTTTTGCTGCCGAAACGTGCAGCGTCCAGCCGTTTTTTCAGGCAGCATTTTGCGCATCCCCTACGAATTGCTCTTGTGGGATGCATATCGTGCTGGCCCGCCCCTTGCTACCATCCCTTTTAGTCGTGCAATCTCCGTACGGCCTCGAAACAACAGTCAGGGTACATGGCAGTCGCGTTCGACGAAATGAACGGGCCTCAAGGCGAGCTCCGCCCGGCCTATGAAGAACTCTCCCGCTGGCTCAAGGAGACGCCTCCGGACGCTTTGGAACATCGCCGCCAGGAAGCGGAGCTGTTGTTCCGCCGCATCGGCATTACCTTCGCAGTCTACGGCGATTCCGAATCCACCGAACGGCTGATTCCTTTCGACGTCATCCCGCGGATCATTTCCGGCAAGGAATGGACCCTGCTGGAAAAGGGCCTGAAACAGCGCACCCGCGCCATCAACATGTTTCTCAAGGACATCTATCACGGCCGCGAAATTCTCCGTGCCGGCCTGATCCCCGATGACCTGATCTTCCAGAACCCCGTCTTCCGTCCGGAGATGAACGGCCAGGACGTCCCCCACGACGTCTATGTGCACATCGCCGGCATCGACATCGTCCGCACCAATCCGGACGAGTTCTTCGTTCTCGAGGACAATGCCCGCACGCCCTCCGGCGTCTCCTACATGCTGGAGAACCGCGAGATCATGATGCGGCTGTTCCCGGATCTGTTCGCACGGCATCGCGTCGCGCCGGTCGAGAAATATCCGGATGAGTTGTTGTCCTGCCTGCGTTCTGTCGCGCCACGCTCGGCCTCCACGGAGCCCACCGTCGCGCTGATGACCCCCGGCGTCTACAACTCGGCTTACTACGAACACTCGTTCCTCGCCGACAAGCTCGGCGTCGAGCTGGTCGAGGGCCGCGACCTCATCGTCAAGAACGATGAAGTCTTCATGCGGACCACCGAAGGCCTGAAACGTGTCGACGTGATCTATCGCCGCGTCGATGACGATTTCCTCGATCCCCTCACCTTCCGCCCGGATTCGGCACTCGGTGTTCCCGGTCTGATGTCGGCCTATATGGCCGGCAACGTCACGCTGGCCAATGCGGTCGGCACCGGCATCGCCGACGACAAGGCGATCTACAGCTACATGCCGGAAGTGGTGAAATTCTATCTTGGCGAAGAGCCGATCCTGAAGAACGTTCCGACCTGGCGCTGCCGCGAGCCCGGCGATCTCGCTTACGTGCTCGATCACTTGAGCGAACTCGTCGTCAAGGAAGTCCACGGCTCCGGCGGCTACGGCATGCTGATCGGCCCGGCCGCGACCAAGGCGACCATCGAGGCGTTCCGCGACAAGCTGAAGCGCGAGCCGGAAGGTTTCATTGCCCAGCCGACGCTGGCGCTGTCGACCTGCCCGACCTGCACGGAGTCGGGTCTCGCGCCGCGGCACGTCGATCTCCGCCCCTTCGTGCTCACCGGCAGCAAGAACGTGTCCATCGTGGCCGGCGGCCTGACCCGCGTGGCGCTCAAGGAAGGTTCCCTGGTGGTGAATTCCAGCCAGGGCGGCGGCACCAAGGATACGTGGATTCTGGATGAATAAGGTTATGCGAATAGCGAGTAGCGAATGGCGAGTGGCGGGCGTCCGCCGCTATACAAAATTTGACGGACCCGCGCCTCAATGTTCGCCCTTCATCACCTATTCGTCACTCGCCACTCGCCACTCGCTACTCACCATTCGCCCCTCGCCCGGTACCCCACATGCTCTCCCGCACTGCTGAAAACCTGTACTGGCTAGCCCGCTATGTCGAACGCGCCGAATATCTCGCGCGCACGATCGAAGCAACTCTGCGCGTCACCGCGCTGCCGAATACCTATATCGGCCAGACCAACGAATGGGACTCGGCGCTACTGACTGCCGGTGTCAGTGCGGCTTTCTACGAAATCTACGAGGAAGCCAACGAAACCAACGTCGTCGACTATCTCTCGTTCTCGACGGCCAATCCCTCATCGATCCGCAACTGCATCGAGGCCGCGCGGCTGAATTCGCGCTCCGTCCGCACCGCACTGACGGGCGAGATGTGGGACACCATCAACAGCGCCTGGCTGGAGCTGCAGTCGGTCTGGAGCGGCGGCGCCAAGACACGCGAGCAGCTGGCTAATTTCTTGCGCTTTGTGCAGGAGACCTCGCTGCGCTTCGACGGCTCGGCCTACCGGACCATGCTGCGCAACGACGCTTACTGGTTCTCGCGACTCGGCCTGCATCTGGAGCGCGCCGACAACACTGCGCGCATTCTCGATGTGAAATATCATCTGCTGCTGCCCGAAGACGAACATGTCGGCGGCCCGCTCGATTACTATCAATGGACCTCGATCCTGCGCTCGGTGTCGGCGCTGACGGCCTATCACTGGGTCTATCGCGAGACGCTCAAGCCGTGGCTGATTGCCGACCTCCTGATCCTCAACGACACGCTGCCGCGCTCGCTGGCGAGCTGCTACGGCAATCTCGTCCGCAATCTCGACCAGATCGGCGTGTCCTATGGCCGTCAGGGCGCTGCGCAACGCCACGCCCGCGGCGTGCGAAACCGGCTCGAACACAGCAACATGCAGGATATCTTCCAGCACGGGTTGCATGAATTCATCCAGGAATTCATTGCAGACAACAGCCGTCTGGGCGACATCATTGCCAAACAATACCTGATTTGAGTGAAAGCGTTTTCAAGCGAAGTGGGCACCGGTTCCCGTGAAGAAAACGCGTCAAAACCAAGAAGCTGGAGCCCCGTTCCGATTTCATCGGAACGGAAAAGGCTTTAGCGTTCCGGCTCATCTGCAGATTCGGACATGTCGCCATGCGCCTGCGTATCGCCCATTCGACCACCTATCGCTACGAGCCGCCGGCTTCGGGCGTGATCCAGATTCTGCGGATGACGCCCGGCAGCCATGACGGCCAGTATGTCGCCGAGTGGCAGATCGACGTGTCCACGGATTCGCGCCTCGATTTGCATGAGGACGCATTCGGTAATGTCACCCATGTGCTGACCCATGGGCCGATCGCCGACCTCACCGTAACCGTCGAGGGCCTGATCGATACCCAGGACACTGGCGGCGTGCTGAAGGGCACCGACGAGCGGTTTCCGCCGAGCTTCTTCCTGCGCCAGACCGACCTGACCGGCGCCAGCACTGCGATGCAGACCTTTGCCAAAGATCTCGTGCCCAGCGCCGAGACCGACGTGCTCGGCTTCCTGCATGCGCTGATGATGGCCATCAATGAGCACATGACCTTCGACATTGATCCGACCAGCACAGGTACTTCGGCCAGCGAGGCCTTCATCGGCAAGCGCGGCGTCTGCCAGGATTACGCGCATATCTTCATCGCCTGCGCCCGCTCGGCCGGTGTCCCCGCCCGCTTCGTCTCCGGCCATTTCTGGCGTGCCGATGGCGAGATCAACCAGCAGGCTGGCCATGCCTGGGCCGAGGCCTATGTGCCGGATCTCGGCTGGGTCGGCTTCGACCCCGCCAATGCCATCTGCACCACCGACGCCCATGCCCGCGTTGCCATCGGTCTGGACTACCTCGGCGCAGCCCCTGTCCGCGGCACCCGTTATGGCGGCGGAACGGAAACCCTGACCGTCGCCGTCAAGGTCGATCAGGCCAATGGCCGCGGCCAGTCCCAGTCCCAGTCGCAAAGCCAGTCCTGAACAACCTGAAACTGGTTTTCCGAGGTTGCCCGGTCGAGACCCACCGCGTAAGACGCTTCCCTGTATTATTTTGGAGCGCGATCGGACGCAAAACCGTGGTCCACTTTTGCTGATCGCGCTCGCAAGGGACCCAAGATGACGTATTGCTGCGGAATTCTCGTCAAGGACGGCCTGGTGATGATCGCGGACACGCGCACCAATGCCGGGCTCGACAACATTTCGACCTTCCGCAAGCTGCACATTTTCAACCAGCCCGGCGAGCGCATCATGGCCGTGGCCTCCGCCGGCAATCTGGCGATCAGCCAGTCGGTGCTCTCCACGCTCAGCGAAGGGCTGGAGAATCCAACGACCGGTGAATTGGAAACCCTGCTGAACGCGCCGACGATGTTTCAGGCCGCGCAGCGCATCGGCCGCGCGATCCGGCACGTCAACGCCAGCGAAGGCAAAGCGCTCGAGGCCGAGGACATCAATTTCGACGTCTCGTTCCTGTTCGGCGGCCAGATCAAGGGCGCCAAGATGCGGCTGTTCATGATCTACCCGGCCGGCAACTTCATCGAATGCACGGTGGATACGCCCTATCTGCAGATCGGCGAGCATAAATACGGCAAGCCGGTGCTCGACCGCGCGATGCATTACGACGTCGAACTCTATGAGGCGCTCAAGACGGGGCTGATCTCGATGGACTCGACCATGCGCTCCAATATCGGCGTCGGCCTGCCGATCGATGTGCTGGTGGTACGCACCGATGTCTGCGATGCCGATCTCAACCACCGTATCGAAGCCGGCGAGCCCTATTTCCACGACCTGCGCTCGCGCTGGTCCGCTGCACTGCGCGCGGCACATCAAAGCATTCCACGCCCGCCCTACAAGAAAGACAATTGAGCGCGGCCGCGATGACCGCAGCTCCGATAAAATGGCGCATCATGACGGAGGCCGACCTGCTGGCTGTCCTCGCCATCGCCGATGCCGTTCATCCCGATTTCCCCGAAGATGAGGTCGTGTTCGCGAACCGCCTGACATTGAATCCAGGCGGTTGCGCCGTGCTCGAAGCCGAAGACGGGATCAAGGGTTATCTCATCAGCCATCCCTGGCAGTTCAAGGCGCCACCGGAGCTGAACAGCCTTTTGACGATGCCCGCTTCGCCATCGACCTATTACGTTCACGATCTTGCATTGCTGCCCGAGACCCGCAGATCCGGCGCAGCGACCATGGCCGTCGACATGATGGCGGCATGGGCCAGGCTGATGCAATTGCCCAATATGACGCTTGTTGCCGTCAATAATTCGGTTCATTTTTGGCAACGGCACGATTTCACCATCATGCGCGATTCCGAACTGGATCAGAAACTGCAAAGCTACGGCGACAACGCACGTTTCATGGTCCGGGACCTCACTTAAAAAGACAAAAGACCTCTCGTAAAAAGAAAACAGGGACGAAACAGATGACCAACAAGATCGCACTCGTGACCGGAGCAGGCACCGGCGTCGGCCGTGCCGCGTCGCTCGCGCTGATGAACAGCGGCTTCACCGTCGTGCTCGCCGGCCGCCGCATCGAACTGCTGCAGGAGACCCAGAAGCTCGGCGCGGCCAATGGCGGCAAGAGCCTTCCCGTGAGCGCCGACATGGCGGACCCTGCGTCCATCGCAGCACTGTTCGCCAGGACCATGCAGGAGTTCGGCAGGCTCGACGTACTGTTCAACAATGCCGGCATGGGTGCGCCCGCGATCCCATTCGAGGATCTCGGCCTAGAGCAGTGGCAGGCCGTGGTGAACACCAACCTCACCGCGCCGTTCCTGTGCACACAGCACGCCTTCCGCATCATGAAGGACCAGACCCCGCGCGGCGGCCGCATCATCAATAACGGCTCGATCTCGGCGCATGCGCCGCGCCCGTTCTCGGCCGCCTACACCTCGACCAAGCACGCCATCACCGGCCTCACCAAGGCCAGCAATCTCGACGGCCGCGCCTATGACATCGCCGTCGGCCAGGTCGATATCGGCAATGCTGCCACACCCATGACCGACCGCATGGTCAACGGCCCCGGCGTGCTGCAGCCTGACGGCACCTCGAAGCAGGAGCCACGCATGGACGCCAAGGCCGTCGGCGATGCGGTGGCCTATATGGCCGGCCTGCCGCTCGATGCCAACGTCCTGACCATGACGGTCATGGCCACGAAGATGCCATTCGTCGGACGCGGCTAAAACGTAACCCGCCTCAACGGCATTGCGATTGCATGACATGGGAAGCCGCGGCATCATCACCGCGGTTTCGGGGGATTCATGCTTCAGCTACAATCGGCGTTCGGCGTTATCGCACTGTTGGCAATCGCCTGGGCGCTCGGTGAGAACCGCAGCAAGGTGTCGCTGAGACAAGCCGCGATCGGCCTCGCATTGACGATCGTCACTGCCGTGACCCTGCTGAAGCTTCCCGTCCTGACGCGCGCCTTCGGCAGTATCAATGACGCCGTCAGCACCATCGCCGCGGCGTCGCGCGCCGGCACCTCTTTCGTGTTCGGTTATCTCGGCGGCGGCGCATTGCCGTTCGATCTCAAGAATCCCGGCGCGGATTTCGTGCTCGCGCTGCAGGCACTCCCCGTGGTGCTGGTCATCAGCGTACTGACCAGCCTGTTGTTCTACTGGCGTATCCTGCCGCCGATCGTGCGTGGCATGGCGTGGCTGCTCGAGCGCACGCTCGGCATCGGCGGCGCCGTCGGGCTATCAACGGCCGCGAATATCTTTCTGGGCATGGTCGAGGCCCCGCTGTTTATTCGCCCTTACCTCGCGCAGCTCACGCGCAGCGAACTGTTTCTGGTGATGACGGGCGGCATGGCGGGGATCGCCGGTACCGTGCTGGTGCTCTACGCCACTTTCATGGCCCCGCTGATCCCCGACGCGTCGGCGCATTTTGTGATTGCTTCCGTGCTCTCGGCGCCAGCGGCGATCCTTGTCAGCCTGATCATGGTGCCGGAGACGGAGGATCGTCGCACCGGTGGATTGCTCTCCAATCCGGACGCATCGGCCACGAGCACGATAGATGCCATCGTCAAGGGCACGAGTGCCGGCATCGAACTGCTCGTCAACATCATCGCCCTGCTGCTGGTCTTCGTGGCGCTGATGTATCTCATGAACGCAATCCTCATGATGATGCCGACCGTGGGAGGCAACTCGCTGTCCGTGCAGCGCATGCTGGGTTACGTGATGGCACCGGTGTGCTGGCTGATGGGCCTGCCGTGGGACCAGGCGCTGACCGCGGGCTCGTTGATGGGCGTCAAGACGATCCTCAACGAGTTGATCGCCTATGTTCAATTGGCGAAGCTCGGCCCCGATGCGCTGGATGCGCGCTCGCGCCTCATCATGCTTTACGCGCTGTGCGGATTTGCAAATTTTGCCAGCCTCGGAATTATGATCGGAGGTTTGGGCACGATGGCGCCGGAACGTCGTGACGAAATCAACGCGCTCGGTGTGAAGTCGATCGTCTCGGGGACGCTGACGACCTGCCTGATGGGCGCGGTCGTGGGCGTCCTGACGTGACGCTCAGCCCTTGACCTCAACGGTCTTGAACTCCGCCGGAAGGATCACTTCCAGTAGTTCGCAATTGTCGGAATAATCGCGGATCAGATGCTTGATGCGCGGCGGCTGGGTCCAGCTCGAGCCCTGGCGCATCAGTGTCTCGCCCTCGCCCTCCATGTAAGTCTTCACCCAGCCGTTCAGCACATAGACCAGCTGAAATTCGGCATCGTGATAGTGAAGCTTGGAGACCTCTTTCGGATCGCAAGGTCCGATCAGCCGGATGACATGCGCCTGCGCCAAGCCGCCCGTCGCAGCGGCGACGCCGAGATCGCGATACTTCGCGTAGGCACGCAGGCCATCGCCGAGAAATGCTTCTTCGAGATAATGACTGATCGCAACGCGTTGCTTGCGACGCTTGCCTGGTTTCGCCGCGGCTTTGGCGACAGCTTTTGTACCCGCCTTGGTCGGCTTACCAACAGAGAGCTCGTTTGCTGCTTTCGCGACCGCCCGTTTCGCAGGCTTCTTCGTGGCAGCCGTTTTCGCCGCGCTCTTTAACGTCCGCTTCTGCTTCGCCATGTCGTGTTTCCCACCCGGCGCAGTGCCGAACAAACGGCAAGCGCACCCGGGAACCTAGCTGTAGTTCAGCACAGCGGCAATTCATCCGGCGCGTTGAGAGGCGCGTGTTAATGCAACCGGAACACGCCATCGACGGCACGAAGCTCAGCCGGCTTGATCAGTTTCGAATGCGCGACGGTCACCGCGAATAGTGGGCCATCGAGCTTCTCTTGCCAGAAATCCAGGAAATCCTTCAGCGCGGGAAACTTCGGAAACAGATCGTAGTTCTGCCAGACATAGGTTTGCAGCAGCGAAGGATGGTCGGGCATCCGGTAGAGGATCTGTGCCGTCGTCAGTCCGTAGCCAAGCACCTGCTTTCTGAAATCGTCAGAAGCTGCATTTCTCGAGACCATGTTCAACCTCCATGGACAGAGCGCATTCGGCTAAGTGGATTCCGGTTTGGCGTCGAACTTCGCTCTGCTCTCCTGTGACCGTGCTGGCTGCAGCGAACCGGCTTCCACTTCGCCCGTGACAACACGATGCATGAAATGTGACGCAAGCAACGTCTTCATCACAAGCTTAAAAGTTTAATAATGTATTGAAAGCCGAGTGTTAGCAGCCACTTAGCGCGGGTGCTAGTGGACTGGACGTCCACCGTTCGGGGTTCTTAACCAATTCTGGCACCCGTCATATTTGAGTGCCAAAATATTTGATACAGACCCTTGCCGGTGGGGAACGTTCGGCCTATGTCCGGACCAGCTGTGCTGGCACTTGTTGGCGCAGACTGCCAATTTGAAATTTCTCAAGCATCTACAGAAACTTAGGAGGACTGCATGAAATTCCGTCCGCTTCACGATCGCGTTGTGGTCAAGCGTATCGACGCCGAAGAGAAGTCCGCTGGCGGCATCATCATTCCGGATAGCGCCAAAGAGAAGCCCTCCCAGGGCGAGATCGTCTCCGTCGGCCCGGGCGGCCGCGACGAAGCCGGCAAGCTGATCCCGATCGATCTGAAGGTCGGCGAGCGCGTGCTGTTCGGCAAGTGGTCGGGCACCGAGGTCAAGATCGACGGTCAGGACCTTCTGATCATGAAGGAAAGCGACATCATGGGCGTTCTCGAAGGCGCCGCTCCCGCCAAGAAGAAGGCCGCTTAAGCGCCTTTCCTCTCTCCCCTTAATTTTCAAGGAAGCAAAACATGTCAGCCAAAGAAGTGAAATTCGGCGTTGATGCCCGCGACAAGATGCTGCGCGGCGTCGACATTCTCGCCAACGCGGTGAAGGTTACCCTCGGTCCCAAGGGCCGCAACGTCGTCATCGACAAGTCGTTCGGCGCTCCCCGCATCACCAAGGACGGCGTCACCGTCGCCAAGGAAATCGAGCTCGACGACAAGTTCGAGAACATGGGCGCCCAGATGGTGCGCGAAGTGGCCTCGAAGTCGGCCGACGCAGCCGGCGACGGCACCACCACCGCGACCGTGCTTGCCCAGGCCATCGTCCGTGAAGGCGCCAAGTCGGTTGCTGCCGGCATGAACCCGATGGATCTGAAGCGCGGCATCGACCTGGCTGTGGAAGCCGTGGTTGCTGACCTCGTGAAGAACTCCAAGAAGGTCACCTCGAACGACGAAATCGCCCAGGTCGGCACCATCTCGGCGAACGGCGACGCGGAAATCGGCAAGTTCCTCGCAGACGCGATGAAGAAGGTCGGCAACGAGGGCGTCATCACGGTTGAAGAAGCCAAGTCGCTCGAAACCGAACTCGACGTCGTCGAAGGCATGCAGTTCGACCGCGGCTACATCTCGCCCTACTTCGTCACCAACGCCGACAAGATGCGCGTTGAATTCGACGACGCCTACATCCTGATCAACGAGAAGAAGCTCTCCTCGCTGAACGAGATGCTGCCGCTGCTCGAAGCCGTCGTGCAGACCGGCAAGCCGCTCGTCATCGTCGCGGAAGACGTCGAAGGCGAAGCTCTCGCCACCCTCGTCGTCAACCGTCTGCGTGGCGGCCTCAAGGTTGCTGCCGTCAAGGCACCGGGCTTCGGCGATCGCCGCAAGGCCATGCTGCAGGACATCGCGATCCTGACCGGCGGCCAGGCGATCTCGGAAGATCTCGGCATCAAGCTCGAGAACGTCACGCTCGCCATGCTCGGTCGCGCCAAGAAGGTGATGATCGACAAGGAAAACTCCACCATCGTGAACGGCGCCGGCAAGAAGGCCGACATCGAAGCACGCGTGGCGCAGATCAAGGCGCAGATCGAAGAGACCACTTCGGACTACGACCGTGAGAAGCTGCAGGAGCGTCTCGCCAAGCTGGCTGGCGGCGTTGCCGTCATCCGCGTCGGCGGCGCGACCGAAGTCGAAGTGAAGGAGCGCAAGGACCGCGTTGATGACGCGATGCATGCGACCCGCGCTGCGGTTGAAGAAGGCATCGTCCCCGGCGGCGGCGTCGCTCTGCTCCGCGCTTCGGAACAGCTGAAGAAGATCAAGACCGCCAACGACGACCAGAAGACCGGCGTCGAGATCGTCCGCAAGGCCCTGTCGGCTCCGGCTCGCCAGATCGCCATCAACGCAGGCGAAGACGGTTCGGTCATCGTCGGCAAGGTACTTGAGAACGCGTCCTACTCGCATGGCTTCGACTCGCAGACCGGCACCTATGGCGACATGCTCAAGAAGGGCATCATCGACCCGACCAAGGTTGTCCGTGCAGCGATCCAGAACGCCGCATCGGTTGCCGGCCTCCTGATCACCACGGAAGCCATGGTTGCCGAACTGCCGAAGAAGAACGCTCCGGCCGGCGGCATGCCTCCGGGCGGCGGCATGGGCGGCATGGACTTCTAAGTCCAGCCACTCAAGGCAAGTACAAGAATGCAAAACCCCGGCAGCGATGCCGGGGTTTTTGTTTGAGGCTGGTTGTTTTGGAGAACATGCCAGACAATCGCGGAAGCCGCCAAGTACCTAAAGCTTTGCGGGTTGTATGGCTACGGATCGTCTACTTGATGGAAGCGTCAGGGAGACAATCATGCGCATACTCATCGCTCTTTTTTTTCATCTGCCTCAGCACAGCCGCGCATTCGGCTGCACGCAGCGTCTTTGAGAGCGCCAAGCACGTATATGCGGTGATGGATCTGCGGCAGAATCTCTTGAGTGAATGCGCAAAACAGGATCCGGCGAACAAGGGCAAATACAACGCCGAGACCACTCGCTACCGACAGCAGACCAGGGCGCTGAGCGAGAAGGTGCGACAGCTTATCGCTGCCGAAGTGCCATCGACTCCACCGGAGCACAGCATAGGGGTCATCGTAAAATGGTCGGAAAGTGAATCGCGGCGCAATCTGGATTTCCAGCTTCAGCCGCAGCACCGTGCGCAATTCATGCAGAAATGCAGCTACATCATCGATCCCGACAACCGCCCGCGATCCAACGCCGCCAAGGCGCAGCACAACCAGATCATGGGTCTTCCCGAGGATGAATGGCCAGCCGATGTCCGCGCCATCAACGCATGGAAGCAGTAGTCAGACGTCTCGACGAAATCGCCCTCTCCTCGCCACAGTTCCTTCAGTTTCAATTCATGCGCAGAACGTAACTCTCCGGCATGGCGGATCGAACCGCCTCACCCAAGGAGAACGCATTTGAAGAAGTTTGCTTTTGGATTTGCCGCTGCCGCAGTTATCGGGTTTGCCTCGCTCACCGCGCCGGCTTCCGCCTCCACCACCGTGCAGAGCACCAAGGTGGCCGCGCCGATCACCGATTTTTCGTCACAGCGTTACGTGTCACGCCGCACCGTGATTCGCCGCGGTCCGGTCTGCACCATGCGCACGGTTGTGCGCCGCGGTCCGTATGGCCGCCGCGTCGTGACCAAGACGCGGGTCTGCCGCTAGAAGGCGATCGACATCGGCAGCTAGAAGACTCTGCTTGGCTGTCACACCAAAAGCCCGGCCATTGCGCCGGGCTTTTTTGTTGCCTGTTTCAGGCCGGCGCCACCGGGGAAGCGTCGTCGCTCAGCGAGCACGCCAGGATCGCCATCAGGAGCCCGGGAAACCGCGCTTCGATATCGGCCGCCCGCACCGTGTTTTGATGCTCGACGCCTTTCTTGCTGGTCTGGATCAGACCAGCCTCGCGCAGCACGCGAAAATGGTTCGACAAAGTGGACTTGGCGATGGTCGGGCATGGCGACGCTGCCGTGCAGGACAGGCAGCCACTCTCCTGCAGCAGGCCCCGGACGATCTGCAGCCGGATGGGATCAGCCAGCGCCGAGAGTACACCGGCCAGCGTGATGTCCTTGGTCGCGGGGTGAACGAACTGAGCCATAAAAAAGATATAGGCGCCCCCTTGCGGTGGTTCAATAGTTCCATACTTCCGAACAATTGAAGCATCCAAGAGGGATCACGACCATGACCAAGACATTCGAAGGCAAAGTTGCGCTGGTGACCGGCGGCTCAAAGGGCATCGGCGCTGAAATCGCCATCCAACTCGCCGCCGGAGGCGCTGCCGTCGCCGTCAATTACGCATCCAGCAAGAAGGGCGCCGACGAGGTCGTCGCGAAGATCACCGCCAAGGGCGGCAAGGCCGTCGCCGTGCACGGCAATCTCGCCGAGCCGGACGGCGCCAAATCCGTGGTGGCCGAGACGGTCAAGGCATTGGGGCCGATCGACGTTCTCGTCAACAATGCGGGCGTCTATGAATTCGCCCCTCTCGAC
The DNA here is from genome assembly GCF_058800725.1 of Tardiphaga sp. GW822-FHT04G09. Lineage (NCBI taxonomy): Bacteria > Pseudomonadati > Pseudomonadota > Alphaproteobacteria > Hyphomicrobiales > Nitrobacteraceae > Tardiphaga > Tardiphaga sp. GW822-FHT04G09. The sequence goes on along the minus strand of NZ_JBXAMO010000001.1, from coordinate 228,003 downwards.
AGCATTACGCCGGAGCACTTTCACAGACATTTCGATCTGAACGTGCTCGGGCTCCTGCTCGCCTCGCAGGAAGCGGCCAGACACTTCAACCCCAATGGCGGCAGCATCATCAACATCTCATCGGGCGTCTCGACCATCACCCCGCCGGGCTCGGCGGTCTACACCGCGACCAAGGCCTCGGTCGATGCGATCACCTCGGTGCTGGCGAAGGAGCTTGCGCCGCGCAAGATCCGCGTCAACGCCGTCAATCCCGGCATGATTGCAACCGAGGGCGTAGTGACAGCCGGATTCCATGAAGGCGAGATGCGCAAGTGGATCGAATCCGTCACGCCGATGGGGCGCATCGGCAAGGTCGAGGAAATCGCCTCCGTGGTGGCTTTCCTGGCTTCCGATGCTGCATCCTATGTGACCGGCGAAACGCTACACGTCACCGGTGGATTCAGGTAATCCACGCACTCTGCTCAACAGCCATCCGACATATGTCAAAGGCGGTGCAATCAGCGCCGCCTTTGCTCGTTATCGCAAGGCCTGATCTCGCTCTGCCTCAATCATCATCCCCGCCGGCCGGCGACATCTGCGGCATCGACGGTGTCTGCATGCGATCGGGAGCCGCAGGCTGCGCACGCTCGCGCATTGGCGCTTGCCCACGCGTCATCTGGGCCTGATTGTTGGCCGACTGCGGAAAGAACACATTGTAGCAAGCACGGCTCAAGCGCGGGCCGGCGTTGCGCAGGCAGTTTTCAACGTGCCCCTCGTCCGGCATCGCCGAAGTACAGAGGCGAAACGCATCCGGCGTGCAGGCTTCGCGCTGTGCGTCGGTGCCGCGGGCCAAAGCCGCGGCGCTGGAACCCGCAATCAGCGCCACAGCGGTCGCCAGGCTTGTCAGAGTGCTTGCCATCAGTCCTGCCCTTACGAAGTAACGACAGGTGAAATTCTCAGTGGCGCGCTCGGTTCCTTGCTGGCCGCTCACATGCTGCTGAAAATGCAGGCTTAAGCGCGCGTAACGACAGAGCCGATCAGTTGGCAGGCTGAGCGCCTTCTTCGATCTCGTCCGTCCACACCTTGAAACTGACAAGGGTGTTGGGCCCGAATGTCTGCGTGATCGGCACATCCGCGGCATCGCGGCCCTGCGCTATCAGCACACGTCCGATGCGCGGGATATTGTTGCGGGCATCAAACGTGTACCAGTGGCCGCCGAGATAGGCTTCGAACCAACCCGCGAAATCGCCGTCGGCCCATGGCTTCGGCATGCCGATATCGCCGAGATAGCCGGTGCAGTAGCGCGCGGGGATGTTCATGCAGCGGCAGAACGTGATGGCCAGATGCGCATAGTCGCGGCAGACGCCCTTCCCCTCGTTGTAAGCATCCCAGGCGGTCTTGGTCGCGCGTGCATGCTCGTAACCGAACTGGATATGATTGTGCACGAAATCGCAGATTGCCTGCACGCGCGCCCAGCCAGGCGCGGTCCTCTCGAACAATTGCCAGGCAACGTCCGACAATCGATCCGTCTCGCAGTAGCGACTGCCCAGTAGATAAACGATCGTATCGGCCGGAAGATCCTCCACTGCGTGCTGCACCGCGGACGGGACAATGATATCCGGCTTGCCGCTATCATTGACGATGCCGTCGGCTTTGAACGTGATGCGGCCTGTCGGCGCAACAATGCGGCTGCACCAGTTACCGAAGCCATCGCGATACGGCGTTATCGGGACAGCCGGGCTCGTCGTGAGATAGTCTGGCACAACGACATCGGAGGCACGCGTGAAATGCGTTCCCATCACGATCATGACAGGCGTCGGCTGCGGGAAATCATAGATCATCTCGTAGCCAACACGGATCTTCATGCAAAACACCTCATCCCTGCAAAATCGTTGTTTTCAAAAGCAAGACACCGCAAGCGTCGCACATTGCGTGACGATCTTGCGAGAAAACTCAGCGCAAGCGTCGGCCGCAACGTCATCGATGTCGGATACATCCTCGAAATAGCGACAAAACGTCCAATAACAAGACAACCGAAGCAATATTCGACGAAATGCCGGACTGCACAAAGAAATCGATAGCTAATGCCTGTGAATAGGCGCACGCTCAATATATGCCGGATCTCAGCAGCGACATGCGCGCGTGACGACGAGATCGCGCCGTGAGACCGTTACTTTCAAACATCCTTTCCAGTTGAAAGGCCTTGGTCGGTTGATCCCGGCAGGGTCGTATGACGTCGTCACCGATGAGGAGATGATCGAGGGGCTGTCCTTCGCTAGCTATCGGCGCATGGCGACCATGATCATCGTGCCAGGCGCGCCGCCCCATACGAGATCCATGGAAATGATCTCGATTGGGTCGCTTGAACTGGCAGATGCGCAGCGCATCGATGCGAGTGCGCCATGACCGAAGGCCCGGTCGAACTCGATAGCCGCCGGGGTATGGCCGCACAGAAAGCCACCGACATTCGGCGAATTCTCGCCGAGGTCGAATCCAACGCCAAAGCCCTGCGCAAACGCCAGCAGGAGCTTGAAGAGCACCTCCTCACTGCACCTGCCACGACGTGGCCGGAGGCTGCTGCCAAGGCACGTTACGTGCTCAATCTCTACGCTGCGTCGCTGAGTGTGCAGGACTCCCGCCACCGCGATCTGATCGCAATCGTGCTGGACGATTTCACGCGGCTTGCCGCCAACGATTGATCCTATCTGTCACCGAACATTGCAGCTCCCGGCCGCAATCAATAATCGAAAGTCTCACCATGCAGAATCTCTTGCACCGTCACGTTCAAGTCGCAGAATCTCTCCGTCTCGGCGTTGAATCCGGCTGGTACAGCACCAAGATCAGCGGAACCTTTGTTACAGGCCCACATCCCACCGAGGCTGAATGCCTGCGCAAGATCGCCGAACTCAATCCTGTCGTGCCGAAGCGCAAGGCCTGAAGCGGGACGACGACGATGGCACTCACACACGGTGTTTTCCAAAGCTTCGAATATAATCGCATGGTCGTCCTGTTCTCGATGATGAATGACGCGACCGAAGTCGCGTGCGCGATCAGCACCAGCGCGATGGACGAGCTTGAAAAGGCGACACGCACCAAGCCCGAACAGCGTGAGGAGCAGTTCATCCGGCTGCGCGACCGTATCGAGGCCTGCGCGGCGCATAAATTCGCGAACGCCGAATTCGAGGGCAAGCCACCCGGCATCGTTCTGCGCAGCATCGATTTCCGGTAACGTCTCCCGCTGTTGAACCCTTCCTCCTCGCGGTGTGACCAACGCCAGTCACACGCGAGAGGTTAAGTCATGCGCCGCCTTCCAAGCCTGAGCCGTTGCGCCATCCGCATCCTGTTCGTTAGCCTGCTGGCGAGCGCAGCGATACCTGTGGCGCAAGCTGCCGCCGATGACGCACAGCAATGTATGGATGCGGCCGGCGTCATCGCGATCGCGGCCTGCGACCGCGCCATCGCGTCAGGCAACTACCGCGATCGCCAGCTTGCGGAGCTGCATTTCAACCGTGCCTTCGAATACAAGGAACGGCACGAAAGCGGTCCCGCCATGGCTGCTTTCGACGAAGCGATCCGCCTCAACCCGGATTACGCCCGCGCCTATTTCATGCGCGGTAATCTCTGGCTCGCCCGCGGCGACAACGACCGCGCCATCAGCGACTTCAACGTCGCGCTGGATCTCGATCCCAACAACACCGATGCCTATGTCAATCGCGGTGTCGCGCGGTACGCCAGGAACGATAATGACCGGGCCATTGCCGATTACGATATGGCGATCCGCCTCAATCCGCAGGAAACGGGCGCCTACAGCAATCGCGGCGGTGCCTGGCTGGTGAAGGGCGATCACGACCGCGCGGTCGCCGATTTCAGCGAAGCGATCCGGCTCAGTCCAAACGATCCCTGCCCGATCTTCAACCGCGGCTTCGCCTTCAGCCTCAAGGGTGACAACGATCGCGCCATCGCCGACTACAGTGAGGCGATCCGCATCGCACCGACCTATGTGGCGGCGCTGACCAATCGTGGCGGCGTGTGGTCCGACAAGGGCGACAACGACCGCGCGATGGCCGATTTCAATGCGGCGCTGCGCATCAATCCGAAATACGCCAAGGCACTCTATCTGCGCGGCATGACGCGACTGGAGACAGGCGACACCACGGGCGGCGCCTCCGATGTTGCAAACGCAAGGAAGATCGATCCGAAGGTCGGCTCATAAGTGACTGACTACGCATCGCCTTTACAGGCGACGCGCGCTTATCGATCAGTCGAGCTTGGCGACCACGATGAGGCGTTTCACTTCGCCGTTGCGATAGGCCTGCAGGAACTTGTTGTAGTCCCGGAACGAGACGCAGCCGTTAGAGTCGCCATTGGGGCCGAGCATGTAGGTATGGGCGAGCAGGCCGGTGCGGCCATAGATCGCGCCCTCACCGCCCACCGGCGTCAGGCGCAGCGCCGCCACGCCATGGAACAGGGCCTCGCGCGGCTTGAGGTCGTAAATATGCGGCGGGGTCACACCGCGCATTCTCTCATGCGCGTAAGCGGGATTATCGAGACGGTTGCCGAGGCCGGAATGCGCTTCCAGTTTGGTGCCGTCGGGCATGTACACTTTGCGTGCGGAGATATCGTAGACTGCGGTAGTACGATCGCTCAGGGTCGGCTCATTGCTGGCCGCGGCGTCGGTGCCGTTGGTCAGCACGCCGCCATCGGAGCCGGCATAAGCGAGCACGGGACCGGATTGCGGAGCGTTGCCGCCGAACAGTTTTTCGAAGACGTTGAAATTGCCAGACTTGGGCTGTGCGGCCAGCGCCAGCCGCGCCTTCTGCACCAGCGAGTCGTGGCCATAGGCGCCGCCCTTGGCCGCGCGGGCCTGCGCGACGGGCTGTTGCGGCGGCGCTTCGGCGACCTGCGGCGCGGAGGCCGTACGGGCATCGGAGGGCCGTGCAGCGGGCATCGGAATGCTGTCGACGAGCTGGCGCACCGTCGGTGCCGGCTGCATCAGCGCGACTTCCTGCGGCTTCGCAGCCGGTGCAGGAACCACGGACTCGGAAGCGGACGTGCGCTTGACGAAGCGCTCGGGCGCGGCTCCCATCGAATAGGTCGGGTCGAACCAAGCGACTTCGCGCTTCGGCTCGGTCTGCGCGGCAGCGAGCGGCGCATTCACGGCCGGCTCGAAACGCTCGGTGAATGACGTACGGTGTTCGGCGCGTGAGAAGCGGCCGTCGAAGCGCTCGGCGAAGGACGACTGGCCGACGCCTGCATCACTGCCGAGATTGGCGGAGACCATCGCAGGCTCCACGCCATTCTGGAAAAGCTTGCCGGCGAGCGTCCATCCACCGGTCAATGCGACGGCGGCAAGTGCTGCGCCGGTCACGAACATGCGTGAACTGGATTTCGACACCTGATGCTGGCCCCGGCGCGAGGATGCAGAATGGTCCAACGCACGTTTACTGCTGCTCATACGCCTGACGTCCAACACACGTTTACTAAGCTCCCTGCCCGTTGTGCCTGACGAGACACACAGGTCTCGAAAAGCACCGCGCAGGGATGCGAAACGCCATTAAGGCGAGTTTTAGTTAAATGCGGATTAATTGGAGGTCCCCCACCGATACCTACCTAAAGGCCTGCCAATCATGGCCTTTTTGAGTAAGTCACAGGACAAAGTCGGGGAACCTGCGAGAGCTTTCTGGGGCTCTCGCAGGCCGGTCTCAGGCGCGCTGGGGTTTTGGGTCACGCCCGGCCCGAACTATTGGCGCGCTGTGATTAGGCCATTGGCCTAGCGTGGGGCTGTTGCGCCGGGAATCATGCTGAGTTTACGGTATTTAGGTAGTCAAATCGTCGACCCGGGCCGGCGTAAGCCGCCTAATGATCACAACCTTAGTAGTTCAGCTTCGGATACCAGTCGGTCCCCCGCCCCTCCGGCGTGACGTCCAGAATCGTCCAGAGCGGCATCAGATCCGGCGCCCCGCGCGGGTCCTGGCCGGGATCGGCCGTGGACCCATCCATCTCGCCGCTCCAGAAATGGCGAATCTTGCCACTGCGGCGGGTGAAGACGTTGAAGGCAGCATCGTCGCCGCCGTCCTTGGTCAGCCCGTGATAATCGCGGCTGAATTCGCCTGACGTGTCCGAGAACAGCGGCAGATAGTGCCAGCCGCGCTGCTTCTTGAAGGCAACCAGCCGCTCGATGGGCGAGCGCGCCACGACGGCCAGCGCGACGCGCTGGGTGATGTCAGGCACCTCGCCGTCCCAGGCCGACAGCAGCGACGTGCACATCGGGCACGGCTTCTCGCGCTGCGGCCCATACATGTAGGAGTAGACGACGAGCGTCTGCTTGTCGCCGAACAGGCCCGCGAAATTCACCGGGCCCTTCTCGCCGATGAAATCGTAATCCCTGGTCACCTCGCCGCCATCCGGCAGCGCACGACGCAACTCCGCGACGCGCTCGATCTGGCGCCGCAACTCGATTTCCTCGATGAGCAGCGCATTGCGCGCCTGACGGTATTCACGGCTTTCATTGGGATAGCGAAAGCCGGCCTTCTTCACGAGTTCGGCCGCAGGTATCAGGCTGGAACCGGTCATGACATGATCCTCCCTTGGAGAATTTCGGCGTGCTCCGTCTGAAAGACGTTCCGGGACGGGCCAATCCGACATAACGATCCACAAGTTCATCACGCACAGCTTCGTGAACGGCCAGAACACGCATGACGGTCATTGACGCACAGTGCGTGGATGCCCATGAGTGCGCCATGCGCCTGTTTCATTTCAGCGAAGAGAATAACATCGAAGTCTTCATGCCGCAGCGGGCGAAGATTGCGACACCTCGCGCTCAGGGGCAGGAATGGCTAAATGGCCCCCTGGTCTGGGCGATCGATGACTGGCATGCGCCGATGTATATGTTTCCGCGCGACTGCCCGCGTATTTTTGTCTGGCCGACGGCGACGACAACGCCGCAATACCTCACCGCCTACAAGAAGATGACCGCCTGCCGCATGGTCGCGCATATAGAGTTCGGCTGGCTGGACCGTCTCTCCCACACCGTCATCTATCGTTACGAACTTTCGCCCCACGGGTTCGAGACGCTAAACGATGCGGGCATATGGATATCGCGCGCGCCATCCATGCCGCTGAACGTCGAGCGAATCGACAACATCGAAAAGGCGCTGGAAGCCGCCGGCGTCGAGTTGCGCGTCCTGCCGTCCCTGAAGACGCTCGCGCCCTTGTGGAAGACATCGCTGCATGTCAGCGGCATTGGCCTCCGCGATACATGAGGACCAATCGAGCAGCCTCAAACCCACAAAGGATGCCCGGACGTTCAGGAGCCGTAGGATCGCAGAGCGTCTTCGCGAAATTCATCGCTCGTTGTCGCGATGTGCGATGGGCATCGCTTCGGCGCAATGCGCCGAAGATCGACCCATCCTGTCATTGCCCACGAGCTTAGGCCGCAGTATCGGCCTTCGCACGGCAATGACTGACCACGACGCGATTGCGGCCCTCGGCATGGGTGCGCAGACGCTCGCTGATCGCATTGGAAATATCGAGCGCATCGGCCGCAAAGCGGCGCTGCATGTCGGCCGCGATCAGGCGCTCCGAAAACTCACGGATCGCCAGGGTCGTGGCCATTCCCGTGCAGAGAATAGCGACCGCAATAAGCGTCGTCCGCCGCGTCTGCGGCGCCAGCAAATCACGCAATGCCATTCCGTATTCCCCGAACCTGATCCCGCCCCCCGGCCCTGGATCCACGCGTATCCTTGGTCGCTTGGTACCGGCACCGGGATTGAGATTCCGTTGCGGTGCACCCTGTAAACCGCCCCGATAATGGACACTTGACGACATCCTTAATCATGGATAATAAATATCCACGATAAGAATGGAATGAAACCATGAAGATGAGCGACGGGGTTGAGCAGGCAATCCACAGTGTGGCGATGCTCGCCGGCCTGCAATCGAACGGCGTGTTGTCCGCCGGCGCCCTCGCCGAATTCCATGGCGTGTCCACCAGCTATCTCCTGAAACACCTGCAGGCGCTTTCGGGTGCCGGCCTGCTCGTCGCGCAGCCCGGCCCGACCGGCGGCTATCGCCTTGCCCGGACGCCAGACCAGATCACCTTGCTCGATGTCGTCCTTGCCGTTGAAGGCAGTGCACCTGCCTTCCGCTGCAGCGAAATCCGTCAGCGCGGCCCCAATCCCCTGCCCGGCAAGCCGACATCACCGTGCGGCATCAATGCCGCGATGCTGCGCGCCGAGCGCGTCTATCGCGACGAGTTGGCCAAGGTGAGCATCGCCGATGTGCTCGGCGATCTCCGCGCCAAGGATACCGACGGCGCCATCGCCGCGCGCGGCTGCGCCTTTCTCGAACTTAACGAACGACGCCGTAACGCCAACTGAAACCTGAAATCACTCACCAAGGAGAAAAACCATGCAAGCCCGCCTCAACATCGCCAAGGCCGCCCCCGACGCCTACAAGGCCGTCGCCGCGCTCGATCAATATGTCGTCAAGGAGAGCGGCCTCGAGCCCGCGATCGTCCACCTGATCAAGCTTCGCTCATCGATCATCAATGGCTGCGCCTTCTGTGTCGATATGCATGTGAAGGAATCCCGGCACGACGGTCTCAGCGAGCAGTGGATCAACATGATGTCGGTCTGGCACGAATCGACGGTCTATACGCCGCGCGAGCGCGCCCTCCTCGCCTGGGTCGATGCCGTCACGCTGATCGCGCAGACGCGCGCACCCGATGCCGATTATGAAGCGCTGCGTGCGCATTTCTCTGAAGACGAATGCCTCAAGATCACCGTGGCGATCGGCGCCATCAATGTCTGGAATCGTCTTGCTGTCGGCTTCCGCATTCCACATCCGATCGAGAAGTCGAAAGCTGCTGCCTGAGCCCACACTTCAGCAGACGATAGACAAGCAAAAGGCCGGGTTGAATATTCAACCCGGCCTTCCTGGTTTCTGCTTGGCCCGGCCGATGGGTCAGGCAATATTGCTAAAGGTCAGAACAGTTTCGCACCCGAAGCGTCCACGACACGGCCCCAGCGGGCATAGTCGTCCTTGATCGTCTTGGCGAAAGCCGCCTGCGTCGAGGTCGTGATGCTGAGGCCCTGCTTTTCCAGGCGATCACGCACATCCGGCAGCGCGCCGATACGCACCACTTCAGCATTCAGACGATCAACGATGGCGTCGGGCGTCCCTGCAGGCACCACGAGGCCGAACCATGAGTCGACGACGAAATCGGACACGCCTGCTTCCGCCGGCGTCGGCACATCGGGAAGCTGCGCCGAGCGCTCGCGGCTGGTGATCACGAGACCCTTGACCTTGCCGTCGCGGATCTGCGGCGCCAGCACCGTCAGCGTATCGAAGGACAGGTTCACCTGGTTTCCGAGCAGTGCGTTGACGGCCGGCGCGCTGCCCTTGAACGGCACATGGAGCAGATCCGTATCGGTCAGGCTCTTGAACAGTTCGCCGCTCAGATGGCAGAGCGTGCCGGGTCCGCACGACGAGTATGTGAACTTGCCGGGCTCGCGCTTCGCAGCCGCGACAAGCTCCTTGACGCTCGAGACCGGCGTATCGGGGCTGGCCGCGAGTACATAGGGCACCGAAGCCAGCAACGAGACCGGCGTGAAGCTCTTGAAGGGATCGAAGGCGATGTTCTTGTTGATATGCGGCAGGATGGTAAGCTGTCCCGCAGGCGCCAGCGACAGCGTGTAGCCGTCCGGATCGGCCTTGGCGACAGCGTCGGCGGCAATGGCTGTACCGGCGCCAGCCTTGTTCTCGACCACGACAGTCTGCTTCAGCGCCTCGCCGAGCTTGTCCGCATAGACCCGCGCCGTGATGTCCGCGGCGCCGCCCGGCGGAAACGGAACGATCAGCTTGATCGTCCGGCTCGGCCAGTTGTCAGCGAAGGCCCCCGTTGCGCCGGAGACCAGCAGCACTGCCGCGAAAGCACCTGAGAGGAAGCGAGAAGACATAGCGGACCGCACGGTCGTATTCCTTATGATCGATGATGAGAGTGTTCTGGCCGAGGCTCGCAGGAGGTTTCGCAATGATTTCAGCGATATGCGAGGCACGTCTGTTGTCACTGAAGATGTCATCGCGACCGGTTCCCTACAAGGAAACGCCTTTGCAAATGCAACCGGGCTGGTGGTGGATTGCTGTCGCCGAACAAGTCCTTGTGAGAAGTTGCTTCTCTTGGCGGAACTATTCGACCGCAACACCATATGTTCTGATCAGGCCGTCGGAATCGGAGCGCGCCATGACCGAACTGAGCCATTCGACCGAGAAGAGCCGCTATCTCAACGCCCCGAAACGCCCGGACTTCACGCTGGACCAGGACTGGGGCTCCTATTCGGCCGCCGAGCATGATCGCTGGGACCGCCTGTTCGCCCGCGCGCAGACCGTCCTGAAAGGCCGGGCCTGCGACGAATTTCTCGCCGCGCTGAATACATTGCAACTATCAGAGTCAGGCATTCCCGATCTGGAGAAACTGAGTGAACGTCTAAAGCCGTTGACCGGCTGGCAGATCGTGCCGGTCGCCGAACTGGTGCCCGACGAGATCTTCTTCGATCATCTGGCCAATCGCCGCTTCCCGGCCGGCGCCTTCATCCGCCCTGAACACGAAATGGACTATCTGGAGGAGCCCGACATCTTCCACGACGTCTTCGGCCACGTTCCGCTGTTGGCGAATCCGGTCTATGCCGATTTCATGGAGGCCTATGGAAAAGGTGGCCAGCGCGCGATGGCGCTCGGCCAGTTGAAAAACCTTGCACGATTGTACTGGTACACGGTGGAGTTCGGACTGATGAACAGCGCGGACGGGTTGCGCATCTTCGGCGCCGGCATTCTGTCGTCAGCAACAGAGTCGGTCTTCGCACTGGAAGACCCCTCGCCGAACCGGATCACGTTCGACCTCGAACGCGTGATGCGGACAAACTACATCATCGACGATTTCCAGCAGAGCTATTTCGTCATCGAGAGCTTCGAGAAGCTGCTGCAGGACAGCTATCAGGATTTCGGCCCACTCTATACCCGCCTGGCCAAGGCAGACGACATCGCGGCCGACGAGGTGACCCCTGAGGATCACGTCATCAACCGCGGGACGCTGGACTATTTCAAGCGCAAGCGCGCGTCAGCCGTTCATTGACTGGATGCGGAACTTGGCCGGCGATGCGCCGAAGCGACGGCGGAAGCTGCGGTGGAAGTATGAGAGTTCGTTGAAGCCGCAGGCGGCCGCGACTTCGCTGATCTTCAGGCTGCACTGCCGGTCGCCGGTCAGCATGCTGCGGGCCTTTTCAAGCCTCAACTCCATGATGCGATCGGTGATGCTGAGGCCGGAGCCCTGCAGCAGGTCCTGAACGTAGCGGACGGACAGGCCGAGCTTCTCGGCAACCACCCGGGTCGAGAACTGCTGGTCGGCAAAGCTCTCATTGATCTGGCTGATCACGCTGGCGATCCGCGCACCGCGCAGGCCGCCGACTTCGGTGAGGTTCACGGAGTCCGGCTTCTCGATGCTGTGCGCCTTGGCGCGATCGGATCCGAAGTCTGAGTGGCTGCTGAATGCGAGATTTGTGTTTTCCATGTTCCCAATCACCGCCCATTTCAATGTGTGCGATGATAGGTCGTCGGGACCCCTGACTTTGGTTCAACGTCGACGGCGAAATTTATCATCACTGTAAACGACGACGCGGCCGCGGTTGCGACCGGTAGGCCCTGGTCGGTGGTCATGGTGTGGCCCCCATGAGCTCGCGCCCCAGTAGTACTTCCAGGTGAGACCGAGCGGCGACATCCGCTCACAATGCGACGCCGAGTGCGCGATCCTGCACAAAGGAAGCGCGCGGGACCACGACGTGCGCGGTATTTCCCTACATGGTCGGAGTCGAAAAGACGCGCGACGCAGCTCCAATTCCTGGAAGGCCGCCGCCGCACCTGCAAGGAACGGACATGAAGCAGCTTCTTCTCGGCACCATCGGCATCCTCAGCCTCGGCAATGCCGCCATCGCCGCCGACATACCGGCCCGCGCCTATACCAAGGCCCCCGCTGTCGATCCCGCCTATAACTGGACCGGGTTTTACGCCGGCGTTCATGCCGGCTACGGCCTCGGCGGGACCGAATGGCAGATCCTGAATATCCGAACCGACGGCGCGCTCGGCGGCGTTCAGGCCGGCTACAATCAGCAGATCGGCAACCTGCTGCTTGGCATCGAGGCCGACATCAGCTTCAGCGGCATCAAGGGCAATCGCACGCTGAACATTCTGAACCAGGCCACCCTGTCCCAGACGTCGCAGATAAACTGGCTGTCAACCGTGACCGGGCGCATCGGCTTCGCCAATGGCCGCTGGCTCACTTACGCCAAGGGCGGATTCGCCTGGGCCAATGAAGATCACGGCTACGACGTTCAGGTTTCAGTACCGGGGCCCGACAGAATCACACTGTCAGGCAGCGAGACGCGGCGGGGATGGGTCGTCGGTGCGGGCATGGAATATGCCCTCGCCAACAACTGGTCGCTTCGCGGCGAGTACAATTTCATCAACTTCCCCGACCACGAATTCGATCTCAGCGGTACGCGGGCCTCCACCGGGCCGATCTCCTCCACGGCGTTCACCAAGCAGACGGTGCATCTCGTCAAGCTCGGCGCGAACTACCAGTTCGGCGCTCCCGATGCCGCCAAGCCGATCCCGCCGCTGCAATACGCACAGACGGGATTCGACTGGACCGGGCTCTATCTCGGCGCACAGGCCGGCTACGGATCTGGACAGGGCGACTGGCGCGACTACACGCCAGTTGGCAAGTTCTCGATGACCGGCGGCTTCGGCGGCGGCCAGATCGGCGCCAATGTGCAGCTCGGCGTGATCGTCATGGGTGTCGAAGGCGAACTGGTCGGCGGCAATGTCGGCGGCGCTACCCGCATCAACATCGGCGGCGATCTCAACATGAGCTCGCGCACCGACTGGCTGGCGATGGCTACGGCGCGCATCGGCATGGTGACCAACGAACGCTGGCTGACCTATCTCAAGGGTGGTGTCGCCGTCGCCGGGGATCATCATGCGATATCGGCGGTATCGGGCCCGACCTTCATAAATCTCGATGGATCCCGCATCCATACCGGCTACGTGGTCGGTGCCGGCGTGGAATACGCCTTTGCACCAAACTGGTCCGTCAAGGCGGAGTATAACTACATCGGCTTTGGCCATGACAACGCGAGCCTCGAAGGCGTGATCAATGCCCCTCCGATGGTCGGCTCCTATTATTTCAATGCCGATATTGCGCAGACCATGCAGCTCGGCAAGATCGGCGTGAACTATCACTTTGCGCCATAAGCGCGACAGCCGACCACCATCGCGCCATCACGCGCATGGTGGTCGCGCTTCCTAGCGCGGCAACATCTCCGGTGGCGGCGACCGGTCCAGCACGTCACCTTTGGCGCCGTCCAGCAGGTTCAGTTCGACATTCTCCACGACCAGCGGGCCGCGTTTGCGCGTGAGGTCGGCCACTTTCTCGATGTTGGCAAAAGCCGCCCGCCATTCCGGATTGGCTGCGGCATTTTGTTCACCCACCAGCAACAGCTTGCCGGACAGCTGCTCTGCGCTCGGCTCCGGCATATTCACCCAGCGAATGCGCTGGGTGCGCTGGAAGACGCAGGTCCCTTTCGGCAGATAGAAGGTGAGCCAGCCTGTGGTTCCGTAATCGGGCGCCACGACGCATGTGGCCCCCACACGGGCGCGGACTGCCTCGACGTCGGCCGCCAGTTCGACGAAGCCCACGCCAATGCTGCGTACTGTCGCGTCACGCTTGTAGCCGGACAGCAGACCCGTATTGGCCTGCACCACCAGTGCCGTGAACAAGACGACGCCGGTCGGCCCCGCCCAACGCAGGCAGAAATCCATCGTGCGCTGCTCGCGCGGCTTCCATTGTACGACGGTGGCTCCGGCGGCAGCGATGATGGCCAGCGTGGGATAGACCGGCGCGAACCAGTTGGCCTCGACACGGCTGTGCAGCGCATGCCAGCCGAAATAAAGCACGATGACCCAAAACATCGCATTCAACAGCACCCGCGCCGGCCACGCGCCGGGCTTGCGGATCGCCAGCGCGTAGAGGCCCATCACACCGAGAATGAAGACCAGCGGCGTCGCGAAGGCGAATTGGGTCGGGATCAGCTCCGCGATGAAAGCCGGATTGAAATGGTCGATCCGGGCCCGTCCGAGTTGCTTGATGAAGGACACCCAGCCATGTTCGGCATTCCAGAACAACACCGGCGAGAACACCCCGAGCGCCACGAGGCCGCCGAGATAGGGCCATGGCGAGACTAGCCAGCGCCGCATCTTCGGCACGACGATGAGCCAGATCAGGATCGCCGGTCCGAAAAACAGCGCGGTATATTTCGACAGCAGCGCCACACCGACGGCGACGCCCACAGCGAGCCACCACGCGCCCTGCCCTGTGGCCAGTACCTGGGCGAGCGCCAGCAACACGAAGCTCGACGCGACCAGCACCGGCGCGTCCGGCGTGACGATCATCAGTCCGACCGACGTGATCATCGTCGCATTGAGCAAAATCACCGCCGTTGTCGCGACCCGCTGACCGCCGAATAGCAGTTCGGCCGTGCGATACACCGCCCAGCTCATCGGCAGCGCCAGCAGCACCGAGACCACACGCACACCGAATTCGGTATCGCCGGCAATCATGGTGCCGAGCCGGATCACCACCGCGACCATCGGCGGATGGTCGTAGTAACCGCCGGCCAGATGTTTCGACCACATCCAGTAATAGGCTTCATCGAAGGTCAGCGGCGTCCACGCGGCCGCCGCGAGCCGCAGCAGCACCAGGCCGACGACGACAGCCGCGGTGCCGCGCACCAGCCGCAATTCCTGTGCGGTCATCCCGCGATCACCGCTTGCGCCAGACAAACAGGCCGGACATCGCGTAGTTCCACACCACGCCCATCAGCGCGCCGGCAGCGCCCGCCAGCCACCAGATCGGCTCCTGGTCGAAGACCGACCAAGCCACGCCGACATTGGCGAGCAGCCCCACGCTGCAGACCACGTAGAAGATCAACAGACCGCGCAGGATGCCAAAGCCCTTCAGGCGCTGGTCGCGATAGGTGAGGAAATTGTTGAGCAGGAAATTGCTGGTCATCGCGCAAAGCGCCGCGACGGCCTGCGCCTCCGCGAATGGCCGATCGAAGAACTCGAGCGTGACGAACAACACTGCGAAATGCACGAACAGGCCGATCGAGCCGACCAGCGCGAACAGCAGGAAGCGCAGCGACACGGTATCGTTGGTCAGCTTCGCCAGCACGAGGCCCAGAAAATCCAGCGCCACCATGGAGTCGAGCTTGCTCTCGCCATGCAGTCGCGAGCCGAAGGTGTAGGGCACTTCGATGATACGCAGATCGCCGTGCGCGGTCGCCACGACGTCGAGCAGGATCTTGAAGCCCTGCGTCGAGAGTTGCGGCGCCAGTTGCTCGAAGCGATCGCGGCGAATCATGAAGAAGCCGCTCATCGGGTCGGCGATTTTCACGCGCAGCACGCGCTGCGCCACGGCGGTCGCGAATTTGCTGGCGCCAAGCCGCTGCTGGTTGAAACTGTCGGCACTACCGCCTTCTATATAGCGGCTGCCGATCACCAGTTCGGCGGCGCCGCTCTCGATCAGGCCGAGCATCTTGCCGAGCTGGGTCTCATCGTGTTGCAGATCGCCGTCGATCACCGCCGCGCAGGGCGCGCTGGAGGCCAGCATCCCTTCGATGCAGGCGCCGGACAGGCCACGCCGACCGATGCGCCGGATACAGCGCACGCGCGAATCGACACGTGCCAGGTCACGCACCACATCGGCGGTGCCATCAGGCGAATTGTCGTCGACGAAAATGACCTCCCAGGAAATCCCGGCCAGCGCCGCGTCCAGCCGCTGCACAAGAATGGCGACATTGCCGCGTTCGTTGAAAGTGGGGACGACGACGGACAGCTGCAGCGGAGCGCCCGCCTGCAATATCTGTCCGGGCCCCGGTCTGATGGCTTCGTTCATGGCGCCAGCATATATCTGCCGCGCCGGACCCTGCCAAGGCGGACAGGGAATGACGAGGCTTTAACGCGTGCCGGAACAAGCCGTCAGAGGGGGAATGGCCAAAAGTGGCCCCAAAATGCCAACGACCCCGAACAACAGGCGCACGTACATCCGGCGCACCAAGCTATTCAAGGTCGTTCCAGCGCCGGAGCTGTTAAGCATCGACGTCGCCGTTACAGACAAGATAGGGAGGCTGGAGACATTCCGCAAGGGTATCCCGCACAGGTTTCAACGCCACATTGCGGCCGCAAACACCGCACCCTGACACCATTCTGTTGCTGGCGAGCTATAGCCAGCCTCGTGGGTGCCCGTTACCTTGCCTCGGTCAACAGCGGCGCGTTCGCGTGGTTTTCTCGGGCGGAAGCCTGCCTGAGCCGCGACCACGATCGTCTCTGCACATGATCATCGGAGATGCCATGCGACGCTCCCTCGGACCATGCCTGTTCGCTGCGTCGCTGACGCTGGCATCCTTCGGCACCAGCCATGTTATGGCGCAGACAATCGACACCGTCACAACGACGCTGCTGTCCGATTCGCGCGTCATGGCTGCGCTCGATGCCATCAAGGCCGACGATGCCCGCACCCTGAAAGAGCAGATCCGGATCACCGAAATTTCCGCGCCTCCGTTCAAGGAGAACGTGCGCGGCAACTACATTCTGTCACGGTTTCAGGAACTGGGCTTCAAGGACGCGGCGATCGACGCCGAAGGCAATGTGATCGCCCGCCGCAAGGGCATCGCCGGAACGCCGAAGCTGGTCATCTCCGCACATCAGGACACGGTCTTTCCCGAGGGGACCGACGTCACGGTGAAGGAAAAGGACGGCGTTTATCTGGCGCCCGGGATCGGTGACGATGCCCGTGGGCTCGCGGCACTCTTGTCCTTAATGCAGACCCTCAACACCCAGCAGATCTCGACAGTCGGGGACATCGTGTTCGTCGCCAGCGTCGGCGAAGAAGAGCTGGGCAATCTGCGCGGCGTCAAAGCCCTGTTTCGCGATAATAAGGATATCGACGGCTTCATCTCGATCGACGGACTCGGCGTCACGCGCATCGTCAACCAGGGAACGGGAAGCCACCGCTACGAGATGATTTTCAAGGGTCCGGGCGGTCACAGTTTTCAGGAGTTCGGCTTGCCGAGCGCGACCCATGCACTGGGTCGCGCGGTCGCGAAAATCTCGGAACTGCAGACACCTGCGGATCCGAAAACCACCTTCACGGTCGGAACGGTGAGTGGCGGCACATCCGTCAACGCCATCGCTGCCGAAGCACGCATGACGATCGACATGCGATCGAACTCGACCGAAGAACTGTTGAAGCTCGAAGCAAGGCTTCTCGATCAGGTGAAGGACGCAGTTGGTGAAGAAAACAAACGCTGGGGATCGGACAAGATCACTGTCGAGATCAAGCTGATTGGCGACCGTCCGGCCGGCGTTGTCGCAGAAGACTCTCCCCTCGTGCAGGCGACCGCGCGCGCCGTGACAGCGCTGACCCGCGCGCCCCATGTCACCTTTGCCGGCTCGAGCACGGACTCCAATCTCGCGATGTCGCTCGGCATTCCTGCGGTGACCATCGGCGGCGGCGGCCAGGGCGGCAACTGGCATTCGCGCAATGAATGGTACAAGCCCGTGGATGCGTATATCGGGCCGCAAAACGCGCTGCTGACCATGCTGGTGCTGACCGGTATGGAGGGCGTGACCAAGCCGATGCTGCCGGCGCGGCGCTAAGTAATACGGCGAAGACTGAAAGGATCGGCCTCACAATGGTTGCGAAATCCGGACAAATCCGTATCGGCATCGGCGGCTGGACCTTCGAGCCCTGGCGCGGGACCTTCTATCCAGAGAAGCTGACGCAGGCCAAGGAGCTCAGCTATGCCGCGTCCAAGCTGACCTCGATCGAGATCAACGGCACCTATTACGGCTCGCAGAAACCGGAGAGTTTTCGCAAATGGGCGCGCGAGGTGCCAGAGGATTTCGTGTTCTCGCTCAAAGGCCCTCGCTTCGCAACCAATCGCCGCGTGCTCGCCGAAGCCGGGGACAGCGTGAACCGGTTCTACGATTCCGGCGTGCTCGAACTCGGTGACAAGCTCGGCCCCGTTCTGTGGCAATTCGCGCCGACCAAGAAATTCGACGAAGCCGATTTCGGGAAGTTTCTCGAATTGCTGCCGGCCGAACTCGGTGGGCGCAAGCTGCGCCATGTGGTCGAGGTCCGTCACGACAGTTTCTGCGTGCCGGCTTTCATCGCGCTGTTACGTCAGTTCAAGATCCCGGTGGTGTTCTCCGAACACGCGACCTACCCGGCCATCGCCGATGTCACCGGCGACTTCGTCTATTTGCGTTTGCAGAAGGGCGAGGACAGTATCAAGACCGCTTATCCCCCGAAGGCGCTGGATGCCTGGGCTAAGCGTTTCGAGACCTGGGCCGGCGGCGGCGAGCCGACAGACCTGCCGCGCGTCGACGACGCCAAGATCAAGAAACAACCGCGCGACGTGTTCGCCTATGTGATCCACGAGGCCAAGGTGCGCGCGCCGCATGGCGCTATGGCGCTGATCGAGCGGTTAAAGTAACGCCCACGCGCGTTGCTCAATCGAGCTTGATACCAGCCTCGCGGATCAGTTTTGTCCAGGTCGCGTGTTCGGATGCGATGAAGCCGTCGAGCCTGTCGTCGGGCATATCCCAGGGCTCGCCGCCGCTCTTCTCGAAGCGCTCCTTCAGATCGGGCAACACCGCCCGAATATCCTGACGCAGTTTTGCGATCACCGCCGGCGGCGTTTTGGCCGGCACGAAGATGCCGAGCCATGAATCGACATCGAGACCCGGCACACCTGCTTCCGCCATGGTCGGCACGTCGGGCGCCAGCGGGCTCCGCCTCGACGACAGGACCGCGATGCCCCTGACTTGCCCTGACTGCACATAAGGCAGCCCGGCGGCAATCGAGTCGAAGAACAGGTCGATGCGGCCCGCCAGCAGATCGGCGAAAGCGGGCGGAGAGCCTCTGTAAGGCACCTCCTGCAGCTTGACGCCGGCGGATTTCATGAAGGCCGCGGCCACCAGTTGCTGGCCGGTCCCGACGCCGGCGGTCGCCACGGTGATCGACCCCGGCTTGTCCAATGCGGCAGCAACGATCTCCTTCGGAGTCTGCTGCGGCAGATCCTTGCGGCCAACCATCACGTAGCCAAATTTGTAGACCAGTGCGACCGGGACAAAATCCTTGAGCGGATCATAGGCGAGCTTGGCGTAGAGCGCGGAGTTGAAGGCCATGTTGGAGAGGCCGCCGATCATCAGCGTGTAGCCATCCGCATCGCTCTGGGCCGCAGCCTGTGTGCCAACGACGGTGCCTGCCCCGGGCTTGTTCTCGACAAAGAACGCCTGCCCCGTTCGCTTCGCCAGCGCGTCGGCGAGATGCCGCCCGACCAGATCGTAGCTGCCGCCGGGCGCGATAGGGACGATAATTCGGACCGGACGATCCGGATACACGCCTTGCGCCAGAGTTGTAGTCTGAAACGACACAAGCGCGAGCGCGATAGCACCCAACGCACCAACCATGCGAGCCATCATTCCCCCGGTGATATCGGCCATTGAACTGGCGGAGTTTGTTGAGTTGACTATGTGCCATGTTGCAAATGGGAGCAACGCCTCGCGGCCTGCCGCGACATTGTGCCAATCGTTCGTCGATCACGGAGATGCTCATATGGCCCGAAAAGCGCCTCAACTCTTCACCGTCGGTTACGAGCAAACGCCTGCGAAGGCCGTGCTCGACGAATTACAGAATGCCGGCGTCAAGCTGCTGGTCGATGTGCGTGCCGTCGCCGCATCGCGACGACCGGGTTTTTCGAAGAACCAGCTCGCCGCGGGCCTGGATGAGCGCGGCATCGGCTACATTCACTTGCGCGGGCTGGGTACGCCCAAAGACGGCCGTGAGGCCGCGCGCAGCGGCAAGCTCGCGCAGCTCGAGAAGGTCTACATGGCCCATCTCAAGACGCCGCAGGCGATGGAAGAGATGGACCAACTCGCCGCTCTGGTGACCAAATCGGGGCCGGTCTGCATTCTTTGCTACGAGCGCGACCACGAACACTGCCATCGGCGGTGGATCGCCGAGATCATCGAAGAGCGCGAGGGCGCCAAGGTCCAGAACCTGCTGCCGCCGCAATTCTGACCGCGATCCGATCGCACCGAGAAGATATTTCCGGAGTCTCACTTATCCACACTGGACGGCGGCTTATCCCCAATATAATCTACCTCAGGTTGTATTTCTGTGTTGTGTTTCTGTTGCGTTGGGTGGGGCTCGATGCGTTGGGGACTGACGTTACGCGCGTTATGCGTCGCTGCTGCCGCAATGATTTGCGGCAGTGCGGTTGGACAGGACATCGCCGACGCCGATTTCAGCGTGGAGCCGGCAGCCGGCTCATCGAGCTTCTGGTCGCCGCTTTTCGACACGCGCATTTCGAAACGGCGCGCCTTCGATTTTCTCTCCGGGGGCATGCCGGACCGCCTGATGTATTTCGGTGGCGTCGATGCGTCGCATTGGAGCCTCGGTGCCTATGGCGGCCTGCAATGGGCACCTGCTGGCCTCAACAAGGATGGCTTCATCCTGCGTTTCTATATGTCAGAAAATCTCGAGCGCTACACGACAGGCACCCGCTCCGATTACACCCAGATCAGCCGCGCAACGCTCTTGCCCGGCTATCTCATGCGACGCGGCAATCTCGAGGTCCAGTTCCTGGC
The DNA here is from genome assembly GCF_058800725.1 of Tardiphaga sp. GW822-FHT04G09. Classification (NCBI taxonomy): domain Bacteria; kingdom Pseudomonadati; phylum Pseudomonadota; class Alphaproteobacteria; order Hyphomicrobiales; family Nitrobacteraceae; genus Tardiphaga; species Tardiphaga sp. GW822-FHT04G09. The sequence continues at coordinate 207,258 of NZ_JBXAMO010000001.1, read as the reverse complement.
CGGCCTCGATATGGAGGCCGACTATTTTTTCCACGACCAGCGTCGCTCCCGGCTGCGCACGACGGCCGGTGCACGCGGCACAATGGACATCTGGTGGGAGCCGACCCGCGAGCTGATGCTGCAATACGCCCTCTCCGGAACGACGATCGACAATGGTTATACGACGCGCGTTGCAGCCGGCTGGCGCATGTTTGATCTGTTCTGGATCGGCCCGGAGGCAGCACTGTCGAACGACTACTTCAGCCAGCAGACCCGGATCGGCGGCCATCTCACGGGCCTGCGCACCGGCCCCTACGAATGGTCATTCGCCGCTGGCCATGTGCAGGACAATTTCGAACGCCAAGGCGTTTATGCACGCTTCGGCATGGTCATCCGGCCACCCCGCGCTCCATTCTTCGAGAATTGATATCGACTGAATCGCCAAAAGCGTCAGATCTCCTGCAGTTGTAGCGCTCAATCGAGCGTGCGGCGGAAGCGGCTCACTGCGATGATCATCGCCAGCAACATCAGAGCAACCAGCGCGATCGCGTCGTAGCGCAGATTTTCCAGCACCGCCCCCTTCAGCATGATGGCGCGGACAATCCGTATATAATGCGTCAGCGGCAAACCCTCGCCGATATATTGCGCCCAGACCGGCATGCCCGCGAATGGAAACATGAAGCCGGACAAAAGGATGCTTGGCAGGAAGAACATCATCGACAGCTGCATCGCCTGCAACTGGTTCTGCACGATGGTGGAGAACGTGTAGCCGATCGACAGGTTAGTGGTGATGAACAGCGTGCTTAGCAACGCCAGCAGCAGCAGACTGCCCTGCACCGGCACGCCGAACAGTACAACGCCGATACCGATGATCAGCGTGGCCTGGATGAAGCCCACCAGCACATAGGGCACGATCTTGCCGAGCATCACCTCCACCGGGGTGATAGGCATCGACAGCAGGTTTTCCATGGTGCCGCGCTCGATCTCGCGCGTTACAGACAGCGCGGTAAAAATCAGCATGGTCATGGTCAAAATGGTGCCTACCAGCCCAGGCACGATGTTGAGCCGCGACGACGCCGCCGGATTGTATCGCGCATGCGCCCGAATCTCGAACGGCAGCGATGGGGGATCGCCGACAAACAGATCGTGCTGCAAGGCCGTCTGCATGGTGGTGCCGAGCGCGCCCAGCGCCGAGCCCGCCGCGACCGGATCGGTGGCATCGGCGGCGACCAGCAAAGCCGGACGGTCGCCGCGCCGCACGGCGCGTTCGAAGCCGCGCGGGATCTCCACACCGAACAGCACCTTGCCCGACAGCAGCAGGCTGTCGAACTCGGCCACCGAATGCACTTCGTGGGTGAACTGAAAGTACGAGGTGTTTTCCAGCGCCTTGAGAATCGAGCGGCCAAGGTCGCTGTCCTCCTGCAGCAGCACCGCCGTCGGAAGGTGGCGCGGCGTCGTATTGATGGCATAGCCGAACAGCAAGAGTTGCATCACCGGTATCATCACGATCATGGCGAATGAGACCCGGTCGCGACGGAGCTGAATGAACTCCTTCACCAGCATGGCGTAGCTGCGCCGCCAGAAACCGAACGGCCGCTCTTTGATCTCCCGGTCCGGTCCCTCCGCGGCACTCACTGGAAGTTGTCCTTGGCGCGCGTCATCAGATCGATGAACACATCCTCAAGCGACGGCGCACCGTGCTGCCAGTGCTGGCCCGGCCGATCACGATACGACGAAACGGTCGCTTCAAGGGCGACATGATCGCGCCCGGAGACGTGCAGGCTGGTGCCAAACGGCGCCACCATATCGATGCCGGGTTTGTCGGCAAGGTCAGCCGCAAGCTCGTTGAGCTCCGCGCCGGTGACGGTCCAGGTCGCCAGCGACGATGCCGCAATTACCTGCTCGACGGTTCCGTGGACCAGCAAATGTCCATAGGCGATATAAGCGATCTCGTGGCAGCGCTCAGCCTCGTCCATGTAGTGGGTCGAGACCAGCACGGTCAGCCCCTGCGCGGCCAGCGCATGAATCTCGTTCCAGAAGTCGCGCCGCGCTTTCGGGTCGACACCCGCGGTGGGCTCGTCGAGCAGCAGCAATTGCGGATTCGGCAGCGTGCAGGCGCCCAGTGCCAGGCGCTGCTTCCAGCCACCGGATAATTCGCCGGCCAGTTGCTCATCGCGGCCATTGAGTCCAAGCCGCTCGATCATGTCGCGCGCCGCCTGGCGCGGATCGCGCACGCCATACAGCCTGGCTACGAATTCAAGATTTTCGCGCACCGACAAATCCTGATACAGACTGAAGCGCTGGGTCATGTAGCCGACCCGGCGTTTGATCTTGTCGGCATCACGCAGGATATCGAAGCCAAGGCATGTGCCCGTCCCGCTGTCCGGCGTCAGCAGGCCGCACAGCATGCGGATCGTGGTGGTCTTGCCGGAGCCGTTGGGACCGAGGAAACCGTAGATGGTACCGCGTTTCACCTGCATCGACAGGTTATGCACCACCTCGCGGCCGTTGAACGACTTCGACAGGCCGGTCACCTCGATGGCGATGTCGGATGTGGCGACGGAGGCTGCGGTCATCGTGTCGTCGCCACGGGAATCGGCGCATGGGCGAACACGCTGACCGGCTGGCCAACACGGACGCTCGCCGGCTTGTTGGGCCGCGCCTGCACGAGATAGACGAGTTTGTTGCGTTCATCGAGACTGTAGATCACCGGCGGCGTATATTCCGCCATGGTCGCGATATAGTAGATCTTGGCCGTCAGATCGGCTGCGCAGTTGTCGCAGGTGACACGAACCTCGTCGCCAACAGCAAGTTTGGCCAGGTCGGTCTCCGGAACATAAAAGCGTACCTTCATATTGCCCGGCGGCAAGATCGACAGCACGGGCCGCTGCGCCGGCACCATCTCGCCCTCTCGAAAATAGATCTGCTGGATGATGCCGCTAACCGGCGCGAAGGCATTACGCCGCGTCAGCCGCGTTTGCGACGTGTTTACCCGTGCCTCGGCGACACGCAGCGCCGACACCGCCGCGTCCAGGTTGGCTTGGGTGCCGGAGCCTGTCTTGCTGAGCGACTGGGCGCGGTCAAAGGTCTGCTTTGCGTTGGCCAGTGTGGCGTTGTTCTGGTTGAGATCGGCCCGCTGCAGATCGTCGTCAACCGAATAGAGCGGAGCGCCGGCCTGGACCTCATCGCCTTCGCGAATGTTGAGTTTGGTGACGCGGCCGGATTCGTCAGGGCTGACAAAGATCATGTCGGCCTCAACCCAGCCCTGATAGCCGGGATCCCTGCGTTCATTGCAACCGGCAAGGGCCAGCAACGCAAGTATGCTAAACAAACGGCAGGTCCTGTGCGACGACATCATGTCGCCCTCCGTTCGCCAAAGATCAGGTCGATATGAACCTGCAACATCGTCATGGCGTCGAGTGGCGCCAGCCGCGCAAACAGCCCCTGCCAGATCACCGCGACCATGGCCGGAGCCACCAGAAGCTGCGGAAACTGTAGCAGCGCGGGATTGCGGATCTCGCCCCGCGCGATGCCGTATTCGATCATTTGCCGTATGCCAGCCATCCCTCGTTCCACCACTTCGCGGTAGTAGAATTCTGACAATGACGGGAAGCGCGCGCCCTCCGCTATGATCAGGCGCAAAATGTCGCCGCGCCGGGTTTGCGCGACGTCGCGCACAAAGCTCTCGGCGAAGCCTTCCAGCATGGCGCGGGCCGAGCCACCCGCGATCGGCGGCACGCTCATCCGGCTGATCAATGGGCCCAGCGCGCTGCGCACCAGCTCCTGGAACAGCGCCTCCTTGTCGGTGAAGTAGAGATAGATAGTGCCCTTGGCGACGCCAGCGCGTTTCGCAACGTCGTCGAGCCGGGTGGCGGCAAAGCCGCGGGCAACGAATTCGTCGAGCCCGGCGGCGATGATCGCCGCCCGCCGCTCCTCCGCTTTGGCCTCACGTTTCGATGGTGGCTTCAACGCGGCGTGCTTCGGTGCCGCCGTTCCGGCCGGCTTGGCAACAGCTTCCTTCGCTCCGCCTCGGCCAGTGGCCGCACGGGCTAATCGCATCGCCTTCGGTTTCGGTTCGGACGCGCTCATGGGTTGAATATGACTGACCAGTCAGTCATATTCAAGGCTCTTCGAACGATTTCGGCCACCGCACACTTGGTGGCTACATGAGCGTGCCGGACATCCGTGGCGCCGCCGCGTGGTCAGTTCCTTGAGAACTGACGCAGCACTCAGCCGAGTCGCCAGATCGCCTGCGGCACGTCATAGCCGCGGATCGGTACATCTCCGAGCAATTCTGCATCGTCGCACTTGTCGCCCAGTGCGTCGCGTATCGACGCAGAGATCAGCAGTTGCGATCCGAACTGCTTGTTGAGGGCCTCAAGGCGCGCCGCAAAATTCACGGTGTCGCCGATCACCGTGTATTCCTTGCGGCGCGGTGAGCCGACATTGCCGGCGATCACGGTCCCGATATGCAGCCCAATGCCGATACGTAGTGGCCATTCACTGCCGTTATTGCTGTTCTCGATGGCGGACAGCATCTCGCGGGCCGCCTGCACGGCGCAATGCGCCGCATTGGGGTCCTCGATGGGCGCGCCGAACAGCGCGAGAAATCCGTCACCGAGAAACTTGTTCACGATCCCGGAATGTCGATCCAGCACGTCGACGAGCAACGCAAACGTCTCGTCGAGCCGTTCCACCACCTGGCGCGGCGAATGCACACGGGTCGCTGCGGTGAAGTTACGGATGTCGACGAACATCACCGCGACCTGACGCATCTCGGTCGTGGAACTCGTTCCCGACGCCAGCAACCGTTCCACAACCTGCGGCGAAACATGCTGACCGAACAGATTGGTGACACGATCGCGCGCCGACGTCGCCGCGATGCTCGCCTCGAATTGGCGGCGGAGTTGCAAGCCGACCGCGCCCGCAAGAATACCGCAGAGCAGGACCATGGCGCTGCGGATAAGTTGAAACGCAAAATCCGGTGCGGGTTCCCAAGCGAATTGCACCGGATGATACAGCATGGCTAGCGCGAGCATCTGGGCGGCCGCGACAAAGCCAGTAAACGTCGACAGCCAGAAATCGAGTCGAAGCGTCGATAGAATGATGAAGATGAAATAGGACAAAGGTGCCGCAAATGCCAACGCCGCCGCCGGCCCCATCCAACCCATATGGAGATGCAGTGCAGCCGTCGGAATGCTGGTCTCGATGAGTGCGCTCAGATAGCGCCGCCCCCGCGCAATATCCTGCCCTGCAGCGATACGCTGATTAACCTTGTAAAGAACGAAAAGCTCGAACAGCAGCAGCGGGCCCGTGATCAAAAAAGACGATGCAAGATCGAACTGGCCATTGGATATGCGCGCGAAGCTCGACGGCGCCAGCAGATAGGCGATGGACAGCGACAGCGTCACGATCATCACGGTGGCGATCACCGCCTTGATCCGCAACCGCTCGGTCAACAGCATCTCGCGGCTCAGCGCATTGCGAAATTCGCGAACGGACGGATCGGCGTCGGCGGCAGACTTCAAAAGTGTCCGGAAAAAGTGAATCATTGCAGCAGTCTAGCTGCCGCAGGCTTATTGAACGAGATATTTGTCGGGAAGATCTAGCCCTTGGCGTCGCAGGCCCAGGCGCGAATGACGCATTCCTTGCCGCCGTAGTCATAGCATTTCTTGGTCGCTTGATTCAGCGAACTCGAAATACGGGGCGCCACGGCATAGCCGTGCGCGCCGCAGGGATTCTTCATGTCCACGGCGAAGGCGGCGCAGGCACGGTTGATTGTCACCGTCGTGCATTCGCCTTTGCACTGCTTCCTGGCAGCCGCGAGCGCCGCGTCCTGTGCCGGGTAATCGAAGGCCTGGCCATAGGCGCCGCACTTGCCCACAGCCAGAGCGCCGGCGGCCGAGGCCACGTCTGCGGCGCCGACGCTCAGTAGCAAAACAGCAGCGATAGTCGTGCGACAACGCGCGGCAACAAACAGTGACAATTTCCCCTCCCCCGAGGCCGAACGAGACAGACGCTACAGGGAGGGCGTTTCAACTTGGTGAACGAAAGTGAAATGCGGCGGCCCACCGCATGCGCCATGTGTTAGCCGCCCCGCGCGTCTTCCAGCGCTTGCGGCGTGTCGATATCGAGGAAGGCGCCGTGGCCTTCCACGGCCACGTCGGCCACGGCTTCGGCGTGCTTCATGATCAGGTGCCGCGCACCGACATCGCCATCCAGCGTCATCAGTTCATTGAAGAAGCGCCGCGACCACAGCACGGGGTTACCGCGCCGGCCGTCGCACATGGGCACGGCGATGAGGTTGCCGCGATCCGGCGCGAAGGCCTCGATCAACCGGTCGATCAGACGGGCATCGATCAGCGGCATGTCACCGAGGCAGACCACCGCACCATTGGCAGCTGCAGGGACGGCCGCAATGCCGGCTTTCACCGAACTGGCCAGACCATCCGCAAAATCCGGATTGTAAACGAACGCAACCTTGAGCCCGGCCAGCGCCTTCTCGACCTCCGGTGCCTGATGGCCCGTAACGACGGTCACACTGGACGCCTTCGATGCGATCGCCTGTTCGACGACTATCCGGACCAATGCCTTGCCGTTGAGTTCGGCCAGTAATTTGTTCGGACCGCCCATTCGTGTCGAGCGGCCCGCAGCCAAAACGACCGCCGCGACATTGTTATTACTGTCGGTGCCGATGGGCACGCGCGGTTGCGGCCGCGTGACGATTTCCATCAGTAGACCACCGACGCCCATGCCGGTGAGGTCGGCGCGGGTGACTTTCAGGCCTGCCAGCAAGCGCATCAACACCCAGTCGAAACCGTTTTCGACTGGCGAGCGCGCACAGCCCGGCGCGCCCAGCACCGGCACATTGCCGGCCCTGCCGATCAGAAGCAGATTGCCGGGATCGACCGGCATGCCGAAATGCTCGATGGCGCCGCCGATTTGTTCGATCGCCGACGGGATCACGTCACGGCGGTCAGCAATAGCCGAGGCGCCGAACACGATCACCAGTTCGGCGCCGAGGCCGAGCAGTTCCTTGATTGTCTTCGCCAGCGCCGTCTCGTCATGCGGCACGCGGCGCTCGGCAATGATCTTCGCGCCCGCCGGCGCAAGGCGCTCCTCGGTGACGCGCAGCGTCTTGTCGATCACCTTCGGCGACAGGCCTGGCAGCAGCGTCGAGACGATACCGACTTTCTTGACCGTGTAAGGTGCGATCCGCATCGCGCCGCCGTGCGCCGCCTCTACGGCCGCGTCGCGCAGCGTACCGGCGACTCCGAACGGGATCAGCTTGACGGTCGCGATCATCTCGCCTTCGACCACCGGCTTGTAGGCCGCCAGCGTCGCAAAGGTGATGGCTTCATCAACGGCATTGATCCGATCGACGACGGCGCGATCGACGACAAGCACGCCCGGCGTCGCCGCAAACAGATTGGCGCGGCCGGTGAAGGCGCGCTCGACGCTGACACCCTCGCCTGCCACGGCCTGCGCGATGCTGGCGGCTGCGACGTCCTCGGACACATCGCCGTCTTCGAGACGCACGACGACGACGTCCTTGACGCCCGCGCTGGTCAGCGCAGCAACCTCATCGGGACCGATGGTCGTGCCCTTCTTGAGAACGAGCGAGCCCTGACGCAACGTATGGACGGTGACGCCGCCGAGCGCATCCGCCGGGCAGGCGGGACCGAACTTCATGTCGCGCCCGCCTTGATCGCGTCTTTTGGCATACGCAGCACCGCAGTGATCTCGGCCATGATCGAGACCGCGATTTCCGACGGCGACACCGCGCCAATGTTCAAACCGATCGGTGCCTTGATCCGCGCGAAGTCGGCTTCGCTGATGCCCAGCGCTTTCAACCGCTCGCCGCGCTTCGCGTGGGTCTTCCGCGATCCGAGCGCGCCGATATAGAAGCAGTTCTTCTCGAACGCATGCAGCAGCGCGGGATCGTCGATCTTCGGATCATGGGTCACCGCGACGAAGGCCGTGTAATGATCGATGTTGAGACCCGGCAGTGCCTCTTCGGGCCATTCGGCGATCAGCTTCACATCCGGGAAGCGCTCAACGCTGGCAAAAGCCGTGCGCGGATCGACCACCGTCACATCGTAATCCAGCGAGCGTGCCAGCGGCGCCAGCGCCTGGCTGATATGGACGGCACCGATAATCACGAGGCGCGCGGTCGGCGCGTAGACATTCAGGAACAGTTTCTTGCCGTCGGCCTCGACCATCCCGCTCCTGCCCATGCGGAGTTGCTTCTCGAGCTCGGCATGCAGCGGATCCGCGCCGAAGTCGGCAGCCTTCACCAGGCGTTGTGTTCCGTCGGATATATCGGTGATCAAAATGACAGGACGCCGGGCGGCGCGCTCGGCATTCAGAGTGGCAAGTGTCTCGGCTTTCACGACTGCCCCACCTTCTCGACGAACACGCGGATGGTGCCGCCGCAGGACAGGCCGACATTCCAGGCGGTCTCGTCGGCCACGCCGAATTCGAGCAATTTCGGCTCGCCACTCGCAATCACATCGAGCGCTTCGGTGACCACGGCGCCCTCGACGCAACCGCCTGAGACCGACCCCAGGAAAGTGCCATCGTCATTGATGACGAGATTCGAGCCTGCGGGGCGCGGCGCTGAGCCCCAGGTTTCGACCACGGTGGCCAGCGCCACGCCGTGGCCGGCCTTCTGCCACGCCTCGGCGGCCTGCAGGATGTCTTCATCGCGATTGAGCATGGAAGCCTCTCTTAAGCTGCGGGCCGGATCAGGCTACGGTGATGGACCGGAGGTGCCGACGACAGCGCCTTGATCAGTCCGTCGATCGAACTCAAATTATGCACCGGGCGGAATTCGTCAACGTGCGGAAGCATCATTTTGATGCCCTGCGCCTTCGGCTCGAAGCCGTCGAAGCGCAAGAGCGGATTGAGCCAGATCAGCCGCCGGCAGGACCGATGCAACCGGTCCATCTCGAAAGCCAGTTGCGAATCCGCCTCGCGCTCCAGCCCGTCCGAGATCAACAGAACGATAGCACCCTGGCCGAGCACACGGCGTCCCCACAGCTTGTTGAAATTATGCAGCGACGCGGAAATGCGCGTGCCACCGGCCCAGTCTTCCACCGAGGCCGAGCATGAGGCCAGCGCCTCGTCGGGATCACGCGACCGCAGCGCCCGCGTCACATTGGTCAGCCGAGTGCCAAACAGGAAGACCGAGACCCGCTTGCGGGCGTCGGTGATAGCGTGGAGGAAGTGCAGGAACAGCCGGGTATATTCGCTCATCGAGCCGGAGATATCGAGCAGCGCCACGATCGGCGCCGGCTTGTCGATCAGGCCGAGCCTGCGGATATCGATGATGTCACCGCCCGTGCGCAAGCTGCCGCGCAGCGTGCGCCGCAGATCGAGCCGCGCGCCGTGCTTGTCCGGCTGGGTGCGGCGTGTGCGCAGTTCAGCTTGCGGCAGTCGCATATTGGCAATGGCGCGGGTGACCTCGGCGATCTCCGCGGCGCTCATCTGCGCAAAATCCTTCTTCTGCAGCACCTCGCGGTCGGAGACCGACAGCCTGATCTCCTGCTCCTGCGGTGCCTCGCGCTCTTCGCCTCGCGCCGGCTGTGCCATGGCCTCCTGCACGCGGCGCGAGGCCGGCGGCGGTTTGCGCTTGGCGTCGTCAGGCAACGGCACCGAATCCAGCATCTGCTTCCACTCGTCGGCCGCGCGGAAGAACAGGTCGAAGGCCTGGGCAAACACCAACGCATGCTCGTGGCGCTTGACGAAGATCGCCTCCAGTGTCGTGAACACGTCGGCGCGCTTGCCGATCTCGATCATCTGCAAGGCATTGAGCGCATCGATCACGGCACCCGGCCCGACCGGCAGCCCGGCAGCGCGCAGCGCGCGCGCAAAGCCGATGACATTGTCGGCCATCTGACCGGTCGGTGGATTGAGATGGTCGATGGACAATCCGGTCTCCGTCATTCCGGGCGAGCGCATCTTGCGCGACCCATCATCGCTGTCATTCCGGGGCGGCCGCGCCTTCGCGAACGCAGCTACTCCAATTGGAGTGGCGGGGAATCCCGTGTTGTGCGCTGAACATTTCGGGATTCCGGGTTCGCGTGCGGCTGACGCCGCCCGCGCCCCGGAATGACAAGCGTTAGTTGTCGCTCGTCGCTTCCTTGATGACCTTCGCCAACGTATCACCCTGCATGCGCTGGATGTCGTCCTGATACTTCAACAGCGCGCCCAGCGTATCGCCAACCACCTGCGGCGTCAGCGAGCGAGCGTCGAGTTCGGTCAGCGCCGTCGCCCAGTCCAGCGTCTCGGCAACGCCCGGCGACTTGTAGAAATCCTGGTCGCGCAGCGCCTGCACGAATTTCACCACCTGCTGCGAGAGCTTGGCGGAGATGCCCGGCACGCGCGACTTGACGATGGCAAGCTCGCGCTCGGCGGCGGGATAGTCGACCCAGTGATAGAGACAACGCCGCTTCAGCGCGTCGTGGATCTCGCGCGTGCGGTTCGACGTCACGATGACGATCGGCGGCGCCGGCGCCTTCACCGTGCCGAGTTCGGGTATGGTCACCTGAAAGTCACTGAGGATTTCGAGCAGATACGCCTCGAACGCTTCATCGGCGCGATCGAGTTCGTCGATCAGCAAGACCGGCGCGCCGTTCACGTCCGGCTCCAGCGCCTGCAGTAGCGGACGTTTGATCAGATAGCGCTCGGCGAAGATGTCGCTGGCGAGCTGATCGCGATCGGTATCGCCAGCCGCCTCCGCCAGACGGATCGCGATCATCTGCGAGGCGCTGTTCCACTCATAGACCGCTGATGAGACGTCGAGGCCTTCATAGCATTGCAGCCGGATCAGCTTGCGGCCCAATGCCGCCGACAGCACCTTGGCGATTTCGGTCTTGCCGACGCCGGCCTCGCCTTCGAGAAACAGCGGCCGGCCCATCTTCAATGCCAGATAGGTGACTGTCGCCAGCGAACGCTCGGCGAGATAGCCGTGCGATGTCAGCAATTCCAGCATGCCATCGACGGAGGTGGGAAGCGCCGATGGCTTAGTCATGGGAGAACCAATCCGGGAAAGCACGGACCTGACAAATATCAGGCCCGATTGTTGGCGGCTTCGACCGCACGCTTGGCCAGCACGCCAATCAGATGCGCGCGATATTCGGCGCTGCCATGGAGATCGCTGTTGAGGCCTTCGGCAGGCACACTAAGCCCGTCCAGCGCCTTTGGCGAGAACCGCTTCTGCAACGCAGCCTCGAACTCCTCGACGCGGAACACGCCATCCGAGCCAGCGCCGGTGACGGCGACACGTACGCCCGACGGTAGACGCGCCACGAACACACCGACCAGCGCATAGCGCGAGGCCTGGTTGCGGAATTTGATATAGGCCGCCTTCTTCGGCACCGGGAACGAGACCTTGGTGATGATCTCGTCGCTCTCCAGCGCCGTCGTGAACAGGCCCTGGAAGAATTCTTCCGGCTTCAGCTTGCGCTTGTTGGTTACAATGGTGGCGCCAAGCGCCATCACGGCTGCGGGATAGTCCGCGGTCGGGTCGTTATTGGCGAGCGAACCACCGATGGTGCCCTTGTGGCGCACGGCGGGATCGCCGATCAGGCCGGCGAGTTCAGCCAGCGCGGGGATCGCTTCGCCGACAACCGGCGACGCAGCGACATTCGCATGCGTGGCCAACGCGCCGATCACCAGGGAGCGGCCCTTCATCTCGATGCCGTCGACACCCTCGATATGCGAGAGATCGATGATATGCGGCGGCGCGGCCAGACGCTGCTTCATGACCGGCACCAGCGTGTGGCCTCCGGCGATCAGCTTCGCGTCCTCGTTCTTGATCAGAAGATTGGCGGCCTGCCGCACGGTCGACGGACGATGATATTTGAATTCGTACATGGGTGGGGATCCCTGATTCGCGGTGCGCGATTATCGTTGTGCGTCGTTATGCGAGATCGGACTTCGCCATCGCCTTGGCGCCGGCTGCGATCGACGCCACGATGTTCTGATAACCGGTGCAGCGACAGAGGTTGCCCTCGAGTTCTTCGCGGATCAGATGATCGCTGAGATCATGTCCCTTGCGATGCACGAGGTCCACCGCAGTCATGATCATGCCTGGCGTGCAGAAGCCGCACTGCAGGCCGTGGTGCTCGCGAAACGCTTCCTGCATCGGATGCAGCGGCGCGCCGTCGGCTGCGAGACCTTCGATGGTCTTCACCTCGTGGCCATCGGCCATGACAGCGAGCGTGGTGCAGGACTTCACGGCCTTGCCGTCGAGATGCACAACACAGGCGCCGCATTGCGACGTGTCGCAACCCACATGGGTGCCGGTGAGCCGCAGATTCTCACGCAGAAACTGCACCAGCAATGTGCGCGGATCGATATTGCCGGTGACGGGATTGCCGTTCACGATCATCGAGATTTTGGCCATATGCACTCTCTTGGTCCGCACCGCCATTGCGTGGCTGAGCGGTCATTAAAATCATTCCAAATGGATAATATGGCCCATCCCGGCAATGAGCAACCTCAAGTCGGGACGGTCTCTGGTGTGTTTTTCTGCGGCATCAAGCACACTTGATCGCCGCTATCAGACGCTTCGGGCCTTAGCCCTGAACGGCCTTGGCGAAGTTCGCGAAGAACTCGTCAGCGATCTTCTTCGCCGAACCGTTGATCAGGCGCTGGCCGAGCTGGGCCAGCTTGCCGCCGATCTGGGCCTCGACATTGTAGGTCAAGAGCGTACCGCCATCCTTGTCGGTCAGCCCAACAGCGGCGCCGCCCTTGGCGAAGCCGGCCACGCCGCCCTCACCTTCACCGGTGATCTTGTAGCCGTTCGGCGGATCGAGATCGCTCAGCGTGACCTTGCCCTTGAAACGGGCGGAGACTGGACCGACCTTGATCTTGGCGGTGGCGCGGAAACCACCTTCCTCGGTGGTCTCGAGTTCTTCGCAACCCGGGATACAGGCCTTCAGCACTGCGGGGTCGTTGAGCTTTTCCCACACCACTTCGCGGGGCGCGGCAAGCTGGACTTCACCGCTCATCGTCATGGCCATGGGTCTGTCTCCTGAATTTGTCGCCGTCCGGAATTGAGGCTGTCATCCCCAAGGGATTTAACCCCCAATCCCAAGTAATGCACGGACGGCGCAAAGGAAAGACCGTCCGGCGGGATGGGGCGATGCCTATTCGCAATGCAACAGACACGGCGGCAGAAAGATTGCGGGGGATTGGCAGACCCTGTCCGGAATGGTTAGGGTCCCGCGCATATGAGCACATCCCTCTCCCCCCTGTTGGCACCGCTGCTGTCGAGTGCCGCAATGCGCGCCGTCTGCGACGATGCCGCCACGCTGCAGCATATGCTGGACTTCGAGGCCGCTCTGGCGCGGGCAGAGGCCGCCGTCGGGGTGATTCCCGCCAGCGCCGTGACGGCCATCGAAGCTGCCTGCCAGGCCGACCAGTTCGATCTGGCTGCGCTGGCCGAAGCCGCCACACGTTCCGGCAATCTGGCCATCCCGCTGGTCAAGACGCTCACCGCCAAAGTGGCGAAGGCCGATGCCGAGGCCGCGCGCTACGTGCATTGGGGCGCCACCAGCCAGGATGTCATCGACAGCGCCACCATGCTCGGCCTGCGCGCCGCCATTGATGCTCTGCTCGCGGATCTCGACCGCGCCATCGCCGGCTTTGCGGCCCTCGCGGTCAAGCACCGCAAAACCGCTGTGGTCGCCCGCACCTGGCTGCAGCACGCCCTGCCGATGCCATTCGGGCTGAAGCTCGCGGAGTATGCCTCCGCCCTGCACCGCTCGCGCCTGCGCCTGCAGCGGTTGCGCACTGAAGGCCTCGCGCTGCAATTCGGCGGCGCCGCCGGCACCCTGGCTGCGCTCGGCGACAAGGGCCTCGTCGTTGCGGAGCAACTCGCCAGGGAATTGCAGCTGCCGCTGCCCGATGCGCCATGGCATACCCATCGCGACCGCATCGCCGAAGTGGCTTCGGTGCTGGCGATCCTGTCCGGCAGTTGCGGCAAGATCGCCCGCGACGTGTCGCTGATGATGCAGACCGATGTCGGCGAAGCGTTCGAACCCTCTGGCGAAGGCCGCGGCGGCTCCTCCACCATGCCGCATAAGCGCAATCCGGTGGCATCGGCCTCCGCGCTTGGCGCCGCGACTATGGCACCAAACCTCGCTGCAACGATCTTTGCCGCGCAGATCCAGGATCATGAACGCAGTGCGGGACCGTGGCACGCGGAATGGCCGACGCTGCCGACATTGCTGCTGGTGACATCGGGCGCTCTTGCTGCCATCGTCGATATCGCCGAAGGGCTCGAGGTCGACGCCGAGCGCATGCGCCTCAATCTCGATGAAACCCACGGCCTCATCATGGCCGAAGCCGTGACCTTTGCCCTCGCCGAAAAGCTCGGCAAGAGCGACGCGCATCATCTGGTCGAAGCCGCCACCAAGCGCGCCGTCGCCGAGAAGAAACATCTGCGCGACGTGCTCACGGCCGATCCCAAGGTCAGCGCACAGCTTAGCGCTGCCGCGATCGCCAAACTGTTCGAGCCGATGGATTATCAGGGTGTCTCGCAAGCCCTGATCGACCGCCTGCTCGCCTCACTCGCTTAAGAAGAAACCCGGGAGACACACCATGCCCATGATCGACGCCGACGGCTGCCTGCTGAATGTCTCCGTGGAGGGCCGCGACAGCGGGCCGACGCTGATGATGTCGAATTCGCTCGGCTGCACAATGGCGATGTGGGAGCCGCAGATGCCGGCGCTGACAAAGCTGTTTCGTGTGATCCGCTATGATCGCCGGGGTCACGGCAAGTCCGGCATGAACGGCCCGACTTCGATGGAGCGCTACGGCCGCGACGTGCTGGCGATCCTCGACGATCTCAATATCGACAAGGTGCACTGGTGCGGCTTGTCGATGGGCGGCATGGTCGGCCAGTGGCTAGGCGCCAACGCGCCGGAGCGTTTCAACAAGATCATCCTTGCCAATACCAGTTGCTACTATCCGGACCCGACCAACTGGCACAACCGCATCAAGGCCGTCCGCGAAGGCGGACTGGCCTCCGTGGCGGATGCCGTGATCGGTGGCTGGCTCACCGCTGACTTCCGTGAGCGCGAACCCGAAACCACCGCCAGAATGAAGGCGATGCTGATAGCGTCCCCGGTCGAAGGTTATCTCGCCGCCTGCGAGGCGCTGAGCACGCTCGATCAACGCGCGCTGCTCCCCAAGATCAAGAGCCCCACGCTGGTGATCGCCGGCCGTCAGGACAATGCGACGCCGGTATCGGCGGGCGAGATGATCCGCAGTGGCATTCCGGGCGCCAGCATGACGCTCCTGGACGCCGCACACATCTCGAATGTCGAACAGCCCTACGCCTTCACTGACGCCGTGGTCGGCTTCCTGACCCAGCATTGAACGGAGATCAGAGATGGACGAGCAGCAACGCGCCGCTGAAGGCACCGCGAAACGCCGCAAGGTTCTCGGCAATGCATGGGTCGATAAATCGGCTGCCGGCAAAAACGCATTCAATGCTGATTTTCTGGATCTGATCAGCCGCTACGCCTGGGGCGAGATCTGGACGCGGCCGCATTTCGACGATCGCACGCGCCGCGTATTGGTGATCGGCACCATGCTGGCGCTCGGCCAGTGGGACGAATTTCGCATGCATGTGCGTGCCGCCCTCACCGAAGGCGGCTTCACGCCAGACGACATCAAGGAAATTCTGCTGCAGCAGGCGATCTATTGCGGCGTGCCGGCGGCCAATCACGCCACCAAGGAAGCCGGCGCGATCATCAAAGAGCTCGGGCTCGCTATCTAGGCGACCTCTTATTCAGGCGACTTTTTGCAAAAGCTGTGCGTCGTTGGCTGCCTTGCCCGGCTGCCCGGGGTCGAGCTCCTGCGCCGTTTCGCGACGCAACGGCGGCTCGATGGTCATCAACACCGCGGTGCCCAGCAGCAGCAGCAATTCGGTAATGTGCAGCCGCATCGCGATGATCTCACCGACCTTCGATGCCATCACCATGCTGGCGAACGAGATCACGCCGCCGATGCCAAGCGCCAACGCCAGCGCCTCGTCGCAGCCGCCCGTCTTGCGGATTTTCGGCCGCGTGATGAAGACGAGGAATACCGTGAAGAAAGCGACCACCGTCAGCTTGCCGACGGCGAGCAGCCACGCATAGCGCACCGTGCCCATGCTGGAAAATTGCATGTAGTCGCTGAGAAATAACGCCAGCGAAATATTGGGCCGCTCATAGAAGCCCTGGATCGGCGAGACCATGATCCGGAACGCAAAGATCGTCCAGGTCGGGATGAAATAGCAGGCGATCAGCGCGCCCGTGAACGTGCTGATCCGCCAGGTCTGAAACGTACCAGTCTGAAATGTCCCAGCCTGAAGGGTTCCGGTCTGATCCGTGCTGCTCTGGTCCATGACGCCGTCCACCGCTCTGTCGGCGACTCCCCGGGAATCGCACGCCTCGGCCGACGTAACGCCCGTTCAATCAGACGGACAACGTAAACCAATTGGTAACCTTAACTGGAGAATCAGCGGGATAACGGCGGGCCGGAATACGATCAGGACTTGCCAAAGGAAAAGCCCCGCCTTTCGGCGGGACTTTCCATATGGGCCGCTAGGCACGGCCCAACTCTCGATTGATGTCTGCCTGAAGACCTATCTCTGGCCCTGCCGGCTCGGGTCCTGCTCATGGCCAGGATTATGCGCCCCGCCACCCTGCTGCTGGCCCGGCTTCTGCCCGGGAGTCTGGCTCTGCTGGCCTGGCTTTTGCTGACCGGGCTTTTGCTGGTTCTGATTGGACATTCTTCAATCTCCTTTGTTGAACCATTCAACGCGCGACAACGTGCGGCCTCGATGTTCGTTTCGGTTCCCTCGTGATGATTGCAAGGCCGTTGCACGGCGCAACTGTGACACCGGAACAGCCGCCAATAAGGCGCGGATTTGTGTGCGCTGCGGCGCAACAGAAGGGACGCAAATCGCCGCGAAAAACAGCATGTACAGGCTACTTTAGCCGCATCGCTCCCTGTTGCCGCCTCCAATGGCCGCTGTTAGAAAACGATACAACGACGCAATGATCCGGCTGCCGGATCATGGTGGCGCCTCACTCGAATTCGGCAGCGCATGGATTATTTCGCCCAGCAACTGATCAACGGCCTCGTGCTCGGCTCCATCTATGGCCTGATCGCGATCGGCTACACGATGGTCTACGGCATCGTCGGCATGATCAATTTCGCCCATGGCGACATCTTCATGATCGGCGGCTTCATCGCGCTGATCACGTTTCTCATCCTGGTGTCGATCGGCCTCACCGCGGTGCCGGTAATCCTGCTGCTGGTACTCCTGGTCTCGATGGCGATCACCTCGCTCTATGGCTGGACCATCGAGCGCATCGCCTATCGTCCCCTGCGCCACTCCTTCCGCCTCGCGCCGATGCTGTCGGCGATCGGCATGTCCTTCGTGCTGAGCAATTTCTCGCAGGTGGCACAGGGCGCCCGCGTCAAGCCGGTGCCGCCGATCATCACCGGCGGCTACACGCTTCATGAAGGCGCCGACGGTTTCGCCGTGCGCCTCTCCAACATCCAGATCATCGTCGTCATCACCACCATCGTTCTGCTGGCGCTGTTCACCTGGCTGGTCGCGCGCACGCGCCTCGGCCGTGACATGCGCGCCTGCGAGCAGGACCAGACCATGGCCTCGCTGCTCGGCGTCGATGTCGATCGCACCATCTCCATGACCTTCGTGATTGGCGCCGCGCTCGCCGCCGTCGCGGGCATGATGTACCTGCTCTATTATGGCCTGGTCGACTTCTTTATGGGTTTCGTCGCCGGTATCAAGGCCTTTACGGCCGCTGTGCTCGGCGGCATCGGCTCGCTGCCCGGCGCCATGCTTGGCGGCTTGCTGATCGGCCTGATCGAGACATTGTGGGCCGCCTACTTCTCCACCGAATACAAAGACGTCGCCGCTTTTTCGATTCTGATCGTGGTGCTGATCTTCCTGCCAACCGGCCTGCTCGGCCGCCCCGAAGTCGAAAAAGTCTGACGGGATCCAAGTGGCAGCACACGCATCACAAGCTAAAACTGCCCGCGGCCCGGACGCTGCATTCATCCTGAAGAAGGCCGTGATCTCCGCGCTGGTGGCGCTGGTGCTGTTCTCGCTGATGATCGGCATCCGCACCGAGGCCGGCTCCGACGGGCAACTGACCTGGTGGACCCGCTTCGGCGATCTCGCCACGATGGTCGCCGTGGTGTTCGGCGGCAGTATCGTGATGGAACTGCTGCGGCACTGGTGGGGACCGGTGGATACTGCGCGCGTGGTGCCGCCCTCGGCGCAGAAGGCATTTTCCTTCGCCGGCCGCGCGCTGGTGCCGGCGCTGCTGATCTTCACCTTCCTCGTGCCGGTGATCTTCTACGACGAACGCTACATCCTCGATCTCGGCATTCTCGTGCTGACCTACGTGATGCTCGGCTGGGGCCTCAATGTGGTGGTCGGCCTCGCCGGCCTGCTCGATCTCGGCTATGTCGCCTTCTATGCCGTCGGCGCCTATTCCTACGCGCTGCTGGCCACCAATTTCGGCCTGTCGTTCTGGATCTGCCTGCCGCTCGCCGGCATTCTCGCCGCGTTCTTCGGCGTACTGCTCGGCTTTCCCGTCCTGCGGCTGCGCGGCGACTACCTCGCCATCGTCACCCTGGCGTTCGGCGAGATCATCCGCCTCGTCATCATCAACTGGCAGACCCTCACCGGCGGCCCCAACGGCATCTCCGGCATTCCACGCCCCACGATGTTCGGCATTCCGCTGACCCCGGGCGATGACGGCCTTGCCGCCTTGCTGCGTATCGAGTTCTCGCCAACCCATCGCATCGTCTTCCTGTTCTATCTGATCCTCGCCCTCGCGCTGCTGACCAACTGGGTCACCATCCGCCTGCGCCGCCTGCCCATTGGCCGCGCCTGGGAAGCGCTGCGTGAGGATGAGGTCGCCTGCCGTGCGCTGGGCATCAACACCACAACCACCAAGCTCACCGCCTTCGCCACGGGCGCCATGTTCGGCGGCCTTGCCGGCGCGTTCTTCGCGACCCGCCAGGGCTTCATCAGCCCCGAGTCGTTCACCTTCCACGAGTCGGCGCTGGTGCTGGCCATCGTCGTGCTTGGCGGCATGGGCTCGCAGCTCGGCGTGGCGCTCGCAGCGCTTGCGATGATCGGCGGCTTCGAACTGTTCAGAGGACTCGAGCAGTTCCGCATGCTGGTGTTCGGCGGCGCCATGGTGTTGCTGATGATCTGGCGGCCGCGCGGCTTGATCGGCCACCGCGCGCCCACCGTCTTTCTCGAACGCAACACCGCGATCTCGTCCGACCTCGTCAAAGAGGGGCACGGATGAATATCAACGACATTCTCAGCGTCGAAAATCTGACAATGCGGTTCGGTGGCATCGTCGCCGTCAACGATCTCAGTTTCTCGGCCGAGCGCGGCAAGATCACCGCGCTGATCGGCCCCAACGGCGCCGGCAAGACCACCGTCTTCAATTGCATCACCGGCTTCTACAAGCCGACATCCGGCACCATCCGCCTGCGCAACGGCGACGACGAATGGCGGCTCGAGAAGCTCAACGATTTCCGCATCTCGAAGATCGCCAAGGTCGCCCGCACCTTTCAGAACATCCGGCTGTTTCCCGGCATGACCGCGCTGGAAAACCTGATGGTGGCACAGCACAACACGCTGATGCGCGCTTCGGGATTCACGTTTCTCGGCCTGTTCGGCGTGCCCAGCTATCGCGCCGCCGAGAAGGCTGCGATCGACCTCGCGCGCACCTGGCTCGATCAGATCGGCCTGCTGGAGCGCGCCGACGATGCCGCCGGCAACCTGCCTTACGGCGACCAGCGCCGTCTCGAGATCGCGCGCGCAATGTGCACCGAGCCGGCGCTGCTCTGCCTCGATGAGCCCGCCGCGGGCCTCAATGCGCGCGAGAGCGCGGCGCTCAATGAGTTGTTGCTGAAGATCCGCGCTGAACATGGCACCTCGATCCTGCTCATCGAGCACGACATGTCGGTCGTGATGGAGATCTCCGACCATATCAATGTGCTCGATTACGGCGTGAAGATCGCCGACGGCACGCCGCAGCAAATCCGCGACAATCCTAAAGTCATCGCCGCCTATCTCGGTGCGGATGAAGAGGAAGCCATGGCGGTGATGGAGGGCGAGACGTGAGCGCCGCCCCCATGCTCGCCATCACTGGTCTGCGCGCATCCTATGGCAAGATCGAAGCGCTGAAAGGCGTCGATCTCGACATCAAGCACGGTGAAATCGTCGCACTGATCGGCGCCAATGGTGCCGGCAAGTCGACGCTGATGATGACCATCTTTGGCAAGCCGCGGGCACGTTCTGGCGTGATCATCTATGACGGCATTGATATCACCGGCCTTCCGACCCACGAGATCGCGCGGATGCGCATCGCGCAGTCGCCGGAGGGGCGCCGGATTTTCCCGCGCATGAGCGTGGCGGAAAATCTGCAGATGGGTGCCGACGTTAATGAAAGCACGCCCGCCGAACGCACCGACAGCCTCGACAAGGTACTGACGCTGTTTCCGCGCCTCAGGGAGCGCATGACCCAGCGCGGCGGCACGCTGTCCGGCGGCGAGCAGCAGATGCTGGCCATCGGCCGCGCGCTGATGAGCCGCCCGCGCCTGCTGTTGCTCGACGAGCCCTCGCTTGGCCTCGCACCGCTGATCGCCAAACAGATTTTCGATGCCATCCGCGTGCTCAACAAGCAGGACGGATTGACGGTCCTGATCGTCGAGCAGAACGCCAATCACGCGCTGCGTCTGGCCCATCGCGGCTATGTCATGGTCAACGGGTTGATCACCCTGTCGGGCACCGGCAGCGAACTTCTGAAAGCCCCGGAAATCCGCTCCGCCTATCTCGAAGGCGGTCGGCACGGCTGACGGCTCCATATCCCTCATCGCGATGACCATTGACGCGCGGAGCTATGCAAACAATCGACATTATTCTCAAGGTAGAATAATGCCCCAATCGCGATACTGTCATGGCGCTGCGTTGCCTGCATTCGAACGGAACACGGGGACTTCCTATGAAATTCATTAAATTCATCGGCCTGACTGCGGGCGCTTCGATCGCGTTTGCGTCCGTTGCACTGGCGCAGGATATTCCTGTCGCCGTCGCGTCATCCATGACCGGCAGCGAATCCGCCTTCGGCCGCCAGTTCAAGAATGGCGCCGAACTCGCCGTCGCCGATATCAACGCCGCCGGCGGCCTGCTGAACAGGAAGCTCGCGCTGCAGGTCGGCGATGACGGCTGCGATCCCAAGCAGGCGCGCTCAATCGCCGAGAAATTCGCCAGCGCGCGCATCCCGTTCGTCGCCGGTCACTATTGTTCGTCGTCGTCGATCCCCGCATCGGAAGCCTATGCCGATGGCAATGTGCTGCAGATTTCGCCGGGCTCGACCAATCCATTGTTCACCGAACGCAAGCTCGCCAATGTGCTGCGCGTCTGCGGCCGCGACGACCAGCAGGGTTTTGTCGCGGGCGAGTACATTGCCAAAAATTACAAGGGCAAGAATATCGCGATCCTGAACGACAAGACGACCTATGGAAAAGGCCTCGCCGACGAAACCAGGAAGGCGCTGAACAAGGCCGGCGTTACCGAGAAGATGTTCGAGAGCTACAACAAGGGCGACAAGGATTTTAATGCGATCGTTTCCCGGCTGAAGCGCGACAATATCGATCTGGTCTATGTCGGCGGCTACCATCAGGAAGCCGGGCTCATCGTCCGTCAGATGCGCGACCAGGGCCTCAAGACGGTGCTGATGGCCGGCGACGCAATCAACGACAAGGAGTTCGCCTCCATCACCGGCCCGGCTGGGGAAGGCACGTTGTTCACCTTCGGCCCTGATCCCCGCAACAAGCCCACCGCGAAAGCGATTGTCGACCGCTTCAAGGCCAAGAACATCGATCCCGAGGGCTACACGCTCTACACCTATGCTGCCTTCCAGGTCTGGTCGCAGGCTGTCGCCAAGGCCGGCACCACCGACACCAGGAAGGTGATGGACACGATCAAGGCCGGCGAATGGGACACCGTGCTTGGCAAGCTGGCGTTCGACGCCAAGGGCGACATCAAGGCGATCGACTATGTCGTCTACACATGGGACGCCAAGGGCGACTATGCCGAACTGAAGCAGTAGGCCAGCAGGGCCGCACCTCTCCGCGCACAACGAGAGGTGCGGCTCGGCTCACGTCGTGATGTCGGTGCCTGAGCCGGTGAGACGGTTGCCCACGCGCAAGGCGGCTTCGGCATGTTTTCGATCCGCTGGGCGCAGGGTCGCACAGCGGCAGTTCTTGCGACGACCTGCCGCAGCCGAACTCACAGGCTGCCTCTTCGCGGCCTAAAATTGCCGATGACTCGGCATCAAAATAAGTTGAGAATGATCTTATCGTTCGGGCGGCCGGATTGCGTTTGCGGCCGAAAACTCTTTGCGAGGATCATCCCCATGAAACCATTCAATGTGATCGGCCTGGCCTTTGCCGCGTCGCTGCTCTCAACCGCAGCCTTCGCGCAGGACATCAACGTCGCGGTCGCCGGCCCAATGACGGGCGGCGAATCCGCCTTCGGCCGCCAGATGAAGAACGGCGCCGACCAGGCTGTGGCAGATCTCAACGCCGCTGGCGGCGTGCTCGGCAAGAAGCTGGCGCTGCAGGTCGGTGACGATTCCTGCGATCCCAAACAGGCCCGCTCGATCGCCGAGAAGTTCGCAAGCGCCAAGGTGCCGTTCGTCGCCGGCCACTTCTGCTCGTCGTCGTCGATCCCGGCATCGGAAGCCTATGCCGACGGCAATGTGCTGCAGATCACGCCCGCCTCGACCAACCCGCTGTTCACCGAGCGCAAGCTCGCCAATGTGCTGCGCGTCTGCGGCCGTGACGACCAGCAGGGCCTCGTTGCCGCCGACTACATCGCCAAGAACTTCAAGGGCAAGAACGTCGCGATCCTCAACGACAAGACGACCTACGGGAAGGGTCTCGCCGACGAAACGAAGAAGGCACTCAACAAGGCCGGCTTCAACGAGAAGATGTTCGAGAGCTACAACAAGGGCGACAAGGACTTCAACTCGATCGTCTCGCGCCTGAAGCGCGACAATATCGATCTGGTTTATGTCGGCGGCTATCATCAGGAAGCCGGCCTGATCCTGCGCCAGATGCGCGACCAGGGCCTCAAGACCGTGCTGATGGCCGGCGACGCCATGAACGACAAGGAATTCGCATCCATCACCGGACCCGCCGCAGAGGGCACGTTGTTCACCTTCGGCCCCGACCCGCGCAACAAGCCGAGCGCGAAGGCCATCGTCGAGAAGTTCAAGGCCAAGAACATCGACCCTGAAGGCTACACGCTCTACACCTATGCGGCGTTCCAGGTCTGGTCGCAGGCTGTCGCCAAGGCCGGCTCAACCGACACCAAGAAGGTGATGGATGTGATCAAGGCCGGTGAATGGGACACCGTGCTCGGCAAGATGGCGTTTGATGCCAAGGGCGACATCAAGGCGATCGACTATGTCGTCTACAAGTGGGACGCCAAGGGCAACTACACCCAGATCGACGCGAAGGGGACGTGAGCTGGCGCCGCAAGCGCTTCCCATAAACTCTCCCCGCAAGTGCGGGGCGAGGTTATGAGAGAGCTCCTAGCCGAAATTCTGCAGCGCGGGAAATGTCTCCAGCAACCAGATGCTGGCATTCGAGACGGCGCCGGTGAGAAACGCGATGCCGGTGATCACCATCAGCACGCCCATGGCGCGCTCGACATGGACGAGATGCTTCTTGATGCGCGCAAACACGCTGGAGAATTGCTCCACCATGAAGGCCGCAATGAGGAACGGGATGCCGAGGCCCAGGGAATAGACCGCAAGCAGCCCTGCGCCCTTGGTCACCGTTGCTTCTGCCGCCGCCACCGACAGGATCGCCGCGAGGATCGGGCCGATGCACGGCGTCCAGCCAAACGCGAAAGCCAGGCCCATCACATAGGCGCCCCACAAGCCGACCGGCTTCGGCATGCTGAGGCGTCCCTCGCGCATCAGCAACCCGATGCGCGTGAGGCCAAGGAAATGCAGGCCCATCAGGATGATCAGGATGCCGGCAACGATTGACAGTTCCGCCGCATAGGAGCGGATCACGCTGCCGACCAGGCTGGCGCTGGCGCCAAGCGCCACGAACACCGTGGAGAAGCCCAGCACGAACACGGCAGCGGAGATCATCACCGCGCGCCTGGAGACTGCTTCCTGCTCGTCATTGGCGACATGCTCGATGGTCGCACCCGTGAGATAGATCAGATAGGGCGGCACCAGCGGGAGCACGCAGGGCGACAGGAACGAGACAATACCGGCAATCAGTGCGGCGGGGATCGTGACATCGGAAATCATGCGGCTAGATGCACCGCGACTGCGGCTGGATGCAAGCGCGATGGATCAAATCCCCGCCACTTCCGGCTGTTGTGATCGCGTCGTGATCGGTTGACCGCGCAGCGCTGCTGCGGTCAGGTCGGGCCAAGAGGGAACCGCCATGAAGAATCTGCTTACCGATATCGCCGGCGTTCGCGTCGGCCATGCTGACGACTCCCAACTGGCCTCCGGCGTCACCGCCATCCTGTTCGACAGGCCGGCGGTGGCTTCTGTCGATATACGTGGCGGCGGCCCGGGCACGCGCGAGAGCGCGCTGCTCGATCCCGTCAACACCGTGGATGCCATCCACGGCCTCGCGCTGGCCGGCGGCTCGGCCTTCGGGCTCGAGGCCGGCGGCGGCGTGCAGGCCTGGCTCGCCGAACAGGGCCGCGGCTACCAGATCGGCAATGCCGTCATCCCCATCGTGCCCGGCGCGATCCTGTTCGACCTGCTCAATGGCGGCAACAAGGCCTGGGGCCGCTTCCCGCCCTATCGCGATCTCGGCTATGCCGCCGCGGCAGCCGCCAGCGATACCTTCAGGCTCGGCAGCGTGGGCGCAGGGCTCGGCGCCACGACAGTCAACTTCAAGGGCGGCCTCGGCTCGGCCTCTGCCGTCACCCCATCGGGCGTGCGCGTCGCTGCACTTGCTGCGGTCAATGCGGTCGGCAGCGTCACCATCGGCGACGGCCCGCACTTCTGGGCGGCGCCATTCGAAGTCGGCAACGAGTTCGGCGGACACGGCATGCCCGACAGGATGAAATCGGAGATGCTGGCGATGCGTATCAAGGGCGGACCGGCGGCAACGTCGATCGAGAACACGACACTTGCCGTCGTTGTTACCGACGCGATCCTGACCAAGGCGCAAGCACAACGTCTCGCCCTGATGGCGCAGACCGGATTCGCCCGCGCGATCTATCCGGTACATGCGCCGCTCGATGGCGACATCGTGTTTGCGGCGGCGACGTGCGAAAAGTCGATCGATCCGCTGGTGGGCTTGACCGAACTCGGCCTGTTCGCGGGTAATGTGATCGCCCGCGCCATCGCGCGTGGTGTGTATGAAGCGACAGCGCTCCCGTTTGCGAACGCGCTTCCGGGGTTTCGCGACCGTCACTAGGTCATCGCTCCGCAACCAATCGCGCCGGTCGTTGTTTCTATCCGAGAGACATTCGGAGGACGTGCGATGCCGTCGAGTGCGATTCGACATCTCATCTACGATCCGGTGACTCGCGAATTGCGCGTCACTTTCACCAGCGGTCGTCGGTATGCTTATGCGCAGGTGCCGCCGGAAGTTTACGCGGCTTTCAGCGGCGCAGCGTCACGCGGAGCGTTCTTCAACCACCGTATTCGCGATCGCTTCGCCTATCGCGAGCTGACGCGTTCGGGGCCGGAACGCGGATCAGGCGCTGATCGCCAGCGTCGACTTCGCATTTGAGATCTGCTGCGCCTGACGCGCGATCATCTTTTCGATCGCGTTATAGGACGAGTTCGCGGTGGAGGTCGTCGACGATGACGGGACGGCTGTCGTCGACGTCACCGTCGATCCGTCCGCATATGCGATGGATGTCGTGGTGCTGCCATCGGCGTTCATCGTGGTTGTCGTGGTCGAACCGGCAGTATCGGAATCGCCTCCAGCGCCACTGCCCTTGCCGCCGCCGCCGGCGTGATGGGACTTGCCGGCGCCCTTGAGCGCCGAGCCGAGCTCATCCAGGCTCACCGATCCATCGCCATTCTTGTCGAGCTTGGCGAAGACCTTGTCGGCATTCTCCACATTGGTGCCACCGGCGCCGAGCTTGTCCTCGAATTCCGCCTTGCTGATCCCGCCGCTGCCGTCGCCATCGAGCTGCGCAAACAGGCTCTTCAGCGCGTCCGACCGACTCTTCGAGGACGACGAGACCGACTGGCTCTGCGCATCCAGCAGCGCGCTCATCGTGCCGGCCGAAATCGAGGTCGAGGCTGACGAACTGGCGCTCGATGTCGACGACGTCGACGAACTGGTCTGCGACGTCGTGTTGGAGATATTGAAGACGCTCGCCGCCGGCTGTGTGACGCCGGTGGTCGGCTTCGACGCAGTGGTCTTCTTCGACGTCAGCGCCTGCAGCGCATCCAGTGCGGACGCGGCAAGACCGAGGGCCTGCAACATCGCGTGTCTCCTGCTCATGCCGCATCCGCGGCGCAATTCCCTGCAAGGATTTCAGCAAGCCGCGTGCCAGCGAAAAAACGTCGATAAAACAACGGTCCACATCAGAGGCCGCGCGCATATGTCCCGGCAAATCATGCCGCCGCGGCAGAACTTGCCGGCGCGCGGCGAGCGTTGCCCGCTCCCCGGCCCCATGTTACGCGAGGCGATCCATTCGCCGCCGTCCAAAAACGTTCAGGAAAACCCGATGTCCCAGAGCTTCACGCCCCGTCCGCTGGTGATCGCGCCATCCATCCTGGCCGCCGATTTCGCCAGGCTCGGCGAAGAGGTCCGCGCCGTGGATACCGCCGGCGCCGACTGGATGCATCTCGATGTCATGGACGGCCATTTCGTGCCGAACATTTCCTACGGCCCCGACGTCATCAAGGCGATGCGCCCGCATACCAAGAAGATCTTCGACGCGCATCTGATGATCGCGCCTTGTGACCCCTATCTCGAAGCCTTCGCCAAGGCCGGCTGCGACCACATCACCGTGCACGCCGAAGCAGGTCCGCATCTGCATCGCTCGCTGCAGGCGATCCGCAATCTCGGCAAGAAGGCCGGCGTCTCGCTCAATCCCGGCACGCCGATCACGGCCATCGAATATGTGCTCGATCTCGTCGATCTGGTGCTGGTGATGTCCGTCAATCCCGGCTTCGGCGGCCAGGCCTTCATTCCGTCCGCACTCGGCAAGATCTCGGACCTGCGCGCGATGACCGCAGGCCGCCCGATCGATATCGAGGTCGATGGCGGCGTATCCGCTGCAGTCGCGGGGCAACTCGCCGCGGCAGGCGCGAATGCGTTCGTCGCCGGCTCGGCCGTGTTCAAGGGCGGCACGGTGGAAAGCTATAAGGCCAACATCGACGGTATCCGCGCGGCGGCCGCGAATGCCCGCGGCGAGATGGTGTAGCACCTCTCCCGATTCAAATATCAAACAGCCACGCCTCCGCAGGCGCTCGGCAAGGCGTCATGCTACGGCGCCGGCGGCCGCGGCACCACTGGCAGCGTCATCGTCACCGGCATGACACTGCGACTGAGTATCGACGGCGCAGCACCCGTTACACTGGCGCAGGACAAGCAACTGCCGAAGCGCCGCCGCTGCGTGACTGCCTACGGGATCGCTGAAGCCTATCATCATCAGGCCAAAGACGGCGCGCCGACGCTGGCGGTGCTGGTGGAGACCGTAGACGCCGACCAGTTTCACGCGGGGCCGAACCGGCGCTTCATGGCGGTGACGGCACGGTTGCCAAAGCCGTAAATTCGGCAGGAAAATCAGCCCTCCAGACGCATCCGAGGTGGCCTCCCCAGCCCCGATCTGCTAAAGCGCGGCGTAATCCCCCAAACGTCAGAGTGCGCAATGATCCCTCGCTATACCCGTCCGGAAATGGCCTCCATTTGGGAGCCGCAGACCCGCTTCAAGATCTGGTTCGAGATCGAGGCCCATGCGGCCGATGCGCTGGCGGAACTCGGTACCATTCCGAAGGACGCGGCGAAGACGATCTGGGCCAAGGCCAAGGATGCCACCTTCAATGTGGAGCGTATCGACGAGATCGAGCGCGAGACCAAGCATGACGTCATCGCCTTCCTGACCCATCTGGCCGAGATCGTCGGTTCCGAGGCGCGCTTCGTGCATCAGGGCATGACCTCGTCCGACGTGCTCGATACATGCCTCAACGTGCAGCTCACCCGCTGCGCCGATATCCTGATCGCCGACGTCGACCGCCTGCTGGCCGCGCTGAAGACCCGCGCTTTCGAGCACAAGATGACGCCGACCATCGGCCGCTCCCACGGCATCCATGCTGAGCCGGTCACCTTCGGCCTCAAGCTCGCTTACGCCTATGCGGAATTCACCCGCGCCCGCGCGCGTCTCGTGACTGCGCGCGAGGAAGTCGCCACCTGCGCCATCTCCGGCGCCGTCGGCACCTTCGCGCAGATCGATCCGCGCGTTGAAGAACATGTCGCGAAAGCAATGGGCCTCAAGCCCGAACCGATCTCGACGCAGGTGATCCCGCGCGACCGCCACGCGATGTTCTTCGCGACGCTCGGCGTGATCGCCTCGTCGATGGAACGTCTTGCGACAGAAGTGCGCCACATGCAGCGCACCGAAGTGCTGGAAGCCGAGGAGTTCTTCTCCGAGGGCCAGAAGGGTTCGTCGGCCATGCCGCACAAGCGCAACCCCGTGCTGACCGAAAACATCACCGGCCTCGCCCGCATGGTGCGCGCCTATGTAACGCCCGCGATGGAAAACGTGGTGCTGTGGCATGAGCGCGATATCTCGCACTCCTCCGCCGAGCGCATGTTCGGCCCGGATGCCACGGTGACCCTGGACTTCGCACTCAACCGCATGGCCGGCGTGATCGAAAAGCTGCTGGTATATCCCGCCAACATGCAGAAGAACCTCGACCGCCTCGGCGGCCTCGTGCATTCGCAGCGCCTCTTGATCGCGCTGACCCAGAAGGGTGCATCGCGCGAGGACGCCTACAAGCTCGTGCAGCGCAACGCCATGCCGGTGTGGCGCGGCGAAGGCGACTTCCAGACGCTGCTGAAGAAGGACGCCGACGTGAAGAAGTATCTCACGGATGCGGAGATCGAGGAGCAGTTCGACCTCGGCTATCACTTCAAGCACGTCGACACGATCTTCACGCGCGTATTCGGTACCTCATCCTGAGGAGCGACGTCTTCGTCGCGTCTCGAAGGATGAGCGCCGCACGCCATGGTTCGAGACGGCGCCGAAGCGGCGCCTCCTCACCATGAGGACGGAGTCCGCTGGCTACATCGTCGCCGTATGTCTGCGACGCGGTCATCACTTCAGCAAGACGCCAGGCCTGCGCATTCACCTGCTCTCGGGCCTTGGCGTCGAAGGCGACGGCCATATGGGCGTGCTGGTGAAGCACCGCTACGATCGCCGCCGCGATCCCGCCATGCCGAATCTGCGCCAGGTGCATCTGATCCCGTCCGAGCTGTTCGACGAATTGCGCGCCAAGGGCTTCACGATCCAGCCCGGCGATCTCGGCGAGAATGTCACCACATCGGGGATCGACCTCGCAGCATTGCCCACCGGCACCCGGCTGCATCTCGGCGCGCATGCGATCATCGAACTCACCGGCCTGCGCGAGCCCTGCGTGCTGATGGACAAGTTTCAGCAGGGTCTCAAAGCGGCGACAGAAGCGCGCGATGCCCACGGCCGCGCCGTCTACAAGGCCGGCGTGATGGCGATCGTGGTGTCGGACGGCGAGGTGGCGCCCGGCGATGCGATAGACATTGAGCTGCCGGAAGGTCAGCGACGGCCGTTGGAGCCGGTGTAGCCAACCGCGAGCGCGGTAAGCTCCCTCTCCCCGCATCTTGCGCGGGGAGAGGGGTGGGGTGAGGGGCGAGGCATTGGCCTGTCCTAAGCGTATCGTTTTCGGATCGAAGATTCCGATCCGAGAGAGCGCAACAAGCGGTGAGCGCGTGCCTTGCCCCTCACCCGCCCGGCTTCGCTGCGCTACGCCGGGCGACCTCTCCCCGCGCAGAGCGGGGAGAGGTTAAGAACCGCCGCCCTTCCCGAAAAAGCCCGAATGCCCCTGTCTTGATTGCCAGACCCGCAGCAACTCCGCAGTAACCATCCTCCCCTAGGCTCTCATGATGCCGACGCGTCCCACCATCCTTGTGTTCGACTCCGGTCTCGGCGGTCTCACCGTCCAGCGCGAGATTGCGAAGGCACGTCCGGATGCCCGCTATGTCTATGTGGCCGATGACGCATTCTTTCCCTACGGCCAGCACACCGAAGAGGCGCTGATCGGCCGCGTGGTGCCGCTGATGGGCGAGCTGATCGCCGCCCACCGGCCGGACCTCGTGGTCATTGCCTGCAACACGGCCTCGACGCTGGTGCTCACCCATCTGCGCGCCACTTACACAGTGCCCTTCGTCGGCACCGTGCCGGCGATCAAGCCGGCCTGCGCGCGCTCAGTGACCAAGCGCGTCTCGGTGCTTGGCACGTCGGGCACCGTGAAGCGCGAATATACCCAGACGCTGATCCGCGAATTCGGCGGCGGCTGCATCGTCACGCTGGTCGGCTCGGCCGATCTGGCTTCCATGGCGGAAGAGGCCCTGGGCGGCACCGACATCGACGACGCCGACCTGTTTCGCGAGATCGCGCCCTGTTTTGTGCAGGATGCCGCCGGCGCCCGCACCGACACGATCGTGCTCGCTTGCACTCACTACCCGCTGTTGCTCGACCACCTTGATCGCATCGCCCCGTGGCCGGTGGCATGGATCGATCCGGCTCCCGCGATCGCACGCCGCGTGGTCGGCCTGATCGGAGATCATCAGCCCGGCGTGCCGCCCGCCGATGCCGTGCTGCTCTACACCTCCGGCAAGCGCCACGCCTGGCCGGAAGCGCTTGCGCCGTTCTTCGGCAGGCAGGTCGCGGCTTAGCAACCGACGTCTCGACTTTCCCCCGCGCGCTGCTAGCCTTGCGGCGCGCCGTTCCGAAAAGAGAACGGCAAAGGGAGACCAGCATGTTCAAGACGAATTTTCTGAAGAATGGCCTTCTCAAGACACTCCTTGTCGGCGTGGCGATCACAGCCTGCGCCGGCACTGCCAATGCACAAGGCATCAAGCGCACGCCGCTGCAGGACGTCAAATATCCCGCCGGCCATCACATCGTGACGGTCGTGGCTGAGCTCGGCCCGAACCAGCTCGCCGGCCGCCATACCCATCCGGGTATCGATACCGGTTACGTTCTCGATGGCGACGCGACGCTGATCGTCGAGGGCCAGCCGGACAAGGCGCTCAAGGCCGGCGATTCCTATGCCGTCCCGGCCGGGATTCCGCATGACGTGAAGACCGGCGACAAGGGCCTGAAGATCATGGCAGTCTATGTCGTGGAAGACGGCAAGCCGCTGGCAACGCCCGCGCCGAAATAGACACTGAAGTCACAGGATCTACCAAAGCCCATGACGACCCCCGCGCCATTTCACGACCTCAAGCAGAAATGGCGCGAGGGGCGCCCCACGTTCGGGGCCATCGCCACCATCCCGTCGATCCAGACCGTGCGCATCATGGCGCAGTCGCTGGACTGGATCATCGTCGACCTCGAACACGGCCCGATCGATCTCAACACCGCCCACGGGATGATCATGGCCACCGCAGGCACGCCCTGCACGCCATTGGTGCGTGTCGCCGCGAACGAGCCCTGGCTGGCGAAAGCGCCGATGGATTTCGGCGCCATGGGCATCAACTTCCCGATGATCAACAGCGCCGACGATGCGACCAAGGCTGTGCGCAGCCTGCGTTATCCGCCCGAGGGCGAGCGGCTGTGGGGACCGTTCCATGCGCCGTTCCGCTGGAACACCGGCATGCCCGATTACATGGCCCGCGCGGACGACAGCATGATCTGTATGGTCACCATCGAGCATATCGATGCGGTGAACCGGATCGACGAGATCATGGCCACTGATGGCATCGACATCGCGGTGATCGGCGTCGGCGACCTCGCCACATCCATCGGCAAGCGCGGCCAGCCGGGCGATCCCGAGGTGCAGGCGCTGGTCGCCCGGGCCGAGGCTGGCATTCTCAAGTCAGGCGTTCCGCTGGGCGGGGCGGCGCTGAACGCAGATATGGGGAATGCCATGATCGAACGGGGCTATGTGGCCCTGGCACTGGGATTCGACTGGTCACTGTTCCAGCGCGGAATCGCCGCCGGATTCGAGGGCATCAGGCGATAAAACTGCCCTTTCGAGGCCGATTTTGCGCCGGAACCGGCCGGATTGGCGCTATAAACCCGCCAAACGGCAAAAAGCGTGTCTTTCAATTGACATAACCGGCCCCGCCCCCTAGAAACCGCCCTGCTCGCGGGCCGTTTTCGGCCCGCGAAGCGTTTCGCACCCGTGGTTCTCCACCCAGCTTTGGGAATGAACCTGTCGGTGCCGGGATTTTCCAGACCTCTGTTTTCAGACCATGGACTGATCGCGGTACACAGGAGGGCGCGTCTCCTCACATCCACCAAAAGAGCCATCGCTTCGCGATGGCTGACAACATCGAGGACGCGATGACAAAGCGTAGTGAAGCTAAATATAAAATCGACCGCCGTATGGGCCAGAACATTTGGGGTCGTCCCAAATCTCCGGTCAACAAGCGTGAATACGGCCCCGGCCAGCACGGCCAGCGCCGCAAGGGCAAGCTCTCCGACTTCGGCACGCAGCTGCGCGCCAAGCAGAAGCTGAAGGGCTATTACGCCAACATTTCCGAGCGCCAGTTCCACTCCATCTATGTGGAAGCCGGCCGTCTCAAGGGCGACACTGGTGAAAACCTGATCGGCCTGCTCGAGCGCCGCCTCGACACCGTCGTGTATCGCGCCAAGTTCGTCTCCACCATGTTTGCGGCCCGTCAGTTCATCAACCACGGCCACATCAAGGTGAACGGCAAGCGCGTCAACATCGCGAGCTATCTCGTGAAGGTCGGCGACGTCATCGAGGTCAAGGAATCCTCCAAGCAGCTCGCTTTCGTTCTGGAAGCCAGCCAGCTCGGCGAACGCGACACCCCGGATTACGTCGAAACCGACCACAGCAAGATGACCGCCAAGTTCATCCGCATTCCGCAGCTGTCGGACGTTCCCTTCGCCGTGCAGATGGAACCGCATCTGATCGTCGAATTCTATTCGCGCTAAATTCTGACAGCGCTGACGAGATCAAGGCCCCGGATTTTCCGGGGCCTTTTTTGTTGTGTAAGCTCAGCGCTCACATGAACGGACGCCATCATGCCCCACACCCCCGCCTCGCCCGATCCGTTACAGCCGCCGGTCCGCATCAACCTTCTGTCCGACACGCAGACGCGGCCGACGCCCGCGATGCGCGCGGCGATCGCCTCGGCCGAGGTCGGCGACGAACAGATGGGCGATGATCCCACCGTGAATGCGCTCTGCGCCCGCGTCGCGGAGCTGCTCGGCAAGGAAGCTGCGGTGTTCATGCCGTCAGGCACCATGTGCAATGTCACGGCGCTGCTGGTGCATTGCCGGCCCGGCGATGAAGTGATCGCGCACAAGACCGCGCATATTCTCTCGCGCGAAGGCGGCACCCACGCCGCGCTCGGCGGTTTCCAGATCACCGGGCTGGATGGCGCCGATGGCAAATTCACGCCTGAAGCGCTACGCGCCGCATTGCATCCGCATACGCGCTACGAGATGCCGCAGACGCTCGTCAGCGTTGAGCAGACCGCCAATATCGGCGGCGGCACGATCTGGAGCAAACAACATCTCGATGAAGTCGCAGACATCGCCCACGCGCGGGGCATGGCCACCCACATGGATGGCGCGCGGCTGCTGAATGCCTGTGTCGCCACCGGCATCAGCGCGCGCGACATGGCGGCCGGCTGGGACTCGGCCTGGATCGATTTCACCAAGGGCCTCGGCGCACCGCTCGGGGCTGCGCTGGCTGGCCCGCGCGCATTCATCGACAAGGTCTGGCACTGGAAGCAGCGGCTGGGCGGCGCCATGCGCCAGGCCGGCATGAGCGCCGCGGGATGTCTGTATTCACTCGATCATCATGTGAACCGATTGGCCGACGATCACGCCAATGCCCGCGCACTTGCGAGCGGACTGGCACAGATCAACGGCATCGACGTGCAGCAGCCGGAAACCAATCTCGTCTTCTTCGATCCCGCAGGCTCCGGCATCAGCGGCGCTGACATGGTGAAAGCTCTGCGCGCGAAAGGCGTGCTCCTCGCCACCATGGACGGCCGCATCCGCGCCTGCACCCATCTGGATGTGACGGCAGACATGATCGACGAGACATTGGGGCTGATCAGGGAGATCGTGCGCGGGATTTAACCTCTCCCCGCTCGCGGGGAGAGGTCGGGTTGCGAGCGAAGCGAGCAATCCGGGTGAGGGGGAGCCAGCGAGTAAAACACTGGCTCCCCCTCACCCGTCGCGGACTGCGTCCGCGCCACCCTCTCCCCGCAAGCGGGCGAGGGAAAATAGCAGCCCCTACTTCAATGCCTCGGCGATGATCTTCCGCACATCCACCTCCATCCGCACGCGTTGCGATGGCGACTGCGCCATCACAAGCACGAACATGTCGTTCTTCGGATCGACCCAGAAGAACGTGCCGCCGACGCCATCCCAGCGATATTCGCCGATCGGGCCCGGCTCGCTGGCGAGTTCCCTGGTGCGCACCGCAAAGCCGAGACCGAAGCCACTGCCGGCGCCCGGGAAGTAATAATAGTCGCGCTTCACCCCGCTCTCCGGCCCGATGTGATCGCGCGTCATCTCCGCCACGGTCTCGGATTTGAGATAGCGCTTGCCGTCGAGCATGCCGCCATTGAGCAGCATCTGAAGGAAACGCGCGTAATCCGCCGTGGTGCTGACGAGACCTGAGCCGCCGGCCTCCCAGCGCCTCACTTGCGATGGATCGTGAATGCCTATCACCACGCCCACCATGCGATCACCCGGGAACGGCTCGGCGACGCGGGCGCGCTTGGCGTAGTCCGTGATGTAGAATGACGTGTCGACCATCCCCAGGGGATCGAACAGCCGGCTCTTCTGGAATTCATAGAGCGATTGCCCGGACACCACTTCGATGACACGGCCAAGGATGTCCGTGGAATGGCCGTAGTCCCACAGCGTGCCGGGCTGCTCGGCGAGCGGAAGCTGCGCGATGCGATCGGCCCATGAGGCGTTGTCCCAGTCGCGGCCGAAGATATCGAGTTGCGCATAACGTTTCCGGGCGGGATCGTCGCCATAGAAACCGTAGGTGATGCCCGATGTATGCCTGAGCAAATCCGCGATGGTGATCGGCCGCTGCAGCGGCACGAGACCGAATGTGGCGTGTTCGTCGCCCCCGTTGGTGTCGACGCCCACCTGCGCCTTCGCGAAAGCCGGAATGTATTTCGCGACGGGATCGTCGAGGCGCAGTCTGCCGTCCTCGACCAGCATCATCGCGGCCACCGAGGTGATCGGTTTCGTCATCGAATACAGCCGGAAGATCGCATCCCTGGTCATCGGGTGCCCGCTGTCGAGATTGCCGAACACATCCGAATAGACCGGCTTGCCGTGCTGTTGCACGAGCACGACCGCGCCGGGAATCTTCCGCTCCGCGACCATGTCGAGAAAATAGCGATCGAGCGCCAGCAGTCTCTCGGCGGAGAATTCGCGCGCAATGGATTGCGGTTTTTCGGCTCGGGCCGGCGGCGAAGGCGCGACGATGGTGCCGACGCTGCAGAGCGTCAGCAGCAGGAGTGCGGCGCGCCTATTTCTCCAGCGCTTCATAGACCAACAGCTTCAATGACCTTTGAATGCGCTGCCGCTCCGACGGCGTCTGCTCGAGCAGGATGAAGAAGAAATCCTGTTTGGGATCGATGACGAAGTAGCACCCACTGGCGCCGTCCCATTTCAGTTCGCCAAGCGATCCCGGCGGTGGCGGCTTGGCATTGCCGGGATCGGTGCGCACCGCAAAGCCATAGCCGAAGCCGAAGCCGTCGCCGGGGAAATACAGATAGTCGCGCGCGACGCCGGAATCCTTGCCGATGTGATCGGTGGTCATGTCCTTGAACGTCGCCGCGCTCATGAAGCGCTTGCCGTCATATTCGCCGCCGTTCAGCAGCATCTGCGCGAACTTCGTGTAATCCGCCAGCGTCGACACCATGCCGCCGCTGCCGGATTCCCATTTCTGATAGGTCTCGGGTCGCCCCTGCCGTCCGGTGCGGAAATCGCGATCCCAGGCCATCGGCTTGGCGAGCATGCCCTCCTTCGACTTCTCCTTCACGAAGAAGCCGGTGTCCTTCATGCCGAGCGGTCCGAGAAACGCCTCCTCCTCATAGCCGAGCAGCGACTTGCCCGAGACGATCTCGATCACGCGGCCGAGAATGTCGGTGGAATGTCCATAGTCCCACAGCGTGCCGGGCTGGTGCTCGAGCGGCAGTTGCGCGATGCGGTCGGCAAATTCCTTGTTGTCGAAATCGCCACTGTAGATATCCGCATTGCCATAGGCGCGACGCACCAGACTCTCGCCATAGAAGCCGTAAGTGATGCCCGACGTGTGCAGCAGCAGGTCGCGGATCGTCACCGGGCGATCGGGCGCGACGATGTCCAGCGCCTTCTCGCCATTCTCCAGCTTCGTCTCGACGCCGACCTTGGCCTTGGCAAAGGACGGAATGTATTTGGAGACGGGATCGTCGAGCTTGAGCTTGCCCTGATCGATCAACATCATCGCCGCAAAGGACGTGATCGGCTTCGACATGGAATGCAGCCGGAAGATCGTGTCATCGGTCATCGGCTGCTTGGTGTCGGGATCGCGGACGCCGAAGAATTCCTTGTAGACCGGCTTGCCGTGCTGCTGGATCAGGACGATGGCGCCGGGGATCTTGCCGTCGGCGATCTGCTTGCGGAAGAACTCGCCGATGGCAGCCAGTTTCTCCTGCGAGAATTTGGCGCCGGCTGGAATGTCGAAGGTGCCTTCGGCGGCAAAGCGATCCTGGGCGAGGACGGGTGATCCGGCGAGCAACAGCGCTCCGCAGAGCAGCGAGCGTAGTCCGTGCCGCAAATTCATCGCCGCTCCTCTTGCCTGATCAGGCGGAGTGTAACGGCACGACGGTATCAGACAAGGGGAAGTGCGCGTGCGAGCGCGCGGCGATGAAGATCCGCCGACGGCTCGGAAAAGCAGCAGAAGGTGACGGCAGTGACCACCGGCGCATCCTTCAACCCCTCGATGACCGAGTCGATTGCGATGGGCGCGGCACGCGCCGCCGGAAAGCCGTAGACGCCGGTGGAGATGGCGGGAAAAGCAATGGAGACCAGACCATGCGCCTGACACAACATCAGCGCCCGTTGGTAACAGGACGCCAGCGCCCCATCCTCGCCGGCCTTGCCGCCATGCCAGACGGGACCAACCGCATGGATCACATGCGCTGCCGGTAAATTGTAACCTTTGGTGATCTTGGCGTCGCCGGTGGCGCATCCCCCGAGGGTGCGGCATTCCGCGAGCAACTCGGGACCGGCCGCCCGATGAATGGCGCCGTCCACACCGCCGCCTCCGAGAAGCGACGCATTGGCCGCGTTGACGATGGCGTCAACGCGGAGGGTCGTAATATCGGCCACGACGACGTCGAGCGTCGCCGTGCCTATTTGTCGACTTGAAATCAGGCCGACGCCGGGGCGGCAATCACGCCCTTCTCGGCCAGCAGGCTCTGCAACTCGCCAGCCTGGAACATCTCACGGATGATGTCACAGCCGCCGACGAATTCGCCCTTCACATAAAGCTGCGGAATGGTCGGCCAGTTCGAATAGGTCTTGATACCGTCGCGCAGCTCGGCGGATTCGAGAACGTTGAGGCCTTTGTAGCCGACGCCCACGTGATCGAGGATCTGAACCACCTGGCCCGAGAAACCGCACTGCGGAAACTGCGGCGTGCCCTTCATGAACAGCACCACGTCGTTGGTCTTCACTTCGTTCTCGATGAATTGCTCAATGCTCATGTCACGTCCCTGTTCAAGGTCCAGATTCAAGGTCTGGAGTTGGCGGTCCAGCCATCGGGCGAACCGCCCGGTCAGACTTGTCATATATGTAGCCGAATCCGTTCCGCACCCCAAGTCTTAAGGACGGGGTCAAAGGCTTGAAATCACAGGCGCGAGAGCCTCATGGCTGGCCCGCCGCGGTCACTTTTCCGCAGTTTTTGCCAAGTCCGGCCGGGCCAAAGATCATATGACGACGGGCCTTTTATAACCAATCCGACGACCTATTTAGGACAGGCTGCTCGGGAACCCATCACCAAGAGCAACGTTCTCTCCAAAATCGGAGACTTTCGTGACGAATCCAGCTTCTGCCGTGAGTTCAGGCACCGCGTCCCTTGCGTCCGAATCCGCCCCCGCAGGCTCTCTGGCCCAAAGACTGGGCGACGCCTTCCTGAGCGTCCGCCACGAAACCGAACGCCGCGCCGCCCCGCTCTCCCCGGAAGACCAGTTGGTGCAGTCGATGCCCGACGCCAGCCCGGCGAAGTGGCACCGCGCCCACGTGACCTGGTTCTGGGAGCAATTCCTGCTCTCCGATCACGCGCCGGGCTACAAGGTCTATCACCCCGATTACGCTTACCTCTTCAACTCCTATTACGTCTCCGCCGGTCCCCGCCACGCCCGCGCACAGCGCGGCCACCTCACCCGGCCGGGCGCCGATGAAGTGACGGCCTATCGCAACCATGTCGATGCGGCCGTCATCAAATTCTTCAACGAGACGCCGGACGAAAAGCTGACCTCGCTGATCCCGCTGCTCGAAGTCGGCTTCAATCACGAGCAGCAGCATCAGGAGCTGATGCTCACGGACATCCTGCATGCATTTGCACAGAACCCGATCCCCCCGGCCTATGATTCCGACTGGCGCTTTCCCGCACCGACCAGATCGGGCGATGCGTGGACCACGCTGACCGAAGGCATCCACACCATCGGCCATCAGAGCGACAGTTTCCATTTCGACAATGAGAAGCCCGCGCATCGCGCCCTCGTCGGTCCCGTCAAGCTCGCGCGCAATCTCGTCACCAACCGCGAATGGCTCGCCTTCATGGAGGCCGGCGGCTACCAGGAAGCCACGCTGTGGCTGATGGATGGCTTTGCCACTGTGGCCCGCGAGGAATGGCAGGCGCCCGGTCACTGGCGCAAGGTCAATGGCGAATGGCAGATCATGACGCTCGGCGGTCTCAAGCCGATCGATCTCGACGCGCCGGTGTGCCATGTCAGCTATTACGAATGCGACGCTTTCGCACGCTGGAGCGGCAAGCATCTGCCGACCGAGATGGAATGGGAAGTCGCAGCCCGCGCCGGTCAGCTCAACGACGCGTTCGGCATCGTCTGGCAATGGACGCGTTCGGCCTATGCGGCCTATCCCGGCTACCGCGCCATCGAAGGCGCGCTCGGCGAATACAACGGCAAGTTCATGATCAATCAGCTGGTGCTGCGCGGCTCATCGCTGGCGACACCGGACAATCACAGCCGCGTCACCTATCGCAATTTCTTCTATCCCCACCATCGCTGGCAATTCACGGGCCTGCGGCTGGCCGATTACGGCAGCTGATTTCCTGACATCACGGCGCCTCGAAAGCGTTGAGGAGACTGACATGAACGTTCATGCCCCGTTGGCACTGTCACTGCTGAATGCCTCGGCATCCGCATTTGCTGCGGATGTCGCCGAAGCCCTGTCGCAGCATCCCAAGAAACTGTCGCCGAAATACTTCTATGACGAAGCCGGCTCGGAGCTGTTCGAACAGATCACCAGGCTGCCGGAATATTACCCGACCCGCACCGAGCTCGGCATTCTCCGCTCGCGTGGCAAGGACATCAACGCGATCATTCCGAAGAACGCCGCGCTGGTCGAATTCGGCGCCGGCGCCACCACCAAGGTGCGGCTGCTACTGAATGAATGCGACGTCGGCGCCTATGTGCCGGTGGATATCTCCGGCGACTTCCTGCAGGCGCAGGCCGCCGAACTGCGCAAGGATTTCCCGGGCCTGAAGGTGTTGCCAGTGAATGCCGACTTCACCGCCCCCTTCGAGCTGCCCGCCGATATCCGGTTGACGCCGAAGGTCGGCTTCTTCCCGGGCTCGACCCTGGGCAATTTCGAGCCGCACGAGGCCGGCGCCTTCCTGCGCTCCGCCCGCGCCATTCTCGGCAAGGATGCCTTGATGCTGATCGGCATCGATCTGGAGAAGGACGAGAAGCTGCTGCACGCCGCCTATAATGATGCGGCCGGCGTCACCGGCAAGTTCAACATGAATGTGCTGGTGCGCATCAACCGCGAACTCGGCGGCGATTTCGATCTCTCGGCCTTCTCGCATCGCGCGATCTACAACAAGGAGCGCCACCGCATCGAGATGCACCTGATCGCCAGGAAGCCGCAGACCGTGCATGTGCTCGGCCGCAGCTTCGCCTTCCGGGCCGGCGAAAGCATCCATACCGAGAGCAGCTACAAATACAGCATCGAGCGTTTTGCGGCCCTCGCGCGTGGCTCGGGCTGGGAGCCGAAGGCGTCATGGACCGACGCGGACAAGCACTTCTCCGTGCATGCACTGATGGCGGTGGAGTAAAAGGCTGCTCCACACTCAGCCCTCATCCCAGCCTAAACCCGAGTGGGTTTAGGCGAGAGGAGCGCGCTCTTGCGCGCGTCTCGAAGGATGGCCGCACCCTTGGGTGCTCACAACTCATGGTTCGAGACGGCGCCAAATGGCGCCTCCTCACCATGAGGACTGAGCTTTACGCCTCCGGCACACCCGTCTGCAGCGCCAGCGCATGCAGCACGCCGCCCATCTGGCCTTTCAGCGACTGATAGACGATCTGGTGCTGGGCGACGCGGGATTTGCCGCGGAAGGATTCCGAGATCACGGTTGCCGCGTAATGGTCGCCGTCACCGGCCAGATCACGGATCGTCACCTGCGCGTCGGGAATCGCGGCCTTGATCATGGTCTCGATATCGCGGGCGTCCATCGGCATTAATCGGGTCTCCAGAACAGTTCGAATCGCGGCCGGTCGTCGCCGCCTCGGATCGCAAGCCTATCGCGCCTGCCGCACGACGTCACGGCTTTCTGAGGATAATCCCTCGCCTGACCCTTTTAAAGGCCGCCGGTATCCCACATCTGAAGGGCAGCATTTGACCGTCACAATGCCACTGCATGAGGGTTCACCATGAAGCTTCCCGGCCCGGATCACCCGATCACCATTACGCCCACCGGCAAACACATCCGTGTTTCTGCCGGGGACATCGTGATCGCCGACACGACCAATGCCCTGACCCTCAAGGAGGCCAGCTACCCCGCAGTAGTGTATATCCCCCGCACGGACGCCAATATGGACGCGGTATCGCGCACCGACCGTGTGACGCATTGCCCGTACAAGGGCGACGCGAATTATTACAGCATCAAGACTGGCGACAAGGTGCTGGACAACGCGATCTGGACCTATGAGACGCCGTTTCCCGCAATGGCCGAGATCAAGGACTATCTGGCATTTTACCCAGACAAGGTGAAAATCGAGGAAGTGCCCGCTTGATCCCCGGCTGATTGCCGAAGCGGCTTTCGACAATTATCATGGCGGCGCGCATCTCTGATGCGCCCGGCGACGCCTGTTGCGCGCGGAAGCGAGGGGGCTCGCCTTTCACATGTCAGACCGCAACGCTGCGCTGGATCGCGCCCGCACCTTTGTCACGCTGCTCGTGCTGGCGAACCACGCCGCAGTCGCTTACACCGCCTTCGGCCGCTATTACCCGAACCACTATCTGTGGTCGACGGCGCCGATCGTCGACAGCCAGCGCTGGATCGGCTTCAACATCCTGACGCTGTTCAACGACGCCTTCTTCATGTGCCTGATGTTCATGCTGTCGGGCCTGTTCGTCTGGCCAAGCCTGAAGCGCAAGGGCATCGGCCACTTCCTGCGCGACCGCGCACTCCGCCTCGGCCTGCCCTTCCTGGCGATGATCTTCGTGCTGATGCCGATCGCCTATTACGCGTCGTTCAGCCTGTCGACGCACAAGACCGGCTTTGTCGAATTCTACGTCAACAATTTCAAACAGGGCCAATGGTTCGCCGGCCCCGGCTGGTTCATCTGGTATCTGCTGTTTCTCGATCTCGTCGCGATCCCGGTCTTCCTGCTCGCGCCGCGACTGGTGGACGGCATCAACCGGCTGTCGATCCGTGCCTTCGAACGACCGTGGTTGTTCGCCGCCGCGCTCGCCGTCATCGCCGTGATCTCCTATGTGCCCTTCCTGTTTACTGTCGGCGCTGTCCGCTGGTTCAGCTGGGGCCCGCTGCAGGTGCAGTTCAGCCGCATGGCGATCTATGGCGTGTTCTTCTTCGCCGGCATGGGGATTGGCGCCGCCAATATCGATCAGGGCCTGCTGGCCCGCACCGGCGCGCTGGCACGGCAATGGCTGTGGTGGACCATCGCCGCTGCCGCCTCCTTTGCCTCGCTCACCTATCTCGTCAATTTCCGGCGCATGAAGCTCGCCAATCTCACCGGCGCTCCGCCGTTCTGGTGGCAGTCGAGCTACGGCGTGATCTATGCGGTCGCCTGCACGCTGATCTGCCTCGCGGTGCTGGCGCTTTTCCTGCGCTTCGGCCAGCGTGAGAAGAGCATCTTCGATCCGCTGCGCGGCGATGCCTATGGCATCTTCGTGCTGCACTACATCCCGATGCTGTGGCTGCAATATGCGCTGCTGAACGCACCGCTCGGCGCCGGCTCGAAAGCTTTCATCGCCTTCGCGGGCACGCTGGCGACGAGCTGGGCGGCGACGCGGGCGCTCCGCGCAATCCCGGGTGTGAAACGGATTTTGTAATCCGTTCACGCCGCCCTTTTCCGACATTCGACATTAATAGAGATCTGCAGGAGACCAGCATGCGCGCGCGCAACGGCGACAAGGCGATCAATCTTCTTTTCAACGTCACGCCGGCGCTGTTCGAGGAATATCGCGAACCCATTCTGGATGCGCTTCGGCGCCGGAGCATCGACGCGCGAGCCAGTCTCCTGGATGACATGGCGCATCAGGATGTGGACTACATCATCCACGCGACCGGCGGTCCCATCACCGATTTCGCCCCTTTCAGCAATGCGCGCGCCGTCTTGAGCCTTTGGGCCGGTGTCGAGAAGATCGTCGGCAACACGACGCTGACGCAGCCTTTGTGCCGCATGGTCGATGACGGCCTCCGGCAGGGCATGGTCGAATGGGTCGTCGGTCACGTGTTGCGTGCGCATCTCGGGATGGACCGCTATGTCTGTCAGAAGCCGCTCTCGTGGTCGCAGCATGTCCCGCCACTCGCCAAAGATCGATCGGTGACGGTGCTGGGTCTCGGCGAATTGGGATCGGCTGCGGCGACCGCACTTGCCCAACTCGGATTTCGCATGACCGGCTGGAGTCGAAGCCTGCGCGAGGTG
The DNA here is from genome assembly GCF_058800725.1 of Tardiphaga sp. GW822-FHT04G09. NCBI lineage: Bacteria > Pseudomonadati > Pseudomonadota > Alphaproteobacteria > Hyphomicrobiales > Nitrobacteraceae > Tardiphaga > Tardiphaga sp. GW822-FHT04G09. Next base: position 163,806 of record NZ_JBXAMO010000001.1, on the reverse strand, counting down.
CCGGGCGTCCGCTGCCTCGCAGGAATGGAGAATCTACCCCAGGCGCTGGCCTCGGCGGAAATCCTCGTGGGGCTGCTGCCCCAGACGCCGGAGACCATCGATCTCCTGAATGCAGAACGGCTCGCGCTTCTGCCCAGGGGAAGTTTCATCCTGAATGCCGGACGCGGCACGCTGATCGACGATGACGCCCTCATCGCAGTGCTCGACAGCGGACAGGTGGCCCAGGCCACGCTGGATGTCTTCCGCACCGAGCCGGTACCATCAGGCCATCCGTTCTGGTCGCATCCGGGGGTGACGATCTCGCCCCACATCGCAGCAGCGACGCGTGTTGCATCGGCCGCCGAGAACATCGCCGACAATATCGCACGCGCGGAAAGCGGCACGCCGCTGATGAATTTGGTCGATCGGACGCTGAGCTATTGAGACGTTGGCATATAGGCACACGCTAGATGCTGGCGCCGTCAACGCTACAAACTCAATATTCAATTGTGATCGCCCGACCGCGTGCAATTGCACGGTCGGACCGAGCGTCCCGGTTGCGCGTGTAGATTTCGCAAGGACAACGCGCCCCGTCATTACGGAAATTTGACCCGCATAGGGACGTGCCGCGAGAGAAGCTGCGGGAACACGCAAGGCCGCGGCGAGTTCCTTCACAAATCATGTCGCTGCGATGTCGGCTTCTCACGCCGCAGCGTTCTGGAGGCACGTCCATGGCCGCCACCAATGTCGTCGTCACCAATCTTTCTCCTGCCGAACACCAGATACAACTCCGCCGCGCGGTATTCGCATCCACCGTTGGTACCGCTATCGAGTGGTACGATTTCTTCCTCTACAGCACCGTCACCGGCCTCGTCTTTGCCAAACTGTACTTCCCGCATTCCGATCCATGGGTCGGCACCCTCGAAGCCTTCGCCATCTATGCGGTCGGCTTTGTCGCCCGGCCCATCGGCGCTGCGATCTTCGGCCATTACGGCGACCGCATCGGCCGCAAGTCGACGCTCATCGCAACGCTGCTGTTGATGGGGCTGGCGACCTTCGCCGTCGCGCTGGTCCCGACCTATGCCAGTATCGGCATCTGGGGTGCGGTCATTCTGACCGTCCTGCGCTTCATCCAGGGCATCGGCGTCGGCGGCGAATGGGGCGGCTCGGTGCTGATGTCGATGGAATGGGCCCGCTCCAATCAGTCGCGTGGGCTCATCGCCTCGTGGCCGCAATTCGGCGTGCCCTGCGGGCTGTTCCTCGCCAATCTGGCCGTGCTTGCATTCAGCCAGATGTCAGGCGACCAGTTCCTCTCCTGGGGCTGGCGCGTACCCTTCCTGCTCAGCCTGCTGCTCGTCGGTGTCGGCCTTTATATCCGCCTCGGCATTCTGGAAACGCCTGTCTTCACCAAGCTGCTCGCCGAACAAAAGATCGAGCGCACCCCGATCCTCGAAGTGATCAAGCGTCAGCCGAAGGAAATTCTACTTTCAGCTCTCGCACGCATGGGCGAACAGGCTCCGTTCTACATCTTCACCGCCTTCATCTTCTCCTACGGGATCGGCACGCTGCACGTGTCGCGCGACTTCCTGCTCACGGCGGTGCTGGCTGCGTCCGTCGTGTCCTTCGTCTCGATCCCGCTGTCCGGCCATTTCTCCGACCGCATCGGACGGAAGGCCATGTATATGATCGGCGCACTGGTCACCGGAATCTTCGGCTTCATCTATTTCGGCATGGTGAACACCGGCGTGGCGTGGATCATCTTCTTCGCCATCGTGCTCTCGCTGATTCCGCATGACATGATGTACGGCCCGCAAGCCGCGCTGATCGCCGAAAGCTTCACCGGCAGGCTGCGCTACAGCGGAGCCTCCCTCGGCTATCAGCTCGCATCGGTGATCGCCGGCGGCCCGGCGCCGCTGATAGCGACCTGGCTGTTCGGCAGATACCAGTCGCCCTATGCGATCGCGATCTACATCGCCGCCTGCGCCGTGCTCAGCCTGATTGCAACCGCCATGATGACGGACTACACCGGCAAGGACATCAGCAGCGAATACAAGATCGCGACCTGATCCGGTTGAGTGAAGAAAGGCGATGAGTCCGGTTCAGCGAAGCTGGATCAGACTCTAGGCACTGCCGGCCATATAGTTCGGCAACCAGCTCTCATGCGCGTGAACCAGCGCCTTGATATCAACGGCGCGCTCGCCGTCGATCGCCACAGCATGACCGCCGGTCTTGCCGATCTGCACACACGGCACTTCGACGCCCTTCAGCTTCGACATCACGGTCAAGAGCTGATCTTCGGCCACCGTCACGATGTAGCGCGCCTGATCTTCGCCGAACCACCAGGCATGCGGCACGATGGATGACGGCGCGGCATCGAGCTTGGCACCAATGCCGGAAGCCATCGCCATTTCGGTGAGTGCCACCAGCAAGCCGCCATCGGCGATATCATGCACGGCAGTCGCAGTGCCCGCATGGATCATGCCGCGGACCACGTCGCCATTGCGCTTCTCGGTGGCAAGGTCGACCGGCGGCGGAGCGCCCTCTTCGCGGCCGCAGATATCGCGCAGATAGACCGACTGGCCGAGCCAGCCCTTGGTCTCGCCGATCAGCAGGATCGCTTCACCGGGCTTCTTGAAGGCCAGGGTCGCCGACTTGGTGAAATCGTCGAGCACGCCGACGCCGCCGATGGACGGGGTCGGCAGGATGCCGCGGCCATTGGTCTCGTTATAGAGCGAGACGTTGCCGGAGACGATCGGGAAATCCAGCATGATGCAGGCTTCCGCGATGCCCTTCAGGCAACCGACCAACTGGCCCATGATCTCGGGTCGCTCCGGATTGCCGAAGTTGAGATTGTCGGTGACCGCCAGCGGCCTGCCGCCGACGGCGGTGATGTTGCGCCAGGCTTCGGCGACGGCCTGCTTGCCGCCTTCGACCGGATCCGCCTCGCAATAGCGCGGCGTGACGTCGACGGACATCGCAAGGCCCTTCGGGCCGTCCTCGATGCGCACCACCGCGGCATCGCCGCCGGGGCGCTGCACGGTATTGCCGAGAATGACGTGGTCATACTGCTCCCACACCCAGCGCTTCGAGCACAGTTCGGGCGTGCCGATCAGCTTCTCCAGCGCATCCGGGATCGACGACGGCGCGGCGATGTCGCGCGCATGGACTACCGGCAGCACCGGCGACGGCACATGCGGACGATCATAGAGCGGCGCCTCGTCGCCCAGCTCCTTGATCGGCAGATCGGCCATCACCTTGCCGCCATGCTTCACGACGAAGCGCAGCGTCGGCGTGGTGTAGCCGACGATGGCAAAGTCGAGGCCCCACTTCCGGAAGATATCCTCGGCCTGCTTTTCCTTCTCGGGCTTCAGCACCATGAGCATGCGCTCCTGGCTTTCCGAGAGCATCATCTCATAGGCCGTCATGCCCTCTTCGCGGGTCGGCACCGCGTCGAGGTTGAGCTCGACGCCGAGGTCGCCCTTGGCGCCCATCTCGACGGCGGAGCACGTCAGACCGGCCGCGCCCATGTCCTGGATCGCGATGACGCAATCGGCGGCCATGATTTCGAGACAGGCTTCCAGCAGCAGCTTCTCGGCGAAGGGATCGCCGACCTGCACCGTCGGGCGCTTCTCCTCGGAATCCTCGTCGAATTCGGCCGAGGCCATCGACGCGCCGTGAATGCCGTCGCGGCCCGTTTTGGAGCCGAGATAGACGATCGGCATGTTTACGCCGGACGCCGCCGCGAGGAAGATCTTGTCGGCATCGGCAAGACCGACGGCCATCGCATTGACGAGGTTGTTGCCGTCATAGCGGGTGTGGAAGCGCGTCTGGCCGCCGACGGTGGGCACGCCGAACGAATTGCCGTAGCCGCCGACGCCGGCGACGACGCCGGACACGAGGTGGCGAGTCTTGGGATGTTCCGGCGCGCCGAACGACAGCGCGTTTAAACAGGCGATCGGGCGCGCGCCCATGGTGAAGACGTCACGCAGGATGCCGCCAACACCCGTGGTCGCGCCCTGATAGGGCTCGATATAGCTCGGGTGGTTGTGGCTCTCCATCTTGAACACGATGGCCTGATTGTCGCCGATATCGATGACGCCGGCATTCTCGCCCGGCCCCTGCAGCACCCACGGCGCCTTGGTCGGCAGCCCCTTCAGATGGATGCGCGAGGATTTATACGAGCAATGCTCGTTCCACATGGCCGAGAAGATGCCGAGCTCGGTGAAAGTCGGCTCGCGGCCGATCAGTTTCAGGATGCGCTCGTACTCGTCGGGCTTGAGGCCATGGGAGGCGACGAGTTCAGGAGTGATCTTTGGCTCGGTCATGGGGTCAGTCGTCGGCTTTCTGGCTCTGTAAGGCTTCTTCATAGGGAGATCGGAGCATGCGGAAAAGGCCTATTCCGGCCCGTTCCCCGCATGTCCCAAGCTTTGCCCGGGCAATGCCCGCACTGCCCGAAAAACAGCCTGCATGAGGCCCTGCGCCGGCGCCGGATTGCGCCCGCCGGATGGATCGGATTTAACACTTTTCTCAGCCAATCCAAGGAGTTCAGACCGTGAATGTGCCCGCCGATGCAACCATCCCGTTCCACGCCGACGCCTATACCGCGACGGAGGGGGAATTTGCGGGCTGGACCACCTGGAAGCGGGACTCCTTCGAATCGGTCTCCGGCCCGTTCTGGCACAAGGTCGAGGCCGACGGCTCCGTCCGCTGCGCCTTCCGGGTGGAGAAAAAGCACCTCAACGGCATGAAGAACGTCCATGGCGGCTGCTTCATGACCTTTGCCGATTACTGCCTGTTTGCGCTGGCCTCCCGCGAGCTGCAGGGCCCCGGCATCACCGTCTCCTTCGGCTGCGAGTTCCTCGACGCCGCCCGCGAAGGCGAGCTGGTCGAATGCCATGGCGAAATGACCCGGATCGGCGGCTCGTTGATCTTCCTGCGCGGAATCCTCAAAGCCGGCGAACGTTCGCTGCTGACCTTCTCGGGCACCATCAAGCGCGTGAAGAAGCGCCCGAAGCCGGCGGCCATCGCGGCGGAGTAACAGGGCGCCGATTGGCGGGCATGGGCGCCCCCTGCTAGGTTCGTCGACAACACATGTGGGCTCGAACATGCTGAGTTCATTCGAACGGCTACGTCATCCGGCTAACGCGGATCTCCTGATCGCCGCGGACGACGAGCATGCGGCTGTCGCCGGCCGCGGCGATTACGCGATGCCGTGGCACTGGCATGATTGCCTGATGTTCATCCTGCCAAGCTGTGGGACGATCGAACTCAAGCACGAAGCCAAGCGCGAAGGCACGTGGCTGTCGCAGGACCGGTTCGCGATCGTTCCGCCGAACCAGGCGCATGAGACGCGCGCAGGCATCGGCGCGCATAGCCATGTCGCGATCTACGCAACGGGCTCGGTCCTGAAGCGCCTCGAAAGAGAGAACGGCTCGCTGAGCGAATTCCGCCGCAAGACATCCACGACCCGGCTGTTTCGCCGATCAGACAGACTGCGTGCCCTGCAGGCGCTGCTGGTCGGGGATGGCAGGCATGCCTATGGCAATGCGCATGTCCGGCATGGACTGTCCTCTGCCCTGCTCGTTCAGTGCATCGCCGAGACCCTGACCGGGGATAGCGTATCCAGTGCCTCACATCGCGAACACGGCATGGCGTTGGTCGCGGAGCTGAGGGACTATCTCACCCGTCATGCTGACCGGGACGTCCCGCTCGACGCCCTGGAAGAGCGCTTCGGCGTGTCGCGACGTCATATCACCCGGCTTTTCCGCGCGGGAACCGGCACGTCGATCGGCGAATTCCAGCAACGCCTCCGCCTCGACAATGCCAACGAACTGTTGAAGGCAACCGATCTCCCGATCGGCGAGATCGCGCTCCGCGTCGGCTTCGACAGCGGTGCAGCGCTCGCCCATGCCATGCGTCGGGCCGATGGCCAGTCGCCCAGCGAGATCCGCAAGCGCATGGCCCGGCCGATCAAAATCTAGGGCCCGCTGGAACGCGCGCCGCAGCAACATCCTCCGTAGCTTGATGCCGGTGAATTCCGTGCAGCGTTGGCTGAGGCGTATCGCGAACGCGCGAACCGGTTGGAAAGTGCATCACATGGCCACGACGTCTGCTGAACCCCAGGTTCGATTTGTCAGTGTCTTTGCGGCAGGCCCGCAGGGCGGCAATCCCGCGCCGATCGTCGTCGATGCCGCAGGGATGAGTGATGCGGAGATGCAGCAGGTCGCACGCGCCTACGGGCACGAGAGCGGATTTGTATTACCGCCTCCCCCCGGTTCGAACTGCGATTTCGAGTTTCGCTTCTGGGTGCCCAACCATGAGATGTCCATGTGCGGCCATGCCACCGTCGGCGCGACATGGTTGCTTCAACGGCTCGGCCGGCTGCAGCGTGATCGCATCGCGATCCTGACGAAGAGTGGCCGCGTCCATGCACGGATCGGTCAATCAGACGAACAGGATATCTCGGTCGAGGTCTCGCAGCCTGCAGGGATCGTCGAGCCGCTTCCCGACACGCCCCGAAGCGTCGATGACATTCTCGACGTCCTCGGGATCGGCTCCGACAGCCTCGCGCCGTTCCCGATCCAGAATGCGCGAACGAGCCGGATCAAGACGCTCATTCCTTTGAAGAGCGTGTCCATCCTTGATGGCCTCAAGCCTGACTTCTCGAGGATGGAGCGCCTGTGCAATCGCATCGACTCCACCGGTCTCTATCCCTACGCCGTGTCCGACCGGGACAATCAGATCGTCGACGCCCGCCAGTTTCCGAGCTCATCGGGATATCCGGAAGATGCCGCGACGGGTATTGCGGCTTCTGCCCTGTCCTTCGGTCTCCTCGCAAACCGGATGGTGGATGCGTCGGAACGCCAGATCACCATTCGCCAGGGGCGCGCCATGAATCGCCCCTCCGCGATCAAGGTGCGCTTCAGCTTCAATGACGGCGATCTCAACGGCTGCTGGCTCGGCGGCGCCGTTCAGCCGACCGAATGCGAGAAGATCGCGTCATGACGAGCAAGGGACAGCCCTCGGCTTTCGAGGCCGACTATGGCTTTGCGCGAAGCGACGTTCGTCTCGATAACTGGCGTCAGGCACCCTGGAATGTCTGGGCATTCCGTCACGTGTCCGAACTCATTCCGACAGCACGCATCGCAGCGACGCCGGGACTGATCGAGGATCCACCTGCCGATCCCGGAGACTTGCTCCGGCAGACATTACCTGTCGGTGGAGAAACAGCCGGTGTCGTGGATGTGTTGCGCAGGACCTCGACCGATGCCCTCGTCGTGATGAAATCCGGCCGTGTCGTTGCGGATTACTATGCGCCGAATTTCACCGCGCAATCGCGGCACATTCTGTTCTCCGCGAGCAAGTCGGTGACAGCGATCGTCGCAGGAATTTTATACAGCGATGGCTTGATCGATTTCGACGAGACCGTCTCGCATTACGTGCGGGAACTGAAATCCTCGGCTTTCGCAGATGCGCGGATCCGCGATATCCTAGATATGCGGGTGAGCCTGGATTTCGAGGAAACCTATCAGGATCCGCGCGGCGACTTCGCCAGATATCGTCGCGCCGGCCTGCTCGAGCCGTCCAAGGCCGGCGACACTCCGGACTCCCTGCTGGCCTTCCTCGCCTCGCTGCAAAAGGGCGGCGGCAATCACGGAGGTCCCTTCCACTACTGTTCGCCGAATTCGGATGTACTGGGTCTGGTGATCGAACGCGCCTCGGGTCAACGTTTCACCGACTTTGCGGCTGTGCGCTTGTGGCAACCGCTCGGCGCGCGGCAGGATGCTTATATCACGGTCGATGCGGCCGGCACCCCGCGAACCGGCGGCGGCTTCTGCATGACCCCGCGCGACCTCGCACGCATCGGCGAGATGATGCGACTGGGCGGCATGGCCAACGGCCGCCAGATCGTCTCGCAGGATTGGGTATCGGATACGATCACGAACGGCTCCGACGAAGCCTGGCGCGCGGGCAAGTTCGTCGAATGGCTGCCGGAAGGCCGCTATCGCAACAAATGGTATCAGACGGGCGATGCGAGCGGCGCCTTCTTCGCTCTCGGCATTCACGGGCAATATCTCTACGTGAATCCGCGCGCCGAACTGGTCGTGGCAAAATTCTCGTCCCAGCCGGAGCCGGTGAACAACGATCTGAAGCGCCTCAACCTCGCGCTGTTCGATACGCTTGCAAGATTGTGCTGATGACACGCCCCTGCGAGAGCAGCCTGCCGCCAGGATAGTGCGGCCTGTCGCCGATTGAGGCCTGCCCTGCGCCTAGCGGTCGTCCGTTCGAATGGACGACGGATGCCGGCACAAGGGCGTCACGCTGACGCGCATGAAGGGGAACAGCGGCAATGTCGACAGGATGTCGTGCAGCGCCTCGTTGCTGGCCACATCGAAGATGCTGACATTGGCGTAACGTCCGGCGACCCGCCAGAGATGGCGCCACTCGCCCGTCTTCTGCAGTTCCTGCGCGCGTTCATGCTCGGTCTTCTTCAGTTGCTCGACCACATCCGGAGCGAGACCCGGCGGGATCTGCACGTCCATTTCCACCTGAAAAAGCATCGATCAAGCTCCTGTTGTTGCGCCGGCCGGTTGAACGCGCGGCGAATAGCCGTCGCGGCGGAAGAATGCGACACGGTCCATGTCCAGCTCGACGCCGATGCCGGGCGCGGTCGGCACCTGCAACACGAAGTCGCCGTAACGCAGGGGCGTCGCGAGAATCTCCTCGGTCAGGAGCAGCGGGCCGAACAGTTCGGTGCCCCATGCGAGTTTCGGCAGCACGGAGAAAACCTGCGCCGACGCCGCAGTGCCGACGCCCCCTTCCAGCATCGTGCCACCGTAAAGGCCGATGCCTGCAGCATCTCCGATCGCAGCCATCTTCACCGCATCGTACAGACCGCCGGCCTGGTTGATCTTCAGGGCGAACACATCGGCAGCGCCCCGCGAAGCAACATCGAAGGCATCCGTCGTGCCATGCAGTGCCTCATCGGCCATGATGGGCACATTGAAGCGACCGCTGATGCGGGCCTGTGCCCCGCGATTGTCGCGCGACAAAGGCTGTTCGATGAGGTCCACGCCGGCCGCCTCCAGGGCGGGAATGCCGCGCCGTGCGTCGGGCTCGCTCCAGGCCTGGTTCACGTCGACCCGCACGCTGGCACGATCTCCGAGGGCGCGCTTGATGGCTGCCACATGCGCCACGTCATCGTCCACGGAACGCAGGCCGATCTTCAGCTTGAAGATATTGTGGCGGCGCGCATCGAGCATCTGCTCGGCTTCTTCGATATCGCGCGCGGTGTCGCCGCTGGCCAGCGTCCAGGCGACCGGCAAGGTGTCATGCATGCGGCCGCCGAGCAGTTCCGACACCGGCAAGCCGAGGCGCTTGCCGAGCGCGTCCAGCAGCGCCGTCTCCACCGCGCATTTGGCGAAGCGATTGCCTTTGACCCGCCGCTTCACGTCGGCCATGAGCGCGGCAACGCGTGATGCGTCCATGCCGATGATGGCCGGAGCGATATAGGTGTCGACGGTGAGCTTGATGCTCTCGGGGCTCTCCTCGCCGTAGCTGAGACCGCCGATGGTCGTGCCCTCGCCAATGCCGACCGTGCCGTCGGAGCAGCGAATGATGACCAGCACGAGAGTCTGGCTGTTCATCGTATGCATCGACAGCCGATGGGGGCGGATCGTCGGCACATCGACCAGGATGGTCTCGACCCCGTCGACGCGGACTGCCACGCTGGTGCTCATGAAAGGCGTTTTCCTGTTGTCCATGGATGGGGCCTTGAACGGCGCCGCGCTACTTCTTGATGAGCGGGCAGCGCGACGCCGAGAGCGGCTGGAACGCGTCGTCGCCGGAGACGGTCGCGAGCAGCTTGTAGTCGTCCCAGCGCGCCTTCGATTCCGACGGCTTCTTCACCTCGAACAGGTACATGTCGTGCACCATGCGGCCGTCCTCGCGGATCCGGCCGTTCTTCGCGAACATGTCGTTGATCGGCGTGTCCTTCATGGCCTTCATCACGGCCGCTGAATCGGTGGTGCCCGCCTTCTTCACAGCGTTCAGGTAGGTGGTGACGGACGAATAGACGCCCGCCTGCGCCGATGTCGGCGCGCGCTTGGTCCGCTCCATGAAGCGCTTGGCGAATGCGCGCGTTTCGTCGCTGAGATCCCAATAAAACGCCTCGGCCAGCAACAGGCCCTGTGCGGTCTCAAGTCCGACGCTGTCGATGTCGGAAATGAAGGCCAGCAAGGGCGACAGCTTCTGCCCGGACTGGGTCAGGCCGAACTCGGCCGCCTGCTTGATCGCATTGATCGTGTCGCCGCCCGCATTGGCGAGGCCGATCACGTTGGCCCTGGAGCTTTGCGCCTGGAGCAGGAACGACGAAAAATCCGACGTATTGATCGGGTGCTTCACGCTGCCGACAACCTTGCCGCCCGCCTTGACGACGACGTCCGAGGTGTCGCGCGCCAGCTCTTGGCCGAACGCGTAGTCGGCCGTGAGCAAGAACCAGTTGTTGAGGCCACGCTTCACTGTGGCCAGTCCGGTGACGGTGGCCAGCGCATAGGTGTCGTAGGTGTAATGGACGATATAGGGACCGCAGGCTTCGTTGGTCAGCCTGACCGCGCCGGGACCATTGAACATGATGATCTTGTTGCGCGTCCTGGCCATTTCCGCCGCGGCCAGCGCCGTGGCGGAGCCGGCCACATCGACGATGGCCTCGACGCCCTGGTTGTCGAACATTTCACGGGTGAAATTCGCAGCCAGATCGGACTTGTTGAGATGATCGGCGACCACGATCTGGACCTTGCGCCCGAGAACCTCGCCGCCGAAATCCTCGACGGCCATCTTGGCTGCAGCCTCGCTGCCCGGGCCCGTAATGTCGGCAAAGAGGCCGGACATGTCGAGGACAGCGCCCAGCTTCAGCGGCGCGGTGCTCTGTGCCATCGCAGCCGAAGTGGTGACGAGCATGACGGATGCCGTCAGACCTGAGAGTAGCTTCTTCACATCATTCTCCATGAGCGCCCTCAGCATGAGCGCTCGCCTATCGCTTGATATTCGTTAATGATTGATCGCGGTGTGTGTCAGACGCCCGTCGTCACTGGCTGCCGCGAATGCCGGCGGTCTCGACGATCTGCTTCCATTTGGCGCTCTCCTGCGCGAGATGCGCAGCAAGCTCCTGCGATGACGACGCGATGACGCGCCCGCTGACATCGGCGAAGCGCTTCTGCACGTCGGGGTCTGCGAGAACCTTGCGGATATCGCCGCTGATGCGCTCTGCCAGCGCCGGCGGCATCTGGCCGGGACCGAAAATGGCCCACCAGTTGGCGAGTTCGAAGCCCGGCAGGCCGGATTCGCTGATCGTCGGCACGTCAGGCAGTGCGGCGATGCGCTCCTTGGTAGTGACGGCAATGGCGCGAAGGCTGCCGCCCTGTACCTGCGGCAGCGCCGTCGAGGCGTTGTCGAACATCAGGTCGATCCGTCCGGCCATCAGATCCGTCAGGGCCGGCGATGAGCCGCGATAGGGAACGTGGGTCATCTCGACCTTGGCCTGCTGCCGGAACACTTCCGCGGCCAGATGAAGGGAGGAACCAACGCCGGCAGAACCATAGGTGGCACCGCCCGATGCCGCCTTTTCTTTCGCAAAGGCGATCAGATCCTTGATGTTCTTGATCGGCGACGAAGGCGGCACAAGCACCACATTCGGTGTCTCGAGCGCCAATGTCAGCGGCGTCAGATCCTTCACAGGATCGTAGGGCATCGACTTGAAAAGCCACGGATTGACGGCCACGGCAATCGACGCGAGCACCAGCGTGTAGCCATCGGGAGCACTCTTGGCGGCAGCGTTGATGCCGATATTCGATCCGGCCCCGCCCCTGTTCTCGACCACGACCTGCTGGCCCCAGGTCTGGCTCAGCTTTTCCGCGATCGTGCGGCCGATGATGTCGGCGGCACCGCCGGCGGCGAAGGGAACGATCAACTGGACCGGCTTGGTCGGATATTCCTGCGCCACCGCACGGCTTGCGCCCATGGCGATCAAGCAAGCCGCCACCGCAGTGTGGGTTGCTCGGGCAAATAAAGTGCGTCGTGACAGCATGAAAGAAGCCTCCCGGTCGGTTCTTATGTTGCGACGGCGGCACAAATGCATGCCGGCCAGGTCGGATATTGACAAACACTGGCATGAGACGCGTGATAGGCCAACACAGTTGAAACTATAGATGCGATAGAAGAATGTAATTGGCCATGGACCCCAGACGGCTCGGCTATTTTCTGGCGATCGCCACCCACAAGCGCATGGCCAAGGCCGCGGAAGTCCTCGGCGTCGCCCAGCCGACGCTGTCGCAGCAGATACGCGCCCTCGAGCAAGACCTCGGCACCGTTTTGTTCAACCGGACGCCCCAGGGCATGCAACTGACCGAGACAGGACATGCACTGCGCGAACATGCGCAGCGTCTGATGGTTCAGACTGACGCCGCACGCACCGCGATAGCCGAGCTGGAAGGCGGCATGACCGGCACGCTTCGGATCGGCGTCATCTATACCTACAGCACAACATTCCTGCCGAAGCTCATCGGCAGTTTCGGCGAGAAATACCCCGACGTTCGGCTCAGCGTGGAGGTCGGCTCCGCAAGCGATGTCGAGCAACGCATCCTGTCCGGGGATCTCGATCTTGCGATTGCTTTCGCGCCGCCCCAGCACCCGGAATTGGGCGTCGATCTGTTGTTCGAGGAGCGGCTCGTCCTGGTGCTTGCCAAGTCGCAAAATCACCCGCGGCAACAGTCGATCACGCTGCCGGCGCTCGCCCGCCGCCCGTTGGCACTCCTGACCACCGCCTTTGCAACCCGCCGCATTCTCGACCAGTCACTGCCAAGCGATATACAGCTCGACGTGCGCGTGGAGATGAACTCGGTGGAGGCCTTGATCGAACTTGCGAAATCGGGAGGACTGCCGACGGTTCTTGCCGACCGAAGCTTGAACACCCGCAAAGACCTTGCGATCATTCCGATCGGACCTCCGTGGATACGCCGTTCCGGAGCCTTGCTATGGGACGCCCATCGCTACCAGACGGCGGCGGCGCGCGCTTTCATGGCGATAGCCCGCAAGACGACCAAGAGCACTCAAGCCACTCGCGCATTGTAGCGAACAATAGTGGGGTCGGCATTGCGCGAAGAGCGCTGGCGGCGGAGTAAACCGGCGCGGCTGGCGATCGAGGTTGCCGCGGCTCCGTGATCGCGGGATCTGTCGTTCCTCAGCGCTGACTACGCGCGATCGCCTGGAATGTGGATTCACCGATGCCGGTGCCGGAGCCCTGCAGGATGGCAAGGGCGGGCGACGACGTCCCGCTGTCATTCTTCAGGTCATACATCACGGAGAAGCGGCTGAGCAATTTGGCCAGTTTCGCGGGGTCCGCGAGATCCTTCAGGTTGAGATACTTCTGCACGACCTTGGCCTGCTGATCGACATTCATGGCACCCACAGTATCAGGCAGATTGAAAGTCGTACGAAACACTTCCGCGAGCGCCTTGTCGGCCAGGATGTCGTAAACTGATGTGATGCTTTCAGCCTTGCGCTGGAAGTAGAGCGCCAGGCGCACGCCCGGATTGACCTCACCCTGCTGCGTTTCGAGGCTTTGCTGGAGATAGTTGTTCTGCGTCTCCAGCAGTTGGTCACGCGTCTGCGGACCAATCGGCGCAAGACGGGCGACGTTGCCGTTCCTGTCGAAATTGAACGAGGCTGCGATTTCGGCGAAGCGAGGATCGCTCTGCGTGTTAGCGAAACTCTTGGCATCGCTCAGATCGGAATTGAAGATCTTGCTGAGAAAATCGTTGCTGACCTTCTCGGGCTGCAAACCTCGCGCAACGAGGATGATATCGACCATTTTCCGGTTGGCGAGCAGGTCCGACACGCTGCCGATGTCGGGAATCGTGTTCTGGTAATAGACGGCATCCTTCTCGGCCGCGGCCCGAAGCGCGACCTGGTCCTTTTCGTCTGCAAATCGCGTCTTTGCGATGATGTAGTTCTTCGCCGTCTGCCTGATTTCCGCAGTTCCCTGCGCCACCAGTGACGTCGTCAGATTGCCTTTGCCGTCGAAATTGAAGGCGCGCGCGAGCTGGACATATCGGTCGTCCTTGAGCGTATAGACGTAACTCTTCGGATTGGTCGGGTCGCTTTTGAGGACGGCCTTGATGGTGGCCGCGGAGACTTTCTCGGGATCGAGACCGACCGATTTCAGCGCGAAATTATACACGCTCGGCGTCTTTACGAATGCATCGACCGACTTCAGATTGGAAATACCGGCCCGGAACAGCCTGGTCATCAGGCTTGCATTTTCCTCGTCTGCCGCCAGATAGGCTGCTCCCTTGCTGTTCACGAAACGCTCGTTCGTGCTTGCACGATTTGCGTCGGTCTGCGCGGCGACGCCCGATGGCAGCGTGCCGTCCGGCGAAAACTCGAAAGCGCGGGCAAGATCGAGATATCGGCCGATCATGGTGATCGCGTCATTGGAACTGATGATATTACCCGTGTTCTTCACCACACGGCTTTTCTCCATCACAATTTTTGCACGCAAATCGTTGAGATCGGCGCCGGGCTGCGAGAGTTGCGCGGTATAGCTAGCGATTTTGGCATTGGCGTCGACGATATCCGCATTGGCTTTGGTAATCTTGCCTTCGATATCGTCGAGCTGGGAAACCCAGACCGTATTGACGTAGCTGTTGGGGTCGGCGGGGTCGCTGTTCATGGCCTGCCGGATCGTGTCACGCGACCACCGGCTGTCATCGATTCCGAACGCCGAGAACACATAGCTGCGCAGGCGATCATCGTTCAGAAGCTCGTCCACGTTCCCGATCTTGCCGATCGCGACATTGTAGTGGCGAGTGTCGTCATCGATGGCCTCGACCTGTCGCTTCGCCGTTGTCGTATACAGACCGATCATCTCATCGGTCTGATGGCCGGACTGGGCGACAAATGTGCCGGTGCCATTGAACGAAAAGGCGGCGGCGAATTCCCGGTAGCGCTTGTCATTCAGTCTGTTGGCGAAGCTGTTGGCGTCGGAAAGATTGCTATCCAGCACTTTTTTCATGAAGGCCTTGGCATAAGCCATGTCCTCGAGACCATAGGCCTTCATCGCGTATTGATAGAGACGATAGTCCTTCAGAAGGTCGTCGGCGGTCTTCACCTTGCCGATATTGTCCCTGTAATAGGTGGCCTCGCGTGTCACGTCGGGCTGCAGCGCCACGCGCGTCATCGACTGCCCGAGATTGCGCACGACGGAATTGTAATTGGCATATGTCGACACCATCGCGATGCAATCCTCGTTCGTTTTTACGAGAATATGCTCTCTGGGTTGTCTGAAGCTGGCCAGCTTCGCCCTCATTGCCAGCCGGGCCGGACACTTGCGCCCCGGCTGGCCAACCGCGAACGGATGCGGCGCGCGTTCATCCGCACCTTCGACACCTCGCCACGGGCGCTACACGTGACGGGTAGCGAAGTCGCTGAGTGAAAGGTGTTCGCTATGTGCCGCGAGACAATGCCGGACGCCGATTGCGCACGGCGCGTCGCCGTTGCCGTCTTCGATGCCGTTGGCGCAAAGAGGCGCGCGCCATGGCGCCTATTGCCACCATCCCCGCTGTACCGGAGCGTTGTTCTGACCGCCGCGACGGCGCGCATTGCCGGGTTGGGAGTCCCAACCGCGCTGGAAAAACGAGCTGAAGCCATCATCGTCGCCGTCATCGCTGCTCGCCATAAGGTCGGTCGGCGGCGCCGTAGGCTTGCGCGTGATGAACCCGCCTTGCGGCTGGTTGCTCAGCACCGCAACGAATTCGGTGCGATAGTTGGTCTCGCTGCTAAGCGGCTCGTCGGAGATCACAATCGATGACCGCGGCAAAGCGGTCGGCGCGACACGGTCGAGCACCTCCTGCGGGATGCTGATGCGGTCGAGCGCATTCCTGGCACCGTCGCCATGGTCGATCGTGACGGCGCTCCAGCGCAGGCCCGTTTCATTGCGCGCCATCGCCGTAAACACATGCGTGCCAATCGGCTTGTCAGGATCCCGGATCGTGACCGGAACTTCGATGCTCGAATCGAACACCTC
Organism: Tardiphaga sp. GW822-FHT04G09; assembly: GCF_058800725.1. Lineage (NCBI taxonomy): Bacteria > Pseudomonadati > Pseudomonadota > Alphaproteobacteria > Hyphomicrobiales > Nitrobacteraceae > Tardiphaga > Tardiphaga sp. GW822-FHT04G09. The sequence continues at coordinate 147,746 of NZ_JBXAMO010000001.1, read as the reverse complement.
ACCGCCACCGTCCGGCGCGGGCTTATGCGTGTTTCGGCGCACGTAGAGTTTCTGCGTCGCGCGGCTGATATAGATCGAGACCGGCTCGACCGCGAGCCTTGCGTCGCTCGCCTCCCTGGCAGTGGTCGCCTTTCTGGTCTCGGCCGCCTTGGCAGCGTCCTTTGCAGCGCTGGAGGCATCGAGCTTCGACGTCGCATCGGACCTGGCAGTCTCGAACTGCGCGCCCAACTCAGCCGCCCTGGCAGCGGCCTTCTGTTTCGCATCCTCGGCTCGCATCCTGGCCTGATCGGTCTTTGCGGCAGCGAGCGCCTTGTCGGCGGAGATAAGCTCGGCGTCGGCGCGCGCCTTCAGCGATTGCAGCTTGCGCAGTCCTGCGGCGAGCGGCTTTGCCTCCCGTGCTGCCGATGCGGCGGCTTTCTTCGTTTCGTCGGCCACTCTGGCAGCCTCTGTGGCCTCGCGGGTCAGCGTCTCGGCACGCCCCGGAGCGGCCGCGAGGGCCTCGGCCTTCGGCACCAGCAGCGCCGGGTGGGACAACTCGACCGGAACCGCATCGATCGGCGAGATGATGATCCGCATCCCGATCCGTGTCCTGTCGAACTGCTTTTCGGCAAAGCCGTAAGGCATCCGCACACAGCCATGCGACGCGGCATAGCCGGGCAGCGGACCACCATGCAGCGCGACACCGTTCCAGGTGATGCGCTGCATGTTCGGCATCCAGGCATCGTCATACATGGTCGAGCGATGGTCCTTGTCCTTCTCGAGAACAGCGAACACCCCGGCCGGGGTTTCACGTCCCGCAACGCCGCTCGACACCGGCGCGCGCGCGATCCAGCCATCGGCATCGTAGAACGTGACCTGCTGACTCTTGATCGACACAATCGCCATGATCGGCTCGCCTGCCTCGCGCGGGGCGGTCGCCTCGACGACGCGGGCGGGACGCGCCTGCTTTGCAGCGGCATCGGCGGCCGGCACCACGAGCGCGACCGCGATTGCAAGCCCAGCAAGGACGGCAGGCCGCCGAGGCCGCATCGGCATGTTGAATTGCGCCGTCATGGATGGGTTTGCCATACAATGCCCCGGTTTGGAGGCGCCTGCTCCCAGCTTGCAACGAACAGGCGCGATATCGCGATGTGACAATTCCTCTCATATACGCCCAAGCGTGCGGGAGGAAGATCGCTGCGATCAATCCGCTCGACTCCACAGTTCCCGCACCAGCATGCCGACCCGCTTCTCGATCGTTGCGGCTGCATCGAGAGCGAGGTCCTCGCGATAACGTCCTGCAATCAGCTGCACGCCGACCGGCTTTCCATCATGCAAGGCGACCGGCACCACCGCGCCGGGCAATCCGAGCACGTTGATCGCCGAGATGAAACGCAGGTCATTCCAGAAGATTTCGCGTGTGCGTTCAGGGCTCTCTGTGTCGGCGCGTGGTCCCGGCGTCGGTTGAACGGACGTAGGCGCCAGCACCACCGGATAGTCCTCGAAGAACATCTGCCAGGCGCGTATATGACTGCTACGCGCGGCCGTTGCATTCATCCAGCCCACCATGTCGAGCGGATTGGCCTTGGCCTTGATGCCGCCCCACGCCTTGTGGAAGTCCTCGGACGTCACCGGCAGCATCTTGGCTTCCTGCAGCGCCATGGTCTCGTTGGTGATGATGTCGCACCAGGTCTGCCAGACGCCGTTGATGTCCGGCACCTCCACCTCGGTGACGCGGTAGCCGCCGCGTTCGAGATGGTCGGCAGCCTGTCGCAGCGCCGCCGTGACAGAGGGATGAACGTTGATATCGGCGGGCATTTTCGCCAGCGCCACCTTGATCGGGCCCTTCGGTTTGGGTCCTTCGAGCGGTGCCGGTACCCACCAGGGATCGCGCGGATCGCGCTGGCTCATCACACCGAGCGCGAGCCTGACATCGGCGACGCTACGCGCCAGCGGGCCCTGCGCCGACATCAGATGCGCCAGCATCGGACGCTCGGCTGTCGCGCTTTCGTTGAAGGCAGGAATGCGGCCCTGCGTCGGCTTGATGGTGGTGACGCCATTGCAGTGTGCCGGCCAGCGCAGCGAGCCACCGATGTCGTTGCCATGCGCGATGGTGCCGATGCCGGCCGCGACGGCCGAACCGGCGCCGCCCGATGAGCCGCCGCAGGTGATGTCCGGGCGCCACGGATTGAGCGTCAGGCCGTGGAGCGGATTGTCAGTGAAGCCGCGGAACGAGAATTCGGGCGTGTTGGTGAGGCCGAGCACGATGGCGCCGGCCTTCTTCAGATTGCGGACCACCGGCGAATCCGACGGCGCGACAACGCTCATCAGCGCGGGCACGCCGTTCGGGTTCGGGCGCCCTGCGTAGTCGACGTTTTCCTTGATGGTGATCGGCACACCATGCAGCGCACCGCGGTCGACGCCTTTGCGCAACTTGTCCGCAGCGCGCGCCGCGCGCAACGCTTCGTCCGACAGATCGACGACCACGGCATTGAGTTTCGGATTCACCGCATGCATATGCGCGATATGCGCCTCAGTCACCTCGACTGCTGACACCATACCGGACGCGATGGCCGCTGCCGTGTCCACGGCCGACCATTGCCAGACCGGCCCCTTTGGAAGGCGCGCCTTGGGGGCGACAGGCTTAGGGGCAAGAGTCTTGGATGAAACGGATTTTTGCGATTTTGCGCCCGACTTCGCCGACACCGCGCCTTTGGCCACGGGCTTGGCTTTCGCCGCAACCTTGGGCGCTGCAGATGCCCGCGCTGCGGTCTTCTTCACCGATTTCGTCTTTGCGTGTTTCGTCTTTGCAGATGCCTTGGCCACGATTCTCTCCGCGCACGATCAACTCTGCGCAGCCTGCCAAGCTGAATGATCGAGCGCAATGCAAGATGTCCGGCAAGCATCCCTGCTGAACGGATTCATGCATCGAACCGAACCATCGTCCGGTCATGCCTCCGCTAGGGAGCCGGATGATGACGACAGGGAGTGAAGAGAAAGAAGGCGAGCGGCCTGGCTGAATGCCTTCGCCTATTTGTCCTGCAGGAGCTTGTTGTACTTCGCCACATCGCGCGTCACCAATTGCAGCAGCACCTCCGGTGCATGCTCATTGGCATCGGGCGCCACGGTCGACAGATCGTGGAAACGCTTCTTCACGAGATCGCTTTCAACCGACGCGCGAGCAGCGGCGTTCAGCTTGGCGATGATCTCTGGCGGTGTGCCCTTCGGCGCGAACAGGCCGTTCCAGCCCTGCGCCTCGAATTCGGGCAGCCCTGCTTCCGCCGATGTCGGCAGATCGGGCAGCGTCGCCAGCCGCACCGTCGAGCCGACCACGATGCCCTTCACGAGCTTGTCGTCGATGGCCTGCGAGACGGAGGCGGCGGAATCGCAGATGCCGTCGATCTGGCCGCCGATGGCATCGGTGAGCGCGGGCGCCGCGCCGCGATAGCCGACCAGCGTGACATCGATGCCGGCGGCCTGCACGAAGCTCTTGCAGATCAGGTAATTCGACGAGCCGATCCCGGCATGGCCGAGATTGACCTTGCCTGGATTGGCTTTGGCATAGGCAATGAAGCCCTTGAGATCAGTCGCCGGGAAATCCTTGCGCAGCGCCACGACGCCGAAGGTCTTGGCCACCATGCCGATGGAGGCAAAGGAGTCCGGCGTGAAGGACAGCTTCGGATAGATCGTGTAGGTGGCCGCACTGGTGCCGGCATTGCCGATGGCAATGGTGTAGCCGTCCGGCGTCGCGCGCGCCGCCCGCGCCAGCGCGGTGGAGCCGCCGGCGCCGACGACATTTTCGATGATGATGGTCTGGCCCAGCACCGCCGCCATCTGCTCGGCGACCGCACGTGCAATCACGTCCGACGTGCCGCCGGCCGCAAAGGGCACGATCATGGTGATAGGGCGTTTGGGATAGTCGTCGGAGGATGCCGGGACGCTCGTGCCCAGCACGAGCGCAAGCGTTGCGGCGAGCGTCGACAGCCGCGCCACAGCGGCGATCACGCAGCGCGCTCCAGATGCTCGACGAGGCCTGCAAACAGACCGCGGCCGTCGGTGCAGCCCATGATGTCTTCGACGTGGTTTTCCGGATGCGGCATCATGCCGAGCACATTGCCCTTCTCGCTGACAATGCCGGCAATCGATGCGGCGGCGCCATTGATGTTGTGCAGATCGCCAACTTCACCTGTCGGCGAGCAATAGCGATAGAGCACGCGGCCATCGCCTTCGAGGCGCTTCAGCGTTTCGGCATCGGCGGTGTAATTGCCCTCGCCATGGGCGATCGGCACGCGGATCACCTGACCGGCATTGTAGCCGCGGGTGAACGCCGTATCGGAACGCTCGACGCGCAGATGCACGTCGTGGCAGAGGAATTTCAGCTTGGCATTGCGCATCAGGATGCCCGGCAAGAGACCGGACTCGCACAGGATCTGGAAGCCGTTGCAGACGCCCATGACGAGACCGCCATCGGCCGCAAACGCCCGCACCGCATCCATCACCGGCGAGCGCGCCGCAATGGCGCCGCAGCGCAGGTAATCGCCATAGGAGAAACCGCCGGGCACGACGACGAGATCGGTGCCCTTGGGCAGCGCCGTCTCGGCGTGCCAGACCATCGTGGATTCCTGGCCCGATACGAGCTTCAGGGCCCGCGCCATGTCGCGTTCGCGGTTGATTCCGGGGAAGACGAGAACGGCGGATTTCATAGCGATAACCTGGCTCAGAGCACTTCGACGCGATAGTTTTCGATCACCGTATTCGCCAGCAGCTTGTCGGCTGCGGCTTTCAGCACCTCTTCGGCTTTCGCCTTGTCGGCGCCGTTCAGTTCGATGTCGAACACCTTGCCCTGCCGCACAGAGGCAATGCCATCGACGCCGAGCGACTTCAGCGCGCCTTCGATGGCCTTGCCCTGCGGATCAAGGATGCCGTTTTTCAATGTAACCGTAACACGCGCTTTCACGTCGATTCCTCAGCTCTTGACCAATACCGGACCGGTGCCCATCGGGCGTTCGTTTTCGGCCAGGATACCGAGACGCTTGGCGACCTCGGTATAGGCCTCCAGCACGCCGCCGAGATCCCTGCGGAAACGATCCTTGTCCAGCTTCTCGTTCGACTTGATATCCCACAGCCGGCATGAGTCGGGCGAGATCTCGTCGGCGACGATGATGCGCATCATGTCGTTCTCGAACAGGCGTCCGCATTCCATCTTGAAATCGACGAGGCGGATGCCGATGCCCAGGAAGAGACCGGTGAGGAAGTCGTTGACGCGGATGGCGAGCGCCATGATGTCGTCGATTTCCTGCGGCGTGGCCCAGCCGAAGGCCGTGATGTGCTCTTCCGAGACCATCGGGTCGTTCAGCTGGTCGTTCTTGTAATAGAATTCGATGATCGAGCGGGGCAGCTGGGTGCCCTCCTCGATGCCGAGGCGCTGCGACAGCGAGCCGGCGGCGACGTTACGCACCACCACTTCCAGCGGCACGATCTCGACTTCGCGAATCAGCTGCTCGCGCATGTTGAGGCGGCGGATGAAATGGGTCGGTACGCCGATGTCGTTCAGATGCTGGAACAGGTATTCCGAAATCCGGTTGTTGAGGACGCCCTTGCCCTCGATCACCTGGTGTTTCTTGGCATTGAACGCGGTCGCATCGTCCTTGAAGTGCTGGATCAAGGTACCGGGCTCCGGACCTTCATACAGGACCTTGCCTTTGCCTTCATAAATGCGACGTCGACGGCTCATGGGGATGTACCGGGTGTTGTTGAAATCCATGGATGTGGTGTGCTCCGAATAACGGGATCGACCCACGACGGAGCTGCCGTGAAGGCCAAGAACCGGAATCAGTACGGGAAACAGAACAAGAACCGGGCCTGCCGGCAACCTACCCGATCAGCCCCGGCGTTACAATCGACCCGGCCCGCCCGGCGGGGGTTTACCCCAGCCTCGCGCAGCCTTGTCCAATAAGCACTGCCCGATACCGCCTCGCCTGCGACCTTGCGGCCGATTGTTCCAACGGTATCTCGCCCTTATCTAAGCTGCGAACCGGCGTTTACAACGCCGTTTCGACCGCCCACCAACCCGACGGGAACCTTAACCATGTCATCATTCGACAAGCGCGGCGACGCCTTCGAGAACAAGTTTGCGCTCGATGAAAGCCTGAAATTCAAGGCCGAGGCCCGCCGCAACAAGCTCTTGGGCCTGTGGGTCGCCGAACAGCTCGGCAAGTCCGGCGACGAGGCCGCCGCCTATGCCAAGGACGTCGTCGCGGCCGATTTCGAGGAAGCCGGCGACGGCGACGTGGTGCGCAAGGTGCTCGCCGATCTCAGCGCCAAGGGCGTCGCGATCACCGAACCGCAACTGCGCGACAAGATGGATCAGCTGACCGCTGAAGCCGTCGCGCAGGTGAAGGCGGGCATCTGAGATCCGCAGCCATGAGTTGCAGCGAGACATCTCGCTGCAACTCGCGACGCCCCACGGAGCCGCGCATCGTTTGATGGCGCGGCTCTTGTCTTTTGAAACGTTCCAGACTCGCTGGGCCTGACTCAAAATTCCGAATTGCGATGTGCAAATTCTGAAACAGAGTCGCACAGCGTGCCGACGACGCCACGCATGCGCGTGCTGTAAATTGCTCGGAATGCACGTCGATTGTTCAATCGGGCCGCGGCTGACCTTGCGACTGCATCATCCAGGACACACAGGCTCGCCAATCTCGCCGCTTTAGAGCTATTCAACCTCCCATTCGAAGTTTTCGTTCAAAGCTACTGCTAGATCGCCTGCGCAGGTTTCTCAAACGCGAAGGCGACGCAACGTGACGACGGACAACCATTGCAATCTCGACAGCAACGCACGCAGCATCTTCAGGGTGCGCCGCGCGTATTGGTTGATCGGCGCGACGTTCCTGCTGGGCGATCTCTTCACCGACCTGTCGGTCGCCAACGCACAATCGAGTACGGCCCTGCCGCCTGTCACCGTGGAGTCGCCCACGCAAGCGCGCCGGCCCGCCCGCGCGGCGAACACGCCCCAGCGCCGCGCCCGCACCGTTGCCGCCCGGCGCAACGCCAATCCGCCGCCGGCCCCGCCGACGCCGACCGAACGCGCCATCGCCGCAGCCGCAGCGAAATACGAACAGATCCTTGGCTACCGCGCGATGCCGAATGCGACCACGCTGCGCGGCGCAACCTCGGCGCTCGATACGTCGCAGACCGTCAACGTCGTGCCGCAACAGGTGATCAAGGATCAGCGGCCGCGCAATCTCGACGACGCGCTGGTCAATATCTCCGGCATCACCCAGACCAATACGCTCGCCGGCACCCAGGATGCCGTCATGCGCCGCGGCTTCGGCGACAACCGCGACGGCTCGATCATGCGCAACGGCATGCCCCTGGTGCAGGGCCGCGCGCTCACCGCAGCGGTCGAAAGCGTCGAGGTCTTGAAGGGTCCGGCATCGCTGCTCTACGGCATCATCGATCCCGGCGGCATCGTCAACACGATCAGCAAGCGACCGGAGCTTTACCAGCACGGTGAAGTCACGCTGGAAGGCGCGACCTATGGTTCGCGCAGCGGCGCCAATGCGACCATCGATATTACCGGCCCGATCGGCCAGGACGGCCTCGCCTATCGCTTCATTGGCTACGGCGTCAACGAGGATTACTGGCGCAATTTCGGCACCCGCAAGGAGACGCTCTACGCGCCGTCGCTGGCCTGGTATGGCGAGAACACCACGGTGCAGTTCAACTACGAACACCGCGATTTCTATTCGCCGTTCGACCGCGGCACTGCGCTCGACACCCGCACGATGACACCGCTCGCCATTCCGGCAACACGCCGCATCGACGAGCCCTTCAACAGCATGTGGGGCTCCTCCGACCTCACCCAGATCTCGGTCGACCAGAAGATCAACGAGAACTGGAAGATCTATGCGGGCTACAGCTACAATGTCGAAACCTACAATGCCGCGCAGCTGCGCAACACGGCGGTCAACCCGGTCACCGGCGTCACCACGCGCAGCAATGACGGCACCTACGGCGCCCTCACCAATGACAGCTATGGCACCGCTTATGTGCAGGGCAGCTTCTGGCTCGGCAGCCTGAAGAACGACGTGGTGTTCGGCGGCGATGCGCAGCGCCGCGTGATCTATCGCAAGGATCTGGAGCGACAGACCGTCGGCACGTTCAACGTCTACAATCCGGTCTATGGCACGATGCTGCCGGGCACGACGATTTCGGCGGCGGACAGCGACCAGACCGACAAGCTCGATACCCAGGGCCTGTTCTTTCAGGACACGCTGCACCTGACCAACCAGCTCTCGGTGGTCGGCGGCGTGCGCTACATCAACTACGCGCAATTGGCCGGCAAGGCGCGGCCTTTCATCACCAACACCAATCTCAGCGGCGACAAGGTGCTGCCGCTCGGCGGCGTGATCTACAAGATCACCGACGAACTTTCCACCTATGTCAGCTACACCCAGTCGCTGAAGCCGACCTCGGTGATCGCGAATTTCAACACTGCGCTGCCGAATTTCGTCGTCACGTCGGGCTTCGCGCCCGAAGAAGGCACGCAGTGGGAAACCGGCCTGAAATACGACAACAAGCGGATTTCCGGCACGCTCGCCTTCTACGACATCGAGAAGAAGAACGTCCTCGTCACGCAGCTCAACACCAGCACCGGGTTTCAGGAGGCGACAGCCGCAGGCAAGGTGCGCTCGCGCGGCATCGAGCTCGATGTCACCGGCCGCCTCTCCGACAACTGGAGCATGATCGGCAGCTACGGCTACACCGATGCCCGCGTCACGGAAGACCCCGTCTTCCTCGGCAAGAAGTTGCAGAATGTCGCGCTGAATACCTCGTCGCTCTATCTTGTCTACGACTTCGGCACGACACTGCCCGGTCGCCTGCGGCTCGGCGCCGGCGGACATTATGTCGGCGATCGTGCCGGCGATGCCGCCAATACTTTCGTGCTGCCCTCCTATGTGGTCGCCGATGCCTTCGCGACCTATGAGACCAGATACATGAACCTGCCGGTGATCTATCAGTTCAACGTCAAGAACCTGTTCAACAAGGTGTATTATCCCTCGGCGGTCAACAATCTGAACGTGGCGATCGGCGATGCCCGCCGCTTCTCGCTGGCGGCAACGGTGAAGTTCTGATCATGACCATGCCACGTCGCACCACTGCAGGACTGATTGCGCTGGCCGCGGCGTGGCTTTCCTTCGGCGTGGCCGCAAGCCACGCGGAGGAGATCAATCTCTATTCGACGCGCGAGCCGCAGCTCGTTGAGCCGGTCATTGCCTCGTTCACGGCGGCGACCGGCATCACCGTCAAGCTCACTTACATCGCCGACAATCTGGTCAAGCACATGAAGGCGGAGGGCGACACATCCCCCGCCGATGTGCTGATGACCATCGGCCTCGACAAGACCTCGCAATTCGCCGCGAACGGCCTCTCGCAGCCGACGGCCTCTGCCCTGCTCGACAGCGCGATCCCGCAGCAACTGCGCGGCGCGGAGTGGATCAGCCTGTCGGTGCGGCCGCGCGTGGTCGTGGTGCGCAACGACTCACCACAGGGCGCGATCCGTTACGAGGACCTCGCCGATCCCCGCTTTCGCGGCCAGCTCTGCATCCGCTCGCCACTGCATCAGAACAATGTCGCGCTGATCGCGGCCTATCTCGTGCATCACGGTGCCGACGCCACTGAAGCCTGGCTGCGCGGCATCAAGGCCAATCTCGCACATGCGCCGGAAGGCAAGGACAATGACGTCATCCGCCAGCTTGCCGAAGGCCGCTGCAGCATCGGCCTCGCCAACACCGTGGCGCTGGCGCAATTGCGCGACGGCCGCGAGGGCGCGGAGTGGACGATCTGGGCGAATGACGTGAAGACGGTGCCGACGACATTCGCGGGCGGCGGTGCCCATGTGAATCTCACCGGCGCGGCGCTGGCGAAACACGCGCCGCATCGCGCCGCCGCGCTGACATTTCTGGAATTCCTGGTGACACCGGCGGCGCAGAAAATCTACGCCGCTGCGGAGCTCGAATATCCGGTCACCGCAGGCGCCGAAAGCGCGCCGCTGGTGGCCGCGATGGGGACGTTTCCCAGCGACAAGCTTGCGATCGATCAGATCGCGGCCAGCCAGACGGCGGCGATTGCGCTGATCAAAAAGGTTGGGTTTGAGAAGTAGTGCGCCAAGCGCGGTCTTTCTTTTCCCTCCCCGCTGCGCGGCTTCGCCGCTTGAGGGAGGGAAAAGAGATCACCGCCAGCCCATGCCGGGCGCCACGTGCTTCAGGATCGCCTCGATCACATGGGCATTGTAATCGACGCCGAGCTGATTGGGCACCGTCAGCAATAGCGTATCTGCTTCCGCGATGGCCTCATCCCCCTTGAGCTGCTTGATCAGCGCATCCGGCTCCGCCGCGAAGCTGCGGCCGAAGATGGCGCGCTCGGTGCCGTGCAGGTAGCCGACCTTGTCCTCGCCCTCATTGCCCCGGCCGAAAAAAGCGCGGTCGCGGTCGTCCACCAGCGCGAAGATGCTGCGGCTCACGGAGACGCGCGGGTCACGCGTGTGTCCCGCCGCTTTCCAGGCGTCGCGATAGAGCCGGATCTGCTCGGCCTGCTGCACATGGAATGGCTTGCCGCTTTCGTCGATCTTCAGCGTCGACGACTGCAGGTTCATGCCCTGCTTCGCCGCCCATTCCGCCGTCGCATTGGTGGAGGCGCCCCACCAGATGCGCTCGCGCAGGCCTTCGCTATGCGGCTCGAGCCGCAACAGCCCCGGCGGGTTCGGAAACATCGGGTTGGGATTGGGCTGCGCAAAGCCCTTGCCCTGCAACACGTCGAGAAACACCTCGGTGTGCCGCCGCGCCATGTCGGCATCGGTCGAACCTTCCGGCGGCACGTAGCCGAAATAGCGATAGCCGTCGATCACCTGCTCCGGCGAGCCTCTGCTGATGCCGAGCTGCAGCCGGCCACGACTGATGAGATCGGCCGATCCTGCATCCTCCGCCATATAGAGCGGGTTCTCGTAGCGCATGTCGATCACGGCGGTGCCGATCTCGATCTTGCTGGTGCGCGCGCCGACGGCGGCCAGCAGCGGAAACGGTGCGGCGAGCTGACGGGCGAAATGATGCACCCGGAAATAGGCGCCGTCGGCGCCGAGCTCCTCGGCGGCGACCGCGAGATCGATGGATTGCAGCAGCGCATCGCCCGCCGAGCGCGTCTGCGACGATGCCGACGGGGTCCAGTGGCCGAAGGAGAGAAAGCCGATATTCTTCATGGGATGGGGTGCTCAGGGTGGGTTGGTTGCACTCCTATCTAGGCCCGAATTGGCGCAAGAAAAGGGAAACGATGGAAACGCATCGTTTCCGGACGGGCATGGCCGGCAGGCACCTGCACGGCCGCCTTGCGCCCGACGCCATCAAGGCATATATTCTTATTCATGTCATATCCCCTCTACAATTCCATCCTCCGCCTTCGCGTGACGCCCGATGAGCCCGAGGCGCCGGATGCCTTTGTGGGCGGCCCGCGGGTACGCGGCTCAAAGCGGCCGCACGGGGATGCCAAATGCGCGCAGGTGCGCCGCCTGATCGAGACGACGGTGCTGACCTATGGCGAGATATCGAAGCAGACCGGCGTCGGCCGCGCCTCGATCTGCCGCTGGACGCGGGATGGCGGCTGGAAGCGCCCGCTCTTCGCGCCGCGCGCCACCGACACGGTGCCCTCCGCCCGCGCCTCGCAGAAACTCAAGCTGCGCAAACTCGCCGAGCGGCTTCACGCGCTGGCGGAGCGCGCCGTGCGCGAGCTGGAAGCGCAGCCCGACGTCGACATCGACCGCCTGATGCAGGCGCTGCAGATGCTGAAGATGGCGCGGCTGGAGGCCATGGGCCGCCGGCACCCGCGCCGCCACGTCGACATGCCCGCGCGCACCGGCCGCGAGATGATGGAGCGCGACGCTGCAATCCGCACCGCGCTGAAGGAGATGCGCCGCGGCGGCGTCGACGTGACACAGATTCCGGATGACGCGATGGCGCTGCTGGAAGCGGCGCATACGCCGCCGGAGCGGGATCATCCGGCCCTGCGGCCACGGGGGAGCAGGCGGAGGTGACGCCTCCTGCGAGTCGAAGCCGCACTCGAGCGCGAGATCGACAAGACGCAAATCGGGATCGGCCATCAGCCGCTGCGCCGCGCGCACCAGCCTACGCCCGCGCACATGCGCCATCACGCCCCGCCCCATATGCGCGGAGAACAGCCGCGAGAAATGATAGGGCGAGAGGTTCGCGCGCGCGGCGATGGTCTCGACGCTCAGGCGCTCGTCGAGATGCTGCTCGATCCAGGTGAGAACGGCGACGAGATCAGGAGGTTTCGGCCGAGGCGTGTTCATGCAGCGGGTATGGCATGACGGGATTGGGGCGTCTTGATCGGTCTTGCCGTGCTGTTGAGCAAGTCATTTAGGAATTTTAACTTATTGTACTGTGTAGCGTTACGGGCTACACGTCCTTGCGGCTGCCCTCTTGGTACAGGGGCAAGAACCCGCCCACGCGACCGCGGCGAACGGCACGTAGGGCGGGTGCTGGCTGCCTCTTTGGTTTTGAGGCGTGAACCAGCCACGCGACCGGAACCTCTCGCAGGGGGAAGGCGTGCGTGGCTTGTGCCGTTATCTATGAGAAAAAATGGAGAACTCAATGCCAAGCGGCGACGACATCCAGCACCCGGGAGTTCGCATTAAAGCTGAGGTCATCCCACCTAGAATGTCCGTCACGAAAGCGGCCCAACTGGCAGGTGTCGGACGCCCCGCACTCTCCAATTTGCTGAACGGCAACGCCGCATTGTCCGCGGAAATGGCCGCGCGGCTAGAAAAGGCCTTCAAAAAGCATTCGCGCGAAGAATTACTTGAGATGCAGGCAAAGTACGATGCTGCGCAGGCAAAAAAGAAGGAAGCTCCAGCGGCCGCAACAGCATACGTGCCGCCCTTTCTCAGCATTAAGGCCAACCAAATAGAGGCTTGGGCCACTCATAACATTCCAGCACGGACGCGACTCTCGGTTCTTCTGCGAACGCTGGCGCATTCGACTGGACGCGGGCTGGCAAAAGTAAATTTTCCAGGCAACGACGACGCCGAACGCCCGGGCTGGGATGGCTTCATTGAAACGAACGAAGCTACAACTTGGATACCAGCTGGACCATCTGGCTGGGAATTCGGCGTGAATGAGAATATCAAGGCCAAAGCCGACAAAGACTTCAAAAAGAGTACGAAGGCGACCGACGAAAAGGAACGCAGCGAGACAACCTTTGTCTTTGTAACTCCGCGCCGCTGGCCCGGCAAAGACGCCTGGGTAAAGGACGCTCAAGCAGAGAGGCACTGGAAAGATGTTCGTGCCTATGACGCAAGCGACCTTGAGCAGTGGATTGAGCAGTCCCTTCCGGGACAGGCTTGGTTTGCGAACGAGACCAACATTCCTGCAGACGATGTTCGCTCGCTGGACAAGTGCTGGGCTGATTGGGCGAACGTCGCGAGCCCGCCGTTAACAGGCGCCCTATTCAGTTCTGCAATTGAGGCGACCAAGCGGACGATGCTTTCGCATCTCTCCAAACCAGCAGACCGGCCAATCGTCATCGCTGCAGACTCCACCGAGGAAGCATTGGCGTTTCTGTCCCAAATATTTGGCGAACGTGGTGGCGACGATCTAGTCGCATACCGCGACAGGGTATTGGTGTTTGACAGGATCGGCGTGCTACCGCGACTGGCGCAAGGCGCGCAAACGTTTATCCCCGTTGCGTTTACAAGAGATGTTGAGCGCGAGCTCGGTCCTTACGCGCGATCAATGCACTCTATTGTGGTTTACCCACGCAACGCTGTGACTACCGAGCCAGATATCGTCCTGGAGCCTGCAAACTACGAGACCTTCAACAAGGCTCTCGAAGAGATGAGTAAAGACCGAGACGAAATCAAACGTCTCACCAATGAATCGGGCCGCTCTCTGACGGTGTTGCGCCGCCGTCTTGCGACGGTTGACGCTGTGCGAATCCCGCACTGGGCAGAAAACCATAAGACGGCAATGAGCCTCATACCGTTTTTGTTCGTCGGCGCATGGCAAAGCACGAACGAAGCTGATCGTCTCGGACTCTCATTACTTGCGAATGACGCCCTGTATGAGCAACTCGAAAAAGAGCTTCAAAGCTTAGTTCAGCTTAATGATTCGCCGGTCTGGTCGATTGGCACTTATCGCGGTGTCATATCAAAGATTGATCTTCTTTACGCCATTGCGAAAGTAGTTACGGCTAATGACTTGAAACGTTACTTCGAGGTGGCCAGCATGGTCCTCGGAGAGGACGATCCGAGCCTGGACCTCGAAGAAGACAAGCGGTGGGCAGCGGCCATTCACGGCAAGACCCGTGAATTCTCGGGCGCGTTCCGCGAGGGCATATCCGAGACGCTAGTTCTGCTGGCGATCCATGGCGAACACCTTTTCAGGAGGCGCCTTGGGATTGATCCGGAGCGAGAGGCGTTACTTGTTGTGCGTGAGCTGCTACGGACGCCGCTGACAACCCGCATACTGGAAGCGAATGATCGCGATCTCCCCACATATGCAGAGGCAGTGCCCGAAGAATTTCTGTCTATTCTCGAGCGCGATTTGAAATCCGACGAGCCCGCGTTGCTCGGCCTGCTACGTCCCGCGGATACAGGCATATTTGGACGCAGCCCCAGTCGTACTGGGCTGCTCTGGGCTCTGGAGGGACTGTCTTGGAACCCTCAGACATTACCACGAGCTGCGTTTATTTTAGCTCGACTTTCACAGGTTGAAATCAACGACAACTGGGTGAACAAACCGACCAACTCCTTGGAGTCTATATTCAGCGCATGGATGCCGCAGACAGCAGCTGACCACGATACGCGCGTGCGTTTGATGAAGACCCTTGCACAGCGATTTCCAGATGTTGCCTGGAAAATATGCGTAGCCCAGTTTGGCGATAGCCATCGCGTCGGACATTATAGCCATAAGCCACGCTGGCGTCCGGATGGATATGGCTTCGGCGAGCCATTCCCCACATGGGGACCAATTCTCGACTTCAAGCGCGAGATGATAGAGATGGCGCTGAGTTGGAAAGAGCATTCGTTAAATACACTTAGTGACCTCATAGCTCGACTTAGAGACCTATCAAATGAACACCAAGCATGCGTGTGGTCGCTCGTCGAGACATGGGCAAATGATAAAGCGAGCGATACAGATAAAGCCTTAATGCGCGAGAAAATCCGCGTTTCTACACTATCTCGTCGCGCAGCGCTTCGATCGAAGAAAGACATCAAAGCGGCTGCTCTGGTTACCGCCGCCAAGGCCGCCTATGCCGCTCTCGAGCCGACCGACGTTCTCAACAAATATAGCTGGCTCTTCCGGGACACTTGGGTTGATGAGTCTGCGGAAGAAATCGAAGACATTCAAAATATGGATTACGCCAAACGCGGTGAACGTATTCAAAAAATGCGTGCCGACGCTCTATCCGACGTATTTGCGCAGCGTGGAATGGCCGGGCTGATTGAGCTTTCTGAACGTGGAAAAGCGTCTTGGCAGATCGGTGCTCTCGTGGCTGTAGGCAACTTTTTCACTGAGACGCAGCTTGTAGAACTGTTGCGCTTAGCTTTAAAGCCAATTTTGGAAGGCAAGGAAAGTGTCCATTCGTTTAAGAATCTCATCGCTGGAGCAACCGCGGCAATTTCGGATGACGAGAGACGGGCACGTGTCATGCATGCAGTTGCAGCGAGCCAGACTGACGAAGATACGGCGAGCCTTCTTGTCCTCGCTCCTTTCTCTAGCAGTACTTGGAAGCTCGTAGATTTGCTTGGTATGGAAGGACAGAGAAAATATTGGAACGATGTGGCGGCCGACTGGAACCCCCACTCCGATACCGAAAATAACGAAGCTGTAGAGCGCTTGCTAAAGGCAAAGCGACCTCGCGCCGCGTTTGCCTGCATCCGCCTTGAGCCACAGAAGATCGATGCACAAGTTCTATATCGTCTATTGTCCGACATGGCTGCGGGTGGCGACGACAAGCCCAGCGAGTATAGGCTCGAGCACTACCACATTGAAGCAGCGTTCAAGCATTTGAACTCCAGCGCCGTGCTAACATTAGATCAGAAAGCTGGCCTGGAGTTTGCATTCATAGACGTGTTAGCGCGCATGTGGGACAACCGCCCGGACAGTTACGGTGTCCCAAATCTCGAACAGTATATCGAATTGCATCCCGAGCTTTTCGTGCAGGCTGTCGTTTGGACGTACAAGAGAAAAGACGGCGCGACTGACCCGATCGAGTTCCAGGTGCCGGATGGTCGCGTGAAAGACATGGCTGAGCGCGGCTATAAACTGCTCGAAGCGATGAACCGAATTCCCGGCCATGACGATCTCGGCGATCTAAGGGCCGACCGGCTGGCCAAGTGGATTACTACTGTGCGGGAGGCAAGTGCCGACTTAGGCCGCGCGAATGTCGCTGACCAATGCATTGGCAAAATGCTGGCGAACGCACCAGTCGGCAAAGATGGTCTTTGGCCATGTGAGCCGGTACGAGATGTGATGGAAGAGATCCAATCCGAAGAGATGATGCAAGGCGCACATACCGGAGTTTTCAACTCGCGGGGAGTTGTCTGGCGCGGCGAAGGCGGCGATCAGGAAAGAGAGCTGGCGGAGAAATATCGCAAATGGGGTCTAGCGCTTCAATCGTCGCATCCGTTTGTTGCGTCGAAGCTTCTCATGGGGCTTGCAAGCACTTACGACCGTCAAGCTAGTAACGAAGACACCGAAGCTAGCATTAGACGTCGACTCCCATAGTCACTTCGCCCTCAATCTATACGGTCGCGCCAAGCCGCCGCGCTGCGCGTCGACCTCTCCCCCACCGGGGAGAAGGTCGACGATCGCGCGCTCCCTACCCCTCCTTGAACCCATATTCCGGCACATTGCCCGTCGCGCCGTAATACTTGTAGGGCAGGAACTTGCCGGACATCGTGATCTGCACGCGGTCGCCCTTGGGATTGGCGATGCGCTGCATCACCATGTCGAAATCGATCGCCGACATGATGCCGTCGCCGAATTCCTCCTCGATCAGCGCCTTCCAGGCCGGGCCGTTCACCATCACCATCTCGTAGAAGCGATAGATCAGGGGATCCTGCGGCGGCATCTGCACGTTTTCGGCGCGCATCGGGATCTCGTTGAGCATCGCAGTCTCGCTCTTCGAGAGGCCGAACAGCTCGCCGGCATTGGCCGCCTGCGGCTTGGTCAGCTTCATGTTGCCGAGAATGGCGCCGACGATCAGCACTTCGCTGTAGCCGCCGATCTGCTCGCAGATATATTTCCAGGTCCATTCCTTCTCGCGCTTGATGTCGAGCAGCTTTTCGGTGAGGTCGGATCGCAGCATGATGGTTCTCCTTCGGTCTTGAGGCTTCGGGTGACGCGGCTAGCGCGTCGCGCTGTGAAGAGACGGCATCACCGATGTTTCAGTGAGTGGCGCCTCGGGGAATGCGGGCCGGACCACCGGCACATGGCGCGGGTCGTGGTGCGGCGTGGTGGCGGTGAAACTCTTGCTGCGCGTCACCAGGAAATCGATGATGTGGTTGCGCAGCGCGTAATAATGCGGGTGCTTGTGCAGATCGATGCGCGAGCGATCCCGCGGCAGCGGGTTCTCGACGATCTCCGCCAGCACGGCGCCGGGGCCGTTGGTCATCAGGAAGATCTTGTCGGCGAGATACATGGCCTCGTCCACGTCATGGGTGATCATGAAGGTGGTCTGGCCGGTCTCCAGCGTCACGCGCCGCACCTCGTCCTGCAGCGTCCCCCGCGTCAGCGCGTCGAGCGCCGAGAACGGCTCGTCCATCAGCATGATCTTCGGCGTGATCGACAGCGCGCGCGCGATGCCGACGCGCTGCTTCATGCCGCCGGACAGTTCCGATGGCCGCTTGTGCTCGCTGCCCGTGAGGCCGACCTTGTCGATATAGGTCTGCGCATGGGCGCGGACTTTTTGTTTGTCCCACTTGCGCCATTTCGACGACACCGCATAGGCAATGTTGCCCATGACCGTCAGCCACGGCAGCAGCGCGTGGCTCTGGAAGATCACCGCGCGGTCGAGGCTGGTGCCGGATATCGCCTGGCCGTCGACGATGACGGTGCCTTCACTGGGCTCATCGAGCCCGGCGAGGATGTTCAGCACCGTGGTCTTGCCGCAGCCGGAATGGCCGATGATGCAGCCGAATTCGCCCGATGGCATCGACAGCCAGAGGTCCTCGAAGATCGTGGTGGCGCCGTTGCCTGATGACGCCGGATAGCGCTTGGCGATGCCTTCGATGGAGATGAATTTGGTCGTCATCGCATTCACTCCGGAAACGTGACCATGCGGGTGAAGCGTGCGAGGATCTGGTCGAGCAGCATGCCGACCAAACCGATAAGTAAAATAGCTATTATAACATTTGTAATCGATAAATTATTCCATTCGTTCCAGACGAAGTAACCGATCCCCGTCCCGCCCACGAGCATCTCCGCTGCGACGATCACCAGCCAGGCGATGCCGATGGAGATGCGCATGCCGGTGAGAATGGTCGGTGCTGCTGCAGGAAGAATGACCGTGAAGGCGCGGCGGAAGGTGCCGACTTCCAGCGTACGCGCCACATTGATCCATTCCTTGCGCACGGCGGCGACGCCGAAGGCGGTGTTGAGCAGCATCGGCCACACCGAGCAGATGAAGATCACGAAGATCGCCGACAGCGAGGAGTCCTTGATCGTGTAGAGCGCGAGCGGCATCCAGGCCAAAGGCGAGATCGGCTTCAGCACCTGGATGAAGGGATCGAGCGCCTTGTTCATCAGCGGCGACATGCCGATCAGGAAGCCGAGCGGGATCGCGACGATGACAGCGATGAGATAGCCGAGCCCGACGCGGCCGATCGAGTAAGCGAGCTGGATGCCGAGGCCCTTGTCGTTCGGCCCGTTGTCGTAGAATGGCCGCTTGAGATGGTCCCAGAGTTTGGCGCCGACATCGAGCGGGCCCGGCATGGCGGATTTGCCCTGCGTGGCTGTGATGCCCATCAGCCTGGCGTATTCGGGCGACATGGTGGTGGTCGCCGCCGTCGAACGCGTGGCGAGATGCCAGACGCCGATGAAGGCGAGGAAGATCGCGATGGACACGACGGCAGCGCGGAAGCGAAGGGAGAAGGTCATGTGTGGTCTCCACCCTCCCCTAGAGGGGGAGGTCGGCTGCGAAGCAGCCGGGGTGGGGTGACAGCGGCGCGGCCCTCACCCCCTCCCGACGATACTTCGTATCGTCGACCTCCCCCCTCAAGGGGGAGGTGAAGAATCCAGCGCGCGCCATCGTTTACATCGCCTTCCTGATCTTGAAACTCGCCAGATATTCCTTCGGCTTTTCGGGATCGAAGGTCTTGCCCATCACGGCGAACGACTTGTAGGCGGTCGCCGGCGGCGTGAGGCCCATCTCCTTCATCACCTTGGCGGTATCAGTGGCGAGATAGATCTGTTCGGCGACGCCCTTGTAGTCCACATCGCCCTTGATCTGGCCCCAGCGCTGCATCTGGGTCATCATCCACACGGCGAAGGACTGCCAGGGGAACGGATCGAAATCGACGCGCTTCGCGTCAGTCTTGATGCCGCCGAGACCATCCGCATAGGTGCCGGTGAGCACCTGTTCCAGCACCACCGGCGGCGCGTTGAGATAAGCGGCCGGCGCGATGGCCTCGGCGATCGACTTGCGGTTCTCCGCCTTGGACGCATAGGCGGTGGCATCGACGATGGCGCGGGTCAGCGCGGCGAAGGAATTCGGCGACGTGGTGATGAATTCGCGGCTCGCCGCAAACGAACAGCACGGATGGCCGTCCCAGATTTCCTTCGACAGGATATGCATGAAGCCGACGCCGTCATAGATCGCGCGCTGGCAGATATTGTCGGGCGCGAGGAAGCCATCGATATTGTCGGCGCGCAGATTGGCGACCATTTCCGGCGGCGGCACCGAGCGGATCTGGATATCGGTGTCGGGATCGATGCCGTGCTCGGCGAGATAGTAGCGCAACAGATAGTTGTGCATCGAATAGTCGAAGGGGACGGCGAGCTTGAAGCCCTTCCAGTCCTTCGGGTCGCGCTTGTCCTTGTGCTTCATGGCCAGCGTGATGCCCTGGCCGTTGATGTTCTCGATCGCCGGCACCGTATAGGGGATCGGCTGCGAGCCGAGGCCCAGCGAGATCGCGATCGGCATCGGCGCCAGCATATGCGCGGCGTCATATTCCTTGTTGATGGTCTTGTCGCGGATCACGGCCCAGCCGGCGGTCTTCACCACGTCGACATTGAGGCCCTGCTTCTTATAGAAGCCGAGCGGATCGGCCATGATGATCGGCGTCGCGCAGGTGATCGGAATGAAGCCGACCTTGAGATCGGTCTTTTCCAGCTTGCCCGCGCCCTGCGCGAACACTTCAGTGGCGGTCTTGATCGGAAAGAACTGCGACAGCGCCGCCAGCGCGCTGGACGCACCGACCGACTTCAGGAACGCGCGGCGCGCGATCTCCTTCGGAAACACCGCGCGCATCACCGCCGAGGCGACAACGCCCTCGTAGCGCTTGTCCTCACTCTCGGGAATGTCGCAGCGAAGCTGCAGCGTGGCCTCATGCTCGGACTGGCTGGCGTGCTGGCCGCAGCTGCAGGCGCCAGTGCGCAAGCGGCGGGCGGGATCGAACGGATTGTCGAATGTGGACATGTGACCTCCTCGGTGACGCTGGGCTCAATGACGCAAGGAGTGTGCCAGCCCGGCGCGCGCTGGAATGTCCAATCGCCGCAGGCATTTCGGTCCTTCATTGGCGATTACGAAAATTCGTGCTACACGGAAATTCGTAGGATGATTACGAATTTTCGGAGTTTCACCGATGGATGTGGCAACGGCCCAGCCGCCTGATTTGCGCACCATCGCCTTCGATTATTCGGTCGAGCCGACGCTGCTGCTCGATCCCCATGCCGACCAGATCATCGACGCCAATCCCGCCGCCTGCACCCTGCTCGGCTATGACCGCGCGCTGCTGCGCCAGATCAAGATCAGCGCGCTGCATGCGGGCCAGTTGCCGGCGCTGATCGTGTTCACCCAGGCGGTGCTGGCCAAGGGCTCCTACTGGACCAACACGCTGACGCCGCGCCACGCCACCGGCGAAGCGTTGCAGCTCGAATATGCGGGATCGCTGGTGCCGCAGGGCGAGCGCAGTCTGCTGCTGCTTACCATGAGCGATCTCGAACAGCGCCGCCGCCGACATGTGGACGCCGCCGCCGAGGATCACATGCGCGGCGGCATTGCCGCGTGGCAGCGCGTCGAGCGGGTGTTTCAGGACATCGAACGCGAGAACCAGTTGATCCTGCGCGCGGCGGGCGAAGGCATCTACGGCGTCAATGCCGATGGCAAGACCACCTTCGTCAATCCCGCCGCCGAGCGCATGCTGGGCTGGACCGCGGACGAACTCGTCGGCAAGGAAATCCACCCCATCGTGCATCACAGCCATCACGACGGCAGCCACTATCCCGATCACGACTGCCCGATCTATGCCGCGTTTCGCGACGGCGCCGTGCACAATGTCGACAACGAAGTGTTCTGGCGCAAGGACGGCACGCCGGTCTGGGTCGAATACACCTCCACCCCGATCCGCGACCGCCACATGGTGGTCGGCGCCGTCATCGTGTTTCGCGATGTCAGCCAGCGCCGCGAGGCCGATGAAAAGCTGCATGCCGCGCTGGCAGAAGTCGATCGCCTGCGCGAGCGTCTCGAACTGGAAAACGCCTATCTGCAGGAGGAAATCCGCATCGAGACCAATCCGCGCGGCATCATCGGCCAGTCTGAGGCGATCCAGAAAACGCTGCGGCAGGTCAAGCTGGTGGCGCCGACCACGGCCGCGGTGATGATCACCGGCGAGTCCGGCACCGGCAAGGAACTGATCGCGCGCGCGATCCACGAAGCGTCGGGCCGCCGCGACCGGCCGCTGATCCGCGTCAATTGCGCGGCGATCCCGCGCGAATTGTTCGAGAGCGAATTCTTCGGCCATGTGCGCGGCGCCTTCACCGGCGCGGTGCGCGACCGCATCGGGCGCTTCCAGCTCGCCGATGGCGGCACGCTGTTTCTCGACGAGGTCGGCGAGATCCCGCTGGAGCTGCAGGGCAAGCTGCTGCGCGTGTTGCAGGAGGGCAATTTCGAGCGCGTCGGCGAGGAGCGCACCCGCTCCGTCGGTGTCCGCGTCATCGCCGCCACCAACCGCAACCTGAAACAGGAAGTGGCGCGCGGGCGTTTTCGCGAGGACCTGTATTTCCGGCTCAACGTGTTTCCCGTGGAATCGGTGCCGCTGCGCGACCGGCGCGAGGACATTCCCCTGCTGGCGCAGCACTTCCTGCTCAGCGAGCGGCTGCAGTCGGACCTGCGGCTATCCGAGGGCGATGCGCGAAAACTGTCGCGCTACGACTGGCCGGGCAATGTGCGCGAGTTGCAGAACGTCATCGAGCGCGCGGTGATCCTGGCGCAGAACGGCCGGCTGCGGATCGACCTGCCCGATGCGCCCGGCCCGCACCATGCCGCAGGCGCGCATCGCGTGAAGTCCGACGCCCGGCCGGCGGTGATGACCTCAGCCGAACTGCGCGATCACGAACGCAGCAACATCCTCGCGGCGCTTGCCGCGACATCCGGCAAGGTGTTCGGCCCCGGCGGCGCGGCCGAACTGCTCGACATGAAGCCGACCACGCTGGCGTCGCGGATGAAGGTGCTGGGGATCGAGGCGGGGCGCGGACGGGCTGGCTGACACTCAGCCGAGAGGGCGCACCGGCCGTGCGTCCTTCTCCCGCTCCCGTGCGAAGCGAAGCTTCGCTTCGCGCGGGGCGGAGAGAGGTTAAGTGAAGCCCCGCTTGCAACCTCCGCGATTGGGCATATAATCCGCTTCATGGCACATCCCCTCAATCCTCTTTTCAACAACCGGCCCCGCGTCAGCGACGCATACGACGAGCCCGTGCTGCGCCTTCGGATCACGCCTGATGTTGATGACGGACCGCCGCCAATGCTCGGCGGCCGCCCGAAGGGCTGCAAGCGGCTGCACACCAATGCCACGGTGGCGGCGGTGCGCCGCCTGATCGAGGAGACCACGCTGACCCACGCGCAGATCGCGGCGCGGACCGGCGTCAGCAAGCACAGCGTGATGCGCTGGGCGCGCGACGGCGGCTGGCAGCGTCACCCGCTTGCGCCCCGCGCCAGCGACACGGTGCCGACCGCCCGCGCCTCGCGCCGGCTGAAGCTGCGCATGCTGGAAGGCAAGCTGCAGGCGCTGGCCGAGCGCTGCGTCACTGAGCTGTGGAACAGCCCGACGGTCGATCTCGACCGGCTGATCCAGGCCATGCAGGTGGTGAAGATGGCGCGGCTGGAAGCCATGGGCAACCGCCGCCCGCGCCGCCGCGCCGATTCCCCGGCGCGCACCGGCCAGGACTGGATCGACCGCGACGCGGCCATCCGCAAGGCGCTGTGGCAGATGCGCTGCGGCGGCGTCAAGATCGACCGCATCCCCGACGAGGCGATGGCCCTGCTGGAAGACGCGCATACGCCGCGCGAGCGGGATCACCCGGCGCTGCGGCCGCGGGGGCCGCGGCGGAGGGTGTAGGGGCTGGGGGATTGATGCAGAGGAATCGACAATGACCGAACAGCGTTTCGACAGTGTCTGGGACGCTCTTGAAAACACGCCGGCAGAAGCCGCCAACATGAGGGCGCGCTCCGGCCTGATGATCGCTATCCGCGATGCGGTGGACGGCTGGAAGGTGACGCAAGCCGAAGCAGCGAAACGGCTCGGCGTGACACAGCCGCGCATGAACGACCTGCTGCGCGGGCGGATCGACAAGTTCAGCTTGGACGCGCTGATGATCCTGGCGACGGAAGCGGGACTCGTCGTCGAGTGGCGGGTCAGCAAACCGGCGGCGTGACCCGGGCTGCGCAAAGGCTCGCCCGCCCCAAGTGGCCGTATGGGCGCTGCGGCGGCGTCAATATCGACCGAATCCCCGATGAAGCGATGGCGTTGCTGGAAGACGCGCATACGCCGCGCGAGCGGGACAATCCGGCGTTCCGGCCGCGGGGACCGAGACGGAGAGTGTAGGCTCTGGTACGGGTGAACGCCTCCTGCGAGTCGATATGCATCGAAGGATAGATACTTGCGACATGCAATTACCGCGAGTATCCACTCTTTATTGCATTACCGCGATGGCTCAAAACACATGACCGGTGCATCCCACCCCCGATCTTCCATTGATCGAACATTCCGCGACTTATCTGACGAAGAGGTCGCCGATATCGAAAAAGCCAGCGTGCTCTCGCGAATTGGCTGGAGAGGCGCTTTCGGTTGGGATGAAGTTCTTCAATCAGACCGCATTTTGGTTGTATCCGAGGCAGGCGTAGGGAAAACTTACGAGTGCCAAGAGCAGCAAAAGCGACTCTGGGCCAATGGCGAACCGGCCTTTTTTCTAGATCTCGCGACCCTTGCTTTGAGCACCGTCCGCGAGATGTTGGGGAACGAAGAAGAGCAACGTTTCGACGCCTGGCTACGATCCCAATCCGAGATCGCGACTTTCTTTTTGGATTCGTTTGATGAACTGAAGCTAACTCTTGGAAAGTTCGATCAAGCTCTCAAGCGCCTAAATAAGGCACTCGCAGGACAGCTTGGCCGAGCGAAAATCATAATCACGACTCGCCCTGTTCCAATTGATCGAGAGCTAATCGTCCGACATCTACCAATCCCGCCTAAGGAAAGCGCAGCGCCTACGGCTGAAGCCTTCGCTGACATTCTGATGGACCGTGAGCGTAAGACCTCGGACAACACTGGGCCCAAAGCCTGGCGCAATGTCGGCTTGATGCCGCTGTCACGCGAGCAGATGCACGCATTCGCGATGCTCCAAGGTGTCTCAGACCCCAATGCGCTCCTCGCCGACATCCGGCAACGCGACGCTGAGGAGTTCGCTGAACGACCACAAGACTTGCTCGAATTGTGCTCGGACTGGCGTGAGCATCACCGCATCCGATCACATCGTGAGCAGGTCGAGACCAACATCGCGACAAAATTGAAACCAAGCACCGAGCGCAAGGAAAGAACTGAGCTGTCGCAGGGAGCTGCAACTGAGGGAGCCGGCCGGCTAGCACTGGCCGCCATGTTGACGCGCAAGCTTACACTGCGACACAGCGCTGACGTGGATAGTGTTCTCGCGAGCGAGGCAGCGCTTGATGTATCAAAAATCTTGCAGGATTGGAGTGCTGAGGCCCGATCCACGTTGTTGGAGCGCCCCCTATTTGGCTTTGCCAGCTACGGGCGGGTTCGCTTTCACCATCGATCCGTAGTCGAAGTTCTTGCAGCGAAGCGATTAGATGCGCTGCTCGGGCGCGGCGTCTCGATCAAATCAATCAAGCGGCTATTGTTCACCGAGACTGCCCAAGGCACTCCAACCGTCAGACCATCCATGCGCCCTGTCGCCGCATGGCTCTCGCTTTCACAAGACACCATTTTTGATGATATTGTTGCCATCGATCCCGCGGTCGTCTTGGACCATGGAGATCCGCAGTCGCTGCGACCAACACAACGGATCAGGGCGCTAAACGCCTATGCAGCTCGTTACGGCAGCGGCGGGTGGCGCGGCTTACGGATACCACGTATCCAAGTGCATCGTTTTGCATCGCATGAACTCACAGACACCGTTAAAAGCCTCTGGGATCAAGGAATCGAAAATCCAGAGGTCCGCGATCTTCTGCTAAATATTATCGCCGCAGGCAAACTTACTGAATGTTCTGACATCGCCTACGCAGCGGCGATGGATAGCGAACGCCCCCATCGCGAGCGCGACCTTGCAATCGACGCCCTGTTGGAACTGAATGACTCGCGCCTTGACCTACTCTCCACAACGATTGCAACAGATTCTGTTCTATGGCCGAACACCTTGGCACGCCAGGCACTACTGAGCTTGTTTCCCAAATACATGCCTATTGAGCGACTGTTGCAGATACTTCGGCGTGTGAAAGAAAAGCCACGCAGCGTTGGCGACTTAACTTTTCGACTGCCGCGTGAGATCGAGGTCACAGAGCTTCTACCAGACTATCTTGATCAGCTGCGCCAAGGAATTACAGACATACTTCTTGAGGGCATAACGTGGGCGCAAGATAAGGTTCCGCACCTACGGACAACGCGACCTGACCTGATACCTGCGCTTATTGCCGCCTGCCAACGGCAGGCAACAGTAGATATCAGGACCGCGGCATGGACGACCTCAAGCCTGCTCGCGATCCGCCTTTCGGACGACCATTACAGCGAGCGAAATTCCTTGGCTGGATTGCGACAAGCGCTTGCAGAGCTTCCCGCAGACGCCCGCGAAGCTGCTTTCTGGCAAGAAGACGCTTTTCTCGCGCAGCTGCACCAATTCAGAGACTCGTGGCACCGCGTCCACAATGTTTCGTATCAATGCGGCATTCAGTTGAGTGACGAAAAGGATTCTGCTTGGGTCCGGAAGCGGCTTGCCAAACAAGACGAGCCCCTCGAGCATCGGGAGATGATGCTGTGGAGTGAAATGCTCCTCCTCAACAACGCCACGACAGATCCCCGAGAACTTCTTGAATCTCTCAAACCACTCGTCTTAGATGCCCCGTCCCTCACGACGATCATCGACAACCGCCTGAAGCCGCACGAGAGCAGCGCCGAAACGCGCAAAATTAGGGCGGCAAACGACGAGCGCACAAAACAAATTGAACGACGCACGGCGAAGGCGCATGCGAGCTGGGTGTCCTTTTGGCACGAGATTGCGCAAGACCCCGACGCAGCATTCGCCGCGGATCGGGCAGAGCAAACCGCCTGGGACCTATGGCAGGCCGTTGAGCGATCCGGCCGTGAGAGCCGCGCCGCCGGATGGAACCGACGCTTTATTGAGGAACAATTTGGAAAGGAAGTTGCCGACCGGCTTCGCGAAATTATGAAGGCCGCATGGCGGAAGTATACACCCACACTCCGCAGCGAACGCCCTGAAGGCGAGCGAAACACCTTCCTAGTCAAATGGCAGTTCGGACTTGCGGGGATCGCCGCGGAGGCCGAAAATCCTAACTGGGCTAGACGAATTACCGATCAAGAAGCGGAGCTGGCGTGCCGCTATGCCCCAATGGAGTTGAACGGCTTTCCGTCATGGCTTGAAAGTCTTGCCATCGAACATCCGGCTGCAATTGATCGAGTGCTTGGGAAAGAACTAAGCCTTTCTCTACACGAGCTCACGAGCGCCGACGCCTACTCGATGTTCTTGCAGAACGTCAGCCACGCCTCCGCAATCGTATCAACGCTGTTCATTCCTCGAATTCGTAGCTGGCTATTAGAAATTGCGCAGACTGATACGGAACAGAGCCGCCCCCACCCAGAGCACAATCTCCGTCAAGCAGTCCAAATCCTCGTCAAAAATGGAACCGATGACGATCGCCTGTTTATCGAGAAGACGGCGCAGCATTACTTGGCCGACGGCGTCACGTCTAACTTCGCCAACGTGTGGTTGCCCGCTCTGCTCTATCTTAAACCATCCGCCGGCGTTGAGGCTCTTGAGAATGGCCTCAAAGAGAGCGCCGCATCAAAAGATGGGCTGGGTGTCCAGTTATTCGCGAAGCTATTCAACACTGACTATGGCGGCGTCACCGTCGATCTCCGAGCGCCCGGCTTTACGCCATCGCTCTTACTTAAAATTCTCCGACTTTCCTATCGGCATGTTCGCATCGATGACGACGCTCATCACGAGGGCTCCTATTCACCCGACACACGAGACAATGCAGAGAAAGCACGCAATGCCATTCTCAGCGCCTTGTTCGCTACAACAGGCGCTGACGGATGGTCGGCGAAGATCGAAATGGCTAACGACCCTTTGTTCGAACACATCAAGGGTCGGACGATAGCCTTGGCTGAAGAAGTTGCCGCCGAAGAAGCGGACAACGGTGCCGTCTCGGAAGCTGAATTTGTTGCTTTAGATAAGACCGGCGAGACACCTCCAAAGACGCGCGAGGCGATGTTCATGCTCATGCGAGATCGTCTCAGTGATATAGACGACCTCCTGCTTCAAGATATTTCGCCGCGCGAGCTATGGGCCAGCATCGGCGATGAACACGTCATGCGACGGGAGATAGCGCGCGCTTTACAAGTCACCGCCAGCCACAGCTACACAATCGACCAAGAGGCAGTGACCGCGGACGAGAAGGAAACCGACATCAGATTCAGATCGACCGGCTCTAATCAGCAAGGAACGATTGAATTGAAGCTTGGAGATCAGAGGTCGGGAAATGACCTATTCAATACCCTTCACGATCAACTACTGACAAAATATATGGCAGCAGATGACTGCCGTGCGGGCTGCCTTCTCGTAACGATTGCACGAGAGCGAGAATGGCAGCACCCGAAGACTGGAAAGATGATCGACTTTGAGGAACTAATAGCCGTGCTTGACGACGAGGCTCAGCGTCTTTCCTTAGAGCTTGGCGGCACGGTGAAGCTCATGGCGAAGGGACTCAACCTCCGGCCTCGTCTCAAGAAAGAGAACGCTTGACGCCTGCTTCAGCGACACAAACGGGTCGCTCGCGGCATCGTGCTTGCGCGTGCTACGCGCCGCCACCTCACTCCTCCTTGTGCCTATATTGCGGCGAGCACACTCCGGAACGACGAGAGTTTTGCTAAGCACCAAACAACCCATTCAGCTCCCCGCCCTTCGCGCCCTGCGCAAAGGCCGTGACGTTCCCTTCCCGGCGATCTCCTGCGCCGCCCCCATGAATCCCGCCCAGGCCACGCGCGCCTGCGCGCCGCCGGCGCTGATGCGGCGGACGCCGGGGCTGGCGAGATGCTGCACGCTCAACTGCTCATATACCGGTCCGGCAGCATCCGCTCATGGAGCACCCGGACGACCTCGATGATCCCAGCGCCTTGCGCGCGATAGAAGATCACATGGACGGGGTGACCGACCGGCGCCTCACGACTGTCGCTGCGGCTGTGGCGGATGTGATAGCTGCGCAGGCCGGCGAACAGATCGCTGCAATCGACGCTCGCAGGTGAAGCCGGATCGGCTGCGATCCGCCGCAGCGCCGCCGTCAGCAGCGCGCGATAGCGTAGCCGCGCGTCAGCACCATGCATGGTTTCACTGGTGCGCAGGACCGCCGCAATATCCGCCTTCGCCGGTTCGGAGAGGCGATAGCGCGCCACGGTTTACGGTGCGTGCGTGGCGAGGTCGTCCAGAGCGGCATCGAGATCGGCGTCGTCAACCTCGGTGAAACGGCCGGTCTCCAGCGCGGCGAGCCCGGCCTGAAGTTGCGTGCGCAGCAGATCGAGCTTCAGTTCGTCAGCCTGGATGCGATGCTGCAGGCCGCGCACGGCGTCACGCATCGCCTCGGAGGCATTCTCATATTTACCCGCTCGGACAACCTCCTCGACAAAGGCGTCCTGCTCGTCCGTCAGATGGATGTTGCGCGTCGGCATGGCCACATCTCCGCTGAGCTGAAAAGTACCGCAATCGGCCATTTTTGCCAATGCTAGGCGCCAAACAGCTTGTTCAGCTCCCCGCCTTTCGCACCCTGCGCAAAGGCGGTGAACGTCCCCTTCCCGGCGATCTCCTGCGCCGCCTGCATGAACCCCGCCCAGGCCACGCGCGCGAGCGCGCCGCCGACGCTGATGCGGCGGACGCCGAGGCTGGCGAGATGCGCCACGGTCATGGTCGGCTGCACGGTGAGCACATTGAGCGGCTTGGGACCGATCGCCTTCACCAGCGTGGTGATCTCCTCGTCCGTGGCCACGCCCGGCGCATAGAGGCAATCGGCGCCGGCCTCCGCAAAGGCCATGAGCCGCGCCGTGGTCTTCTTGAGGTCGCGCTCGCCATGCAGAAAGCCTTCGCAGCGCGCCACCAGCATCACCGACGGATCGACGCTGTCGATGGCGGCGCGGGCGGCCTTGATGCGCTCCACCGCGAGCGTGTCGTCATAGAGCGGCTTGTCGGGTTTGCCGGTGGAGTTCTCGATGGACAGGCCGGCGATGCCGCTCTTCACCGCGCGGGCGACATTGGCGGCGACGCCTGCGGGGTCATCGGCAAAACCGTTCTCGAAGTCGGCATTCACAGGCAGATCGGTGGCGGCGGAGAGATCAGCGAGATGTTCGATGACATCATCGGCGGTGACCTTGTTGTCGGGGCGGCCGGTGGACCAGGCATAGCCGGCAGACGTCGAGGCCAGCGCCTTGAAGCCGAGATGCGCGAGATAGCGGGCACTGCCGACATCCCAGGGATTGGGCAGCACAAAGCAGCCGGACTCGTGGAGCTTGCGGAAATTGGCGCGCTTCTCGGCGGTGGAGATGGTCATTCATCGTCTCCCGTTGTTTCGACCGCCGCGTTGATCGCGGCTGGTCACATCGTTCGTAGCCCGGATCGCGCGAAGCGCCACCCGATTTCGGGTCATCCCTGCCCCGGCATTCCGCTCGCGAGCAACGCCTCCAGCCGCGCCAGCTCCGCCGCAATGTCTGATGTCACGTCATCCGCCCGCATCGCGATCACGCGGTAGCCGCGCTCTTGCAGCCAAGTCTGCCGGGCGGCGCGGTCGCTGACAATCACCTCGGTCTCGCCGGCATTGACCAGCTCGATGGCGATCCGCTCCGGGAAGGAGACGAAATCCGGGATGTGGCGGCCGACCGGGGTCTGGCGCTTGAACTGGCCGGCGAAGCGGCGGTCGGCGCGCAGCTGGTCCCACAGCAGGCGTTCGGCATCGGTGGGATTGCGGCGGAGCAGCCGGGCGAGCCCGCGCACCGTGCCGCTCTCATGCGGCTGCGCACCCTTCCCATGTTCGGCCAGCAGCGCCCGCAGCCGGGTCGCCTGTTCGCCGTCCAGGACGCCGCCCTTGGCCGGGCCCTTGCGGCCCTCGGCGATGGCCATCACCACCCCGTGCAGCGTGTGCATGTCCTGCTTGGTCGGTTCCATCCGGGTGAAGATGTTGCGCAGGTTGACCAGCATGGTGTCGCGCTTTTCCGGCGGGCGCAGGAACTCGACCTTGTCGAGCTCGCCGACGAGGTTGTCGAAAAAGGCCGTCATCTGGTGCTGGGAGGCCGGCTCGGAGCGCTCCGGCATCGCATAGGGCAGCGCGTTGGAGGTGGCCTGCTTGAACCACTCATAGCCGCAGAGCAGCACCGCCTGGGCGAGGTTGAGCGAGGCGAAGGCCGGGTTCACCGGGAAGGTGATGATCCGGTTGGCCAGCGCGACCTCCTCGTTCTGCAGGCCGTAACGCTCCCGGCCGAACATGATGCCGGCGGTGGCGCCCGTCGCCACATGGGCGATGGTCTCGGCGGCGGCCGCCTCGGGAGCGACCACCGGCTTGGCTTGGTCATGGGCACGGGCGGTGGTGGCGAACAGCAAGGTGCAGTCGGCCACCGCCTGCTCGACGGTGTCGAACAGCTCGACCTTCTCGAGAATATGGTCGGCGCCGGAGGCGGCACGGCGGGCATGGACATTGGGCCAGCCGTCGCGCGGGTTGACGATGCGCAGCCGGGTCAGGCCGAAATTGCCCATGGCGCGCGCGCACATGCCGATATTCTCGCCGAGCTGCGGTTCGACGAGGATGACGACGGGGCCGACGAGATCGGTATGCGCCTTGGTCGAGTCGGTGCCTGAACCGGACATGCACTTCACTTTCTGATTCAATCTCTGAAGGTGTTGAATCATCCCGTGAAGGTTTTGATTCAACACCTCATCCGGGCTCCCTGCCGATCGCCGCATTGTTCAGCGATACAAGGGACTTAGCCGGGCATCTGGATGCGAATAACCCGTTCACCGGGGCTATCTGCGATGCAGCCCTACGACGAATTGCCGGCGGATGCCAGACGCGGTCTGCCTGCCGCCTGACAATCCGGATGAAGGCGAGTTCCCGGCCATGCGCTCGTGAGTTGCCGGTCATGGCAGGGGGCGGGTAATATGCCCCTCCCGCGAATGACCTTGCAGCCTTCATGCCCCAGCTTATCCTCAGCGTTCACTCCGGCGTCCATGACGCCGCCGCCGCCATTTTCGAAGATTACGAGCTGAAGGCGGCCGTCGCGCTGGAGCGACTGACCCGGCGCAAGAGCGATGGCAGCACGCACCCCGATGCGGCCATCGACGAGGTGCTGTCGATCGCCGGCGCCACCCGGCGCGATGTCGACGTCGTCGCCACCAGCCGCGCGATGTTTCCCAAGGCCTATTTCCCGCGGCTCGGTGGCCTGCGCTGGCTGCACGAGCAGTATCGCAGCCGGGTCGGCAAGGACCGCCTGCTGCTCGGCGCCGAGCAGCATCGCTACCGCGCGCAGCGGGCAGAGGAGGTCTTCGATGCCGCGGCATGGCGGCGCGACGGCGGTTTCCGCGACGACGCCGCGGTCCATTTCTACAACCACCACGAAGCGCATGCGCTGCCCACCTTGTTCTACAGCCCGTGGCCGGATGCCCTGCTGGTGACGGCCGATGGCGGCGGCGACAATGTCAATTACAGCTACCGGCACTTCGCCGACCACCGCCTGACGACGGTGTACGGCGACGACGAGTGCCTGTTCCTGCCAAATCCCGTCGACAGCCTGGGCCGCGCCTATAGCGCGGCGACCAAGGCGCTCGGATTTCGCCCCAACCGGCACGAGGGCAAGCTGACCGGGCTCGCGGCCATGGGGAAACCGACCGCGGCCGATACGATCGCCGGGTATTTTTCGGTCGCCCCGGACGGACGCATCCAGTCCAGCTTTCGCAGCTATCACCAGATGAACGCCTTGATGCGCCGGCTGGCCAAACAGGCCGGCCGGGAGGATTTTGCGGCGTCGATCCAGAAGGTGCTGGAAGACACTATGCTGCTGTCGCTGCAGCGCCTGTTGCAGCGGCATCCGGCGCGACATCTCGGCCTGTCCGGCGGCGTGTTCGCCAACGTCAAGCTCAACCGCCTGCTGGCGGAGCAATTGCCGATCGATGAATTGTTCATTTTCCCGGCGATGGGCGACGACGGCCTGCCGATCGGCGGCGCGCTGTCTTACCTGTTAGAGCGCGACGGCCTGGCGTCCTGGCTGGGCCACCGCCGCGATCTCGGGACTGTTTATCTCGGCCGCGATTTTCAGGCCGGGCTCGACGCCGGCATCGCCGCCACGCCGGGGATTCGCCGGGTCGACGAGGCGCCGGTCGCGGGCGCGGTGACGCGGCTGGTGGCGGGCGAAATCGGCGCGATCTATAACGGCCGGATGGAATACGGCCCCCGCGCGCTGGGCGCCCGGACCATCCTCGCCAATCCGGCGCGGCGCGGCACCCACGACCTCCTGAACGAACGGCTGAGCCGGTCCGAATTCATGCCCTTCGCCCCGGTCATCACGGCTGAGCGTGCCGCGGACGTGTTCGACGTCAATCCCGTCAATGCGCGGGCCTGCCGCTACATGACCATCGCCTGCGATGTGAGGCCGGAATGGCGGGACCGCATCCCCGCGGTGGTCCATGTCGATGGATCCGCGCGGCCGCAGGTGATCGCGCGCCCGGACAATCCGCTCTATTATGACATTGTCGCGGGGTTTGCAGAGGCCAGCGGCTTGCCGGTGCTGGTCAATACCAGCTTCAATGTGCATGAGGAGCCCATCGTCAACAGCCCGGCCGAGGCGCTGCGGGCGCTGCTCGACGGGCGGATCGACTTCCTGGTGACCACGGGCGGCCTGTACCGGCGCGACGCGGCGTAGGGCACCGCGGCGCAGGCTGCATTTTGAGCAAAAACAGCCTGCGTTTTGGGCTGGAAATTGCGCCGAAACTGCATGACCCCCCGGCTTTCGCCGGGTCCGGCGCGGTGCTATAGCCCCCCTACAAATCACCCCTCCCGCAACGCGCTAAAGGCCCGATCTCCCATGGCAAAAATCAAGGTAACCAACCCCGTCGTCGAACTCGACGGCGACGAGATGACCCGGATCATCTGGCAGTACATCAAGGACAAGCTGATCAACCCCTTCCTTGACGTCAACCTGATGTATTTCGACCTCGGGATGGAATACCGCGACAAGACCGACGATCAGGTCACCATCGACGCCGCTCACGCGATCAAGAAATACGGCGTCGGCGTGAAGTGCGCCACCATCACCCCCGATGAAGCGCGCGTGAAGGAATTCGGCCTCAAGCAGATGTGGAAGTCGCCGAACGGCACCATCCGCAACATCCTCGGCGGCGTGATCTTCCGCGAGCCGATCATCTGCAGCAACGTGCCGCGCCTGGTCCCCGGCTGGACCAAGCCGATCATCATCGGCCGTCACGCTTTCGGCGACCAGTACCGTGCGACCGACATCAAGTTCCCGGGCAAGGGCACGCTGACCATGAAGTTCGTCGGTGAAGACGGCACCGTGATCGAGCGCGAAGTGTTCCAGGCTCCGGGCGCCGGCGTTGCCATGAGCATGTACAACCTCGACGACTCGATCCGCGACTTCGCCCGCGCATCGCTGAACTACGGCCTGTCGCGCGGTGTTCCGGTCTACCTGTCGACCAAGAACACCATCCTCAAGGTCTATGACGGCCGCTTCAAGGACATCTTCCAGGAAATCTTTGACGCAGAATTCAAGACCAAGTTCGAAGCTGCGAAGATCACCTACGAGCATCGCCTGATCGACGACATGGTGGCTGCCGCCATGAAGTGGTCCGGTGGCTATGTCTGGGCCTGTAAGAACTACGACGGCGACGTGCAGTCCGACACCGTGGCCCAGGGCTACGGCTCGCTCGGCCTGATGACCTCGGTCTTGTTGACGCCGGACGGTTCGGTGGTGGAAGCCGAAGCTGCCCACGGCACCGTGACCCGCCACTATCGCGAGCACCAGAAGGGCAAGGAAACCTCGACCAACTCGATCGCGTCGATCTTCGCCTGGACCCAGGGCCTCGCCCATCGCGCCAAGCTCGACAACAATGCCGAACTGGCGAAGTTCGCCAAGACCCTCGAAAAGGTCTGCGTCGACACCGTCGAAGCCGGCTACATGACCAAGGACCTCGCGCTCCTGGTCGGCGCCGACCAGCGCTGGCTCTCGACCACGGGCTTCCTCGACAAGGTCGCGGAGAACCTGACCAAGGCGCTGGCGGCCTGATCTCCGCCCTCTCCTGACTACACCATCCGAAAGTCCGGGCTGCCTCAGGCACCCGGACTTTCTTTTGAGACGTTCCGTTTTCGAGGTGACCCATGACTGCGCCAAATCCCGCCGACGGCCATGACGATCCCCTGCTCTGGCTCGAGGAGATCGAGGGCGACAAGGCCGTGGCCTGGGTCGAGGCGCAGAATGCGCGCACCGATGGCTTTCTCTGCGACGATAACTACAGGCGCGACTTCGACGCGGTCATGAAGATCCTCAATGCCGACGATCGCATCCCGTTCGTCGGCAAGTCCGGCGAGCATCTCTATAATTTCTGGAAAGATGCGCAGCATCCGCGCGGATTGTGGCGTCGCACGACGCTGGAAAGCTACAAGACCGATGCCCCCGATTGGGACGTGCTGCTCGATATCGACGCGCTCAACAAAGCGGAAGGCATCTCCTGGGCCTTCGCAGGTGCTGCGCGTTCGCCGGACAAGACTCGCGCGCTGATCAGCCTGTCGTTCAACGGCACTGACGCCATCGAGGTTCGTGAGTTCGATATTCCCAGCAAGAGCTTCGTTGCCGACGGCTTTATCATTCCGAAGGCCAAGACGCAGGTGAGCTGGGTCGGTCAGGACACGCTGCTGCTCGGCAGTGCGCAGACGCCCGAGGACAGCACGGAGGCCGGCTATACCCGCACCGTACGCAAATGGACGCGCGGCACGCCACTGGCTGCGGCTGAAACCGTCTTCGAGGTCGAGAAGCAGGACGTCGCCGCCTGGTTCGGCGTCAACCGCCGACCAAGCCATGAAGGCGTGATGTACTGGCGCGCGCTGGATTTCACCCGCTCGCATATCTTCGTCGAGCGCAAGCATGGCCCGCATGCGGGAAAACGCCTGCGCCTCGAATTGCCGGAAGAGGTCTCGGTCTCGGCGGAAGCGGACGATCTCCTGATCAGCCCGAAGCAGGACTGGACCGTCGGCGACCAGACGATCCCGACCGGCGCACTCGCCGTCATCGACCTCGATCGTTTCCTGTCCGGTGCCCGCGATTTCGAGATCGTCTTCACGCCGACACCGACCCGGGCGCTGCAGTCATGGTCGGAGACCCGGCACGGCATCGTGCTCGAAATCCTCGACAACGTCCGCGGCCGCCTCGCGCTGCTGCAGCGGAGCGAAGCTGGCTGGCAAGAAGCGCCACTGCCCGGCCTGCCCGACAACGCTTCGATCTCGGCACAGAATTTCGGCGGCGAGGACGATCCGGATTTGGGGACCGATTTGCTTCTCACTGTCACCGGCTTCGACAGGCCGACCACCACGGCGCTGTGGAACGGCCAGGGCGCGCCCGAGCCGCTGAAGAGCTCGCCTGTTAATTTCGATCCCGAGGGCATCGAAGTACAGCAGCGCCATGCGGTGGCGGCGGACGGCACCAAGATCCCCTATTTCCTGATCGGCAAGAATCTTTCTGCCGGCGCCCCGCCCCGGCCGACGATACTCTATGGCTATGGCGGCTTCGAGATATCGCTGACGCCCGCCTATATGGGCATCGCCGGCAAACTGTGGCTCGAACAAGGTCATCTCTACGCCGTCGCCAATATCCGCGGTGGTGGTGAGTTCGGCCCGGCGTGGCATCTGGCTTCGCGCAAGATCACCAAGCATGTGGCCCATGACGACTTCGCGACTGTGGCGCGAGATCTCGCTGCGTCAGGTATAACGACGGCGCAGAAGCTCGCCTGCCACGGCGGCAGCAATGGCGGACTGCTGGTGGGGAACATGCTGACCCGCTATCCGGAATTGTTCGGCGCCGTCTGGTGCAGCGTGCCGCTGCTCGATATGGCGCGCTATACCAAGCTGCTCGCCGGCGCGAGCTGGATCGCCGAATATGGCGATCCCGAAATTCCCGACGAGTGGGCTTATCTGCAGAAATACTCGCCCTATCATCTCGCCGCGGCAGGCAAGACCTATCCGCCGATCTTCATCACCACCAACCGCACCGACGACCGCGTCCATCCCGGCCATGCCCGCAAGATGGCAGCGAAGCTCGAAGCGCTTGGCTATCCCGTCTGGTTCAATGAGACCGTGGCGGGTGGACACTCGGGCGCAGTGGACAATACCAAGCAGGCGCAGAGCCAGGCGTTGGGGTTTGCGTTTCTGCGGCGGACGATTTGCGGCTAAAGCGATAGGATCATAAAAACATTCAGGGAGACCACCTCATGCCAGCCAGCAAAGTCGCCGTCATCACCGCAGGCGGAAGCGGCATGGGCGCTGCATCGGCGCGCCGCCTCGCAGCCGACGGTTTCAAGGTTGCGATCCTGTCATCGTCCGGCAAGGGAGAAGCGCTTGCGCAGGAGCTCGACGGCATCGGCGTCACGGGCTCAAATCAATCGAACAATGACCTGAAGCGGCTGGTCGATCGCGCGCTGGAGAAATGGGGGCGCATCGATACGCTGGTGAACAGCGCCGGCCATGGTCCCCGCGCACCCATTCTCGATATCACCGACGAGCAGTGGCACACCGGCATGGACGTTTATCTGATGAACGTGATCCGGCCAACGCGGCTGGTGACGCCGCTCATGCAGAAGCAGAAGTCCGGCGCGATCATCAATATCTCCACCGCCTGGGCGTTTGAGCCCTCAGCGATGTTTCCGACATCGGCCGTGTTCCGCGCCGGTCTCGCGGCCTACACAAAGCTGTTCGCCGACAGTTTCGCCGCCGACAATGTGCGCATGAACAACGTGCTGCCCGGCTGGATCGACAGCCTGCCGGCCACTGAAGAGCGACGCCAGAGCGTGCCGATGCAGCGTTACGGCAAGAGCGAGGAGATCGCGGCCACCGTCGCCTTTCTCGCATCCGATGGTGCAGGCTATATCACCGGCCAGAACATCCGCGTCGATGGCGGCATGACGCGATCGGTGTGACGACCCGATCGCGACGGCGCGACTAGACCGCCCCCGTCGCGCCGATCTGCAGCAGCATCGCCTTGGCGATTTCCTGCTCGCCCATGATCACGACATTCGCGCCGTGATGCTTGAGATGCGCGATCTCTTCTTCGGAATGCGCGCGGGCGATGATCGGCAGTGTGGGGCTGAGGGCGCGCGCCTTGGCGACGATCTGGCCCCCCTCGAAGGCATCGGGAATCGCCACCAGCAATCCCTTGGCACCCATGACATTCGCGGCTTGCAGCATGTCGGGCGCCGCGGCATTGCCGGTAATCACTTCCACACCCAGGCTCTGCAGGCGCTCGACGACACCCGGCGTGTCCTCGATCACCAGCAATGGCGTATTATTCAAACGCAGCGCTCTGCTGACCACGCTGCCGACACGGCCATGGCCGACCAGCACGACGTGATCCTTGAGCTGCGTCTCCGGCAACGGGACGCGCGGGACCGCTTTCTCCTTGCTGTCCGCAGCAGCGGCTTCGCTCGCTGCCGCTGCTGCTTTCGCGTCCTTGTCGGCCAGCAAGCGATCGAGCAATGCGAAGAACAGCGGATTGAGCATGATCGAGATGATCGCGCCGGCGAGCACGAGATCGCGACCGCGATCCGGCAGCAGGCCGAGGCCCACACCGAGACTGACGAGAATGAACGAGAATTCGCCGATCTGCGCCAGCGATGCGGAAATCGTCAGCGCCGTGGACGTCGGATAGCCGAACAGCCGCACGATGCCGAAAGCCGCAGCCGATTTGCCGAACAGGATGATGAACACGGTGGCGAGCAGCGGCAGCGGTTCGCGCAGGATGATCGCCGGATCGACCAGCATGCCGACCGAAACGAAAAACAGCACCGCGAACGCGTCACGCAGCGGAAGCGTTTCGTTCGCGGCACGCTGGCTAAGTTCGGATTCGCTGAGGATCATGCCGGCAAAGAAGGCGCCGAGCGCGAAGGAGACGTCGAACACGATAGCCGCACCGAAGGCGACACCGAGCGAGATGGCGAACACCGCCAAGCGAAACAGTTCGCGTGATCCGGTATGCGCCACATAGTGCAGCAGCATCGGGATGACACGGCGGCCGACCACCAGCATGAAGATCACGAAGCCCGCGACCTTGCCGAGCGTGATCAGCACCGGCATCGCAAGTGCTGACATGCCGGCACCGGTGCCCTCGCCTTTCAGCAGACCTGCGATCGCCGGCAGCAGCACCAGCGTCAGCACCATTGCGAGATCCTCGACGATGAGCCAGCCGATGGCGATGCGGCCGCGCTCGCTGTCCACCAGACGTCGTTCCTGCAGCGCGCGAAGCAGCACCACTGTCGAAGCCACCGACAGTGCGAGGCCGAACACCAGGCCGCCCCCGAACGACCAGCCGAGTGCCTCGCCGAGGCCGATGCCGAGCAGCGTCGCCACGGCGATCTGCACGATGGCGCCGGGGATTGCGATATTCCTGACCGAGAGCAGGTCCTTCAGCGAGAAATGCAGGCCGACGCCAAACATCAGCAGGATAATGCCGATTTCCGCGAGTTCATTGGCGATGTTCTGGTCCGCCACGTAACCGGGCGTAAATGGCCCCATCAGCACGCCGGCGAGAAGATATCCAACCAACGGTGAAACGCGAATACGCTGCGCAACCAGACCGAG
This sequence comes from Tardiphaga sp. GW822-FHT04G09, assembly GCF_058800725.1. Lineage (NCBI taxonomy): Bacteria > Pseudomonadati > Pseudomonadota > Alphaproteobacteria > Hyphomicrobiales > Nitrobacteraceae > Tardiphaga > Tardiphaga sp. GW822-FHT04G09. The sequence continues at coordinate 108,128 of NZ_JBXAMO010000001.1, read as the reverse complement.
AATGAAAGCCAGCACGAGGCCGACGACGACTGTCGAAATCAGGGGGGTGTTGTGCTCCATGTCGCTTTTTGCCGCATGGACGCATGGGATGCCAGCCTCCTCAGAGGCTACTCATGGTCGCAGCGTCAACCGGTCACGTCATCGCGAGGTGCACTTGCGTAACGTGGTTGTCAGTCCGGGGCGTGGAAGCATCTTCGCGCCCGCGAATCCGGAATCTCGACATAGTGAATATTTCGGGATTCCCCGCCACTCCAAGCGGAGTGGCTGAGGTTCGCGCCCGCCTAGCCGCGTTCGCGACGCCGGAATGACAAGATCAGGCGCCGATCGCCGCTTCGATGGCCTTCAGCGCTGCATCGGCCTTGGCGCCGTCCGGACCGCCGGCCTGCGCCATATCGGGCCGGCCACCGCCGCCCTTCCCGCCCAGCGCCTCTGAGGCGATCTTCACCAGTTCGACCGCGTTGAAGCGTTTGACGAGATCCTCGGTGACACCGACCACGACGCCGGCCTTACCGTCCTCTGACACATTAACGATAGCAACGACACCGGACCCCAAGCGCTTCTTTCCATCGTCAGCAAGGCTCTTGAGATCCTTCATCTCGATGCCGCTAACGGCGCGCGCAAAAAACTTCACGTCGCCAACGAGCTTCGAACCGTCAGCTTCAATTGTAGGCACGCCGACGGAAACAGTTGCTGAAATTCCCGGAACATTGATCGTGGCACCGCCACCCATAGCAAGCTTCTTCTTCGCCTCCGACAGCTCACGCTCCAGCTTCTTGCGCTCGTCCATCAGCGCGGCGATGCGCGCCGGCATGTCGTCGAGCGTCGTGCGGAGTTCGTTCGCGGCAGTCTTAGCGAGCTGCATCGTCTCATTGGCATGATGACGCGCGTGGTTGCCGGTCAACGCCTCGATACGGCGCACGCCGGATGACACCGCGCTTTCAGCCGTGACCGAGATCATGCCGATATCGCCGGTGCGACGCACATGGGTGCCACCGCAGAGTTCGACCGACCAGCCGAGTGCATTGCTGCCGCTCTCGCGCGGCGCCTTACCCATCGAGACAACGCGGACTTCGTCGCCATATTTCTCGCCGAACAGCGCGCGTGCGCCCGCCTCGCGCGCATCGTCCACCGCCATCAGGCGCGTGGTGACGGCGTCGTTTTCCAGTACGACATTGTTGGCGATGTCCTCGACGCGGCGCAGTTCCTCGGCCGTAATCGGCTTCTGATGGACGAAGTCGAAACGCAGACGATCCGGCGCCACCAGCGAACCGCGCTGGGCGATGTGATCGCCGAGCACCTGACGCAGCGCTTCGTGCAGCAGATGCGTGGCCGAGTGATTGGCGCGGATCGATGAGCGACGGGCGTGGTCAACTTCCAGCGCGAGCGCCGCGCCGGCTTTCAGCGTGCCCTGCTCGACCGTGCCGATATGCACAAACAGATCCCCGGCGCGCTTCTGGGTCTCGGTGACGCGGAACGTGACACCCTCGCCGGTCACCACACCGAGATCGCCGACCTGACCGCCGGACTCCGCATAAAACGGCGTCTGGTTGAGAACGATCGCGCCGGTGTCGCCGGCTTTGAGGCTGTCGACTTCCTTGCCGTCCTTCACCAGTGCGGTGACTGCACCTTCTGCACTTTCGGTCTCGTAACCGAGAAATTCCGTGGCGCCGAGCTTTTCACGCAGGCCGAACCACACGGTCTCGGTCGCAGTGTCACCCGAGCCGGACCATGACGCGCGCGCCTTGGCCTTCTGCTTTTCCATCGCATCGGTGAAGGATGCGATATCGACCGAAATGCCGCGGTTGCGCAGCGCATCCTGGGTCAGATCGAGCGGGAAACCATAGGTGTCATACAGCGTGAATGCGGTCTCGCCGTCGAACATGTCGCCCTTCTTCAGCGACGCGCTCTTGTCGTCGAGAATGCCGAGACCACGATCCAGCGTCTTGCGGAAGCGTGTCTCTTCGAGGCGCAGCGTTTCCTCGATCAGGCTCTCGGCGCGCACCAGCTCCGGATAGGCCTGGCCCATCTCGCGCACCAGCGCCCACACCAAGCGCCACATCAGCGGCTCTTTGGCGCCAAGCAACTGGCCGTGACGCATGGCGCGGCGCATGATCCGGCGCAGCACATAGCCGCGACCTTCATTCGACGGCAGCACGCCGTCGGCAATGAGGAACGACGACGCGCGCAGATGGTCAGCGATGACGCGCAGCGAGGCCTTCATCGGTCCCTGCGGATCGGCGCCGGTGAGATCGGCGATGGCGCGGATCAGCGCGACGAACAGGTCGATGTCGTAATTGTCGTGCTTGCCCTGCAGCACCGCAGCGATGCGCTCGAGGCCCATGCCGGTGTCGATCGACGGCTTCGGCAGCGACACGCGGTTGCCCGGTGCCAGCTGGTCGAACTGCATGAAAACGAGATTCCAGATCTCGATGAAACGGTCGCCGTCTTCATCGGGCGAGCCGGGAGGACCACCGGGAATCTTGTCGCCATGATCGAAGAAGATTTCCGAACACGGGCCGCAGGGGCCGGTATCGCCCATTTGCCAGAAATTGTCCGAGGTCGGGATGCGGATGATCTTGGAATCCGGCAGACCGATTTTCTTCCACAGCGCGAAGGCTTCATCGTCCTCGGAATAGACCGTGACCAGCAGGCGGTCCTTGGCCAGGCCGTATTCCTTGGTGATCAAGTTCCAGGCAAGCTCGATCGCACGTTCCTTGAAATAATCGCCGAACGAGAAGTTGCCGAGCATCTCGAAAAAGGTGTGATGGCGTGCGGTGTAGCCGACATTGTCGAGGTCATTATGCTTGCCGCCGGCGCGCACGCATTTCTGCGACGTGGTGGCGCGCTGATAGGACCGCTTCTCGACGCCGGTAAAGACGTTCTTGAACTGCACCATGCCGGCATTGGTGAACATCAGCGTCGGGTCGTTGCGCGGCACCAGCGGCGACGACGACACGATCTCGTGACCGTTCGCAGCGAAGTAATTCAGAAATGCCGACCTGATCTCGTTAACGCCGCTCATATCAGTCCCATTGCGCCCAATAACTGGCGCCTAAAAATCGCCCACGGCCCAGCCGCCGGCTGATGCCACAACCGGTTGCTTTTAGACCGGCGGCACTAGGCCTGTCCAGAAACTGTGCAAGCGGATCAGGGGCTTGCCGCAACAGCACAGGGCCGTTGATAGGTGCCGCAACCGCGTTGACAGATTCAGGGAACGCATGCTCTTGTGCCGGCGTTAAAAGACGTCACGTCGGGAGAGATCGGCCCCTGTTTGGGTCGGCGCCGAAGGAGCAACCGCCCCGGAAACTCTCAGGCAAAAGGACCGCGTGACAGGTTAGCATCTGGAAAGAGATGCCATACGAGCCCGAATGGGCTGATGGCGTCCGCCGACGGGATAATACTCTCAGGCACAGCGACAGATGGGGCTCGTACAGGCACTCCGGGAATGGTCCCGGGGGAACCGCGAGGACCCGTCATATGTCTGCTGCAGATGCGCTTGCGACCGATAAACCCTCAATTTTGAAACAAACGCCGCTGCATGCCCTCCACATCGCCCGTGGCGGCAAGATGGTGCCGTTCGCCGGCTATGACATGCCGGTTCAATACGCCACCGGCGTGCTGAAGGAGCACCTTCACACCCGTGCTGCTGCCGGCCTGTTCGACGTCTCGCATATGGGTCAGATGACCCTGCGGGCGAAGTCCGGGAAACTCGAAGACGCCGCTCTCGCACTTGAGAAACTGGTGCCGATGGACATCCTGGCGCTGGCACCCGGCCGCCAGCGTTATGCTCAGTTCACCAATGCGGCCGGCGGCATTCTCGACGACCTGATGGTGGCGAATTTCGGCGATCACCTGTTTCTGGTCGTCAACGCCGCCTGCAAGGATGAAGACGAGGCGCATCTGCGCACGCATCTCTCGGACAGCTGCATCATCGAGACCCTGCCCGACCGCGCACTGATCGCCCTGCAAGGGCCAAAGGCCGCGGATGTGCTGGCAAAATTCTGTCCCGAAGCACCTGCGATGAAGTTCATGGATGCCGGTCCGCATCAGGTGAACGGTATCGCCTGTTTCGTCTCGCGCTCCGGCTATACGGGTGAAGACGGCTACGAGATCTCGATCCCGAACGATCAGGCTGAAGCCCTCACCTCTGCTTTGCTCGATCATCCTGACGTGCTGCCAATCGGCCTCGGCGCCCGCGACAGCCTGCGGCTCGAAGCCGGGCTTTGTCTGTATGGCCATGACATCGACACCACGACCACGCCGGTCGAAGGCGGGTTGAACTGGTCGATCCAGAAGAGCCGCCGCACCGGCGGCGCTCGCGCCGGCGGCTTCCTCGGCAGCGACAAGATCCTTGCCCAGCTCGATGGCGGCGCACCGCGCAAGCGGATCGGCCTGCTGCCCGAAGGCCGCGCCCCCGTGCGCGAAGGCGTCCTGCTGTTCGCGGACGCCACCTCCACCGAATCCATCGGCAGCGTCACCTCCGGCGGCTTCGGCCCCAGCCTCGGCGCGCCAATTGCAATGGGCTATCTGCCCAGCGCGCAGGCAGCCGACGGCACCACCGTTTTCGCCGAACTGCGCGGCCAGCGCATGCCGATGAAAGTGTCGCCCATGCCCTTCGTCCCCCACAGCTACAAGCGTTGAGGAACTGACCCATGACCACCCTGTACACCGAAGACCACGAATGGCTCCAGATTGACGGCGACGTCGTCACCGTCGGCATCACCGATTACGCACAGTCGCAGCTCGGCGACGTCGTGTTCGTCGAACTGCCGAAGGTGGGCCGCGCGCTCAAGAAGGCCGAAGCCGCCGCCGTTGTCGAATCGGTCAAGGCCGCCTCCGACGTCTATGCCCCGATCACCGGTGAGGTTGTCGCGATCAACGACGCACTCGCCGCCGAACCGGCGCTGGTGAATTCCGATGCCGACGGCAAGGCGTGGTTCTTCAAGCTCAAACTCGCCGACAAGAGCGAGCTTGATGGCCTGATGGATGCCGACGCCTACAAAGCCCACACCGCCTAGTCGTCATGCCCGGCGAATGCCGGGCATCCACGTCTTGGCCACAGGCGAAGACGTGGGGGCCCGGGACAAGCCTGGCCATCACACGAGCTTCTGAAATTCGTTCGAGGAACAACAGATGACCCTGAACAAATCTTCCGGTGACGTCGCCACCGATTTCGTCCGCCGCCATATCGGCCCTTCGCAAGCCGATATTCGTGTGATGCTTGAAACAGTCGGCGCGAAAAGCCTGTCCGCGCTGATGGGTGAGACGCTGCCTGCCTCGATCCGCCAGAAGACGCCGCTCGATCTCGGCCGCGCGCTCAGCGAAACGGAGGCGCTGGCACATATGACCGAGATGGCAGCCAAGAACGCGGTGTTCATCTCGCTGATCGGCCAGGGTTATTCCGGCACGGTTCTGCCGACAGTGATCCAGCGCAACATCCTGGAGAACCCGGCCTGGTACACGGCCTATACGCCGTATCAGCCCGAGATCAGTCAGGGCCGGCTCGAGGCGCTGTTCAACTTCCAGACCATGATTTGCGACCTCACCGGTCTCGACGTCGCCAATGCATCGCTGCTCGATGAAGCGACCGCCGCTGCTGAAGCCATGGCACTGGCCGAGCGCGCCTCAAACGTTCAGACCAAGACCTTCTTCGTCGATCATGAAGTTCATCCGCAGACCCTCGCGGTGCTACGCACCCGCGCCGAGCCGCTCGGCTGGAAGCTTCAGGTCGGCAATCCGCTCACTGACCTCGACAAAGCCGATGTGTTCGGCGCGATCCTGCAATATCCCGGCACGACGGGCACTGTGCGCGATTTCAAGCCGGCCATCGCTGCCCTTAAAGCAAAGGGCGCGCTCGCCGTCGTCGCCGCCGACCTCTTGGCGCTGACGCTGCTGGCCTCGCCGGGCGAACTCGGCGCAGACATCGCGATCGGCTCGGCGCAGCGCTTCGGCGTGCCGATGGGATACGGCGGTCCGCATGCCGGCTACATGTCGGTACGCGACGCGATCAAGCGCTCGATCCCGGGCCGCCTCGTCGGCCTCTCCATCGATTCCCGCGGCGAGCCCGCCTATCGTCTGGCGCTGCAGACCCGCGAACAGCATATCCGCCGCGAAAAGGCGACGTCGAATATCTGCACCGCGCAGGTGCTGCTCGCCGTTATTGCCTCGATGTATGCGGTCTATCACGGCCCCGAGGGCCTCAAGCACATCGCGCGCGCGGTGCATCGCCGGACGCTGGTGCTGGCCGCTGGTCTCAAGAAAGTCGGCTTCGCGCCGGAGAGCGAAGCATTCTTCGACACCATCACTGTGACCGTCGGCGACAAGCGCGACGGAATCATCGCTGCCGCTCAGGCCGAGAAGATCAATCTCCGCATCGGTGACGGCACCATTGGCATCGCGCTGGACGAGACCACGACGCCGGAAACCGTGGAAGCCATCTGGCGCGCCTTCGGCGGCAAGCTCAGCTATTCCGATATCGAACACGACTTCAGCGACGCCCTGCCGGCTTCGCTGAAGCGCAGCTCGGCCTTTCTCACCCATCCGGTCTTCCACAGCCATCGCTCGGAAACCGAACTGCTGCGCTATATGCGCAAACTCTCGGACCGCGATCTCGCGCTCGACCGTGCGATGATCCCGCTCGGCTCCTGCACCATGAAGCTGAACGCCACCACCGAGATGATCCCGCTGACCTGGCCGGGTTTCGGCAGCCTGCATCCGTTCGTGCCCAGCGAACAGGCCGCCGGCTATCACCAGTTGTTCAAGACGCTGGAAAAATGGTTGTGCGACATCACCGGCTACGACGCCGTGTCGCTGCAGCCGAATTCCGGTGCGCAGGGCGAATATGCCGGTCTGCTTGCGATCCGCGCCTATCACGCCGCGCGCGGCGACAGCCACCGCAACATCTGCCTGATCCCGTCATCGGCTCACGGAACCAATCCTGCCTCGGCCAGCATGGTTGGCATGGATGTCGTCGTGGTCGCCTGCGACAAGCGCGGCGACGTCGATGTCAACGACCTGCGCGTCAAGGCAGAGAAGCACGCCGCCAATCTCGCCGCGATCATGATCACCTATCCGTCGACCCATGGCGTGTTCGAGGAGCATATCCGCGAGATCTGCGAGATCGTTCATGCCAATGGCGGTCAGGTCTATCTCGACGGCGCCAACATGAATGCGCAGGTCGGCCTGTCGCGCCCCGGCGACTACGGCGCGGACGTCAGCCATCTCAACCTGCACAAGACCTTCTGCATCCCGCATGGCGGCGGCGGTCCCGGCATGGGCCCAATCGGCGTCAAGGCGCACCTGGCGCCCTATCTGCCCGGTCATCCCTCGGCCAATGGCGATGCGCCGGTCGGGCCGGTCTCGGCCGCGCCCTATGGTTCGGCGTCGATCCTGACGATCTCCTATATCTACATCCTGATGATGGGCGGCGCAGGCCTGACCTCGGCCACCGAGCTTGCAATCCTCAATGCGAACTACATCGCCACGCGACTGCATCCGCATTTCCCGGTGCTGTATCGCAACGAGAAGGGACGCGTGGCGCATGAATGCATCATCGATCCGCGCGCATTGAAGACGTCCGCTGGCGTCACCGTGGACGATATCGCCAAGCGGCTGATCGACTACGGCTTCCATGCGCCAACCATGAGCTTCCCCGTCGTGGGGACGCTGATGATCGAGCCGACAGAGTCGGAATCGAAACTCGAACTCGATCGGTTCTGCGAGGCGATGATTGCGATCCGCAAGGAGATCTCCGATATCGAGTGCGGCCGCTGGACCGTCGAGGCATCGCCGCTACGTCATGCGCCGCATACGGTGCACGATATCGCCGAGGACGACTGGAAGCGCGCTTACACCCGCGCGGAAGGCTGTTTCCCGGCCGGCACCTCACGCACCGACAAATACTGGTGCCCGGTCGGCCGCGTCGACAACGTGTATGGCGACCGCAACCTGGTGTGCTCATGCCCGCCGATGGAAGACTACGCACAGGCAGCAGAGTAACAATAAAAAAGCCACCCGCGATCAATCGCGGGTGGCTTGATTTTGACGTCGATCAAGCCGCCAGCGTGGTCTCGACCAGCTTCACCCAATAGGACGTGCCGTAGACGATCGCGTCATCGTTGAAGTTATAGGCGGGGTGATGCAGCCCGGCGCTGTCGCCGTTGCCGCAGAAGATGAAGGCGCCGGGGCGCGCTTCCAGCATATAGGCAAAGTCCTCCGCGCCCATCACCGGCGGCATGTCCACATTGACCTTCTCCGCACCGGAGATCTCGCTGGCGACACGCACCGCCATGTCGGTCTCGGCGCGGTGATTGACCACGACGGGATAGCCGCGGTCATAATCAAGCACGATCTTGGCGCCGGTCTGCTGCGCTACGCCGTTGACGACCTCGTTCATGCGCTTTTCCATGAGATCGCGCACCTCGGAGTTCAATGTCCGCACAGTACCGCGCAATTCAGCGGTCCCCGGAATGACGTTGCTCGCATGGCCGGCATGGAATTCGCAGATCGACAGCACCGCGGATTCCAGCGGATTGACGGTGCGGGAGACGATCGTCTGCAGCGCCATCACGAGCTGCGAGCCGACCAGCACGGAATCGATGGTCTTGTGCGGATAGGCCGCATGGCCGCCCTTGCCCTCGATCTGGATCGAGATGCGATCCATCGCCGCCATGATCGGGCCGGGACGCAGCGCGAAGGAGCCGACGGGCATGCCGGGATTGTTGTGCATGCCGTAGACCTGATCGATCTTGAAACGATCCATCAGTCCGTCCTTGATCATCGCCGCAGCGCCGGCACCGCCCTCTTCGGCCGGCTGGAAGATGACGACGGCATCGCCGGCGAAGTTGCGGGTCTCCGCGAGATATTGCGCCGCGCCCAGCAGCATCGACGTGTGCCCATCGTGACCGCAGGCATGCATCTTGCCGGGGGTCTTCGAGGCGTAAGGCAGGTTGGTCTCTTCCTCGATCGGCAGCGCGTCCATGTCGGCGCGCAGCCCGATCACCTTGTGTTCGCCGGAAGCCGGCTTTCGCCCCTTGATGACGCCAACGACACCGGTTCGTCCTAGGCCCGTCACAACTTCGTCGCAGCCGAATTCCTTCAGCCGTTCCGCCACGAAGCCCGCAGTCCGGTGCACGTCATACATCAGCTCGGGATGAGCATGCAGATCACGGCGCCAGGCCATGATTTCCGGTTGCAGATCGGCGACGCGATTGATGATGGGCATGGTCAGGTCTCGATGCAGTGGGACGGCGATATCCCTGTCTAGCATGTCGCGTGCCAACGGCCCACCCCACCGGCCCCACCCCGCGCTGTACAGACGCCCCCGGCCCCGTTAATCCCTTTGAGCACGGCGGATGAGACCGTGAATGGATGCGGCAGGGAAACGATGGCGACACGGCTTGAGGGTGATTTCGACTATATCGTGGTCGGTGCGGGTACCGCCGGTTGCATCGTCGCCAATCGCCTCTCGGCAGATCCCGGCAAGCGCGTCCTCGTCCTGGAGGCCGGCGGCAACGACAACTGGATCTGGTTTCACATTCCGGTCGGCTACCTTTTCGCCATCGGCAATCCCCGCTCCGACTGGATGTTCCGCACCGAGCCGGAGCCCGGCCTCAATGGCCGCGCACTGGCCTATCCGCGCGGCAAGGTGATCGGCGGCTCCTCGGCGATCAATGCCATGATCTCGATGCGCGGCCAGGCGGCCGACTACGATCACTGGCGACAGCTAGGCCTCAATGGCTGGGGCTATGACGATGTGCTCCCGGCGTTCAAGAAACTGGAAGATCATTTCCTCGGCGCCAGCGAACATCACGGCGCGGGTGGCGGCTGGCGTATCGAAGAACCTCGGCTATCGTGGGAAGTGCTCGACGCCGTCGGCAATGCCGCCGCCGAAATGGGCATTCGCAAGACCGCCGATTTCAACACCGGCGACAATGAAGGTATTGGCTATTTCCACGTCAACCAGAAGCGCGGCCGCCGCTGGTCGTCGGCCCGTGGCTTCCTCAAGCCAGCACTGAACCGCCCTAATCTGCGCCTCGAAACCAAGGTGATGGTCGACCGCCTGATCGTCGAGAACGGCCGCGCGGTCGGCGTGCGTTTCATCCAGAACGGCCAGGAAATCGAGGCGCGCGCCAAGGGCGAAGTCATCCTTTGTGCCGGCGCGGTCGGCTCGCCGCATCTGTTGCAGCGCTCTGGCATAGGACCGGCGGAGTGGTTGTCCGCCGCCGGTGTCGACGTCACACTTGACCGTCAGGGCGTCGGTCGCAACCTGCAGGATCACCTGCAGCAACGCGCGATCTACAAGGTCTCCGGCGTGCGCACGCTGAACGAGACCTATTACAATCTGTTCCGTCGTGGCTGGATGGGCATCGATTACGTGCTGCGCCGACGCGGCCCGCTCACCATGGCGCCATCACAGCTTGGCATCTTCACGCGCTCCGATCCCCATCGCGAACGCGCAAATATCCAGTTTCACGTGCAGCCGCTGTCGCTCGACAAATTCGGCGATCCGCTGCATCGCTTTCCGGCGATCACCATCGCTGCCTGCAATCTGCAGCCAACATCGCGCGGCGAGATCAAGCTGCGCTCGGCGAAGCCCGATGACGCACCGGCAATTGCTCCGCACTATCTCTCGACGGACGACGACCGTCAGGTTGCTGCCGATGCAATCCGCGTCACGCGCAGGCTGATGAAGCAGAAGACGCTTGCCGCCTATCATCCCGAGGAATATCTGCCGGGGCCCTCTGTTGGCGACGATGCGGAGTCGCTGGCCAAGGCCGCCGGCGATATCGGCACCACCATCTTCCATCCCGTCGGGACCGCGAAAATGGGCACGGCCTCGGACCCGATGGCCGTAGTGGACGAGCGGCTGCGCTTTTTCGGGATCGCCGGACTGCGGGTCGTGGACGCCTCGGTGATGCCGACGATCACGTCGGGCAATACCAATACGCCAACCGCCATGATCGCGGAAAAAGGCGCGTCGATGATCATCACGGATTCGCGATAATCGCATTTCGCGGGAATAAACATCGGCCATCTCCGATCCAGTCCCCATAGCCCAATCCAGGGCGATGGAGATTGGCGATGAGTGCATTCGATCACGATCACTCCCAGGACGACCCGAGGCTGAGCCGCCGAAAGGTACTGGAATGCATGACCTGGGCCGGCACCGGCGTGCTCTGGAGCATCGCCGGCGGTGTCCCGCACGCGCTTGGCCTGGTCGATTCAGCACGAGCGGCGGAGCCTACCGGTCTGACATTCCTGCAGATCAGCGACAGCCATATCGGCTTCGACAAGCCCGCCAATCCCAACGCCATCGGCACGCTTGAGGAAGCCATCAGCCGGATCAAAGCCATTCCGGTGAAGCCGTCGTTCATGATCCATACCGGCGATATCAGCCACCTCTCCAAGGCCTCCGAATTCGATGATGCCGACCGCATCATCTCGCAAGCGCGGCTCGATGTGCATTACGTCCCGGGGGAACATGATTTCATCGACGAGGAGGTCAAGCTCTACCGCGAGCGCTACGGACGCGGCACCAAGGGCTCAGGCTGGTATTCCTTCGACGCAAGCGGCGTACACTTCATCGGGCTAGTGAACGTCGTCGATCTCAAGGCCGGCGGCCTTGGAAACCTCGGCGCCGAACAACTCGCATGGCTGGAAGACGACCTGCGGGGCCGGTCGAAATCCACGCCGATCGTGGTGTTTGCGCATATTCCGCTCTGGACGGTCTATCCGACCTGGGGATGGGGCACCGAAGACGGCGCGCGGGCGCTGGATTACCTCAAGGGCTTCGGCTCCGTCACGGTGCTGAACGGCCATATCCATCAGGTGATGCAGAAAGTGGAAGGTAACGTCACGTTCCACACCGCACGCTCAACCGCGTTTCCACAACCTGCACCGGGCACAGCGCCTTCGCCCGGCCCCATGAAGGTGGCCGACGACAAATTACGCGGCCTGCTGGGCATCGCCAGCATCATCTTCAAACCCGGCGATGAACGCCTCGCCATCATAGACACCCCGTTGCAGGGCTAGGACATCGCAACATGACATCCTTCGCCTTACGCAACATCTGCATCCGTCTCGCCATTTTTGCCGTCGTGGCCTCCTGCATGACGGCGGCGCACTGCGAAGACTTCATGGTGACGATCGACAACTTCACCTTCGAGCCGGCACAACTCACCATCAAGGTCGGCACGACCGTCACCTGGAAGAACCGGGACGATATCCCGCATACCGTGGTCTCAGCCGGCAAATTCAGGTCGAAACCACTCGACACAGACGATAGCTACTCCTTCACGTTCACGTCACCGGGTGACTACAAGTATTTTTGCTCGCTACATCCGCATATGACGGGGATGATCAAGGTTGAGTAGCAGCCAAAACCAAGGCATCACAACGATGCCCGGCCTCTGGAAACCCAGCAGCCGGGCATCGGCCGGCAAGGACAAGTCGATGCCAGCTCACAGACCCGACGACGATGGCGAGAGAACGCGTCGTTTCCGCGAGGCCGCGCTCCCATGCCTCGACGACGTCTATACGCTGGCCCGCTATCTGCTGCGCGATGCCGACGCCGCCGAAGACGCCGTACAGGAGTGCTATCTGCGCGCGCTGAAACATTTCGACAGCTATCGTGGCCCCGCCATCAAACCATGGCTGTTCGCCATTCTGCGCAATATCTGCCAGGCGGAGTTCGCCCGCCGCGCGAACTCGCCAACCGCGATCGCCGAAATCGCCGAGGCAGAGTCGCAGGAAGCGACACCGCTCTGGCATGAGACACAGGCTTCGCCGGAAGCGGAGCTGCTCCGGCGTCGCGATGCCACCACGATCCAGCGCCTGGTGAGCACACTCGCCGAGCCTTTCAGGGAAATCCTGGTGCTGCGAGAAATGCAGAACCTGTCTTACCGCGAAATCTCCGACATCGTCGGCGCGCCCATCGGCACCGTAATGTCCCGCCTCGCCCGTGCGCGCGCGATGCTCCGCACCGCGTGGATGGCTGAAGAGGAGCCGCACAAATGACCTGCGACGAGGCCGAGATCCTTCTTCACGCATTGCTCGACGGCGAACTCGACGCCGGGCATGCCCGTGAGGTCGAGGCGCACATTGCCACCTGCGAGCGCTGCGCCGCCCAATTGAAAGCCTATCGCGACATGCGATCCGCAATGGCCGCCAGCGATCTGCACTTTACGGCGCCTCCACAGCTACGTCGGCGCATCGAAGCGGCACTCCCGAAGGCACGCACACCAGATCGTCGCGCGGTGCTGAAAGGCTTCGCGATGGGATCAGTGTTGTCCGCCGTTGCTGCGACCGGTCTCGTCGTGGTCGTGCTTCGCCATGAAGACGAGCAGCGTATTCTGTCCGATGTGGTGTCGGCGCATCTGCGCGCGCTGCAGGCCGGGCACCTCACCGACGTGCTCTCCACCGATCGGCACACGGTGAAGCCATGGTTCAACGGCCGGCTTGACATGGCGCCACCGGTTGTCGATCTCACCACGCAGGGTTTCACGCTCATCGGCGGGCGGCTTGATTATGTTAATGGACGAACCATCGGCGCCATCGTCTACCGGCGGCGCACCCACGTGATCAATCTGTTCGTTGCACAGACGACAAATGCGGAGCCACGCGTAGCCAAGATCGAGACCGTTCAGGGCTTCAGCATTCGCCATTGGAGCGAGCGCGGCCTGACTTACTGGGCAGTCAGCGATCTGAACGCCGACGAACTTGCTGATTTTGGCAGCAAGTTCGAACTTGCGATGGGAGCGAGCTGAAACCTAGGCCGACTTCCGCACGGCGTTATCAACCAGCGTCTTGCCGAGCGACCAGATCGCGCCGGGCACGCGGTGGCTGTCGGCGATCACCGTGTCGAACGATTTTGTGATCCACTTGCAGTCGTCTTCGTTGATCGTCAACGGCGGCAACAGCTTAATGGTGTGGCTGCCGTGACCGGAGACCTGGGTAAGGATCTTCTGTTCCTTGAACAGCGGCACCGTGATGAGCTGGCAGAACAAACCCTTGTTGGCCGACTCCAGAATATTCCAGGACGCCTTGAGACGCAGCGATTTCGGCGGTCCGAATTCGATACCGATCATCAGGCCCTTGCCGCGCACTTCCTTGAGCAGCTCGAAGCCGGGGATCATATTTTGCAAAGCGAGGCGCAGCTCGGCACCGCGCTTGGCAGAATTCTCGACCAGCTTCTCGTGCTTCATGATCTCCAGCGTGGCGATCCCGGCGGCCATCGCCAGATCGTTCTTGCCGAAGGTCGACCCATGGACCAGCGAACGGTCCATGCGATTGAATATCTTGTCGAAGATGGATTTGCGCGTCAGCAGCGCTCCGACAGGAACGTGGCCTCCTGACAGAGCCTTTGCGAGAAGGATCATGTCGGGTTCGACATTCCAGTGTTCGATCGCGAGAAACTTTCCAGTGCGCCCGAGGCCCGTCTGGATTTCATCGGCAATGAACAGCGTGCCGTATTTCCGGCACAGCGCTGCCGCGCCCGACAGGAATTCATCCGTGGGCATGTTGACGCCCTTGCCCTGGATCGGTTCGACGATGAAGCCGGCGACCTGCTTCGACGACAACGCCTTCTCAAGCGCTTCGAGGTCATTGAACGGCACTGTGGTGCAGTCCGACAGCAGCGGACCGAAGCCCGTGCGGAAATTGGTGTCGTCGGTCAGCGACAGCGCGCCGTAGGTCAGTCCGTGATAGGCGTGATCGCAATAAACGATTCCATTACGCCCCGTCGCGTTACGTGCAAACTTGATCGCAGCCTCAACGGTTTCTGCACCGGAATTCGCGAAAAACACCTTGTCCATATATGGGACGTTTTCCAGCAGCTTCTCGGAGAGAATACCTGCGAGTGTAGAGACGTCCATTTGCACCAGATTGGGCATATCGGCGTCGAGCACGCTTTTGAGCGCATTCCGCATGACCGGATGGTTCCGGCCAATCGCAAAAACGCCAAATCCGCTCAGTAGATCGAGATAGCGGGCGCCGTCCCGGTCGAACAAATACTGGCCGGTGCCACGCTGGAAGCCAACGTCATACCCGATGGTCTTGAGGACTCGAACGAGCTGTTCATTGAGGTGGCGCGTATGCATCGAGCTACGCTGCGCCTCCCGTTCAACAAACATCTCGGAAACGTCTAGATTCGGATATACCATGAGCTACATACGTCGGTTGATGGTCGTTTCGTCAACTGAAAACCGTAAATGCGGCGATTTGACTTCGCCGAGAACCGCTACTTAAGCATAGGTCTAAACATGTTGCAGCGCCCACGCATTACTACGCGCAGTCTTACATATTGCGGAATCCTTTTTTCAGCAGGCTTGCTTTCGGCAGGGCTGTCACCCGCATTTGCAGCAGACCCGACCGGCGACTGGCAAGTCGAAGATGGCGTCGCCCACATCCGTGTTGCCGAATGCGGCGGCAGCATGTGGGGTGCCGTAGCCTGGGAAAAGACCCCCGGCGGCATCGATAAGAACAACCCCGATGCCACCAAGAAGACGCGCCCCACTTTGGGCATCGTGACCTTGATCGACATGAAGAAGAATGCCGCAAACGACAAATGGGCGGGGCAGGTTTACAACGCCAAGGACGGAAAATTCTATAAATCGACGATCAAACTCGGTGACACCCCTGACGAACTCGAAATCGAAGGCTGTGTCCTTGGTTTCCTGTGCGGCGGCCAGACCTGGACGCGCGTAGGCCCGTCGATTCCGTCGAGCCCCTCGAACCTCACCGCCAAGGGCGCCCTACCCAAGGCGGGCGCTGCCACCGGTGCCAAAATGGCCCCTGCGACTGGTCCGACGGTTTCTGCCGCTACCCCCAAGGCCGCACCGGCTCCTGCTGCCGGGACTCCCAAGGCCGCGGCTCCTGCCGGTCAGAAAACCGCGACAGCGACAGCGACCGCACCGGGACAGCCGGCCGATATCGGCGATATCTGCCTGCTGCCCGAGATCAACAAGGTCACTCATTAGGCTCGCGCGGCTTACCCATCAGCGCCGGCTGGAACAGCAGCACGGCCGCCAGCGTTACGACGAAGGACATCGCGAGCAGTTTACCCATGCTCGCGGTGCCCGGATGGTTCGACAGCCACAGGCTGCCGAACGCCGTAGCTGTCGTCAGCGCGCTGAAGAAAATCGCGCGTGTCAGCGATGACTGCAGCAAGTTCTTGTAGCCTGCCCGCCAGGCCGTCACGTAATAAATCTTGAACGCCACGCCGACGCCGAGTAGCAGCGGCAACGCGATGATATTGGCGAAGTTCAGCGGCAGGCCGATCAACACGCAGATTTCCAGCGTGACCGTTCCCGCCACCAGCAAGGGAACGATCGTCAGCAACACGTCGCTGATGCGCCGCAAGGCCAACCACAGCAGCAGCGAGATCGAAATCAGCGCCCAAAGCCCCGCATGAATGAAGGCGGTGACAATGGTGTCGCCCGACTTCAGGATCGAGATCGGACCGCCAACGGCGAGCGGCTCGGACTTCAGCACGACATCGGCGAACTTGCGCAACGTGTCGTTATCGTTCGGATCGCCATTGGGCTGCGCCTCGACGCGGATCTGGCCATCCTTGGTCTTCCACGAATTCACCAGTTCGGATGGCAAGGTCTGCAAACTGATCGGGCTCGCCTGCAACAGATTACGCAACTGCCCCAGCGCGAGCTTGAGCGGCACCACAAAGGTCGCCTGCACCTGATCGCGCACCGGTTGGCTGGCCTCAGCGGTCTTGGCCAATGCATCGGCCAGACGCTTGGCGGCGACGGCACCGGGGCTCGTCTGCGTTCCAGCAAGCTTGCGCAGGCTTGCCGCCGAATCCTTGAGCGACGTGACGTTTTCGGCATCGGTCGGCGCCTTGTCGATCGACTCCGGATTCAAGGCCGGCTCAAGAATCTTCGCGCCCTCCTGGATTGCCTTTAGCTTGGCTGGCTGATCCTCAGGCACGAAACTATCGAGCGAAATCGTACGAGCGACTTCCGGCAGCTTGGAGAGACGCTCCTCGACCTGTTTCGCAGCGGCCTCGTTCGGTGTCATGACGTTGACGGCATTGGCGCCGGTGTTCGGATCCTTGCGCAGATCGAGGAAAGTCGCGATCGACTCGACGTTCGGATTGCGCAGGTTGATCGGATTGAAGTCGAACTTCAGGAAGTAGAGCAACGGCAGACCGGCGATCGTGAGCGCCAGTGTGATGCCGATGATCCAGAAGCGTTTCTCTTCCAGGAAGCGGTCGACAGGCGCCAGGAACGCATAACCAACGGGCTCCTTTTCACCTGCGGGATTCAAGAGGTCGAGCAGTGCCGGCAGAACGGTGATGCTGGTCAGGAACGCGATCATCATGCCGGCGCCGGCGATCTTGCCGAGTTCGGATACGCCTTTGTAATCGGTCGGCAGGAACGACAGAAAACCGGCAGCCGTTGCGAAAGCGGCGAGCGACAGCGGCACTGCGCAATATTCGGCGGCCTTCGTCAAAGCCATCGGCAGGTTGTCATTCTTGTATCGCTCCGAGCGGTAACGCACGCTGAACTGGATGCCGAAGTCGACGCCGAGGCCGACGAACAACACGGCAAATGCAATCGACAGCAAATTCAGTGAACCAACCATCATGAGGCCGACGGCGGTGGTTGTGGCAAGGCCAACGAACAGCGTTGCGAAGACGGCGCCGATGATCTTGGCGGAGTGCAGCGCCATCCAGAGGATGACCAGCACGATCAGAACCGTACCGATACCATTGACGACGGCACCATCCTGCACAGTGGAGAATTCTTCGTTTGCGATGGGGACCGGGCCGGTCAACCGTACGCGTGCGCCATATTCGCCAGCGATGTTCAGGTCGATGGCAGCCTGCCGGATCGCATCGGTGGCGGTCTTTCCGGGCTCAAGCGCGTTGAAGTCGAGGATAGGCTTGATCTCGATGAAGCCACGCTTGTCGCCATCGGTCAGAGGCTTGTCGCTGACCAGCCCGCGCCATGAGAAGGTGCCCTTGCCGTTTTTCAGGACGTCCTCGATGGTCTGCGAGACGGCGTTGAAGGTCGGTGCTGCCGCGTCGAGCTGAATCTGCCCGCGGCGAATGCCGGTGAGGCCGGTCTCCAGCGCGCCGGTAAGACCGCGCAGACTGGGATCGCCGGCCATGATTTCAATCAGGGGAGCAGCTTGCTGGAACTGGCCCGTCAGTTGCGCAACCTCCTTTGTCGGAAGGAACAGCAGGCCGTTTTTCTCGAAGAAAGCACCGCCATCGAGTCGGCGAACTGAGTCGAAGTCCGTTTTATTGGTGACCAGCTTCGCTTCCATCGCATTGGCTGCGGCATTGGCAAATTCAGGCGTAGGCGCCTCAACCACCGCGATGATCAGGCGCTCCTGATCGAAGGCCTTGTCGAAGGCAATATCGCGCTGACGCCAATCGAGACTGGGCGAGATCAGCTTGTTGATGTCTGTATTGATCGAGAAATTCTTCGCCGTGTAATAGCTCGCGCCAATCGAAAGAAGCAGACAAGCGAGCACCACCGGCAGGGCAAACCGGGTGCAGAAGTTCACGATCGAGACGACAACTCTTGTCAGCACGCTTTTTCTTTCTATTTGGACGAGGCTCGCGAAGAATGCAGTTCACGTGGGAGTGTTCCGCAAACCATTACTTTCGCACTGGATGCGCTTTGCTTTCAGCAATGTGATGGGATGGCATAAAACGTGCTGATCACCGTAGCAACGGACGTGTTAGCGATGCCTCGTGGCGCCGTAAAGTGACGAACAAGTGAGAGTTTTCAGGTTCTTGTGGCGCAACCGCAAAATATTACCGCAATCCGGCCAGTCGTCGCAAACCACGTTTTCGGTTCGTGATTGCACACTGGGTGATTTTTGTCACACAGAACAGCTCAAATATCCAGCCGGGCTGGATATGTGCCTGATTATGGTACAGAATTAGCGATTATACCGGAATCGATTATGGACTTTGTACCACGTGCTTGACTGTCGTCCCCTTGAAATCTTTCTGGCTCAGCCGCGCGGCTTCTGCGCGGGCGTCGTGCGCGCTATCGAGATCGTCGAGCGTGCTCTCGAGCGCTATGGAGCGCCAGTCTATGTCCGCCATGAGATCGTCCATAACAAATACGTGGTCGAGAGCCTGAAGGCCAAGGGCGCCATCTTCGTCGAGGAACTCTCTGAAGTGCCTCCGAACGCCATGACCATCTTCAGCGCCCATGGCGTCGCGCGGAGCGTCGAGGAGGAAGCGGCGGCCCGTGGCCTGCCTGTTCTGGATGCAACTTGTCCGCTTGTTACCAAGGTTCACAACCAGGGGAAGCGGTACATGTCCAAGGGCCGCAAGGTCATTCTGATCGGCCACGCCGGCCATCCGGAGGTCGACGGTACCATGGGACAGGTGCCTGGCCCGGTTTACCTTGTTCAGAGCGTTGAGGACGTCAAGGCCCTGACCCTGTCACCGCAGGAACCGGTCGCCTATATCACCCAGACGACTCTCAGCGTGGATGACACCAAGGACATCATTTTGGCCCTGGAACAGCGTTTCAGCAACATTGAGGGCCCTGATACCCGCGATATCTGCTATGCAACACAAAACCGCCAATCTGCGGTAAGAGAGCTCAGCAAACTCGTGGACGTCATTCTGGTCGTCGGGGCGACCAACAGTTCCAACTCGAACCGGTTGCGCGAAATCGGCACCGAAGTCGGCGTCGCGAGTTACCTCATTGCCGATGGCAGCGAACTCAACCCTGCCTGGTTGAAGGATGCGCGTGCCGTGGGCATCACGGCTGGCGCTTCCGCACCAGAAGTGCTTGTAGATGACGTGATCGAGACCTTGCGGCGGATCGGACCGGTTGCGGTGTCGGTGTTGCCCGGACGTGAAGAGACTATCGAATTCAAGCTACCCGCCGAACTGACCGCGGTTTGATCCACCTTCGTCACGATGTGATGCGCAGAGAGAAAATACGAAATGGCCATTCCATTCTTTAAAGAAATGAAAATCGGCTCCTATCTGTTGAAGAAGAAGCTGACCGGCCAGAAGCGCTATCCGCTCGTGCTGATGCTGGAACCCCTCTTCCGCTGCAACCTGGCCTGCGTCGGCTGCGGCAAGATCGACTATCCGAACGCCATTCTGAATCGCCGCATGTCGGCGCAGGAATGCTGGGATGCGGCTGATGAATGCGGCGCGCCGATGGTTGCGATTCCGGGCGGCGAGCCGCTGATCCACAAGGAGATCGGCGAGATCGTGCGCGGCCTGGTCGAGCGCAAGAAGTTCGTCTCGCTCTGCACCAATGCGCTACTGCTCGAGAAGAAGCTCGATCTGTTCACGCCGTCGCCCTATCTGTTCTTCTCCGTGCATCTCGACGGCCTCAAGGATCACCACGACAAGGCTGTGTCCCAGGAAGGCGTGTTCGACAAGGCCGTCTCCGCGATCAAGGCCGCCAAGGCCAAGGGCTTTGCCGTCAACGTCAACGCGACAATCTTCGACGGCCATGCCGCCGAGGACATTGCGAAGTTTTTGGACTTCACCGTGGAGCTCGGCGTCGGCGTCTCGATGTCGCCCGGTTATGCCTATGAGCGCGCGCCGGACCAGGAGCACTTCCTGAACCGCACCAAGACCAAGAAGCTGTTCCGCGACGTCTTTGCGCTCGGCAAGGGCAAGAAGTGGAACATCATGCATTCCGGCCTGTTCCTGGACTTCCTCGCCGGCAACCAGGAATACGAGTGCAAGCCGTGGGGCATGCCCGCGCGCAACATCTTCGGCTGGCAGAAGCCCTGCTACCTGCTCGGTGAAGGCTACACCAAGACCTTCAAGGAATTGATGGACACCACCGATTGGGACACCTACGGCACCGGCAAATACGAGAAGTGTGCTGACTGTATGGCCCATTGCGGCTACGAGCCGACCGCCGCGGACGAAGCCATCAGCAACCCGTTCAAGGCCATGTGGGTGGCGATGCGCGGCGTGAAGACTTCGGGTCCGATGGCGCCGGAAATCGACCTCACCAAGCAGCGCCCGGCGCAGTACGTGTTCTCGTCGGAAGTTCAGAAGCGCCTGTCGGACATCCGCAAGGAAGAAGCTGTCGCCGCTGCCGCCAAGGCAGAGGAAAAGGCGCAGAAGGCTTCGACAGCCGCCTGAGCGATTTCAAGCTGAATATAAAAAGGGCGCGATGCAAATCGCGCCCTTTTTCATGGAAAGATTGAATGCGCGAGACGCCCGGCAAACGCCGCCAGAGCGGCGCTCAGACGTCCGCGGAAACGAGGTTGGTGTGACCCAGCAGATAGCTGCGGCAGTCGCGCAGGCTGCGTAGCGCACGATTGAAGTCGCGCCCGGTCGAAACCAGCGCCCGGATCACCAGCGGATTGCGGGCGATGCCGCGCAGCACCTTGCGCATGTCGATGTCGCCGTTCGGCTTGATCGCCGTGGTGGCGATTTCCGGCAGCGCACGGCTGGCGGGATCGCTGACCACGCGGAGTGCGGCAAACGGCAAACCGGCCTTGGCGGCGAACTCGGCTGCGATGTGGCTTTCCATATCGACGGCAGCTGCTCCGAATTCCGAGCGCAGCGCGGCCTTGCCGGCCTGTCCGGTGATGACTTTCTCGACACCGACGAGACCGCCGCGAAACACCTTCTGGCGACCGACGCCGGCACCGGCGATCAATTCGTCGCTCAGCGCTTCAGAAGCAGACCAGCGGCTCATGCCGGCCACCACTTCCGTGGCCACAACGACAGCACCTGATTTGAGATCGGGGTCGAGGCCGCCGGCTACGCCGAAGCTGACCACGCCGCGGACGGCGCCGGGATCGAAGTCTGCCAGCAGGCTACGGAGCTGGACCGGGTCGCTTGAGCTGCAGATGACAGTCATTCCCGGTCCGGCAGCGATCTTCGCTTCCTGGACCAGTCCCGTGACGATCAATACCGGCCGGCGGTCGATTGCGTCGCCCGCGGTCGAAATGCCCCCATCGCCCAAAATCACATCCCAACCCCTACGGTCTTGCTGTTGGTGCTCTTCAAATTCCGGAACCGCGCCAACGCCCAGAGCGGGAAGAATTTCGAGTAGCCATGATAACGCAGATAAAACACCCGGGGGAAGCCGGTAGCCGTGTAACGGGCCTCGTCCCAGAGTCCTTTTTCCGTCTGTGTGTCCATCAGGTACCGGGTTCCACGGGCGACAGCCGGATTATCGACCTCGCCTGCAGCCATCAGGGCGAGCAAGGCCCATGCCGTTTGCGATGACGTGCTGGGTGCCGCCTCGAATCCCTTGTAATCGAGTCGGTAGCTGACCGCATCTTCGCCCCAGCCGCCGTCCTCGTTCTGGATCGACAGCAGCCAGGCCACCGCCTTGCGGAACGCCGGATCCTGATGGTCGATCCCAACAGCGTTGAGCGCGCACAGCACCGACCAGGTGCCGTAGATGTAGTTCAGGCCCCAGCGGCCATACCATGAGCCCTCGGCGAGCTGGGTGCGGCGCAGATATTCCACGCCGTCCGCCAGCGGCTTTGAGGTCTCGACGGTATCGCCAAGCTGCGCCAGCATCGAGACGCAACGCGCGGTGACGTCCTCGGTCGGCGGATCGAGCAGCGCGCCGTGGTCCGAGAACGGGATGTTGTTGAGGTAGTATTCGAGGTTATCGACCTCGAACGCCGCGAAGCCGCCATCACTGCTCTGCATGCCCAGGATCCACTCCCGGCCGCGATCGAGCGCGACGTCGTATTCCTTGCCGCCGGTCTGGCGGCGGGCGCGATCCATAGCCATCATCACCACGGCCGTGTCGTCGAGATCCGGATAGTGCGCGTTGTTGTACTGGAACGCCCAGCCGCCCGGACGCAAATCCGGGCGCTTCACCGCCCAGTCGCCCTTCACGTCGAGCACCTGCTTGGTCGCCAGCCAGTCGAGACCCTCTTTGGCCGGACCGAACGCCTCATCGCCGCCGGTCTCCAGCATCGCATGCGCGGTCAGCGCGGTGTCCCACACCGGCGATACGCAGGGCTGGCAATAGGCTTCGACCTCGCCGACAATCAGAAGCTTGTCGATACCACGGCGCTGGACGGCGCGCGGCGGATAGTCGGCCGGGAAGCCGAGCACTTCATACATCATGACCATATTGGCCATCGGCGGATAGATCGCGCCGAGACCGTCTTCGCCATTCAGACGCTCTTCGCAGAACTCAACCGCCTTGGCGATTGAATGCGCGCGCAGCTTCTTCGGAAAATATGGCTCGGCAGCGCGGAGCAGAATGTCGATGCCGGTGAAGAATGCGAACATCGCGCGGCTCTGATGCGGCGCGCGTTTAATGCCGCCGACCTTGGACGGATCTTCCAGGAACAGCTCGTCGAGGCCGACGCCCTTCTTGTTCTGCGCGCGCGGCTTCAACGCCGCGAGCACCATGAGCGGCACGATGGTGGTGCGCGCCCAATAGGACATCTTGTTGAGGTGGAACGGAAACCACATCGGCAGCAGCATGATCTCGACCGGCAGCACCGGCGTGGCGCGCCATGGGATGATGCCGAACATCGCGAGCAGGAAGCGCGTGAAGACGTTGACGTTGACGGCGCCACCACGCGAACGGATCGCCTCGCGGGCACGAACCATATGCGGCGCGTCGGTCGAATCGCCGATCATCTTCAACGCGAAATACACTTTCACGCTGGCGCTCATGTCGAAGTCGCCGTCATGCACCAGCGCCCAGCCGCCGTGCTTGCCCTGGGTGCGGCGAAGATAGTTGGCTATCTTGCCTTCGAGTTCCGCATCGACGGGCTCGCCGAGATAGTGCCGCAACAACACGTATTCTGACGGGATCGTGCCGTCGGCTTCGAGCTCAAATACCCAATGGCCGTCAGGCTGCCGGAACTTCAGCAGGCCCTGCTTCGCCGAAGCGATGCTCGTCTCGAGCGCCGCGTTCTGAATTGTGATCTCTGGACTGACCGAATGC
Organism: Tardiphaga sp. GW822-FHT04G09; assembly: GCF_058800725.1. NCBI lineage: Bacteria > Pseudomonadati > Pseudomonadota > Alphaproteobacteria > Hyphomicrobiales > Nitrobacteraceae > Tardiphaga > Tardiphaga sp. GW822-FHT04G09. The sequence goes on along the minus strand of NZ_JBXAMO010000001.1, from coordinate 84,228 downwards.
ATCTCGCTCGCCATATCTCCGTACTCGTCGTGAATGATCGTCCGCCTGCGCGACGACTAGCGCATCGCCAGAACGAGATCGGCCGCACGGTCACCCGACCGCACCGATCCCTCAATAGTCGCCGGCAGACCGGTATCGGTCCAATCGCCTGCGAGAAAAAGATTCTTGAAATCCGTGACCGGGCCGGGACGCAAAGCGTTCTGCGCAGGTGTGGCCGCGAAGGTGGCACGGCGCTCACGCACGATCTGCCACGGCGGCAATGGCGCGCTGATATTGGCGATCTTGCAGATGTCGTCCCAGATCTTCTGCGCCAGTTCCTCGCGCGGCATGTTCACGAGGTGATCGCCGTTGCTGATGGTGATCGACAGACGATTATCGAAGGCAAACAGCCACTCGATGATTCCACCGACGACACCGACCAAGGCTGGCTGACCAACCGGCGGGACGTAGCGAAAATGCGCGTTGACGATCGCGCGGAATTCGGTCGGCGTCTTCACGCCCGGCAGCAGCGACTTCGCAGTCCATGGCGGAACAGCCATCACCACAACGTCGCCCGCACCAAGCGCGATGACATCTTCGGCGCCAAACTTCAGTTCGTTGATCCTATCCCCACTCATGGTGTAACCGCGCAGCTCGTGGCCAAAATGAACGCCGGCACCCTTGGCACGCAGCAATTCGATCGCAGGCTCGACCAGCACATCGCTGAGACCGGCGCGCGCGATTAGTGGCCGGCACGCATGTCCGCCAGCCAGCAGCGTCTCGCGCACGATGGCGCCGGCCAGACCGGCCGAACCTTCGGGCGGATCGACATTGAGCGCGGCCAGCAATAACGGCTGCACCAGGCGATCGTAGAGAATGCCTTCGCAGCGAATAGCGTCGCCGACGAGACGATCGTTCGACGACCAGATCAGTGGCGATAGCGCGAGATAATCGCCGACGCTGGTGTCCGGAACGCGGCGCGTCTTGTCAAACAGCCAAGTCGGAATCCTGCCGTCGCCGAGATCTATCTGCCAGCGCTTGCCGGTCTTGATATCGGCGAATTCGAATTGCGCGCGCCGCGGACCAACGAGCCCGGTCTCGGTGCCGATCGATTTCGCATAGGCAACGACGTGGTTGTTGCCCGACAGGACCAGATGGTTTCCGTTGTCGATCTGGAGCTGTGTCTGCGCGTCGAAATACGACCGGCAGCGGCCGCCGGCCTGCTGCGTCGCTTCGTGGACGTGGACCTTGAAGCCGGCATTGACGAGGCGCACGGCGGCCGACAGGCCGGAAACGCCGGCACCAATGATATGAGCGGTCTTTTGCATCAGATAATCGCGTATCGCAGCAGGATCGCTATCTTGGAGGCCTTGCCGAGACGAACGGGGTCGCGCGGCAAAGCAAAGCCACGCGCCACCAGCAATTCCAGGATGGCGTGATAATATTTCGACATGATCCGTGGTGCGCGCACCACGCGGCGCTTGTTGCGCGCCATGATCTCATCGGACTTTTCGAAATGCGCCTGCGCGCGCTTCACCAGCGGTGCGCAAACCTTCGGCAATGCCGGGCTGGCTCTCACCACGTCCGGATCGCTCGACGTGATACCGGCGTGATAGAGCAGCTCACGCGGCAGATAGAGACGACCGATACCGGCGTCTTCATCGATGTCACGCAGGATATTGGTGATCTGCAGCGCACGGCCGAGATGATGCGCAAGCAGGATACCGTCTTCGTCCGGCATGCCGAACACCTTCACGGACAGGCGGCCGACGGCACTGGCAACGCGATCGCAATACAGATCGAACGTCGCATCGTCAGGCGCACGGATATCTGCGGGGATATCCATTTCCATACCATCGATGACGGCGATGAAATCTTCCTTGCGCATCCCGAACTGTTTGATCGGGCCCACATAGTCGCGTACCCGCGCAGGCGGATTGCCGGCATAAAGCGCGTCAATGTCGGCGCGCCACTGCTGCATGTCGGCCAGCCGCGCGTCGCGCGGACCATCTGAGTCCGCGATGTCATCGACCTGCCGGCAGAAGCTGTAGATCTGGAACATCGCGTCACGCTGCGCGCGTGGCAGAATGCGCATCGCGGCATAGAACGAGCTGCCGGCAGCAACGCCCTGAACCTCGCTCTGAGGTTCGCTGTTATTCACTTCGCTGGTCATCTGGTTCATGCGCCGGGCGTCGTCGAACGAGGCAGCGGCGCACTTGTTGTGGCGCGACGCCACAACCCGCCGGCAATGCCGGCCAGTGCATAACCGGCCATGCTCGCCTTGGAGAGATGAACCTTCTCGCTCAGGGGATCGCGTGTCTTGAGCATCTTCAGGATCTGCCAGGCGAAGGTCTCGATGACAGCGACATCGCAGCCCAGCCGAACATCGGCGATGTGGACCGTCAGCGTCTCGCTCTCATGCATCAAGGTCTCGGTCCTGGCGACAAGCTCGCGAATACAGGCCAGCAGCGCCGGCGACGCCTTCGCATGTTTGAGGTCTTCCACCGAGGCGCCATGCCGGTCCAGCACGTCCTGCGGAATGTAGACCCGATCGAGATCGCGATAATCGTTGCCGCAATCCTGCAGGTGATTGTTGATCTGCAACGCCGCGCACAGCGCATCCGACGCCGGCCAGGTGGCTTTGCTTTCGCCGTGCACGTCGAGCATGAAACGTCCGACCGGCATCGCCGAGAACGAGCAATAATGAATGAGCTCATCCCAGTCGGCGTAGCGCAGCTTGGTCACGTCCATCCGGAAGGCCGTCAGGACGTCCAGCGCATGACGCGGAGCCATGCCGCGGGTCTGGAGCGCCTCGCGCAGGACGACGGCTTCAGCCTGCCCGTCGCCTTGACCGAGCAGATCGGCCTCCAGTTCGTCGAGCAGGGCCAGTTTCGCAGGCGCATCGAGCAGCGCGTGATCGGCAATGTCGTCTGCGGTCCGGACAAAATTATAGAAGGCAAGAATCAGCGCCCGATGGCGCGGATGGATAATCCACGACGCGACAGGAAAATTCTCGTCACGATCGGTCTTGCCGGATCGCAGTTCGCTCGCAGGGGTCATCCAGAACTGGCTACGTTGGATTTGAACGGGGTGGCTCGGGGCCGCCAAGGTCCGGGAATACCGGCAGGCGGGGTCGGCCGCGAGCCCCCATATAGGGCAAATTGGCCGGTGAAACCAATGCCAATATGCCGCTCTCGGCCGCAGCCGGTGCCGGGCCGGATCACGTTTAATCGGGCTCGCGGGACGGCCACGAGCCCGTAATCTCATATCGGCGGGCTTATTGGCCGTGGCTGACCAGCACGTCGTTGCAGGCCTTGCTGATCTTGGGGCGGTTTTCCTTCAGGCAGGACAGAACCACGAGGTCGCCCTGATCCATGAGGGTGCGGCAGAGCTTCTGCACGTCGCGGGTGCAAGCCTTCTGCTCCGCGTCGGTGCCGCTGCGGGGCTGGTTTTGCTGGGCCAACGCGCCGGTCGAGGCAGATGCGGACAGCACGGACAGTACCAGGAGAAATTTACGCATTGTCTTCCTTCAGTATGGTGGCAAGATTCACAGCCCGCGTGGTGCATAGCATAAACCGAAACATTCGCATCGCCGGGAAGGCTTTATCTTCAGGCGCATCGGCGAATTCGGGACGATGGATGCAATCAGGACACAGAGCATCCCGCCACCACAGACGCGAATAAATGCGGCGAAAACTTGCGCACATGGCCGCACTGGCTACCGGACCGGCCAATGTCCACCCGCAGGACAAAATAACGTTTTTAAGACAAATGTCCCGAAGCGCACCGTCCTCCGCCCGTTCCGCTCCAGGAACCTTCGGCTTGTGAGCGGTGACATGTTACTTTTACAATCGTCTAATTATGATTGGTCCATTGAACCTAAAGGGGTGCAGGGACACCTAAGCTTCGATGGGCGCGGCATGGTTCGGTTAAATGGCGCCATTTTGGGAAAATTCACATGACATTCCATTCAGCAAAGCGGTTCGGGCGCGCCATCAAGGCCGTCGGCGCAGGCGCAATTCTCATGCTGTCGGTGTCCGCAAGCCATGCCCAGTCCGGACCGTTCGCCGGCTTCGACGGGGCCTGGAGTGGTACCGGAACGGTGTCGTTGTCGGACGGGTCATCGGAGCGCATTCGCTGCAGGGCGACCTACAAGGTGGATGGCGGCGGCGGCGCGCTGGCTCAGACGCTGCGTTGCGCCAGCGACAGCTACAAGTTCGACCTCTCCAGCAATGTCACCAGCCAGGGCAATAACGTCTCCGGCAGCTGGAGCGAAGCCAGCCGGAACGTCTACGGCAATCTGGTCGGCAAGGCTGGCGGCGGCCAGATTGATGTTTTCGTCGAGGCCGCAGGCTTTGCGGCCAACATCACGCTGACGACCCGCGGCAACAAGCAGTCCGTGTCGATCAGCTCCAAGGGCGAAATTCGTGGCGTCTCGATCAACATGGTCAAGAGCTGACGCCGACTCCGATAGCATTTACAAAAAAGCCCCCGGGATCCGGGGGCTTTTTCTTTTGCAAATAGAATGTGCTCTATTTTGCCTGCTTCGCCAGAACCGAACTTCCCGTGAGGCGCTGCTGCAGATTGATCAGCCACATCGCGGTCGGGCGCAGGATGAACAGGTCGGCTACCAGTGCCGCCACCATCGAGAAGGCGCTGAGCCAGCCGAACAGCCGAAGTGACGGCAGGTCAGAGAACACCGTCACAACGAGACCGCAAGCCAGCACGACCGTGGTGAGGATCAGCGCAGGGCCAACCAGCACAGTCGCACGCTCGACGGCGATCGCGGGATCGGTGCCCGGCGTGTCTTCCAGACGCAAGCGGTTGAGAAAGTGGATCGTGGCGCTAAGGCCGAGACCGAAGGACACTGTCAGTGCCACCACACTGGCAAATTGCAGCCCCTCCCCGAGCAGCCACAACACGAAGCCGGCCAGCACCACCGGGAAGATGCCGGGCAGGATACAGGCCAGCATCACCACCCACGAGCGGAATGCGAGGCCGATGAAGACGGCGACCAGACCGAATTCGATGGTCAGGCCGTGATTGAGCTTCTCGATCATGCCAGCGCTGTTGCGCGCCGCGATGGCCGAGAGACCCGTCACCGCGATTTCATAGCCGGGGTGCTTGGTGCGCACCTGGTTCAGCGCGCTGTCGAGCTTGTCGACCACCGGCAGGATCTTGCTCGAATCGCTGTCGGGCACACGGCCAGACACCACCACCGCCGTCTGGTCCGCCGAGATGAAGCGGCGCACCAGATGCTCCGGGATCACGCTGACATATTCCTTCAGCGTCGCGACATCGGTCGAGCCAGCCTTCTCCGCTAGCCATCGCCGCAGCGTCTCCAGCGACCAGACATTGCCGACGCCCGCCTGCTTCTCGACCATGGAATGGACTTCAGCGATGGTCTGCAACGTCTCCGGCGAATACAGATCCGCGCCCTTGGGGAATTCGATCAGCACGTCGATCGGATTGGCACCGGTCAGCTTGGCGTCGAGGCGCCCGCTGGCAGCGACCGCCTGCTCCTTGTCCGGCACCTGATCGGCCAAGCGATAGCGCGGTTCGAGATTGGCATAGACCACACCCAGACTGCCAACGACGATCAACGAGATCAGGCTGAACAGGCCAGGACGGCCGACCATACGCACCGCGATCCAGTAACAGAAGGCGCGCAGCGCCTGCACACCGGCATCGGCGGTCTGGAACTTGGCGGCGAAGATCTTCTCGTTGCGCACCAGCAGCACGCCGAATACCGGCACCAGCGACAGCACCGCAACCAGCGCAATGATGGTGGCCGTGAGACCGGCCTCGCCGAAGGCGCGAATCAGATCCGAGTCGGAGAACTGCAACGCGAGGAACGAAATGCCGGCGGTGCCATGGGTGAGGACGCAAGCGGGGCCCACGACACGAACCGCATTCGTAAACGCAGAATACTTGTCCTCGCCCGCAATCAACCGGTCACGCGCCGCGAAAGTGAGCTGCATCGAGTCGGCAAAACTGATCACCATGATCAGCGGCGTCATCACATTGAGGAACATATTGAGGCTGAAGCCGGCCCAGCCGAGCGCGCCGAGCGACAACAGGATCGCCAGCAGCGGCGGAAACGCCGCGATGATCATGAACGAGATCTTGCGGAAGAAGATGATCGCAATGACGCAGCCGGCGAGAATGCCGGCTATATTATAGATCAGGCCGTCGCGCTCGACCGCGTTGCGGATTTCGAGCTGCATTACCGGCACGCCCGACAATTCCTTGGTCAGGCCGCTATTGGCCAGGTCGTCATTCATGGTCTTGCGGATATCGGCAACGACGGTGCTGAGCTTGCTGTTGCTGACCACGGCCGGATCCAGCGACAGCACCACCAGCGCCAGCGTGCCGTCATCTGACAAAAGCTTGCCGCGGATCAGCTCGTTCTGCTTCACCGTCTCGATGAACTTGTCGTAGTCGGCGCCTTCAGGAAGGTCGTTGGGAAACAGCGCTGCCGGCAACTTGCCGGGGGCCGGCGTCTGACGCGCCGAGAAAATCGAGATCAGCCCGCGCACGCCATCGACCAGTTGCAGGTCGGTCACGAGCTCACGCATCTTTTCAAGATTGTCGCGCGCAAGCAGCGTCTTGCCTTCAAGCACCACGAGCACGTCGAACTCGGTGGACGGGAAGCGCTTCGTCACTTCCTCATATTGCTTGTATTCCTTGCTGTCGGAACGAAATAGCTGGCTCAGCGAATCGTCGATCTTGATGCGCTGGATGCCGAAGATCGCGCCGATCACCAGCGCGAGCAGGATCACGCAGGACAGCAGCGGCGCCTTCACTGCGATTAGACCGATGCGCTCGAGCCCGAAGGCGATGCTGATCGGTCCCTTTCGCAATTTATTCATGTCCGAGTCTTGGGGAACCGTATCGTGCATACCCTGTCCAGTCCTGTCGTCTGCGGCGTCTGCCTAGCAAGCGTCGCGGGCAGTAGTAAGGCCGGGATTGTCGAGACCGAACAGCGCTAGCCCTTGAAAACATGCGGTAAATTTGCCGCACGCAGATGTAGCAGGTCTGTATGACACATCGCAAGGCGGCGACCGCCCACTGGTTGCGTTTCAGGTCACAAAATAGAGCGCAGAGGTTGTTGTCTCAGACTGGCGCAGCGAGAGGCGTTGCCAGTTGCAGACCGCTTTCGTCCTTCAGAGCCACACCGGTTACGCCGCGACTCAGCCCTTCACGGGCAAGCCACGCGATCTTGGCTGCAGCCTCCTCGAAGGACAGGCCGGCGGACTGGATATTCGACACGCAATTGCGCGCAGCATCGGTCAGGCCCGGCTGCGGCGCGAAAGTCAAATAGGCGCCCAGACTCTGCGGCGCCGACAGACCCGGGCGTTCGCCGATCAGCACGATGGTCATTCGCGCCTTCAGCAGCACACCGATCTCGTCGCCGAGCGCAACGCGCGCACCTTCGGCAACCACAACGGCGCCCAGATCGTATCCGCCCAGTTTCGGCAGTAGCCTGTCCAGCAAGCCAAGCGCATGGGCATTCACGGCTGCCGGCGACAAGCCATCTGCGATCACGATCACCAGACCGCACGCCGAGCTGTTACGCCGAACGAGCAGTTCCCGCGCTTCGCCGGAGAGTTTACGGCCGAGATCAGGACGTTTGAGGTAGTCGGCACGATCTGCGACCTGACTCGTCACCACCAGCGCGCTCGTCCCCTGCCCAGCCAGTACAGCCATGATGGCTTCGGCCTCGAAAGGTGCATGGACCGCGTCACGCGCGCGGGCATGATCCAAAGTGAAGTCAAGCAACGCTTGCGTGGTCAGGCTGGCTCCGGCCCGCCCGAGCCCGACACGCGCCGGGGTCAGCGCCCGCAACTCCGCGAGGGAGCGTTGCGGCGAAGGCGACGTCATGTCATTTCTCATTTCGGTCTGCATAACGCCCAGCCTATCGCCTATTCGGCCGGAACGGCAGCGTCCTGCAGCTTCAGCGAATAATAGGACGCGTTGGTCTGACCACCGGACGCATCGCGCGCGAAATTGATCAGGTGGTGCGCTACCATGATCCCGCTGATCAGATATTCGATCTCGCCCCGCGCCAGTCGCCGGAACGCGAATTTCCAGAAGGCACGCTTGTAATCGCCGAGCACGCCGACTTTCCAGAAGATGTTGCGCAGCATGACCAGACCGAGCCGAATGCTCTTCCAGGTCAGCATGGCGCCGATCGGCGGCTTGATCCGGTTCGGGTACGTGTGGCGGATCTGGTATTCAAAACGCTCGAGCAGCTTCTCGGGCACATAGGCACTCCCCATGGCGCGCCGCCAGCTCTTCACCACGTCCTCATACGGCAACAGGAAGTCGACGTTGGAATCGCGGCCCTCGTCTTCGTTCAGGCGCCCTTCCTTCTTCAACCGGTCCCATAGCGGCGTCTGCGGCAGCGCCTGAAGCAGATTGATGGTCAGAAGCGGAATCTGTGACGTTTCCACGAATTCGAGCAAATGCTGGCCCGTCTCGGGCTTGTCGGTATCGAGGCCAAGGATGATGCCGGACACGACTTCCATGCCAAAGCTGTTCAGCGTCTCGATCGCCTCCATGATGGGGACCATCATGTTGTGATCCTTCTTCATCGCCTTGAGGGCGACGGGATCGGGCGTCTCGATACCGCAGAAGATCGTGCCGAACCAGGCATCGCGCATCAGCGCAAGGATTTCCGGCCGCTTGGCGATATTGAGCGTCGCCTCGCAGGAGAGGCGCAAGACAAAACCGGTCCTCTTCTGCCACTCGACGAGATGAGGCAGCAGATCGAGCGCAGCCTTGCGATTACCGATGAAATTGTCATCGACGAAATAAACGGAGCCCATGATTCCGCATTCGAGCAACTTGTCGAGTTCGGCGATGATCTGCTCTGGCGACTTCAGGCGCGGATTGCGCCCGTAGAGGCCGGGAATATCGCAGAATTCGCACTGATACGGACAGCCCGAAGAATACTGGATGCTGCCGAGGAAGTAGCGCGGAATATCAGCCAGTTCATAGGCCGGAATCGGAAACCTGGTCATGTCCAGGCGATCAGTGGTCTTCAGCACGACCTGCTGGTCCGGCCGCGACGTATCCTTTTCCAGGATATCGATCAGTTGATCGGTGGCATCACCGAGTTCGCCGATATGGAGATAGTCGAAAGCCGGGTAGTAGTCCGGACAGGAGGATACCGAGGGTCCGCCGATCGCCACCGGAAGATCGTAGGAATGCGCGCGATAGCAGATGTCGTTCATCTGCGTACGCTGGATGTGCATGCCTGACACCAGCACCGCTTCGGCCCACAGGAAATCATTGGGCGTGGCGGCACGGATGTTCTCGTCGATAAAACGGACTTCCCAGTTCTCGGGCATATAGGCCGCGATCAGCAGCAGGCCCTGGGGAGGCATGAAGGCCTGAACGCCGTCGGTCAGAGGATATGAATATTCAAACGTGCCAAATGAAGACGTGTATCGCGGAAAGACGCACAGGATACGCCGGACCGTCTGCCTGCCCTCAGCTCTCATCAAAATTCCTCTGTGAATGCATCAGCGGCCCCGATAAGCGCTGAACCTTCAATAACGTGGCCGAGATAAAACCGTTCCACTCCTGCAGAATACTTTGAGCGATCTAATCACGACGTCCGAATCTGGGCCAGAATTTCTTCAAGATTGTGGCAGGCGGTGACAAGGTCGTGACCAGCTCCGCGCAAGTGCGCGCAAAGCGCTATGCTGCATGACGGTTTATTGACGTCAGGCGATCAGACGCGCGGCCAGATCGGGCAGCAGACCTTCCCGGTCGCGGATGCGAAGGTCCGCTCCGGAGAGCCCGACCCGTTGCAGCCACTCGTCGAATTCCGGTGCGCGTTTGAGGCCAAAGACGTCGCGGATGTAGAGCGCGTCGTGAAATGACGTCGACTGATAATTCAGCATCACGTCGTCGGCGCCGGGGACGCCCATCACGAAGGTCACGCCTGCCGCCGCGAGCAGCGTCAGCAGATTGTCCATGTCGTCCTGATCGGCTTCTGCATGGTTGGTGTAACAGACGTCAACACCCAGCGGCAGGCCAAGCAGCTTGCCGCAGAAATGGTCTTCCAGACCGGCGCGGATGATTTCCTTGCCGTCATAGAGATATTCCGGCCCGATGAAGCCGACCACGCTGTTGACCAGCAGCGGATCGAATGCCCGGGCCACCGCATAGGCCCGCGCCTCCAGCGTCTGCTGATCGACGCCGTGATGGGCATTGGCCGACAATGCCGAGCCCTGCCCGGTCTCGAAATACATGACGTTCTGGCCGAGCGTGCCGCGCTTCAGGGAGAGGCCAGCGGCCTGGGCTTCCCTCAAGATCGCCAGATCGATGCCGAAACTTCTATTGGCGGCCTCCGTCCCGGCGATCGACTGAAACACCAGATCGACCGGCGCCCCCTGATTGATAAGATCAAGGCTGGTCGTGACATGGGTGAGTACGCAACTCTGGGTCGGAATATCCAGCTTGGTGATGACCTCGTCGAGCAGCCGCACCAACCCGCCCAGCACCGCAGGATCGTCGCTCGCCGGATTGATGCCGATACAGGCATCGCCGGAGCCCAGCATCAGCCCATCGAGAATAGATGCCGTGATGCCCCTGATATCGTCGAACGGGTGGTTCGGCTGCAGGCGCACACTCATTCGACCGCGCAGACCGATCGTATTACGGAAGCGCGTGATCACCTCGCACTTCTTGGCTACCAGGATCAGATCCTGATTACGCATCAATTTCGATACTGCCGCCGCCATCTCCGGGGTGATGCCACGCGCGATGTTCAGAAGGACCTGCGGCGTGGCGGTATCCGACAGCAGCCAGTCGCGAAAGCCGCCGACGGTCAGGGCCGAAATGGGCGCGAAGGCCGATGCGTCATGGCCATCGACGATCAGCCGGGTGACCTCGTCGTCCTCATAGGGCACGACCATTTCCTGCAGGAACTGGCTGAGCGGCACGTCGGCCAGCGCCATCCGCGCCGCGATCATCTGTTCCGCGGTTTCGGCTGCGATCCCGGCCAACCGATCACCGGAGCGCGGCGGCGTTGCCTTGGCGAGCAACTCGCGCAAGGTCGCAAAGACATATGACTGCGTGCCGACGGCTTGACGAAAGATCATTGCGGCTCCAGAGCGTGGCACCGAAAACAGTCCGGAGCCACGCTCGCGAGCAGACTAACATCTAAAGCTGTGCTATGCAGCCTTGACGGTCGCGAGGAATTTGTCGACTTCCATACGCAACTTTTCGGACTGCTGCGACAGTTCTGAAGCGGATGCCAGAACCTCTGCGGAAGCCGCTCCTGTCTCTCCCGCAAGACGCGTGATCACAGAAATGTTCGACGACACCTCGCTGGTGCCGTTTGCCGCTTCCTGCACGCTGCGCGAGATTTCGTTGGTCGCGGCCCCCTGCTCCTCGACCGCAGCCGAAATTGCGGCCGAGATTTCGCTCAGCGACTTGATCACGGCGGTGATGGTACCGATCGCCATCACCGACTCGGCTGTCGAGCTCTGGATGTCGCCGACCTGATCGGCGATTTCGGCGGTCGCTTTCGCCGTCTGTTCGGCGAGCGATTTCACCTCCTGAGCCACCACAGCAAATCCCCGGCCGGCTTCGCCGGCCCGCGCAGCCTCGATGGTCGCATTAAGTGCCAGCAGATTCGTCTGGGCCGCTATATTATTGATCAATTCGACCACTGCGCCGATCTTCTGGGCAGCCTCCGCGAGGCGATGCATCTTGGTCGTGGTCTCATCGGCATCACGCACGGCGTCGCCAGCAATCCGCGCGGAATCGTTCACCTGCCGCGAGATCTCCTTGATGGAACTGGTCAGTTCCTCGGTTGCCACCGCTACCGCCTGCACGCCAGACGTCGCATCCCTCGATGCGGCTTCAACCACATTCGACTGTGACACAGATGTTTGAGCGGACACCGTCATATTCTGCGCCGCTGCCTGCAGTTCGGTGGATGCAGAACTGACGATATTGACAACGCCGCCAATCATCTTCTCGAAATCATTGGCGATACGATCAAGGACCACGCGACGGTCGCGCCTTCCCTCTTCGATATAGACCGAAATCGCGAGATCCATGTCGAGCATGGCGGCTTTTATGATAGCCGTCTGAAGCACGCTCCTCCTGTTCTTTGCTTTGAAATCGAACCTGCCTGCAGGCATCCGTTGCGCAATGGCATCGACAAGACCTGACACCAGCGCATTGTAGCCACCAATATACCAGCGTGGTTCAAGACCGAGCTTGTTGTGAACTTGGCCAATCTTGGTCACCGAAGCCTGATAGGCATCGTCGAAACGCCCCTCGAGGATTACAGACCAGTGGGCGATCTGCATCTTCTTCGCATGCATCATCTGGTCGCGACTCTTGAAGAATGCGGCGGTTTCCGCAAACGCGGAGATGTGGTCGTAAAACGCATCGAGGATCACCGGCAATTCTGCGAGAATAAAGGTTTTTCCCTCCCGGAGTGCCGCAACGGTGTCGTGATCGATGAGATTGAATTTCAGACGTTCTGAAATCATGGTCGCGTCCGGCATTGAAATTCCCCCAATGGCTGAAATCGAATCTTTGCAACACAACCTATCGTGGCACAACAATAGGACTGCCAGCATGATCTAGATCAATCCCTGGTACAAAAAACTTAGTCGCCGCTGCCTGGGGCAACGTAATGCTCAAACGTGCCGGCCCGCAGCAACGCCCGACGACCACGCCCACTGGAAATTGAAACCGCCGAGATGGCCGGTGACATCGATCACTTCGCCGATGAAATACAGCCCCGGCACCGATGTCGCCGCAAACGTTTTCGATGACAGTTCAGTGGTGTCCACACCGCCAAGCGTCACCTCGGCTGTGCGATAACCTTCGGTACCGTTCGGCCGCACGCGCCATTCTTTTACCGCCGCCGCCACCGACGCCAGAAGCTTGTCGGAAAAATCCGCCAGCCGTGGCGGGCCGGCGATCTTGTCGGCAATCATCTGCGCCAGGCGCTTCGGCAGGAGATCGCCGAGCACGGTCGCCAGTTCCTGCCGCGGACGTTCGCGGCGCGCGTCCTTCAACGTGGCGAGCACATCGCGCGTCGGCGCCATGTCGATGACAACATCGAGCCCGTCGCGCCAGTAAGACGAAATCTGCAGGATCGCCGGGCCGCTGAGACCGCGATGGGTGAACAGCAGTGCCTCGTCGAATTTCGCCTTGCCGACGCTGACGACGGCATCGACGGCAACGCCAGCGAGGTCCTTGAACTGGGCGAGCGCCGCAACATCGAAGGTCAATGGCACCAGCGCGGCGCGCGGCGCGACCATCTTCAGCCCGAATTGCTGCGCCAGTTTATAGCCGAAGGCACTGGCACCCATTTTCGGGATCGACGGTCCGCCAGTGGCAACGACCAGCGACTGGCTACGGTACTCGCCCTGATCGGTAGCGATAACAAAACCGTTCTCGTTCTTCGTCACACCGACAATGCCGACGCCGAGCCGCATCTGCGCATCGCCGCTGCGACTTTCGTCCAGCAGCATGTCGATGATCTGCTGGGAAGAGCCATCGCAGAACAATTGCCCGCGGGTCTTCTCGTGATAGGCAATGCGGTATTTCTCCACCAGCGCGATAAAATCCTGCTGGGTAAAGCCCTTCAGCGCGGATTTGCAGAATTGCGGATTCTGCGACAGGAAATTCGCCGGCGCCGTATGCAGGTTGGTGAAATTGCAGCGGCCGCCGCCGGAGATGCGGATCTTTTCGCCCGGCGCCCTCGCCTGCTCCAGCACCATCACCGAGCGGCCGCGTTGGCCGGCGACGCCGGCGCACATCAGGCCGGCCGCACCGGCGCCAAGGATGATGACGTCACTGGTGTTATGCGCGCGACGGACGATGGTCATTCCAGCAGCAACACATCGACGGCAACGGCGAGCTTCTGCTTGCGGGCACCGACGATCACGCCATCGACCGGCGACACGTCGGAGAAATCGCGACCGGTCGCCAGCACGATATGGTCGTTCTCGACCAGGATATCGTTGGTCGGATCAAAGCCGATCCAGCCGAGCTCCTCGCCGCACCAGACCGAGACCCAGGCATGGGTCGCATCCGCGCCCTGCAGCCGCTCCTTGCCCGGCGGCGGAATGGTGCGCAGATAGCCGCTGACATAGGCCGCGGGCAAACCGAGCCCGCGCATGCCTGCAATCATGATGTGCGCGAAATCCTGACAGACGCCATGACGCTTATCCAGTACCTCCTGCAACGGCGTCGAAATCACCGTGGCCTTCGGATCGTATTTGAACTCGGTGCGGATGCGGTGCATCAGGTCGACGGCGCCGGCGAGAATCCCGCGCCCTTCGGTGAAGCTCACCGCCGCATAATCCGTGACCGCATCGATGATCGGCACCAGCGGACTGGCAAAGACATAGCCGATCGGCGAGGCACCGCTGAGGTCATTGGAATCGAATGACGCCTCGCGAACGCTTTCCCAGGCGGGGCTGTCATCGCTGCGATCGGGCGCAAAACGTTCGACATAAACACGCGACCGGCTATCGATCCGCAGCACCCGATGCGGGCTTTCTATCAGCACGCTTTCCGTCGGCGTGCCGAAAAAATCCGTCCGCATGGCGCGGGCGGCAGGCAGCGGCTTGATATCGACGCTGTGTGAGACCAGTTGCTGCCCGGCGCTGCTATTGGGCTGCAGCCGCAGCGAGCAGCGCGCATAGCTCACCGGACTCTCATAACTATAGGTCGTGACGTGGCGGATTTCGTAGATCACGCCAGCCCCGTCAGCTTTTCGGGGCGCGATGCGCTGGCGCCGTGCGGGAAGTAATGCAGGCCGATGGAATCCGCCAGTGTCAGCAGGTCCTGCTCCAGCGCAAACAGTGACTTGGTATGGATCTCGGAGGCCTCGCCGGTGACGAGCGACGAGCGCAGCGCTACAGCCAGCCGCTGCGGCCGTTCCATCAGGCCGTTCTCCTTCAGCGCCGGCAGGCTGGCGATGTGATCGTTCAGTGCCGAAACCTGGAACGCCACCGAGCGCGGATTATAGGGATCGAGCACCACGAGATCGCGCACCGGCGCGAGTAGCGGGCCGACCAGATAGCGCGAGCGATAGGTGATCTGGCAATCCACCAGCGTCAGCAGGATATCGAGATCGTCACTCGTCGCGTCGTCGGACGCGAATTGCCGTGCGAAGCGCGTGGTGTTGATAGCGCGTTCGGCGCGGCGCCCCATTTCAAGGAAACGCCAGCCGGCGGCACGGTTCATGTTTTCCTGCGCGAGCCCGGCGAAGCTCGCCAGCTCCTGCAGGGTCAATTCGGCCGCACTGACAACGTCATCGTCATCTTCGACTTCATGCGCAAGCCGCTCGGCCATTTCAGTGATGACCTGCCAAGCGTCGGGCGACAGTCGTTCGCGCAGCGAGGTTGCGGTCCGCAATGCGGATCGCACCAGCGATAGCGCTGAGCCGAACTGCTCCTCGCCCTGCAATGCCTGAGCCGCGATCTTCGCCGGTTGCGAGCGCGAGGTGAGCGATGTCGCTCCCCAGGTCATCAGCATGCGCTGGATGCGCTCGATCGATTGCTGCGCGGTGGCCCCGCCCTTGCCGGGATCGCGCTGCGGCACACTGAGCGCGCGGATCAGACGCAGCGTGGACTCGGCGCGTTCGAGATAGCGCCCGAGCCAGAACAGGTTGTCGGCGGCGCGGCTCGGCACCCAGCCGGCGATACGGCGGATACGCACATTGTCGACGGCCGGCAGCAGCGTCGATGCAGCGACGGCCTTGTCCGCCACCACCCAGACGTCGGCGGCACGCGCGCCGGCCCCCATCGACACGGCGCGGGCATCCGGTTGATCGGCGATCCGGCAGAAGCCACCGGGCATGATGGTCCAGCCGTCCGGCGTCGCCGCCGCGAAAACGCGCAGCACAAACGGACGCGGCGCGAGCCGGCCGTTGTCCCAGACCGGCGTGGTCGACAGCTGCACCAGCTCCTGCCCGACATAATCGACGCCGCGATTGGAGATCGCCGCCTTCAGGCGCTCGCGCTCGCTTGGCGAGAGCTGCGACGGCAGCACCGGCGTATGTCCGGGGAAACCAGGCACCGATCCGCCATAGGCGCCTTCGATGGCAAAGTCGTCGAGCCGCCCCAGCACTTCCTCGCGCGCCGATTTCTGGCCGCACCACCAGGTGGCGATATGTGGCATCTTGAGAGGCTCGCCGAGCAGCTTCTGGCTCAGGCTTGGGAGAAATCCGAGCAGCGCGCGCGCTTCCATCACGCCGGAGCCCGGCATATTCGCGACGACGACGCCATTCTTTCTGACAACGTCGATCAGCCCGGGCACGCCGAGTTGCGACGACGCATCGAGCTCCAGCGGGTCGAGCGAATTGGCGTCCACGCGGCGCAGCAGCACGTCGAGGCGCTTCAGGCCCGCAACGGTGCGGATGTGGACGCGGTCGCCGGACACTGCGAGATCATCGCCTTCGACCAGCAGGAAACCGAGATAGCGCGCCAATGTCGCGTGTTCGAAATAGGTTTCGCTGAACGGCCCCGGCGACAGCAGACCGACACGCGGCTCGTCGCGGTCGGCCGACGCGCGCAGACTGTCGCGAAACGCTTCGAAGAACGGCGCGACGCGCTCGACATTCATCGACTTGTAGAGATCGGTGAAGGCACGCGACAGCACGAGTCGATTTTCCAGCGCATAGCCCATGCCGGACGGCGCTTGCGTGCGATCGCCGAGCACCCACCAGCGGCCATCGGGACCGCGGCCGAGATCGGCGGCATAGACGTTGAGATAGCGGCCGCCGGGCGGTTTCACGCCGCGCATCGCACGCAGATATTCCGAACTGCCGGCAATCGCCGCCGCCGGAATCGCGCCGGACGCGATGAGGCTGGCATCGCCATAGAGATCGCCGAGGATCTTCTCCAGCAACCCCGCGCGCTGGGTCATTGCCGCTGAGATCTGCAGCCATTCGGATTCGTCGATCAAGAGCGGCACATGGCTGAGCGGCCAGATCCGGTCGGCGATTTCGCCGGGCGCGCGGTAGGTGACGCCGGCTTCGCGAAGATGACGGTCGGCCGATCCGAAGCGGCGCTCGATCTCAACGGGCGCCAGGGCTCCGAAGGCCTCAAAGAACCGCGTCCAGACCTCCCGCGGCGTGCCGTCCTGCGCAATGAATTCGTCGGGAATCCCGGGCAGCCGCTCGTAGTCGCGGGTCCATTGCGCGATCTTACGATGTCCCGGACGAGGCTTCTTCCCCTGACCGGCCTGTCCCGTCATTCCGACTCTCCAGCCCAAACTTGAGCATTCTCAATGCCGGAGCGGCGTCCGCAAGTCGAGGGTCAATGGGAATTCCAGGCTGCGTTCTTCCCGTGGTGGCGCAATTTCGCCGGGCGTATGGCCAATCTCCTCGAAACGGGCCAGCCGGCGGGCCTCGGCCTCATAGGCATTGACCGGTTTGGTGTCGTAATTACGCCCGCCGGGATGCGCCACATGATAGACGCAACCGCCAAGCGATCGCCTGTTCCAGCTGTCATAAATGTCGAACACCAGCGGCGCATGGACCGGCATCGTCGGGTGCAGGCCGGAGGCCGGCTGCCAGGCCTTGAAACGGACGCCCGCCACCACCTCGCCGGTCCGGCCGGTATCGGTCATCGGCAGCGCCCGGCCGTTGCAGGTAATCATGTGCCGGCCCGGCGTGAAGCCGTTGGCCTTGAGCTGCAGCCGCTCCACCGAGGAATCGACATAGCGCACGGTGCCGCCGGCTGAGCCCTCCTCGCCCAGCACATGCCAGGGCTCCAGCGCCTGCCGGACTTCCAGCGTCACGCCGCCATAGGTGACGTGGCCGAACACGGGAAAGCGGAATTCGAGCTGGGCCTCGAACCACTCTTTGGAGAATTCGTAACTGGACTGGCCGAGCTCATTGAGCACGTCCTGGAAATCCTCCCAGAGAAAGTGCGGCAGCATGAAGCGGTCATGCAGCGTAGTGCCCCAGCGCACGAACTTGCCGTCCTGCGGCGCGCGCCACATCTTGGCGATCAGCGCGCGGATCAGGAGCTGTTGCGCCAGCGACATCCGCGGATCGGGCGGCATCTCCAGCGCACGGAATTCGACGAGGCCCAAGCGCCCCGTGGTGCCATCCGGCGAATAGAGCTTGTCGATGCAGATTTCGGCGCGATGGGTATTGCCGGTGATATCGACGAGGATGTGCCGGAACAGCCGATCGACGAGCCACAACGGCGCTTTCACGCCGGGCGGCGGCACCTGTGCCAGCGCGATCTCCAATTCGTAGAGACCATCATGCCGCGCTTCATCGATGCGCGGCGCCTGGCTGGTCGGGCCGATGAACATGCCGGAGAACAGATAGGACAGCGACGGATGGCGCTGCCAGTAGAGCACGAGACTCTTCAGGAGATCCGGCCGCCGCAGGAACGGCGAGTCCGCCGGCGAACTGCCGCCAACCACGACGTGATTGCCGCCGCCGGTGCCGGTGTGACGACCGTCGAGCAGAAACTTGTTGGCGCCGAGCCGCGTCTTCGCGGCCTCTTCATAGAGAGATATCGTGGTGTCGACGGCCTCGCGCCAGCTCGCGGCGGGATGGATGTTGATCTCCAGCACGCCGGGATCGGGCGTCACCTTGATCACCTCGACGCGCGGATCGAACGGCGGCGGATAGCCTTCGACATGCACCTGCATCTGCAGTTCTTCGGCCGTCGCCTCCAGCGCCGTCACCAGTTCGAGATAATCTTCAAACTTCTCCACCGGCGGCATGAAGGCACAGAGAATGCCGTCGCGAATTTCAATCGACATCGCGGTCCGCACGCCGCCGGAACGAATCTGCTGCTCCTGGACATATTGCGCGGCAGGCTGGTTTTCCGCGGACGCGATTTCGTCGAACACCGGCATGCCGCCGCGCGGCTCCAGCGGATCCTGCTCGACGATGAAGGGATATTCCTCTTCGGTGAGGTGCGGCAGCGACGACAGCGGCAGGCGCAGGCCCATCGGTGAATCGCCCGGTGTCAGGAACAGGTTGCCACGGCGCAGCTTCCAGCGCTCGGACCGCCAGCGCCTGTCGGCGGCCGCCTCCGTATTCCAGCGCTGGATCGGCAGCACGAACCCCTTCGGCCTGTCGAGTCCATGTTCGAAGACCCGCGCCATGCGCGCACGTTCCTCCGGATCGGGCAATTTGGAGTCGCCGGGCACGACATTGTTCGGCAGGTTCGATTCCTTCTGCTCCCAATAGACGGGATCCTCGAAGGCCGGAATGACATAGTCCTTGGGCAGGCCAAGCCGCCGCGCCGTGCCTTCGGCAAAACGCTCGGCACCGCCGATATCGGCGCTGCGCGGGCCTTCGATCCGCGAGATCAGCGCATCGTTCTTCCAGATCGGCACGCCGTCCTTGCGCCAGTACAGGCCGAACGCCCAGCGCGGCAGGCTTTCGCCGGGATACCATTTGCCCTGCCCGTAATGCATCAGGCCACCGGGCGCGAAACGCGTGCGCAGCCGGCGGATCAGATCGTCGCCGAGGCCGCGTTTGGTCGGGCCAACGGCTGCCGTATTCCACTCCGGCGATTCCATGTCATCGACGGAGACGAAGGTCGGCTCGCCGCCCATGGTGAGCCGCACGTCATGGGCCTTGAGATCGGCATCGACCTTTTCGCCGAGCGCATCGAGTCTGGCCCAGGATTCATCCGAGAACGGCTTGGTGATCCGCGGCGCCTCGCGGATCCGCTTGACGCCCATCGCGAACGCGAACTCGACTTCGGCGAAGCCCGCCATGCCGGAGATCGGCGCGGCCGACCGGAAATGCGGCGTCGCCGCCACGGGGACGTGGCCCTCGCCTGTGAGCATGCCCGAGGTCGCATCGAAGCCGACCCAGCCCGCGCCAGGGATATAGACTTCAGCCCAAGCGTGCAGGTCGGTGAAGTCGGCCTCGACTTCGGGCGGCCCTTCGATCGGATCGATGTCCGGGCGCAACTGGATGAGATAGCCGGAGACGAAACGCGCGGCGAGACCGAGATGGCGCAGCGTCTCGATCAGCAGCCACGCGCTATCGCGGCAGGACCCGGCGCCGGACAGCAGCGTCTCTTCCGGCGTCTGCACGCCGGGCTCCATGCGGATGATGTAGTTGACCTTCTCGCGCAGGCGCGCATTGAGCTCGACCAGGAAGTTCACCGTGTTCGGCGCTTCCTTCGCGATCTCCGCCATATAGGCCGTGAAGCGCGGCCCCGGTTCGGTCGTCGCCAGATAGGGTGCGAGTTCGCTCTTCAGATCATCCGTATAGGCAAACGGAAACGTCTCGGCATAGGGCTCGACGAAGAAGTCGAACGGATTGATCACCGTCATCTCGGCGGTGAAGTCGACCTCGATCTTCAGCTCATTCGCCGGTTCCGGGAAGACGAAGCGCGCGAGCCAGTTGCCCTGCGGATCCTGCTGCCAGTTCACGAAATGGTTGGCGGGCGTGACCTTCAGCGAATAGCTCAGGATCGGCGTGCGCGCATGCGGCGCCGGTCGCAGCCGGATGGTCTGCGGCCCCAGCGCGATCGGCCGATCATATTTGTAATGGGTGACGTGGTTCAGTGCGACGAAGATCGACACAGTGGCGCAACTCCAGCAGCTTTTTTAAGCAGAACACCGGAGGTGCCAGGGATCAAGCTCTAACAACGGGCACGATGTGCACGTTGTGAGGGCGTAGCTTCCTCACATCGTCGCGCCGAGCACCCAGGGCGCGAATTCCGCGCTGCCGAAGTCGAAGCTTTCGCTCTTGGTCGGCGCGCCGGAGGCGGTCTTGAGCATCAGCTCGAAGATGCGCTGGCCGCATTCCTGCACCGTCTCGTCGCCGTCGAGAATGGTTCCGCAATTGATGTCCATGTCGTCTTCCATGCGCTTGAACATTGGCGTGTTGGTGGCGAGCTTGATGGACGGCGCGGGCTTGCAGCCGAACACGCTGCCGCGGCCGGTGGTGAAGCAGACGAGATTGGCGCCGCCGGCGACCTGCCCTGTCGCAGCGACGGGGTCGTAGCCGGGCGTGTCCATGAACACAAAACCCTTCTTGGTGATCGTCTCGGCATAGTTCAGCACGTCGACGAGATTGGTCGAGCCGGCCTTGGCCATGGCACCCAAAGATTTTTCGAGAATAGTCGTGAGGCCGCCGGCCTTGTTGCCGGGGCTCGGATTGGCGTTCATCTCGGCGCCCTCGCGTGCGCAATAGGCATCCCACCAGCGCATCAGCCCGACCAATTTCTCGCCGACCTCGCGCGACACCGCGCGGCGCGTGAGCAGATGTTCGGCGCCATAGGTCTCCGGCGTTTCCGACAGCACGACGGTGCCGCCATGGCGCACCAGCAGATCGCTCGCCGCACCGAGCGCCGGATTGGCCGAGATGCCCGAATAGCCATCGGAGCCGCCGCATTGCAGCGCGACCGTCAATTCGCTGGCGGAGACTTCCTCGCGCGTCACTTTATTGGCATCGGCCAGCACTTCATTGACGAAGGCGACGCCGGCTTCCGTGGTCTTGCGGGTGCCGCCGATCTCCTGGATCTGCATTTCGCGCAGGCGCCCGGCGAGCTTCTGCTCCTGCATCAAGCCGCCGATCTGGTTGATCTCGCAGCCAAGGCCGAGCACCACCACATGGGAGAAGTTCACGTGGCGCGCGTAGCCGCCGAGCGTGCGCCTCAACAATGTGAGCGGTTCGTCCTGCGTCATGCCGCAGCCGGTCTTGTGGGTGAGCGCAACGACGCCGTCGACATTGGGATAGTCGGCGAGCGGGTTGTGCCCGGTGAAGGGATTCTTCTTGAACACATCGGCAACCATGCTGGCCACATGGGCGCTGCAATTCACCGAGGTGAGGATGCCGATATAGTTGCGCGTCGCGACGCGGCCGTCGCTGCGCCTGAGGCCCATGAAGGTGGCGGGCAGATCGAAATTCGGCGTCGGCTTGACGTCCACGCCATAGGCGTAGTCGCGGTCGAAATCACCCATGCCCATGTTCTGCGTATGGACGTGCTGGCCCGGCGCAATCGGCTGCGTCGCGAAGCCGATGATCTGGCCGTAGCGGCGGATCTCTTCGCCGGTCGCGATGGGGCGGATGGCGACCTTGTGGCCGGCGGGAATGCGCTCGCTGGTCACCACGCCTTTCGTCACCTCGATACCGGGCAGCAACGTGGTGCGCGCGATCAATACGGCGTCGTTGTCATGCAGACGAATGACGGGAGATGGAGCCATCGGAATTTCCTCGCGCGTGTGTTCTGTTGTTTGGAATGACTCTAGCGATAAGAAGCCATGAGGGGTAGTCGTAGGATGGCGTGAGCGCAGCGAAATCCATCGTTTCTTTGTCTGCAGGTGATGGGTTTCGCTCCGGCGCAAGCGCGCCTGCGCTCACCCCATCCTACGGTTCGCGCTACGCGGGACATCTAGTGCACAGGCGTAGGATGGGTAGAGCGAAGCGAAACCCATCGCTTCTGTGCGCGCGAATGATGGGTTTCGCGAAGACGCTCACCCCATCCTACGGCCTCATCCGATTCAACTGTCAAACAGCCACGCCCCTTCAGACATGCGTCATCGCCCCTATTGTTGGCGGCGCGGGGGCGCCGTCGTCCTTTGCATTCCCGCCCCCTTGCGAGAGGGCGTGCGGAACGCCGGGTGCCCGATGCACCCCTGGGCCTGATGCCGATGCGGTCTTCCGCAAGTTGGCGCATCAGGACTTTCGGAAAGCACGGGCGATTGCCCGACGTTCCGCCTGCGGTGTTTTGTCGGCTTGCTGAATGCTTGCCCAAGCAACCGATCAAGGTCACCCTTGTTTGACCCTGCGCGACAGGGCCGGGGGAGCGCAGCTCTTGGGCCGGACGCGTTTCGAATCTGGTCGTCCGTCACTTGATCTGCGGGCCCGTTCCATCCGCCAGCAAACCGTCCCGCCTGTCCCAGTGGTATCCTGACCACAGACGATGCGGCCTGCCCGCAGACAGCCGTTACCCACATCTCCCGTGACGCCGCATCTCCGGCGTCCACCGCATCCCGCCCCGCAATCGTGACGATCGCGATCGCCCCTCTCGGTGGGGCAGGACGACAGGGAAAATAATCAAGATGAGGATATTGTCAATACGGATAGGAAAAAATGTTTGGGTACTGTCTTGCCGCCCCACACTCGTCATTCCGGGGCGCGGGCGCGTCTTCGCGCGCGTGAACCCGGAATCCCAGCATGGGAGTCTCCGATCGCGCCGAACACTTCGAGATTCCGGGTTCGCCCTACGCGGCTGCACCGCTTCGTGCGCCCCGGAATGACAGTGTGTGGCAGACCGGACTGCCAGAGTACCTCCAGACCCAACTATTGCGGCTGCGGTCCCAGACCCGCGGCAAGCTCGGCCCAGATCGGCGCTTCTTCCTTGTAGAGCGCCTGGCTCGCCTCCAGCGTCATCGGACCTTCATTGATACCCTGGCTCTTGAGGAGTTCACGAACGCGATCGCTCTTTCCCGCCGCGACGAACAACGCAGACAGTTTTGATACGATCTCGGGAGACGTCTTCGCCGGCACCACGCATCCCTGAAAGGTCAGCAGCCCATGCGCGCGCGACGTCGCGCCCTGCTCGCGAAACGTTGCGACGTCAGGAAGCGCGTCGATGCGGCGGCGCGACACCGCAACGGCACGGGCCTTTCCGGTCTGCAGCACCGGCAGCGCCGCTGCATAGCTGCCGATGCCCGCATCGATAGATCCGCCGGCGAGATCCTGCCACATCGGCGCCTCGCCACGATAATGCACCGCCTCCATCTTCAGGCCGTACTGCTTGTTGAGCTCGACGATGACCATATGCGCGAAGGAACCGGACGCATATGTGCCGACATTCACCTTCTCGGTCTTGCGCGCATAGTCGATGAAGTCCTTCAGCGTCTTCGCGCCGACCTTCTCGCTCACCATGAATGGCAGACTGCCGCCCGGCATCACCGCGACCCAGGCGAAATCCTTGATGACATCGTATTTGACGTCCTTGATGAGGACGGGATTGAGCATATAGGCGGTGGTGTTGCAGATCATCAGCGTGTGGCCGTCGGGATCGGAGCGCTTCAGCTCCATTGCTGCCACGGCGCCGCCGGCACCGGCCTTGTTCTCCACCACCACCGTCTGCCCGAGTTCGCGCGACAGATATTCGCCATAGACGCGCGCGAATTGATCGGTCTGGCCGCCGGCTGCGGAGCCGGCAAGAATCTTGATGGGCTTGGTTGGCCAGCTATTGGCGCGGACGAGTGACGGCGCACTCAACAATGCAGCAGCGCCTGCGCCCACGGTGACGAATTGGCGTCGATTGAGCAGAGGCAAGTTGTTTCGCACGATCATCCTCCCGATGTTGATCCTGTCTCTGCGGACAGGTGCATCGAGTATGGCCTGCTTCGGTGCGGGAAAGCAAAGCGGCAACGGGAGGAAGTGGTATGCGTGAAGGTGTCGCGCGCGTCATTACTCCGTGAGGCGAACGCCATACACACTCACCGTCATTCCGGGTTCGCGCACATTGCGCGCGCCCGGAACGACGAGATTGTGGCTGCTTACGCCTTGCCGCCGGAGCCCTTACGGGTGTCGTTGACCCACGACTTCGCACCTGTTGCCAAGATGCCGCTGTCGTTGAGCAGCGTCACCAGCTTGAAGCCCATGCCGATGTTTTTCGCAGCACCCTCGGGGCCCGAGCAGTGAATGCCGGGATTGAGGCCGCGCTTGTCGCATTCCTTGATCAGCTTGTCGTAGATCTTCAGGATCTCAGGCTCTTCGCGGTCAAGCTTCGGCACCAGGCCGTAGGAGAAACCGAGATCGGAGGGACCGACATAGACGCCGTCGATGCCCTCGACATCGAGAATGGCTTCCATGTTGTCGACCGCGGTCTTGGTTTCCAGCATCGGCAGGCAGATGATGTCTGCATTTGCCGTCTTCTGATAGTCGCCGGCGCCGCCATACATGCCGGAACGGATCGGGCCGTTGCTGCGGGTGCCGCGCGGCGGATACTTGCAGTACTGCACGAAGTTCTCGGCTTCTTCCCTGGTGTTGACCATCGGGCAGATCACGCCATAGGCGCCGCCGTCGAGCACCTTGCCGATGATGCCGGGCTCGTTCCATGGCACGCGGACCATCGGCGTCACCGGATGCGCGCCCATCGCCTGGAAACATTCCACCATCGACATGTAGTCCTGCACGCCGTGCTGGATATCCACGGTAACGCTGTCGAAACCGCACTGCGCCATCACCTCGGCGGAGAAGCCCGACGGGATCGCCAGCCAGCCGTTGACGGCGACTTTGCCCGCCTTCCAGATTTCCTTGACCTTGTTTGCCATCGTCGATGGTCCTTCTTTTGGTTGGTAGTGGTGACTTGAGTGCAGCAGAGTTGAGTTCGAAAAACTACGAGGTCGCCTTCTTCACGGCCTCTTCGCTGACCCCGACGTCGCGCGCGGTCTGCACGATGGCAGCCCAGGTTTCGTCCGGCAACGGCACGCCATTTGCGGTGCGCTCGGCGCGGGTCTTCGCCTCGTTGTCGCCGGGGATCAGAACGGCATCGACGCCGGCGGCCGGCTTGGCGCTCTTGAAGAAGTCGACATAGCGCGCGACTTCGCCGTCGAAGAAATTCGCAGGGTCGATCTTCTTCGGATCGATATAGATCGAGAACATGCCATTGGCGAATGGACGGTCATACTTGGTGGCACCGTTGCCGGTGAGCGCGCCGCCGAGCAGTTCGCAGATCAGTGCGAGGCCCGAGCCCTTGTGATCGCCGAAGGCGCGGATCGCGCCGGTGCCCTTGGAGTGATCGCGCGGACCCTGCATCTCATGCGGGCCGTAGAGCAGCGCCGGGTCTTCGCTCAGCGTGCCGTCGGGCGCAATCAGCGCGCCCTTCGGCAGCTTCTTGCCGCCGCGCGAGGCCACCAGCACCTTGCCTTCGGCGACCACCGAGGTCGCGAAGTCGAGCACCACCGGCATCTGTCCGGGACGCGGAATGCCGACGCAATAAGGCGCGGTGGAGAGACGACGCTCGACGCCGCCATAGGGCGCGACCAGCACCGAACCGGCAGCGGTGACGAAGTGAATAGAGACCAGGCCTTCGGCCGCGGCCATCTCGGCCCAGTCGCCGATGCGGCCGATGTGACCGGAGTTCTTGGTGGCGATGGCGGAGAGACCCGCGGCCTTGCACTTTTCGATGCCAAGCTTCACCGCCAGCGGTCCGACCGTCTGGCCATAGCCGAAGCGGCCATCAACGACGGCGAGCGACGGCGTATCGACGGGGATCTCGATGGTCTGGTTCGGGGTGATCATCCCGTTATTGCGCCAGCGGATATAGACCGGCACGCGGATGACGCCGTGACTGTCATGACCGGTGAGGTTCGCGGTGGTGAGATAGGTCGCGATGCGCTTCGCCTCTTCCGGGGAAGAGTCCGCATGGGTGAAAACGTCGGCGACGAAATCGATGAGCTTGTTGACTTGAACTGTAACCATGGCGGGACATTCGTCCTTGTTGATGGGCAGCGAGGCCGTCGGTGCAAGCCCTCAATGGGCCGCAAGACCCGCTGCAGGTTTGCCGTGACCGCCGAGATAGGCGGCTGCGATGGCTTCGTTGGCCCAGAGATCCTCCGGCTTGCCGCCGAGCACGATACGGCCTGTTTCCAGCACGTAACCCTGATCGGCGACGGATAGTCCCATGCGCGCATTTTGCTCCACAAGCAAGACCGTGGTGCTCCGGCGGATTTCCGTGATGATACGGAACACCGCCTGCACGATGACCGGCGCAAGGCCAAGCGACGGCTCGTCGAGCAGCAAGAGGCGCGGCTTGGCCATCAGCCCGCGCGCGACGGCGACCATCTGCAACTGGCCGCCGGACAGTGTCCAGCCGAGCGCATCGGAGAATTTCCGTATGTCGGGAAACAGGTCGAACATCGCATCGGCTTCATGAGACAATTCGGCCTTGCTCGCTTTGCGGTTGGAGCCGCCGAGCATGATGTTCTCTTTCACCGTCAGGCCGGGAAACACCCGCCTGCCCTCCGGCACATGGGAGATGCCCATCCGCACGATGGCTTCCGGCCCGAGACCCGCAATGGACTTGCCGTCGAACAGGATATCGCCCGAGGCCGGTTTGGCGAGACCGGAGATCGCGCGCAGCGTAGTCGACTTGCCGGCGCCGTTGGCGCCGAGCAGTGTCACCACCTGCCCTTCCTCGACATTGAACGACACACCGCGGAGCGCGACGATTTCGCCGTAACGGACATTGAGGTCGTTGATTTCAAGCAGCGGCATCAGTCTGTTCCGAGATAGGCTGAGACGACATCGGGATGGCGCAGCACCGCCATCGACTCGCCATCGGCGATGCGACGTCCGAAATTCAGCACGGTGATGTGCTGGGCTGCTTCCGACACCAACGTCATGTCGTGATCGATGATCAGGATGGTGAGCCCCTGCGCCGCGATGCGCTTGAGCAGTTCGTGCAGCTCAAGCTTCTCGGTCGAGTTCAGTCCGGCCGCGGGTTCGTCCAGCAATAGCAGCGTCGGGTTCGCCGCCAGTGCGCGCGCGATCTCGATGAGGCGTTGATGGCCGTAGGAGAAGCTGGAGATCAGCTCCATGGCGCGCGGCCCGAGGCCGACAAAGGTCAGTGCCGCCAGCGCACGTTCGGTCAGCGCGGCTTCATCGCCCTTGCCGTTCAGCGTATTGCCCGGGCGCTCGGCGCCGATGATGACGTTTTCCAGCGCGGTCATCGAGCGGAACAGGCGGATGTTCTGGAAGGTACGTCCGAGGCCCGCAGCCGCGCGCAGATGCGGCGGCATGGTGGTGACGTCGGTACCGTCCAGGACCACCTTGCCTGAGGTCGCGTTGTAGAGACCCGACAGCACGTTCAGCGTCGTGGTCTTGCCGGAGCCGTTCGGCCCGATCAACGCATGAACGCCGCCGCGGCGCACGGATATGTCGACCTGATCGACGGCTTTCAAGCCGCCGAAATGTTTTGACAGGCCGGTGACTTCGAGCACCATGTCGCCGCCGGTCGCCGCCGGCCGGAGCTGCAGCGGCGCGCTTGTCACGGCCACCTTCTTGCTGCTGCGCATGCGATCATAGGCCGCGGTGACGAAGCCCCAGATGCCGTCCGGCATGAAGCGAATGATCAGGATCACCGACAGGCCGTAGATGGCGAGATAGAGGCCCGGCACGCTCTTGAGGAAGCGCAGCCATTCCGGAATCAAGATCAGCAAGCCCGTGCCGATGGCCGAGCCGATCGGCGATGCCACGCCGCCGAGCAACGACATCGTGAGAAACACGATGGATTCGGCGAAGGAGAACTGATCCGGCGAGATATAGGCGAAGCCGCCGGCGAACAGTCCGCCGCCAAGACCGCCGAGCACGGCCGATATGGCAAAGGCATAGACCTTGGTGCGAAACACATCGATGCCGTTGACGCCGGCCGCGAGTTCGTTGTCGCGCACCGCGCGCATGGCACGGCCGAGCCGCGTCTCCGGCAGATGCCAGACGATATAGCCGATCAAAGCGAGCATCGCGACGCAGAAAGCGAGATAGGACTGCGACGACAGGAACAGCGACGGCCGCCCGATCTTCGACACGCCGTCCGGCCCCTTGGTGAGCCAGATCGCATTGATCATCACCAAAGTGACGATCTGCTGGAACGAGATCGTCACCATTGCGAGATAGTGGCCGCCGAGCCGCAGCGTCGACAGGCCGAGCACCGCGCCGGCGACCAGCGCCATCACGCAGCCGGCGACCAGACAGAGCCAGTAGCTGAGCTGATAGTCCGTGGTGCCGATGCCGACCGCATAGGCGCCGAAGCCGAAGAAGGCCGCCTGCGCCAGATTGATCTGGCCGCACAGGCCGAGCACCACCGACAGGCCGAACACGGCGATGGCGAAGGTGGTGGCCTGCATCAGGATGTTGAGGATGTAGCCGTCGAACTGCATCGACGACGCCAGAAACACCACGATGGCGGCACCGATGAAATACGGCGCGTGGCGCAGCAGCAGCGGCTTCGGACGGGTGATGACCACTGCCTGGATATTCTCGCTGGAGGTGCTCATGCTTTCTCCGCGACACGTTCGCCGAAGATGCCCTGCGGACGAAACACCAGGAACAGCACCAGCACGAGGAAAGCGAAGCCGTCTTTATACGGCACGGAGATATAGGCGGCGCCGAAAGTCTCGATGATCCCGAGCGCAAGGCCGCCGATGATGGCGCCGGTGACATCGCCGAAGCCACCGATGATGGTGGCCGCGAAGGCCTTCAGCGCGATGGTTGAGCCCATCTGGATCGAGACGAACAGGATCGGCGCCACCAGGAGACCCGCGAGACCGCCAAGCACCGCCGAATAAATGAAGGTGATCATGATCATGGTGGAGACGGAAATGCCGAGCAGCGACGCCATCTCCTTGTCCTGCGACGTCGCCTGCAGCTTCTTGCCGATCATGGTGTGTTCGAAGAACCAGTAATTGAAGATCACCAGCGCGAGGGTGACCACGATGATCAGGAGATACTGGCTGTCGAGATAGACCGGCCCGAGCTGGATGCCGGGCGTGTCGAACCAGCCCGGCAGCACCTGCGGCTGCGGCCCGTAGAGTGCCAGCACGCCATTGGCCATCAGGATCGAGGCGCCGATGGTGGCGATGATCACCGGCAGATAGGTGCGGTGACGCAGCGGATAATAGACGCCGAGATTGAAGATGACGCCGATGACGGCCATGCCGGCCAGCGCAATGATGAAGGACAGCCAATAGGGCAGTTCCAGATCGACGGCGCAGACCACCATGAGATAGGCGGCGACCATCGAGAACTCGCCCTGCGCGAAATTAACGACGTTTGTCGCTCGGAAGATCAGCACGAAGCCCAGCGCGACCAGCGCATAGACGGCTCCGATGCCGATTCCCGTAAACAGTAACTGCAGTACCAGATCCATCAGGCGTGCTCGGTGGGAGGTGAATTTGCCAAGAACTCGTCATTCCGGGATGCGCCCGCTTCGGCGCAGACCCGGAATCTCGACATGGTGAGCGCGGCAACAGGCGCTGAACATTTCGGGATTCCGGATTCACGCGCGGTGCGCGTGCCCCGGAATGACAGTGTGAGGCGGGTTCGCATGCGCTGATGCGCACGCGCCCCGGAACGACGATGCCTGGCTAGTTATCGAATTCGATGTGCTTGTCGAAGACGATGTTGCCCTTCTCGTTTTTCACGATGTTGTAGCCGTGCAGACCGTCGCCGTTCTTGTCGAAATTATATTCGCCTTCGGCGCCCGGATATTTCTTGATGGCGACGATGGCCTCGCGGATCTTCTGCGGATCGGTCGAGCCGGCATTCTTGATCGCCGTTGTCAGCACGTTGATCGCATCATACGGCCAGGAGCTCTGGTTATCCGGCGCGACCTTGTAGGCATCGCGATAGGCCTTGCCGAACGCCTTCGACGCCTCGGAGGAATCTTCCGCGTAATCGGCGACGCCATAGGTGCCGTAGAGCGCGGGGCCGGCGAGCTTCAGCGCGGTGACGTTGACGATCGAGGGCGAGCCGACCCACGGAATGTTGACACCGAGCTGGCGGAGCTGACGGGCAAAAATGCCGAGATCGTTCTCGAAGGTGAAATAGGAGCCGAGAATATCGGCGCCGGACTGCTTGATCGCCAGAACGACGGGGGTGAAATCCTGGCTCTGATTGGCATAGCCCTGATCGAGCGCGACGGTGGCACCCAGCGGCCCGAGCGCTTCGGTCAATGCCTTGCCGCCCGCCGTGCCGAAGGCGTCGGTCGAGTGCAGCACGGCCCACTTCTTCTTGCCGAGATTCTTGACGCCATATTCGGCGATGACGCGGCCGGAATAGCTGTCATTCGGGCGGAAACGGAACAGCCAGGGATTGCCGAGCTTGGTAAGGTTCGGATCGGTGCCGCCGAACATCACCGGCTTGCCGAGCTTCATGACGTCCGGCGCCATCGCATGGACCTGAGTCGAGCGGATCGAGCCGAGGAAGCCCACGATGTCGGGATTGGCAGCGAGCTTGGAGAAAGCCAGCACGATGCCGGGATTGGTGGTCTGGTCGTCCTCGATGATCAGTTCGATCTGTTTGCCGAGGATGCCGCCCGCCTTGTTGATGGCTTCGACTGCGAGCTTGGCGCCGCCGGTGGCATATTTGCCCGCTTCCGCGGCCGGTCCCGTAATCGGCGCGCACATGCCGATCTTGATCGTTCCCCCGCCTCCAGCGCCTTGGGCGCGCGCGCTGCCAATGATGTAGGGGGCTGCAAGGCCGGCAGCGATACCAGCCGTGAATCCACGTCTCGTGAGCGTCATCGTTCTCTCCCTAAGAGGCCGGACTTGAGCGCCAGCCTTCTTTTGATGGCGGGAGTTGAGCGAAAAATTCTTCTCCTGTCTACAGCCCAGCGAAATTCGTACGACGAATTAACGATCGGAGGCCGCGAGAGGGTTTTGCCGCAAAAATATGCAGATCAATTATTCCCCTGCGTCGTCGTCATCGGCCTCGTGCGCCGCCGGCATGGCGAGCAGGCACGTCTCAAGCTCGTGTAACAGGGTCTGCAGGTCCGACAGCCTCCGCGCGCCGAAGCGCTTCGTCATCTCGGCATAGATCGCCTCCGATGTTGGCGCGACAGCCTCGATCAATTTCAATCCCTTTGACGTGATCGAAACGATGCTGCGGCGCAAATCGGCCTTCAGCAGGCGCCGCTCGATCAGCTTGCGCCCTTCGAGATCGCGCAGGATGCGCGACAGGCTCGGCCCGAGCAGGAAGGCAACGCGCGCGAGTTCCGTAACCTCGATCTCGCCCGACGCCGCGAGCGCGCGCAGGATGCGCCATTGCTGTTCGGTGAGATCATGCGCTCGCAGCGATGGGCGGAAATGTCGCATCACCGATTCCCGTGTTCGCAGCAGCGACATCGGCAAGGATTGCGAGAAGTCGCGCATGGGGATTTTCGCGGCGGCCTTTTTTTCAGCAGCCCTGGCGGCGATCCGTGTCTTCTTCGATGCTGTCGTCATGGTCGCCTCTATAGATGATTCTGGCGCACCGCCGTGTGCAGCGCACAATCGAATTGTCGCGTCCAGGGTTTGATCGCAATAACTTAACATGTTAATCGGTTTTCCGCGCAGCTTTTCTGCGCGGGATGACGACGCGATGGCACTCACCTCTTCAGAGATTTCAGGCGCGGCGCAGCGCCTGCACCACGCCGAGAAGACGCGGACGCAGATCCGTCAACTGTCGCTGGATCATCCTGATATCACCATCGACGATTCCTATGCGATCCAGAAAGCCTGGATCGAGATCAAGGTCGGTGAAGGCCGTATCGTGCGCGGCCACAAGATCGGCCTCACCTCCAAGGCGATGCAGAGCGCCCTGAATATCAATGAGCCGGATTCCGGTGTGCTGCTCGACGACATGTTCTTCGCCGATGGCGGCCTCGTTCCCACCGATCGTTTCATCGCCACCCGCGTCGAGGCCGAACTGGCTTTCGTGATGAAGACGCGACTGGTCGGACCGGACTGCACGATGTTCGACGTGCTCAACGCCACCGACTTCGTGGTGCCGGCGCTGGAGATTCTCGATACCCGGGTCGAACGCGTGGATGCGGCGACCAAAGCCACCCGGAAGATTTTCGACACCATTGCCGACAATGCGGCCAATGCCGGGATCGTGCTCGGCGGCCGCCCGATGCGTCCGCTGGAGACCGACCTGCGCTGGGTCGGCGCCATGTGCCATCGCAACGGCCAGCTCGAGGAGACGGGTTTGGCCGCCGGCGTGCTGAACCATCCCGCCACCAGCGTCGCCTGGCTGGCCAACAAGATCGCGCCGCATGGACTGGCGCTGGAGCCCGGCCAGGTGGTGCTTGCCGGATCGTTCATTCGCCCCATCGAGACCCGCAAAGGTGACACGATCCAGGCGGACTATGGCCCGTGGGGCACCGTGAGCTGTTATTTCGCCTGATCCGCAACCTACGGGACATCACATGCCGCATTTCACCATCGAATATTCGGCCAATCTCGACGGCGTCGTGGATATCAGCGCGCTGTGTGAAGTGGTGCGCAACGCCGCCGTGCAGACCGGCATCTTCCCGCTCGGCGGCATCCGCGTGCGCGCGATCCGCTGCGAGCACTATGCCATTGCCGACGGCCGCGCCGGACTCAGCTTTCTCGATATCCTGCTGCGGATCGGCGAAGGCCGCACCCTTGAGGCCCGACAGCAGGCCGGCGAACAGATTTTCCAGACCGTCTCGCACCATCTCGACAATGCTTTCGCCGGCGGCCGATTTGCGCTGTCCTTCGACATGCAGATCAACGACAGCGCGACGAGCTGGAAACGCAATACCATTCACGACTTGCTGAAAGCCGAGGCCAACAATGGCTAAGACACCTGCCGATCCCGCCGCCGTCTTCGCTGCCAATCAGGAGCGCGCCGCGCCGCTGCTGAAGACACTCAGGGCCGACGGCATCGGCAATATCATCGATGGCCGGATCGTGCCGTCATCGTCGGGTGAGGTGTTCGAGACGACGTCGCCCATCGATGGCAGCGTATTGGCGCAAGTCGCACGCGGCACAGCGGCGGATATCGACAGTGCCGCCAA
Organism: Tardiphaga sp. GW822-FHT04G09; assembly: GCF_058800725.1. NCBI lineage: Bacteria > Pseudomonadati > Pseudomonadota > Alphaproteobacteria > Hyphomicrobiales > Nitrobacteraceae > Tardiphaga > Tardiphaga sp. GW822-FHT04G09. The sequence continues at coordinate 50,716 of NZ_JBXAMO010000001.1, read as the reverse complement.
GGCCGCCCAGCGCGCCTTCAGGGACTGGCGCGACATGGCGCCGACCACGCGCAAGAAGCTGCTGCACCGGGTGGCGGACGCCATCGAGGACACTGCCGACGACATCGCCGTGCTGGAATGTATCGACACCGGCCAGGCGCATCGCTTCATGGCCAAGGCCGCCATCCGCGGCGCGGAGAATTTCCGCTTCTATGCCGACAGGTGCCTCGAGGCCCGCGACGGCCTGAACATGCCGGCGGATGAGCACTGGAATGTCTCGACGCGGGTGCCGATCGGCCCGGTCGGCGTCATCACGCCGTGGAACACGCCGTTCATGCTGTCCACCTGGAAGATCGCGCCGGCGCTGGCCGCCGGCTGCACGGTGGTGCACAAGCCGGCGGAGTGGTCGCCGATCACCGCGGATTTGCTGGCAAAGCTCGCAAAACAGGCCGGGCTTCCCGACGGTGTGCTCAACACCGTGCATGGCTTCGGCGAGGAATCCGGCAAGGCGCTGACCGAGCATCCCGCCATCAAGGCTATTGCCTTCGTCGGCGAGAGCGCCACCGGCTCCGCGATCATGGCACAGGGCGCGCCGACCCTGAAGCGCGTGCATTTCGAACTCGGCGGCAAGAACCCCGTGATCGTGTTCGACGATGCGGATCTCGACCGCGCGCTCGATGCCGTGGTGTTCATGATCTACTCGCTGAATGGCGAGCGCTGCACCTCGTCGAGCCGGTTGCTGGTGCAGGCAAACATCGCCGACAAGTTCATCGAGAGGCTCACGGCCCGCGTCCGTGCGCTGAAGGTCGGGCATCCGCTCGACCCCGTAACCGAGGTCGGCCCGCTGATCCATCAGCGACACCACGCAAAAGTCTGCAGCTATTTCGACATCGCCCGGCAGGATGGCGCCACCATCGCGGTCGGCGGCAAGCCGCATGACGGCCCCGGCGGCGGACATTACGTGCAGCCGACTTTGGTGATCGATGCAAAGCCCGGCATGCGCGTGGCGCAGGAGGAAGTGTTCGGTCCGTTCCTCACGGTGATCCCGTTCGGGGACGAGGCGGATGCCATCGCCATCGCCAATGACGTGCAATATGGCCTCACCGGCTATGTCTGGACCGCGGATACCGGCCGCGCGCTGCGCGTCGCCGACGCGCTGGAAGCCGGCATGATCTGGCTCAATTCGGAGAATGTCCGCCATCTGCCCACACCGTTCGGCGGCATGAAAGCCTCCGGCATCGGCCGTGACGGCGGCGACTATTCGTTCGACTTCTATATGGAAACCAAACACGTCTCGCTGGCGAAGGGGACGCACAAGATTCAGAGACTTGGAATTTAAGACTTGGAATTTAACTCGTCGTTCCGGCGTCTCGAACGCCGCAAGGCGGGCGCGAGCCCGGAACCTCCGAATGTTCATCACCTCTGAAACGCCCGCTATTCAGAGGTGATGAACACATCGAGATTCCGGGTCTGCCTTACGGCCAGCTTCGCTGACCTGCAGGCATGCCGGAATGACAAGTGAGTTGCGAACAAGAAATTCAGGAAACGCTCAGGACCCCTCCCATGCCCGTGCCGACCCACATATTCGATCCGCCCTTCAACATCCTGCGCTCCAGCCACGTCGTGCTGGATGTCACCGATCTCAAGGCCAGCCGCGCCTTCTATGAGAACGCGGTCGGCCTGCATGTCGAGGATGCCGACAGCGAGACCGTCTATCTGCGCGCCGTGGAAGAACACCAGCATCACTCGCTGGTGCTGCGCAAGGCGGCCACCGCCGCCTGCCACCGGCTCGGCTTCCGCGTCGCCAGCGAGAACGATCTCGACAAGGCCGCCGCCTGGTTCGCCGCCAACGGCATCACCTATTCCTTCGTCGAACGCCCGTTCCAGGGCCGCACGATGCATGTCACCGATCCATTCGGCTTCCAGATCGAACTCTATGCAACGATGGAGAAGCGCCCGCATCTGCTGCGGAGATTCGATCTCTATAAGGGTTGCCATCCGCAGCGGCTCGATCATTTCAACGTCTTCGCCGCCGAAGTGCAGGACACTGTCGATTTCTATGCGCGGCTCGGCTTCCGTCTCACCGAATATGGCGAGGAAGACGGCGATAACGGTCGCATCGCCGCGGCCTGGATGCATCGCAAGGGCAATGTCCACGACTTCGCCATCACCAATGGAAGGGGACCGCGGCTGCATCACTTCGCCTATTGGGTGCCCACCGCGATGAATATCCTGCATCTCTGCGACGTGATGGCGTCATCGGGCTATCTGAAGAACCTGGAGCGCGGCCCCGGCCGCCACGGCATCTCCAACGCGTTCTTTCTCTATGTGCGTGACCCTGATGGCCATCGTCTCGAGCTCTACACGTCGGACTATCAGACCATGGACACCGATCACGAACCGCTGCGCTGGTCACTGAAGGACCCGCGCCGCCAGACCCTGTGGGGCGCGCCGGCGCCGCGCTCGTGGTTCGAACAGGGTTCGCCATTCAACGGGCAGGCCGTACGTGAGCCTGCGTTTGTGGCGGATGTGACGATTGCGGATTGAGATGACAACAGAGTGTGAGGAACACGCGCGATGACCCATTCCCGCCTCGCCACCTTCACCGTCAACGGCTCGCTGAAATACGGCGCCGTCACCGACGACGGGATCGTCGATCTGTCCGCGCGCTACGGCGGGGATTATCCGACGCTGCGCGAGGCCATCGCCCATGGCGCCTTGCATCGGCTCGCGGATGCCGCGGCCAACCAGCCTGCGGATTTCGCACTGGACGCCATCACCTGGCAGCCGCCGATCCCCGCCCCGGAAAAGATCATCTGCATCGGCGTCAACTATCCGGACCGCAATGCCGAATACAAGGATGGTCAGGACGCGCCGAAATATCCCTCGATGTTCATGCGCACGCCGCGCTCCTTCGTCGGACATGAGACGCCGCTGGCGCGGCCGCGCGTATCGAGGCAACTCGACTATGAAGGCGAAGTGGTACTGGTGATCGGCAAGGCCGGGCGCCACATCGCCGAGGGCGATGCGCTGGATCACATCGCGGCGCTGACGCTCTGCAACGAAGGCACCATCCGCGACTGGGTGCGGCATGCCAAGTTCAATGTCACGCAGGGCAAGAATTTCGACTCCACCGGCAGCCTCGGGCCGTGGATCGTGCCCTATACCGACGAGAGCCAGATCGCCGATATCCGCCTCACCACGCATGTGAATGGCGAGCTTCGGCAGGACGATCGCACCTCGCGGCTGATGTTCGGCTTCCGCTATCTCCTGAGCTATATCTCGACCTTCACGACTCTCGTGCCCGGAGACGTGATCGTCACCGGCACGCCGACCGGCGCCGGTGCGCGCTTCGATCCGCCGCGCTATCTCGTGCCCGGCGATGTGATCGAGATCAAGGCGGACGGCGTCGGCACGCTGCGCAATGGCGTCGTCGACGAACACTAACGGATTGGAATACGCATGACTGTTCTCACCGGTGGCGAAGCCATCGTCAGCGGGCTCAAGGCGCATGGCGTCGACACCATCTTCGGCCTGCCCGGCGCGCAGGTCTATGGCCTGTTCGACGCCTTTCACCAGGCGAAGCTCAATGTCATCGGCGCGCGCCACGAACAGGCCTGCGGCTATATGGCGTTCGGCTATGCCCGCGCCTCGGGCAAGCCCGGCGTGTTCAGCGTGGTGCCCGGCCCCGGCATTCTCAATGCCAGTGCGGCGATGCTCACCGCTTTCGGCTGCAACGAGCCGGTGATGTGCCTCACCGGACAGGTGCCGAGCGACTACCTTGGCAAGGGCCGCGGCCATCTGCATGAAATGCCCGACCAGCTCGCGACGCTCCGCAGTTTCGTCAAATGGGCCGAGCGCATCGACTATCCGGCGGATGCGCCGACAAAAGTGGCGCGCGGATTTCAGGAGATGATGTCCGGCCGCCGCGGCCCTGTTGCGCTGGAAATGCCGTGGGACGTCTTCACGCAGCGCGCGGAAACCGCCGCAGCGACGACGCTTGAACCGTTCGCCGCGCCCTCGCCCGATCCTGAGCGCATCAAGGCCGCAGCTGCGCTGATCAAGGCCGCGAAGGCACCGATGATTTTCGTCGGCGCCGGCGCGATGGAGGCGGGCGACGCCATCCTCGAACTCGCGGAAATGATCGACGCGCCCGTTGTCGCATTCCGCTCCGGCCGCGGCATCGTCAGCAATGCGCATGAGCTCGGCCTCACCATGGCCGCCGCCTACAATCTGTGGCCGCAGACCGATCTCATGATCGGCATCGGCTCGCGCATGGAATTGCCGACCACGTTCCGCTGGCCGTTCCGTCCGGAAGGGCTGAAGTCCGTCCGTATCGATATCGATCCCGTCGAGATGCGGCGGTTGACCGTCGATGCGCCTGTCATCGCCGACGCGCAGGCCGGCACACGCGCGCTGATCGCTGAAGTCAGCAAGGTCGGATACACGAAGACATCAGGCCGCCGCGAGACGATCCGCACCGCCTCGGCGAAAGCGCAGAAGGACATCCAGGCGATCCAGCCGCAGATGGCCTATCTCGACGTGCTGCGCGCCGTGCTGCCGGACAACGCCATCGTCACCGACGAGCTGTCGCAGGTCGGCTTCACCTCATGGTTCGGCTTTCCGGTCTATCAGCCGCGCACCTTCATCACCTCGGGCTATCAGGGCACGCTCGGCTCGGGCTTCCCGACAGCGCTCGGAGCCAAGGTCGCGCATCCGGACCGGCCTGTCGTCGCGATCACCGGCGATGGCGGCTTCATGTTCGCCGTGCAAGAACTGGCGACGGCCGTGCAGTTCAAGATCGGCGTGGTGACGCTGGTGTTCAACAACAATGCCTATGGCAATGTGCGGCGCGACCAGTTGCAGGTATTCGACGGCCGCGTGGTGGCGGCGGACCTGGTCAATCCGGATTTCGTCAAGCTCGCGGAATCCTTCGGCGTCGGTGCTGCCCGGGTGACGTCACCGGCGGAGTTCAAGCCGGCGCTGGAAAAGGCGCTGGCGGACGGCGGGCCGTATCTGATCGCCATCGACGTGGTCAGGGATTCCGAAGTGAGTCCGTGGGCGTTCATTCATCCGAAGAAGCCAGCTTAACCTCTCCCCGCAAATGCGAGGAGAGGTGAGCGCCGCCCCGGAATGACGAGTGTGCGCTTTACTGCTTCACCGGCGGATCCAGCAGCGTGCAGCCGCCCTCCGAGATCGGGCGCATGATGTCTTCGGCCTTCACCTTGCCCTTGATCGTGAGCAGGTCCCACTCGCCTTTAACCTCCGACGGCTTCTTCACTTCGGCCAGCAGCATGTCGTTCATCAGCCGGCCGTCCTCGCGCAGGCGGGCGCCCGGCGCGAAGAAATCATCCACCGGCATCGCCTTCATCTGACGCATCACGGTGAGGCCATCGTTGTTGTTGGCGGCTTCGGCGGCGCGCAGATAGTGCTTCACGGCGCTGTAGACGCCGGCCTGCGCATGGGTCGGCATCTTGCCGTGCTTGGCCATGAAACGCTTGCCGAAGGCGCGGCTGGCGTCATCATTGTCCCAGTAATAGCCCTCGAGATACTGCACGCCCTGCGTGGCTTCCGAGCCGAGCGCCTTCACCGAGGTAAGATAGAAGATCAGCACGGCCAATTTCTGCTTGCCCTCGCCGATCTGGAATTCCCGCGCCTGCTTGATATTGGTGACGGTGTCGCCGGACGCATTGGCGAGCGCGATCACCTTGGCGCCGGAGGATTGCGCCTGCAGCAGGAAGGACGAGAAATCCATCGTGCCGACCGGATGTTTCACCGCGCCGAGCACCTTGCCGCCGGCAGCTTCCACCACTTTCGAGACCTCCGCCTGCATGGCGATGCCGAACGCATAATCCGCCGTGATGAAATACCAGGTGTCGCCGCCCTGCTTGACGACGGCCTTGGCGATGCCCTGCGCCAGCGAATAGGTGTCGTACAGCCACATGGCGGCGGTCGGCGCGCATTGCTTGCCGAAGACGTCGGCGGTGGCGGAGCCGACATGCACCAGCACCTTGCCGCGCTCGCGCGCCATGTTCTGCACCGCCAGCGAGATCGCGGAATTGCCGATGTCGAAGATCGCATCGACGCCCTGCTGATCGTAGAGATCGCGCGCCAGCGACACGCCGATATCGGTCTTGTTCTGGTGATCCGGGCCGAGCAGCTTCACCGGCTGGCCACGCACCTTGCCGCCGACATCGTCGATCGCGAGCTGCGCCGCAACCACGCTGCCGGTGCCGCCGGCATCGGAAAACACCGAACTCTTGTCGTTCAGCACGGCGATGCTGAGAGGCTTGGTGATGGGTTCGGCAAGCGCCGAACCGTTCAGGCACGCAACAGCGATGGCAGCCAATATGCCCATTCGGGTCATTGTCGTTTCCTCGTTCTGGTTTTTATTGAGGAAAGCGTAATGGCGGCCGCATGGCTTGGCCAGCAGTTTTTAATCGCGCGATTAAATCGTGCCGCTCAAACGCCGTCATTCCGGGTTCGCGTCCGGCTCCGCCTCCCGCGCCCCTCAGCCACTCCAATTGGAGTGGCGGGGAATGACGAGTTCTTATCTCGTCTTGCGGAAAGTGAGATTGATCCGCTGGCCGCCCATCACCGGATGTTCGCCATCGGGGAGCGGCGCAACGCCGTGATAGGCCAGCCGCGCCGGGCCGCCCCAGACCACGACATCACCATGGGTCAGACGGTGACGCTTCACGGGATCGCTGCGCGACAGCCCGCCGAACAGGAAAGTTGCCGGCAGGCCGAGCGAGACAGAAACGATGGGCGCGCGCAAATCGAGCTCGTCCTTGTCCTGATGCAGCGAGAGTTTGGCACCGGGCTTGTAGCGATTGATCAGGCAGGCATCGGGCGTGAAAGCATCGAAGCCACCTTGCGCAGCGGCGCGCGCCGCGAGGTCCCGAAACGGTGCCGGCATGTCCGGCCATGGCTTGCCGCTGTCGGGATCGATGGGGTCATAGCGATAGCCTGATGGGTCCGAGACCCAGCCGACCCGGCCGCAATTGGTCATGGCGACTGACATGGTATGGCCGCCGGGCGTGGTCAGATGGCGGAACGGCGCCGCTTTCACGATGATGCGCAGGGCCGCGATCACATCCGGCTGTTCGGCAACGAAGAAATTGCGCAGCAGCACAGCCCCCTCGGCGAGTTCTTCGCGCGCAGGCTGGGCGTCGGTGATGTCCGCGAACAGGTCGGTCATTTCAGTGCGTCAGTCGTCCCGTCACTTCGCATCGTGAAAGATCACGCCGAGCGTATGGCGCCGACCGGATTTCACGCGGCTCACGCCATGGCGCAGATTGACGCGATAGCTGCCGCGCGTGCCGGCAACCGGCCGGTGATGCACGGCGAACACCACCGCATCGCCCTGCCGCAAGCCTACCACTTCGGCGCGCGACTGCATCCGCGGCCTCTGCTCCGTCAACACGAATTCTCCGCCGGTGAAATCCTCACCGGGTTCCGACAGCAGGATCGCGACCTGCAGCGGAAACACATGCTCGCCATAGAGGTCCTGATGCAGGCAGTTATAGTCGCCGGCCTCGTATTGCAGCAGCAGCGGCGTCGGCCGGGTCTGGCCGGCCTCATGACAACGCTTGAGGAAGGCGGCGTGATCGGAGGGGAAGCGGACGTCGATCCCCATCGTCTCGTTCCAGCGATTGGCAATCGCGCTCAATGGTCCGTAGAGCGCGGGGCGCAGGCCGGCGATCGGATCGGGCAGCGGGTAATTGAAATATTTGTATTCGCCGCGGCCAAAGCCGTGGCGGCCCATGACGATGCGACTGCGGAAGCGGCCGTCGTCGGGATAGAGCGATGCAAGGTGACGACATTCATCGGCGGTGAGCAGCTTCTCGAAGACGGCGCAGCCCTGCGCGTCGAGTTCCGCGGCGATGCGCTGCCAGTCGATCGCGTCCACGCGCGCCTGTGCGAGGTCGCCGCGTTCGGTGGTCTTCTTCGCGAGTGAAACCATGTCATCGCCTCCGTCATCCGGCCGCGATCATCATGTCATGGCCATCCGGCCATTTTGGGGAGATGAGTGGGTGAAGCCACCCGATTTCCGGTTAGCCAACCTCTCCCCGCAATGCGGGGAGAGGTTAAGAAGCAGCGCCTCAGCCAACCACCGGCAATGTCTTCACATCATACCCATGGCTGATCTTGCGCTTCAGCACGGGGTCCTCGATCTCGTAGTCGAAACGCTCGGCCGGGCGGATACCGCCCTTGGCTGCGAAGGTGCCGCCGAACATGGCGGTGCCGTCGGGCAGCTTGTCCGCGTCAAACCCCTTCTTGATCAGTTCGGCGACCGGCAGCATGCCGCTCAGCAGGCCCTCCTGATACAGCACCTTCTCGCCCTTGATGGTGGCCCAGGAACGCAGGATGATCTGGTCCCAATGCGGAAGCACTTCGGACAGTTCCCACAGCACCGGCGCGATCGGCTTGTCGCACATCTGCTTCGACACGGTGATGTTGTAGGTCTCGACCTTGCGGTCGGTGTGGTCGGAGCCGACGCCGACATAGGTCTTGCCGCCAGAGGCGATCAGGCAGAACTCGACCTCGCCCGATGAATTCTCGTCGGTGCATTCGATCATGCCGTCGGTGGTGAAGCGGCGCGCCGAGCAGCGGTAGTAGATCGGCGTCGAGGCCGGCGGCGCGATGCCGAGCGCTTCGAGTTCCTTGATGTGATGATCGCGCGCGACGGGATCGCGGCCGGTCCAGCCGGCGATGACGCCCTGGGTGATCTTGAGCGTCAGCGGCGTCCTGGTGCCTTTTGCGTCCAGCGTGAACGCGATCTCGGTGGTCATGCGTGTATCCTCAGGTTTTAGAGATTAACCGCGAACGGTGGTTTCGATGCCCGCGGCAAGTTCGAAGATGCGACGGTCGGAGCCGCCGGCGGCGGCCAGCATCAGGCCGACAGGCGCTTCATCCTTGGCGTGGATCGGCAGCGAGATGGCGCAGCCGTCGATCATGTTGATCAGCGTACAGTTGCGCAGCGCCATCAGGTTCTGCTTCGAGAACACCTTGTCATCTCCCATGTCGGCGATCGATGGCGGCGTGATCGCGCAGGTCGGCAGCACCAGCGCATCGTAAGGCGCGATGCGCTTTTCGGTGCGCGCGATCAGCGAACGGCGCATCGGCAGCAGATCGAGATAGTCGGCCGCATTCTGGGTCTCGCCGCGCTGGATACGCAGCGCGACTCTGGGATCGTAGACGTCGCCCTTGCTGGCGAGCAGATAGCGATGCCAGGCATAGCTTTCCGCAGCCGTGAAGCCGCCTTTGGTGCTCATCGGCGCGATGTCGTTGAACTCAGGCACCTCGATGCGCTCGATGATCGCGCCCTTGTCGGCGAGCTTCTTCAATGCGCGCTCGAAAGCGGTTGCGACGACGGGATCAAGATCGTCCATCGCCAGTGTCATCGGCACCGCAAGACGCATGCCCTTGATCGGGCGCGGCGTGAGCTCAAATTCGGGTTCACCGGCCAGCACCGCATCCATCGCCGCGCAGCAAGCAACCGAGCGCGCCAGAGGACCGATGCTGTCCAGCGTGAAGGACAGCGGCACCGCGCCATCGAGCGGCACGCGGCGCTGCGTCGGCTTGTAGCCGACGATGCCGTTGAAGGCCGCCGGAATGCGACACGAACCGCCGGTGTCGGTGCCCAGCGCCGCATGCGCCATGCCGTCGAGCACGGAGACCGCGGCGCCCGATGACGAGCCGCCCGGCACATGGCCGACCTCGCGCTTCCACGCGCCTTTGGGGGTTCCGTAATGCGGATTGGTGCCGATGCCCGAATAGGCGAATTCGACCATGTTGGTGCGGCCGATCACCACGAAGCCGGCGCGACGCAGACGCGCGACGGTCGGCGCGTCGGCATCGGCCGGCGCGGAATCGTCCAGCGCGCGCGAACCGGCGCGGGTGACCTGGCCCTTGATGTCGAACAGGTCCTTGATGGAGACCGGAATGCCGGCGAAGCGCGACGGCGCGGCATTGGCCTTGCGTAAGCTATCCATCGCATCGGCGGCAGCCAGCGCCGCATCCTTGTCGACATGAATGAAGGTGCGCTCGCCCTCCCCCTTCGGATCGGCGATCTTGGCCAGACAGGCTTCGACCAGTTTGCGGGAGGTGGTGCGGCCGGCGGCGAGATCAGCGGCCAGGCTGGCGAGGGTCGGTGCGATCTGATGGAAGTCGTTGGTCATGGTCGCGGCATCCTGTGTGTCTTGCCGGACCCGCAAGTGGTCACGGCGCCCGGTCGGTATCGCCGAAAGTATCCTCGATTTCCAGATCGAGCAGCGCGGAGCTGAGCGATTTGCCATGCGCATCGAGCGCCAGCGATCGCGTCACCCCGCCGCCAAGCGCCTGATCCATGACGAAATTCAAGGCCGCCAGATTGGGCAGTTCATAGCGGACCACCTCGCCCGCGACGATGCCCGCAAACAGGGCCTTCACGCGCGCGGCGGTCACCTGCGATACTATCAACGGATATAGCTTTGCGTCAAAGGCAATTACCGAAATGTTGGAATGTTGCCTTTGTCACCTGTGCGGGAATGGGCGATCTCGCGCAGCTTCACGTCAGCTCCCTGAACCATCCGTACCAACCTACCCTGCCCGGTTGCAGCGGGACAAGCCTCGCACGTATTTCAACCTGAATGCCAATTCGAATTCCGTGCCGTCCCGCAGTGGGCAGATACGGCCATGCAGCACGCGCGCTGGACCGCCCCCGGTGGAATGTGGAATGTCCATCCAGAGCACAACGAACGGGGCCAGATCCCCGTCCAAGGGAGAGAACACGACACATGGCTGAACCAGCCCGCGCGCGCCCGAAACCGACACCTGAAACCCGGCATTATTGGGATGGCGCCCAAGCCGGCGAATTGCGCCTGCAGCGCTGCGACGATTGCAGCAATGTGTATTTTCCGCCGCGGCCGTTCTGCCCCGGCTGCGCCTCGCGCAAGGTCTCGGTGTTCAAGGCTTCGGGCAAGGGTTTCCTCTACAGTTACGTCATCAATCACCGGCCCGCCGCGCCGGGCTTCACGCCGCCTTATGCGATCGCCGTGGTCGAGCTCGAGGAAGGTCCGCGGCTGATGAGCAACATCATCGATTGTCCGCAGACGCCGGAAGCGCTCGTGCTCGACATGAAGCTGGAGGTCGCCTTCGAGAAGCTGGACGACACCATCACCCTCCCCGTATTCCGTCCGGCGAAGGGCTGAGATCATGCGCAGAAACGCAGTTGCCGTCGTCGGCGCAGCCGAGACCACCGAACTCGGTGTCATCCCCAACATGTCGCAGCTCCAGCTTCACGCGGATGCGGCGCTCAATGCCATCAAGGATGCCGGGCTGAAGCTGTCCGACATCGACGGCATCGCCACCGCCGTGGAGACACCGCAGCAGATCGCACATTATCTCGGCATCACGCCGACCTGGGTCGACGGGACATCGGTGGGCGGTTGCTCCTTCATGCTGCATGTTCGCCACGCGGCTGCGGCGATCGAGGCTGGTCTCTGCAAGACCGTGCTGATCACCCATGCCGAATCCGGCAAGTCGATGATCGGCAAATTGCCGCGCTCGATTCCGGCGGATTCGTTGCAAGGCCAGTTCGAGGCGCCCTATGGCGTCTACGGTCCGCCCAGCATGTTCCCGATTCCGGTGCTGCGCTACATGAAGACGCACGGCATCACCCATGAGCAGATCGCTTCAGTGGCCGTGTTCCAGCGCGAATGGGCCGCGAAGAATCCGCGTGCCATGATGAAGGCGCCGATCACCGTCGAGGACGTGCTGAACTCGAAAATGATCGCCTATCCGTTCCGCATCCTGCAATGCTGCCTCGTTACCGACGGCGGCGGCGCGCTGATCCTGACCTCGGCCGATCGCGCCAAGGACTTCCCGAACAAGCCGGTCTATATTCTGGGCACCGGCGAGAGCGTGGAAACCCCGATGGTTAGCCAGATGAAGACGTTCGATTCCTCGCGCGCCTTCACGGTGGCCGGCCCCACCGCGTTCCGCGAGGCAGGGATCACCCACAAGGACGTCGATCATCTGATGATCTACGATGCCTTCGCCCATCTGCCGCTCTATGGTCTGGGCGATCTCGGCTTCATGCCGCATGAGGAAACCGGCAAGTTCATCGCCGACGGCAACACCCGCCCCGGCGGCAAGCTGCCGATGAACACCAATGGCGGCGGCCTCAGCTATATGCATTCCGGCATGTACGGCATGTATGCGCTGCAGGAAAGCGTGCGCCAGATGCGCGGCATCGCGCCGGCGCAGGTCGAGGGCGCGAAGATATCAGTGTGCCACGGCGTCGGCGGCATGTTCGCCGCGTCGGGCACGGTGATTTTCACGAATGAAGCTTAGTGCCTTGCCCCGCTTGCGGGGAGAAGGTGGCCCGGCGTAGCGCAGCGAAGCCGGGACGGATGAGGGGGAGCCCCCGCAGGCTCGGAGTTTGTGGAGAGCCCTCTCACCCGCCGCGAAGACGCGGCGACCTCTCCCCGCAGGCGGGGAGAGGTTAGTCCGCAACATTGAAATCCAACCAAGAAGGAACACCATATGGCACAAACCAAATCACTCGACGGCAAGGTCATCGTCGTCACCGGCGCGGGCCGCGGCATCGGCCGTGGCATCGCGCTGCTCTGCGCCGCCGAAGGCGCCAAGGTCGTCGTCAACGATCCCGGCGTCGCCACCGACGGATCGGGCGGCGATGGTGCCGCTCCGGCGGAAGAAGTCGTCGAGGAAATCAAGAAGGCCGGCGGCACTGCCGTTGCCAACTTCGAATCCGTTGCGGAAGCCATCCCGGCCAGCAAGATCATCAAGCAGGCCGTGGACACCTATGGCAAGATCGACGGCGTGGTGAACAATGCCGGCATTCTGCGCGATGCGATCTTCCACAAGATGTCCATCGACGCCTTCGAGATGGTGATCAAGGTCCATCTGATGGGCTCGTTCTACACCTCGCATGCCGCCGCGCGTTACTTCCGCGAGCAGAATTCCGGCTCGTTCGTGCACTTCACCTCGACCTCTGGCCTCATTGGTAATTTCGGCCAGGCCAATTACGCGGCTGCCAAGCTCGGCATCGTCGGCCTGTCGAAGTCGATCGCGCTCGACATGGGCCGCTTCGGCGTCAATTCGAACTGCGTCTCGCCCTTCGCCTGGAGCCGCATGATCGGCAGCATCCCGACCGAGACCGAGGCCGAGAAGGCCCGCGTCGAACGCATCCAGCGCATGGGCCCGGAAAAGATCGCACCGCTCGTCGCCTATCTGCTCTCGGACGCCGGCAAGGACGTCACCGGGCAGATCTTCGCCGCGCGCATGAACGAGATCTTCCTGATGGGCCAGTCGCGCCCGCTGCGCTCGGTCCATCGCGACGAAGGCTGGACCCCGCAGACCCTGGCCGAACACGGCATGCCGGCGCTGAAGCCGTCATTCTACAAGCTCGACCGCTCGGCTGACATTTTCAGCTGGGATCCGGTCTAGGACGTTTTGTAGGATGGGTAGAGCCCTTGCGAAACCCATCATTTCCGAGACGAAGCGATGGGTTTCGCTTCGCTCTACCCATCCTACAATTGCTACCCTTACAACCAAAACTAGAAAGCGAAACAATATTACTCAAATAGCTATGCATATCGGTCTTATCTGACCCCATATCGCGCTAATTTCGTCATAAAGAATTCAAACACCGGCCAAGACCGGCTATGTCACCAGCAATCAACGGGTTTGACGTCACGCATCTGCGGACGAAACCGCATTTGCTGGACATACATCATGACAGATCACGCGGGCGCTTTGCCCTCCGCTGCGACGGCGCCGCTTACCAAGCCGCTGAACTCCCCTGCCCGCGTGCTGCTGGCGAGCCTGATCGGCACCACGATCGAATTCTTCGACTTCTACGTCTACGCCACTGCCGCGGTGCTGGTGTTTCCCAAATTGTTCTTCCCCGCCGGCAATGACACGGCGGCGCTGCTCGCGTCCTTCGCGGTGTTCTCGATCGCCTTCTTCGCGCGTCCATTCGGTGCCATCGTGTTCGGCCATTTCGGCGATCGCGTCGGCCGCAAGACCACGCTGGTGGCAGCCTTGCTGACCATGGGCATTTCCACCGTTGTGATCGGCCTGCTGCCGACCCATGCCCAGATCGGCCTCGCCGCGCCGCTGCTGCTGGTGCTGTGCCGTTTCGGCCAGGGCTTCGGTCTCGGCGGCGAATGGGGCGGCGCGGTGCTGCTCGCCACCGAGAACGCACCGGAAGGCAAGCGCAACTGGTACGCCATGTTCCCGCAGCTCGGCGCGCCGCTCGGACTGTTCCTCTCGTCCGGCACGTTCTGGATCCTGCTGCATGTCGTCTCGCCGGAATCCTTCCTGAGCTGGGCCTGGCGCGTGCCGTTCCTCGCCTCCATCGTGCTGATCGCCATCGGCTTGTGGGTCCGCCTCTCGATCACCGAGACGCCTGAATTCCAGAAGGCAATCGAGAAGGCCGAGCGCGTGGCTGTGCCCGCCATGGAGCTGCTGCGCAAGCACAAGCGCAGTCTCCTGCTCGGTACGTTGGTCGGTCTGATGACCTTCGTGTTCTTCTATGTCTGCACGGCCTATCTGCTGTCCTACAATGTCGGCGTGGCGAAGATGTCGTTGCTCGATGCGCTCAAGGTGCAGATCGCCGGCGCCGTCGCCTTCGGCACCACCAACATCCTGGCCGGCCTGCTCGCCGACAAGATCGGTCGCCGCACGCTCCTGATCGCCAATTGCCTGATGGTGATCGTGTTCTCGTTCTTCCTGGCGCCGCTGCTGTCAGGCGGCGTAGCGGGCATCTATGCCTTCGCGCTGATCGGTCTGGCGATCTTCGGCATCAACTACGGCCTGATCGGCGCCGCACTCGCGGCACCGTTCCCGACCACCGTGCGCTATACCGGCTCGTCGATGACGTTCAACCTGGCAAGCATCTTCGGTGCCTCGCTGGCGCCCTATATCGCCACCTGGCTGCAGGCGAATTACGGTCTCGCTTATATCGGCTATTACGTGCTCGCCGCCGCAGTGATCACGCTCATCGCGATCTTCGCATCGGACAAACACGAGGTCTGAGCGCGCTCGCATGACGAGCTCAAGGGGCAGCGCTGGCGCTGCCCCTTTTTTGTTTGTCAGTTCGACGCCTGCTGCCGCTTGAGCTCGTTACGCGCAGCGTCGCGCTCGAATTCGCCATCGCCCCGGCACACCTCGGCTGCCTGTTTCAGATAGGGCAACGCCTCCTGCGGCTTGCGCTTCACCATCAGATACTGGCCGAGATAGAACGACACGCCGCAAGGGCCGAAGTCGTCCTCGAGCCGCATGTTCTTCATTTTGGCGAGCATCTCGTCGCGCGTCATCTGGCCGAGATAGACCGCCACCATCGGCCACGGCCAGCCCGTGCGGTCAAGCGTCTCGGTATTGCGCTTCAACTCGCCCAAGTCGTAGTCGCCGCTGCGCGCCCGCGCGATATAGCGCAGCAGCTTGGCGAGACCATATTCCGGGCTCTTCTCCACGACATCGCCGAAATCCTCTGCCGCTTCGGCGAAGTGACCGGTAATGAAATTCGCGTGCGAGCGTCGGTTGCGAATGGCGGGATCATTCGGCGTCAGCTTCAGCGCAGCGTCATAGTTCGGGATAGAGGCGGCGTAATCTCCCTTGCGGACAAACGCAACGCCGCGGTTGATATAGGCATCGACCATATCGGGAGCGAATTCGAGCGCCTTGCTATAGTCAGCAATCGCGCCGTCATTGTCGCCGCGCTCCAGCTTGATCTCGGCACGGCCGTAATAGGCCATGTCCTGATTGGTTGTTGACAGGCGCAGCGCGGCTTCGAAATCGGCGAGCGCATGGCCGGACTCGTTGCGCGACAGATAGGCGTTGCCGCGAAACGCCAGCGCCAGTGTATTTTTCGGATCGAGGCGGATAGCCGTGGAAAAATCGGCGATCGCGCCCTTCATATCCCCGCTGTTCCGTCGCACCAGACCACGGTTGTTATAAAGCGCAGCCAGTTCCGGCTTCAGCCGGATCGCCTCGTCGTGGTTTTTCAGTGCGCGATCGAAATCACCCTTGGCGGCATAGATGGCACCACGTGCCGCATAGGCAAACGGATAGTTCGGATTGAGCGCGATGGACTTGTCGTAATCGGCGAGGGCGAGTTCGTGATTGTCCTGCCTTTCATGGGCCGTCGCTCGCAGGTAATAGCCGTGTGCGCTGTCCGGGCTCATCGCGATGAAAGCCGAGAAGTCGGCCAGCGCACGCTCCAGATTGCCGCGAGACATCTGTGCGGCCCCACGATAGCTCATGGCTTCCGCGCGCTCCGCAGGCGCCGTCGCGGCGTCATCGATGATCTCCGTGCATCCCGCGATCATGCGCTCATTGATCGGCAGACGACATTTGGCGCTCATCTCGGCCGATGCCGGCAGCAATGTTCCATACAGCACAACTGTGATCGTGGCGGCAGCAACGAGCATGCGAGAGGGAAAGTATGACATCGGGACCACACACCAATTGAGGGATTTGGTGTTGGTCGCGTGGAACTATCAAAACGTTCACCGCGCGGCGATGCGCGCTTGTGCACCGCCATGGCCGCGCGCAGCATCGAATTGTGCAGCATCCTCATCGCAACGGTAGCCCGGGCATGACGCAGGGATAATGCAAGTGCGTAGATGGGTAGAGCGCAGCGAAACCCATCAGCTTCCGTATGGTCGACGGGTTTCGTTCCGGCGCGATGCGCCTCCGCTCTACCCATCCTACGCGTCGGTGCTTAAGGGAGGACTCCCTACCCGCTATTGCGCAGCCCAGCCGAGATGCCGTTGATGGTCAGCTGAATCCCGCGCAGCACCTGCTCGTCCGGATTGTTCGCGCGATGCTCCTTGAGCAGTTCGACCTGCACATGGTTGAGCGGATCGAGATAAGGAAAGCGGTTACGGATGGAGCGGTCGAGCAGCGGATTGTTCTGCAGCAGGCGCTCCTGCTCCATGATGTCGAGCAGCGTCTCGATGCACAGATGCCATTCGCCGCGGATGCGGCCGAAGATGGTCTCGCGCAGCTTCTGGTCGGCGACGAGTTCGGCATAGCGCGAGGCGATGGCGATGGAGCTCTTGGCCAGCACCATGTCCATGTTCGACAGCAGCGTGCGGAAGAACGGCCATTCGCGGTGCATCTCCTGCAGGAAGGCCATGCCCTTGTCGGGATGATTGGCGAGCCACGCCTCGATGGCGCTGCCGAAACCGTACCAGCCGGGCAGCATCAAGCGGCACTGCGCCCAGGAGAACACCCAGGGAATGGCGCGCAAATCCTCGATGGCGCGGGTCTTCTTGCGCGAGGCCGGACGGCTGCCGATGTTCAGCGTCGAGATCTCGTTGATGACGGTGGATTCCCAGAAATAATCAACAAAGCCCTCGGTCTCGTAGACCAGACCGCGATAGGCCTTGAAGGCCAATCCGGAAATCTCCTCCATGGCTTCGAGATATTCGCGGCGCGGCGCGCTGTGCTTCGGCGCCAGCAGACTCGCTTCCAGCGTCGCGGCCGCAAGAATCTCCAGATTGTTGCGGCCGACTTCGGCATTGGAATATTTGCTGGAGATGATCTCGCCCTGTTCGGTGATGCGGATCTGGCCGTCCACCGCGCCACCGGGTTGCGCCAGGATCGCATCATGGCTCGGGCCGCCGCCGCGGCCTACGGAGCCACCGCGGCCGTGGAATAGCCTGAGACGGATGTGATGCCGTTCGAACACTTCGATGAGCTCGATCTCGGCCTTGTACAGTTCCCAGCCCGAGGTGACGAAGCCGCCGTCCTTGTTGCTGTCGGAATAGCCGAGCATGACTTCCTGCATCGCGCCGCGGCTGTCCACCAGTTTGCGGTAATCATGCAGCGAGAACATCCGGTCCATGATGGCTGCAGAGGCCTGCAGATCCTCGATGGTCTCGAACAGCGGCACGATATTGATGGCGCTGCGGCCGGAGCAATCCACCAGCCCGACCTCCTTCAGCAGCACCGCTACTTCGAGCATGTCGGAGACGCCCTTGCACATGGAGATGATGCATTGGGGGATCGCCGCCGCGCCGAATTTCGCGTGCACCTGCGCCGCCATGCGGAACAGCGCGAGTTCGCCCAGCGTCTCGTCGCTGTATTTGACGAACAGCGAGCCCAGCGGCCGCGCATTCTTCAATTCGCCCGCCAGCAATGTGATGCGGGCTTCCTCGCCGAGCGCGAGATAGGACGTGCCGGGCATCGCCGCATCGATCAGCTCGGCGACGGTGCGTTCATGCACCGCCGAGTTCTGGCGGATGTCGAGGCTGGCGAGATAGAAGCCGAAACAATCCACCGCGCGGCGAAGCTGGCGCAGCCGGCCGCGGGCGATGACAGCGGAATTATCAGCGATCAGCGAGCGGTCGAGCACGTCGAGATCGGCCTTGAACTCAGTCGCCGACGTATAGGGCGGGGCATCGCCCACCGCCGCGCGGCGGTTCGGCAGTTCGAGCGCATGTGCCGTTGCCGCCATGCGTGCGTAGACGCCGGATATCGCGAGACGATAGGGCTCGCCGGCGCGGTGCGGCGATGGATCCGGGGAGCGTTCGGCCAATGCGCGCAGCTCGTCAGAGACGTCGGCGAGATGCGCCGCCATCGACAGCTCCGCGCCCAGCGCGTGGAGCTCGTCGAGATAGAAGCTGAAGGCGCGCCTGCTCTGCAGCAGCATGGTGCCGCGCATGACATCGGCGGTGACGAATGGATTGCCGTCGCGGTCGCCGCCGATCCAGCTTCCCATACGCAGGAACGAGCCGAGTTCGGTAGCGCCGCCCTGCGCGCGCAGGCTGTCTTCCAGCGCGCAATGCAGCCGCGGCACTTCGCACAAAAACGTGTAATCGTAGAATGACAATCCGTTGGCGACTTCGTCGAGCACCGTGAGCTTGCTCCGGCGCAGCAGGTTGGTCTGCCACAGGGTGACGACGGCGCGGCGCAATTGCTCTTCCGACGCCTCGATCTCCTCGGCGGTGAGTTGCATGCGCTCGCGCCGGTCCAGCAATGCCGCGATTTCCATTTCGCGATCGATGGTGCTCTTGCGCCGGACTTCCGTCGGATGCGCCGTCAGCACCGGTGAGATCAGCGCCTGGCCGAAGAACTTGCTGAGCAGTGTGGCATCGATGCCGGCCTCGCGCGCACGCTTCACCGCATGGGCCAGCGTACCGGATGCGTTGGCCGCATTCGCGCGCTGTGCCCGCATGCGGCGGATGTTGTTCTGGTCCTCGGCGATATTGGCGAGATGCGAGAAATAGCTGTAGGCGCGGACGATGCGCACGGTCTCGGCGATCGACATGCCGTCGAGAATGGCTTCGAGCTCGCGCCGCGCCAGCTTGTCTTCGTCACGGTGGAAGCGGACCGAGGTCTGCCGGATATTCTCGACCAGGGCGAACACCGCCTCGCCTTCCTGATCCCGCACGGTGTCGCCGAGGATGCGGCCGAGCAGCCGGATGTCCTCGCGCAGCCGGGCATCGGCCTCCTGGTGAGCAGGATCGTCACCGCGCTGGAGTGCAGGTTCTTCGGTGGACAGGGTCAGGGACACAAGGACGCTCCAGGAAGTTGCCGGCGCCCCATTTGGTCGCAACTCATGCTGCGATGCAAGACGAAGTTGCGGTGCGCAGCGCCGGTCGGAACTCAGCCCTTCGGCTTCACTTTAGCCAAAATCCGATCCGCCTCGATGCGCCAGTCAGCACTGCGCGCGAAACCCGCCTCACCCCTAGCGCCGAACAGGCCGTCATCGGCGAGATCGGCGATCCAGCCCTGCCGCTCCGCCGTGCCTTCGGCCGACCATGGCGTCAGCCCGATCTCGCGCACGGTCTCGGCGACTTCGCGGACTTCCTCGCTGCGGCGGCGGCCGTGCTCGATGACACGCTGGAAGAAATAGGCGCCCTGCTTCTCCCAGTCGATGGACGGAAACGTCTCGACCAGCGAGGCGATCACGGCGTCCTCGACGCCATAGGCGCGCGCCGTGGTGAAGCTCTCGATCACCATGGCCTCGAGGCCCTTGATCATGATGCTGCGGCACATCTTGGTGGCCGAGGCGACGCCGAGCCTGTCGCTGGCGACTTTCGCATCGAAGCCGATGGCGTTGAGCAGCGGCGCGAGATCGCGCGCCCCGGCACCGCCGAGCAGCAGCGGCACCTTGATGCGGCATGGCGGGATCGAGGTCATGACGGCGCCCTCGACATAGCGGCCGCCTGCGCCATCGATCAGCGCGGCCGCACGCTGCTTGGCGCCGGGAGATGCCGAGTTGAAATCGAGAAACCACGCCTGCGGCTTCAGACCGGACACGCAGGCCTGCGCCGCCGGCACAGTCTGGCTCGCGGTGACAGCGCAGACGATTAAGTCGGCGCGCGAGGCCAGATCCGCATGCGAGGATGCGAGCGTGACACCATGGGTCGCGGCATGGTCGCGGAGCGCCCCGGCATCTTTGCCGTCGAGCTTGAGATCATAGGCGCTGACGCGGAGATCCTGCTTGCGCAGGTCTTCGGCGAGAATGCGCCCGACTTCGCCATAGCCGATCAGGCCGACATGCCACTGGTTCGAACGTTCCGTCATATTGTCTATTGGACCTTGATGTTTGCCGCCTTCAGCACCGGCCCCCATTTGTCGGCTTCGGCATGCATGAACTTGTCGAAGTCTGCGGGCGAGGAACCGACGGGCGTGGCATCGATCTTCTTCAACGCCGCGAGCACCACCGGATCCTTCAAGGCTGTCACGAGATCCGCATGGATCTTCGACACGACATCGGCCGGCATGCCGGCAGGTCCGAGGAAGCCCCACCACACCGCCGTATCATAACCGGCGACGCCGGATTCGGCGACGGTCGGCACGTTGGGCAGCGCCGCGGAACGCGTCGCCGTCGTCACGGCCATGGCGCGGACTGCGCCGCCTTCGAGCTGGCCGACGATCTCGGGCAGCGGGTTGATGCTCATGGGAATGTCGCCGGCGATCACCGCGGTAAGCGCCGGTGCGCCGCCCTTGTAAGGAATCGAGACGATCTTCGTGCCCGCCATATGGTTCAGCAACTCACCGGCGAGATGCGCCGAGGTGCCGTTGCCGGACATGCCGTAGGACAGCGAGTCCGGCTTGGCTTTCGCCTGCGCCAGCAACTCCTGCAGGTTCTTTGCCGGATTGTCCTTCGACACCACGATGGCCAGCGGCGAATAGGCGACTTCGCTGATCGCCGTGAAATCCTTGAACGTGTCGTAGGGCAGCTTTGGATAAAAGAACTGGTTGAGCGGGTGCCCCGATGCGACGAGGATCAGCGTGTATCCATCGGGCGGCGACTTCGCGAGGGCCTGCGAGGCGATGATGCCGCCAGCGCCCGGACGGTTGTCCACGACGGGCTGTTGGCCCCAGGTCTTCGACAGCGATTGTGCAAAGGTCCGCGCCAGCACATCGACCGCGCCGCCTGCCGCATAGGGCACCAGGATCGTCACCTGCTTGCTCGGAAACGTCTGGGCTTGCAGCGACGGACTGGCGAAAGACAGCAGCGCAGCCGCCGTGGCGATGGCCAGTTTCATGGGCGCAGGCAAAGACACGGGCATGGGTGGTCGTCCCTCTTGTAATATTGCGCAACAATCTCGTGTCGTTGCTACTTGATAGTGCTACCTGGCTGTGGTCGCAGCGCGCAGTCCGGATCGTGCGATGGCAGCGTCAACCAGCCCCTGCGCTTTCACATCCTCGGTGAATTTGCGGACAAATGCCATCCCCTGATCGCGCCCCTTGGGGATCGCGATGGCATGCCGCTCGACGCCCCAGCGCCCTTCCAAGATTTTCGCGCCCGGCGCCTGCACCGCCAGTTCGAACAGGGTCGCCTTGTTGGTGGCGAATACATTGATCTTCCCGCTTGCCAGCATCTCCGGAACGAGCGTGATCGCCGGCACGCGGACGACCTCCGCATTCTTCAGATCACGCGACAACGCCGCGTCGGATGAGCTGCTCGCCGTCACGCCGACACGGATGCCTTTGACATCGACGTCATCGGGCCCTGCAACCCTGGAATCCTTCGCAACAAGATAGCCGAGATCGCTTTCCAGATAAGACGGGCCGAAATCCATGTCCTTGGCGCGAGATGCCGACGCATTTGTAAAGGCGGCATCGACATGGCCTGTCTTCACCGCTTCGAGCACCTCGGCGTTCCTGGAGAACACCACCGGCTCATAGGGCACGCCCAGCTGTCGCGCGAGCTCCTTGCCGAGATCGTAGCCGACGCCGCGCGGACCTTCGGTTTGCGATACGAGAATAGACGTCGGCGTGGCCGGATAGAGCCCGACACGCAGCTTGCCGCTTGGGGCGAGCACCTGCCGTATATCAGGATCGACGGCCATCGCAGGCCCGGCAAACGCCGCCGCCAGCAGAGCGATCGCCGCGATCTGCGCGGCAACTCTGTTTCCAATCGTTGCCACGCATCACCTCCTAGATTGTTCGTCCTGCCTTGGCCCAATAGGGATCGCGCAGCCGGCGCTTGAAGATCTTGCCAGAATCTTCCCGTGGCAAGTTCGATTGTATTTCCATCTGCTTCGGCACCTTGTAATCGGCCAGCGCCTTTTTCAGATCGGCACGCACCACTGCGAGATCGAGCACGACACCCGGCTGCGGCTCGATCACCGCCATCAGGGACTCGCCGAACTCCTCATCGGGAATGCCGAACACGGCGCAGTCATGCACACCGGGCAGCGCATGCAATGCGGATTCGATTTCGGCGGGATAGATGTTGACGCCGCCGGAGATCACCATGTCACGCTTGCGATCGCAGATGAAGACATAGCCGTCGGCATCGAGATAGCCGACATCGCCGGAGGTGATGAAACCGTCGCGGTCGATCTCGGCGCGCTTCTCCGGCTTGTTATGATAGGTGAAATCCGGATTGCCGGCGATACGTGAATAGATTTCGCCGATCTCGCCCTGAGGCAGGATCTTCCCGTCATCGTCGAGAAAGCGCAACTCAGCGCCGGGCGCGATCTTTCCGACGGTGCCGGGCTTCTTCAGCGCATCTTCGGAATTGGCGAAGGTCACGGCGCCGGATTCCGTCGAGCCGTAGAATTCGTAGATCACCGGGCCCCACCAGTCGATCATCGCCGTCTTGACGTCGGCCGGGCACGGCGCAGCGGCATGGATGATGTGGCGCAGCGACGACATGTCGTATTTCTTACGGATATCCTCCGGCAGTTTCATCAGACGAATGAACATGGTCGGCACCATGAAGATGGTGTCGATCTTCTCGTCCTGCACCACGCGCAGGAATTCTTCGGGATCAAAGCGTGGCATCAGCACCAGCGCGCCACCGAGGCGCCCGGCACGCAGCGCAAAGGCATTGGGAGCCGAGTGATACAGCGGCCCGGGCAGCAATGCGCGCGCGCCAGGCTTGAGACCATAGACGCGTGCGCGCATCTGGTCGGCGGACGCGGCCTGCTCCGGCGTCGGCGCAAAGCGGCGCACGCCCTTGGGATGACCCGTCGTACCCGATGTGTAGATCATGTTGTGCGGCTGCGGCAGCGCGGGACCGTCATAGGGCGCCTGCTCCTTGAGCCAGCTCTCCAGATCGATGGCGCCGTCCGGGGTGCCGAGACGCGCGGGATCGACCTTGTAATTGGCAACGATTTCCGGCGGCGTCGGCACGCTCAGCGACACGATGCCTTGCGGGATCGCATCGCGCAGCTGATGCAGCATGTCGGCATGGGCGATCAGGATGTTGCTGCCGGAATCCTTGATCACATAAGTGATCTCTTCCGGCTTGAAGTGCCAGTTCACCGGCACGCCGTAAGCGCCGAGCTGCGCCACCGCATAGGCCGCCTCGAGAAACGCGATGTCATTGCGCATCAGGATGCTGACGCTGTCGCCCTGCTTGACGCCGAGCCGCGACAACCCGCCGGCGATGCGGCTCGCACGTTCGGTCAGTTCGGTAAAGCCGCGACGGCGATCGCCTGACATGACGCCTTGAAACAGGGAATTTGTCGACATGGATACGTTTCCGGATTTTTGTTTTTGATTGAAGAGAGAAGCTAGCGCGTCACTCCGAGGCCCTCATGGTGAGGAGCGCATCTTCGCGCGTCTCGCACCATGAGTTGGTGTGCGCCACCATCCTTCGAAACGCGACAAAGAAGTCGCTTCTCTCGCCTGAACGCAATTGCGTTCAGGCTGGGATGAGGGCGGGGTGTTGGTCTGTTAATCCACAAATTTCGGCGCGCGCTTCTCGATATTGGCGCGCACGGCTTCGGTCTGGTTCGGCCCGCCCATCAGTTTCATCTGCTCGACGGATTCGGCGAGCAGCGCGGGACCGGGATCGATCGTCAGATTATTGAGCATGCGCTTGGCGGCGCGGATTGCATCCGGGCTCTTGCCGGCGATCTCGCGCGCGGTCTCGAGTGCCGCGGCGCGCGGGTCGTCGCAGATGCGCGTGGCGAGGCCGTAGCTCAAAGCCTCCTGCGCCGAGAAGACGCGGCCGGTGTAAGTGAGGTCGCGCAGGATGTCGTCGCGCACGAGGCTGGCGAGGATCGGCGTGCCCGCCATGTCGGGCACCAGGCCCCATTTGATTTCCATCACCGACATTCGCGTGTCCGGCGCGAGAAACCGCATGTCGGCGCCGAGCGCGACCTGAAAACCGCCGCCGAAGGCGACGCCATGCACCGCCGCGATCACCGGCACCGGCAACTGGCGCCAGCCCCACACCGCCTGCTGGGAGTGATTGCAAAGACCGTGGGTGCGCAGCGCCAGGTCACGCTTCTGCCCGCCGCCGATACCGTCGCCGCCGCTCTCCTTCATCGCGGCGAATCGTCCCATGTCGAGGCCGGCGCAGAACGCCCGGCCCTCGCCGGACAGCACGACCGCGCGCAGTCCCTTCTCGCGGCTGAGCCGATCGGCGGTATCGACCAATGCCGCAAACATCGCCGCATCCAGCGCATTCATCTTGTCCGCGCGGACCAGCCGAACATCGGCAACGCCGTCCGTCATGGACACAGAGATGCGGTCTTCCATGGGAGGTTTCCTTCCTAGACTTGTTCTTATCGTCGCTTTACAGGAAAGCGTTGTCGGGATTTAGTCAATCAACTAATTAATCCGTCCGCATCCTCTTAAATCAGGTGGCTCCCATGTTCAATCAGCAGCTTCTCGCAGGCCGGAAAATCCTCGTTACAGGCGGCGGCACTGGCCTCGGAAAGTCGATGGCGGCGAAATTTCTCGAGCTCGGCGCCGAAGTGCATATTTGCGGTCGCCGCAAGGCTGTATGCGACGAAACCGCAACCGAGCTGATGGCGGAATATGGCGGCAAGGTCACCAGCCACGGCGTCGACATCCGCGATGCCGCGGCGGTCGATGCGATGATCGAAGGCATCTGGGCCGACGGCCCCCTCACCGACCTGATCAACAACGCCGCCGGAAATTTCATCTCGCGGACACAGGACCTGTCGGCGCGCGGCTTCGACGCCGTCGCCAATACGGTGATGCACGGCACGTTCTACATGACCCATGCCGTCGGACGCCGCTGGATCGCCGACAAGGTGCCGGGCAACGTGGTCTCGATCACCGTGACCTGGGTACGCAACGGCAGCCCCTATGTGGTGCCCTCCGCCATGAGCAAGTCGGCGATCCACGCCATGACCATGTCGCTGGCCACCGAATGGGGCCGCTACGGCATCCGCCTCAACACCATCGCGCCCGGTGAAATTCCCACCGAAGGCATGAGCAAGCGCATCAAGCCGGGCGATGAAGCCGGCGCACGTACCCGCGCCTGGAATCCGATGGGCCGCGTCGGCAAGATGGAAGAGCTGCAGAACCTCGCAGTGTTCCTGATCTCCGGCGGCTGCGACTGGATCAGTGGCGAGACCATCGCCATGGACGGCGCACAGGCGCTGGCCATGGGCGGCAACTTCTATCAGCTGCGCGACTGGTCCGACGCCGAGTGGATCCAGGCCCGCGACAGCATCAAGGCGCAGAACGAGAAGGACAAGGCGCAGCGGGGCTGAGCTGCGCCGGTGCAGGATGGGTCGAGCGAAGGCGCACCGCGCCGAAGCGAAACCCATCAATCACCCCCGAAGAAAGCGATGGGTTTCGCGAAGACGCGCTACCCATCCTACGAAGCATCACCACGCGCAAGGCGTTGCCTTGCTTTCTCAGCCACGCGGCTGCT
The DNA here is from genome assembly GCF_058800725.1 of Tardiphaga sp. GW822-FHT04G09. Classification (NCBI taxonomy): domain Bacteria; kingdom Pseudomonadati; phylum Pseudomonadota; class Alphaproteobacteria; order Hyphomicrobiales; family Nitrobacteraceae; genus Tardiphaga; species Tardiphaga sp. GW822-FHT04G09. The sequence continues at coordinate 24,615 of NZ_JBXAMO010000001.1, read as the reverse complement.
GCAGCAGCTCTCGCGCAACAAGCAACGCGTCCGCTTCGCAGGCGACGACTTTCGCCGCATGAAGACCAGGCGTATGTGGCGATATCACCGCACCGCAGCACCTTTCTCATCTTGTCAGCACAACCGGACACCCGCACACTCTCCACAACTAATAAACTGCGGGAGGGAGACACATGTCCGTTGCGGAAGCGGCCACACTGGCCGATGTCATTCGGGTGCAAGCAAAGACACGCGGCGATTCAATTGCGCTGGTGTTCGAGGGCCGCGAGACCAGCTACAAGACACTCGATCGCAATGCCAATCGCGTCGCCAACGGGCTGATGGCGCTCGGCGTCAAGCCGAATGAACGCATTGCCTATCTCGGCAAGAACAGCGACCTCTTCATCGAACTCCTGATCGGCGCCGTGAAGGCCAAGGTGGTGACGGCCCCCGTGAACTGGCGCCTCGCCGCACCGGAGATTGCCTTCATCGTCGACGATGCCAAGGCAGCCATCCTGTTCGTCAGCCCGGAATTCGTCGACCTTGTACGCAGCCTGCAGTCGCAACTGCCGAATGTGCGCATTATCATGACCATGGAAGGCGGTGCACCGGAGTGGCAGGACTTTGCGGCCTGGCGCGACGCGCAGAGCGACAACGATCCGAACATCGCCACGACCAGGGATGATGTGGCGATCCAGCTCTATACGTCGGGCACCACAGGAAAACCAAAGGGCGCGATGCTGTCGCACCAGAATTTCCTGTCGTTGCTGCGCATCGGCGGCACCGACGAAAACCCGGACTGGAATGTCTGGACCGCCGACGACGTCTCGCTGGTGGCGATGCCGGTATTTCACATCGGCGGTGTCGGCTGGGCGGTGTTCGGACTCTATCACGGCGCCAAGAGCGTGATCGCGCGGGAGTTCGACCCGAACAAGGTGCTGGATTTCTTCCGCGACTACGGCATCAGCAAGCTGTTCCTGGTGCCGGCCGCGATGCAGTTCATCGTCCGCCAGCCGCGCGCGCGCGAGATGGATTTCAGCAAGCTGCGCTACATCATGTATGGCGCATCGCCGATCCCCGCCGCCCTGCTCAAGGAATGTATCAGCGTGTTCGGCTGCGGCTTCGTGCAGATGTACGGCATGACCGAGACCACCGGCACCATCGTGGTGCTGGCCCCAGAAGATCATGTCGAGGGCCGCGACTGCATGCGCTCGGCCGGCAAGGCACTGCCGGGAATCGAGATCGCCATTCTCGATGCCGACGGCAAGCCCCTGCCGGTGGGCGAAGTCGGCGAGATCGCGACGCGCTCGGCGTCGAACATGGTCGGCTACTGGAACCTGCCGGACGCCACCGCGCGCACGCTGGACCGCGACAACTGGCTGCGCACCGGCGATGCCGGCTATCTCGACAAGGACGGCTTCCTCTACATCCACGATCGCATCAAGGACATGATCATCTCCGGCGGCGAGAACATCTATCCCGCCGAAGTGGAGAGCGCGATCTGCGACCATCCGGATGTGGCCGAGGTCGCGGTGGTCGGCGTACCCGATGATACCTGGGGCGAAGCGGTGAAGGCCGTAGTGGTGTTGAAGCCCGGCAAGGAGCTGAGCGCGACCGACCTGATGAAATTTACGCGCGAGCGCATCGCAGGATTCAAGGCGCCGAAGACCATCGACTTCATCGCCGCACTGCCAAGGAATGCCTCGGGAAAGATCCTGCGCCGGCAGCTGCGCGACCCGTATTGGGTGGGCAAAGAACGGCAGGTGAACTGAGAACCTGTTTCGCGGCGGCCGTATTCTATTGGCGCCGGGTATATCGATACTGCGAAAGCGAGAGACTTCGTCATCTCGCTACCGCGCGCCTCCGCCGGGATCATCCGATTAACGTTTTCAGCTAATTGTCTGACGGAGACGTTGAGCGTAGCGTCATGACGGTCGACCGAACAGCTAGTGAACCTCGTGTGTCCAGTGAGAGGCGCGAAGTCATGCGCGGCGAGATTCGTGACATCAGTTCAGGCAGGGATAAAGACCCCTCCGTTCCGCGCGTCGGAACGCCGCGCCGCCTCGCGGCGATCGTTGTGGGCGACATCTGCGGATATAGCCGCCTCATGGAACTGGACGAGGAAGGGACGCATGCGCGCGTCAGGCGCATCGAGCGTGACCTCATCGAGCCGAGCATTGCCGAGCACGACGGCAAACTCGTCAAAACGACCGGCGATGGGTTCATTGCGATATTCGATAGTCCGGTCGAAGCCGTACGATGCGGGATCGTCATCCAGCAAAGCATGATCGGACGCAATGCGGCGCTGCCGAAGAATTCCTGGATCGAATATCGCATTGGCGTCAATCTGGGAGACGTGATCATCGAGCCCGATGATGTCTTCGGCGATGGCGTCAATATCGCTGCGCGCCTCGAGGGGATTGCCGACCCCGGCCAAGTGTACATCTCGGGTGGGATCTACGAGCAGATCAAGCACAAGCTCGTCTGCGGCTATGAGTCCCTTGGAGATCGCAAGATCAAGAACATTACCGACCCTGTGCGCGTCTACCGGGTGCTTCCCGATCCCGCGGCATTCAACAAGGCGCGGAAGCGGCGTGAACATGTTCTGATCATTTCGTTTTGCGCGATCTTGCTGGCCATCGCAGGCGCCGGCGTCTGGTACCTGAGGGCTTACCCGCGCGGTGAAACCGGCAATCAGGCGTCAGCTCCCGCAGCGCCTGCGCAAGAGACAGGAAATGCGAGCCCCCGGTCAGCGCCCGCCGCCAAGCAAGCCCGGCCTGAACCTGCTCCGGCGGTCACGCCTGTCGCGCCGCCAGCACCACCAAAGCCGGTCATAGAGCCCGTCATGGTCCCGGTCCCCGGCGGGACCTTCGCGATGGGCAGCAATGACGACATATCGGAAAAGCCGATCCACCAGGTCACGATCAAGCCCTTCGCGATCAGCAAGTATCCGGTCTCGGTCCGGGAGTGGAACGCGTGTGCTGCTGCGAATGCATGCCCGTTCCTGGTGACTGGGCGGGAGGACATTCCGGTCACGGATGTGAGCTGGACCGATGCCAAGCAGTTCGTCGCATGGCTCGCGAAGGAAACGCAAAAAGCCTTCCGGCTCCCGAGCGAAGCTGAATGGGAGTATGCCGCGCGTGGCGGCACGCAAACGAAATACTGGTGGGGCGACCAGCTGCAACCCGGCATGGCCAATTGCAAGAACTGCGCGGACACCGCAGCGGCTGAACAGCCGCTCAAGCTCGGCAGCCTGAAACCAAATCCATTCGGACTCTACGATATGGGTGGCGGCGTCAATCAATGGACAGAGGATTGCTGGCACAAGAACTATCAGGGCGCCCCGCAGAATGGCCTGCCGTGGGTCGAGAACGACTGCGTGTCGCACGTCATTCGATCGGGCTCCTGGAAAAACGATGCGCGTTACGTCCGGCCCGCAAGCCGCGATAGCTACGACACCAATGTGCGATATCCGACCCACGGCTTCCGGATTGCCATTTCGTCCTGAGACCGCCCCCAAGAGAAAGGCTGCGTCATGAGGATCACCGGGCTCATCGTGTTATCCGCAATGCTGTCAATGGAGCCCCTTGCAGTCCATGCGCAAGGAAAGCCCGCGCCGAAAGATGCGGTTCTCTATTTCGTGTGGCCGCAGGATAAAGCGGTGATCAAGGGCGCGTTCTGGTGTCGTTTCGGTTTACGCAACATGGGTGTCACGCATGCAGGGGATAATTTCCAGAACAGCGGCCATCATCATCTGCTGGTCGATGTGAACGACCCGCTCGATCCCAAGGAACCGATCCCGCAGGACAAGTCGCATCTTCATTTCGGAGCCGGCCAGACCGAAGCACGCATCGAATTGCCCCCCGGCAAACATACGCTCCAGCTCGTGCTGGGAGACGGCGCTCATTATCCCTTCAGCCCACCAATCGTCTCGAACAAGATTACCGTGACAATCAAGTGAGCATGCTTCCGACGCCCGGATGCACGACCTGCTTTGCCAGAACGAGCAACAAAAAAGGCCCGCTTGCGCGGGCCTTTTGAACTCATGTCGCGTGATCGCGTATGGATCAGGCGGTCTTGGCGAGCGACGCAACCTTCGAGAAGTTGTCCTGCGCGGTCTTGGCGCTTTCCGACACCAGCTTGCCGAGATATTCGGTCGAAGCCTTGGCGCGCGAGCTCAGCACTTCGCCATGGGCGCGCACGAGATCGGTCTGCACCTGGAAGGCTTCGCTCAGCGATTTGGCCGAAGCGAGCTTGTCGATGCCGGCGAAGAACGACTGGACGTCCGCATAGAATGCGTCCTGGACGTTGCGGCTGATCTTGGTGGCTTCGCTGACCGAGTTCGACACGGCGGTCTCGATGGCAGAGGTCACCTTCTCGGAATTGGCCTGGAAGTCGGCGGCCTTGTCCTTGGCAGTGCCGGCAGCGCGCTTGACGAAGTCACGGGTCGCCTCGGGCACTTCCAGGTTCTGCAGCTTGGTGAACGCCTCGGTGACGGGCGCGAAAGCCTGCTTGACGTTGTTCAGCACGGAATTGGTTTCGGTCTCGATCGTCATGTTCGTCTCCATCCTCGGGGGTCATCCTCGGGTTTCAGCCATCCTTCAAATAAGGCTCGGCTCGCCCCGTCCCGCCGTTGTGGGCCCGGGGTGCAACTTCTATGACATAGTAAATAATGCACCGCAACATTGATGGTGCATCGCAACATCACGAATACGTGAATTGCGATATTACTGGGCACCCAACGATGCACTAACGGGCTACCGCTGAACTGCAAAAAGGGGACCGCGCCTGACCCCTTGATTTAGCTTTACAACTTAGTGTTTCGGGCGGAGCGACTTCGGGCATCCGAACGAGCACTCATCGGAAGCTTCCGCCTAATCGGCGCGCATAGCTGTCAAACTCATGCTTTTCGGGACATTTCGAAGGGAGCGGTGCTCAGACTAACTCCCTATCGCCTTTGCCATTGCATATTCCCGTTCCGGATGGGCACACTCATCGGTAGAGCGCCGCAAAGGCGCCAAGCGACGTCAAAGTAATGTTCGAGGGAGGGACGTATCATGGCGGAAGCCAGCAGGAAGCTGTCCTCAATGGACGCGTCGTTTCTGTATCTGGAAACGCCGGAGATGCCGATGCATGTCGGCAGCATGGCGATCTTTCGCCTGCCCGACGACTACAAGGGCGACTTCTTCGAGGACTTCAAGGCAATGATCGCCTCGCGCCTACATATGGCGCCGATCCTCAAGGCACGGCTGGAAAAGGCCCCGCTGGATATCGACCATCCCTCCTGGGTCGAGGACGACCAGTTCGACATCGACCGTCACATCTTTCGCGGCAGCCTGCCCGCCCCCCATGACCGCGCCACGCTGGAACGCATCGTCGGCTGGATGCATGCCAAGCTGCTCAACCGCGCCCGGCCGCTGTGGGAGTTCTATGTCTTCGAAGGCATGAAGGACAACGAGATCGGCCTGTATTCGAAGATGCATCATGCCTGCATCGATGGCGGCGCCGGCGCCGCGCTCACCAGCATGATCTATGACGTGACGCCGATCCCCCGCGAGATCGAGAAGCCGGAGGTACGCGCCAAGCTGCGGCAGGAGCCGCGCGACATAGCTGCGAGCTTCATCGATTCCTATCAGCAGCTCTGGCGCCAGCCGCTGGAGAGCACGACCAAGGGCATCGAATTGCCGCGCTCCGGCAAGAGCGATATCGGCTCGATCCTGTTCGACAACGCCATGTTCCAGATCGAGAGCGCGGTGAAGTTCGCCGGCTCGATCCCGACCATCGTGAAAAGCGCCTCCGACGTGATGGCCAGGATCGCCGACCCGAAATCGCGCGACAATCTCAACAGCATGCTGTCGCCGCCCACGCTGCTCAACAAGACGATCTCGTCTGAACGCAGTTTTGCCGGCGTCTCGGTGCCGCTCTCGGCCGCGAAGGCGGTGGCGAAGCAGGCGGGCGGCAAGCTCAATGACGTGGTGCTGGCGCTCTCGTCGGGTGTGGTCCGGCGCTACCTGAAAGAGAGGGGTGCCCTGCCCGCCAAGGCGATGACCGCCGCGGTGCCGATCTCGCTGCGCGAGGAAGGCAACACGGATTCGAACAATCAGGTGTTCGGCATGATCTGCTCGATCGCCAGCAATATCGAGGATCCCAAGGAGCGGCTGGAAGCCATTATCGCGCAGTCCACCAAGTCCAAGGAGATGTCGCATCCGCTGCGGGCGCTGATGCCCCAGGTATCGAACCTGTCGATGCTCGGCGCCCCCATCATGGTGCAGATCCTGGCGCTGCTTTACAGCCGCACCAATCTCTCCGACGTGCTGCCGCCAGCGGCCAACATCACCGTCTCCAACGTACCCGGCCCGCGGCAGACGCTCTATGCGGCCGGCGCCGAGCTGCTGCACATTTTCCCTGTATCCATCGCCACCCATGGGCTGGCGCTGAACATCACCGTGCAGAGCTATCGCGACCAGCTCGATTTCGGCTTCATCGCGGGCGCCAACATCATTCCGCATGTGCAGGTGCTTGCCGACATGCTGCCGGGTGAATTCGCGCTGCTGCAGGCGGCGTTTGCCCCGCCCGACGCTCTCAAGACCGCCAGCTAAGGACCCATCATGATTGAAATGCCCCCGTTGCAGTTCGCCAAGCTGAATGGCATTCGCATGGGATATTACGATGCCGGCCCCATGAGCGACACACCGCCGATAGTGTTGTGTCACGGCTGGCCGGAAATGGCGTTCTCCTGGCGCCATCAGATCAAGGCACTGGCCGCCGCCGGCATCCGTGTCATCGCGCCGGACCAGCGCGGCTATGGCGCGACGTCGCGGCCTGACGCCGTCGAGGATTACAGCATCGAACATCTCACCGGCGATCTCGTCGCATTGCTCGATCACCTCAAGATCGACAAGGCGATTTTCGTCGGCCATGACTGGGGCGGCTTCATCGTCTGGCAGATGCCGCTGCGGCATCGCGATCGCGTCGCCGGCGTGGTCGGCGTTAATACGCCGCACACCGACCGCGCGCCGGTCGATCCCTTGCTGATCTACAGGAAGCGCTTCGGCGAGACGATGTATATCGTCCAGTTCCAGGATCCCGCACACGAGCCGGATCGCATCTTCGGCGAGAATGTCGACAAGGCCTTCGACTTCTTCATGCGCAAGCCGATGCCGCGCAAGCACGCCAATGTGGGTGAGGCGCCCGTCGGCGGCATCGGTGCCTCGTCGAAGACCAATCTCGCATTCCCGCAGATGGTCGCTGCTTACGATCCGGCGAAGGACCCACGCCAGAAAATCCTCTCCGACGAGGAAAAGAAGATCTTTGTCGACGCCTTCAAGGAATCCGGCTTCACCGGCGGCATCAACTGGTACCGCAACATGAGTGCCAACTGGGCGCGCGCCGAGGGACTCGATCACACCGTGCGCGTGCCCTCGCTGATGATCATGGCGGAGAACGATGCGGTGCTGCCGCCCTCCTCCGCCGATGGCATGGAGAACATCATTCCCGACCTGGAGAAATATCTGGTGAAGGATAGCGGCCACTGGACCCAGCAGGAGAAGCCCGACGAGGTCAGCCAGGTGCTGATCGACTGGCGGCGAAGACGGTTTGGTTAGTTCGTAGGATGGGTAGAGCGCAGCGAAACCCATCAAACAAAACATTGCCGCGATGGGTTTCGCAAGTGCTCTACCCATCCTACGCAAAGACGCAGCAGGAAACGTCGCGACATGTCCTCCACCAACAAACTCGCTCCGATCCCGCATCCGCCGAAGAAGCCGGTGGTGGGCAACATGCTGTCGCTGGATGCCAATGCGCCGGTGCAGGATCTGGCACGGCTAGCCAAGGAGCTCGGGCCGATCTTCTGGCTGGACATGATGGGCTCGCCCATCGTCATCGTCGGCGGCCACGATCTTGTGGACGAGCTCAGCGACGAGAAGCGCTTCGACAAGGCGGTGCGCGGCGCGCTGCGCCGGGTCCGCGCCGTCGGCGGCGACGGGCTGTTCACGGCGGACACCAAAGAGCCGAACTGGGCCAAGGCGCACAACATCCTGCTGCAGCCGTTCGGCAACCGCGCGATGCAGTCCTATCACCCGAGCATGGTGGATATCGCCGAGCAGCTGGTAAAGAAATGGGAACGCCTCAACACCGATGAGGAGATCGACGTCGTCCATGACATGACGGCGCTGACGCTGGACACGATCGGCCTGTGCGGTTTCGACTATCGCTTCAATTCGTTCTACCGGAGCGACTACCACCCCTTCGTGGAATCGCTGGTGCGTTCGCTCGAGACCATCATGATGACCCGCGGCCTGCCGCTGGAGAGTCTGTGGATGCAGAAGCGCCGCCGCGATCTCGCCGGCGACGTCGCCTTCATGAATTCCATGGTCGACGAGATCATCGCCGAGCGCCGCAAGAATGCCGAGGCGACCGAGGCCAAGAAGGACATGCTCGGCGCCATGATGACCGGCGTCGACCGCGCCACCGGCGAACAGCTCGACGACGTCAACATCCGCTACCAGATCAACACCTTCCTGATCGCCGGCCACGAGACCACATCGGGTCTGCTGTCATGCGCGATCTATGCGATGCTGAAACATCCGGAGGTGCTGAAGAAGGCCTATGAGGAAGTCGACCGCGTCTTCGGACCCGATGTGAATGCCAAGCCGACCTATCAGCAGGTCACGCAGCTTCATTACATCACGCAGATCCTGAAGGAGTCGCTGCGGCTGTGGCCACCGGCACCGGCCTATGGCATCGCACCGGTGCAGGACGAAACCATCGGCGGCGGCAAGTACAAGCTCCGCAAGGGCACCTTCGTCACCATCCTGGTATTGGCGCTGCATCGCGATCCCTCGGTCTGGGGACCCAATCCCGACGCCTTCGACCCCGAAAATTTCTCGAAGGAGGCCGAAGCCGCACGACCTATCAACGCGTGGAAACCGTTCGGCAACGGCCAGCGCGCCTGTATCGGCCGCGGCTTCGCCATGCACGAAGCTGCGCTGGCGCTCGGCATGATCCTGCAGCGTTTCAAGATGATGGATCACAAGCGCTACCAGATGGTGCTCAAGGAAACACTGACCATCAAGCCCGATGGTTTCAAGATCAAGGTGCGCCCACGCCACGATCACGAGCGCGGCGCCTATGCTGGACGCGCGAACGCAGCCACCGCGGCCGCGCCGCTCGCGCCTGTCGTCACCGGCCGCGCGCGGCCGAGTCACAACACGCCACTGCTGGTGCTCTACGGCTCCAACCTGGGCACCGCCGAGGAACTGGCGACGCGTGTTGCCGATCTCGCCGAGGTCAACGGCTTCGCCACCAAACTCGCGCCGCTCGACGACTTCGTTGGCAAACTGCCGACCGAAGGCGGCGTTCTCATTTTCTGCGCTTCCTACAACGGCGCAGCACCGGACAATGCCACGCAATTCGTCAACTGGCTCGGCACCGACCTGCCGAAGGACGCCTTCGCCAAGGTGCGCTATGCCGTGTTCGGCTGCGGCAACAGCGACTGGCTGGCGACCTATCAGTCGATCCCACGATACATTGACGACAAGCTCCGCGAACACGGCGCGACCAACGCCTATGTCCGCGGCGAAGGCGATGCGCGCGACGACCTCGACGGCCAGTTCGAGGACTGGTTCGCCAAATTACGACCACTTGCGGTGAAGGAGTTCGGGCTCGACACTGGATTCGAGCGCAGCGCCGACGATGCACCGCTTTATCGGATCGAACCTGTTGCACCGAGCGCGGTGAATACCGTCGTTGCGCTGGGCGGCGTGGTGCCGATGAAGGTGCTGGGCAATCGCGAGCTGCAGAACGGCGCGTCCGATCGCTCGACGCGGCATATCGAGATCGAACTTCCTGCCGGGACCAGTTACCGCGTCGGCGATCATCTCAGCGTGGTGCCGCGCAACGATCCCGCGCTTGTCGATGCAGTCGCGCGCCGTTTCGGCTTCCTGCCGGACGACCAGATCCGGCTGCAGGTCGCGGAAGGTCGTCGCGCGCAACTGCCGGTCGGCGACGTCGTCTCGGTCGGCCGCCTGCTCACGGAATTCGTGGAGTTGCAGCAGGTCGCGACCCGCAAGCAAATCCAGATCATGGCGGAGAACACGCGCTGCCCGATGACAAGGCCGAAACTGCTCGGTTATGTCGGCGACGATCCCGCCGCAAGCGAGCGCTATCGCAGTGACGTCCTCGCCAAGCGTAAATCGGTGTTCGACCTGCTCGAAGAACATCCGGCCTGCGAATTGCCGTTCCACACTTATCTGGAAATGCTGTCACTGCTGGCGCCGCGCTATTACTCGATCTCGTCGTCGCCGCAGGGCGAGACGTCACGCTGCAGCGTCACCACGGCCGTCGTTCATGGCCCGGCGCATTCGGGCCGCGGCATCTATAAGGGCGTCTGCTCGAACTATCTCAGCGGTCGGCGTGCCGGCGATACCGTGCATGCCATTGTGCGCGAGACCAAGGCCGGCTTCCGCCTGCCCGGCGATCCCCTCGTGCCGCTGATCATGATCGGACCGGGGACGGGCCTCGCGCCGTTCCGCGGCTTCCTGCAGGAGCGCGCGGCGCTCAAGGCGCAAGGTGCCAGGCTCGGCCCGGCACTCTTGTTCTTCGGCTGCCGCCATCCCGATCAGGACTTTCTCTATGCCGAGGAGCTCAAGGGCTTCGCTGCCGATGGTATCTGTGAACTACACATCGCCTTCTCGCGCGGCGATGGGCCGAAGACCTATGTGCAGCACCTCATCACCCAGCAGAAGGACCGCGTCTGGGATCTGATCCAGCAGGGCGCCATTACTTATGTCTGCGGCGATGGCGGCAAGATGGAGCCGGATGTGAAGGCGTCCCTGATGGCGATCCAGCGCGAGCGCAGCGGCGGCGACGAAGCGGCGGCGCTGACCTGGATCGACGACCTCGGCACGCGCAATCGCTACGTGCTCGACGTCTGGGCCGGGAGCTAGCGAGAGGCTGATACCAGTTCCATTGTCACAATCGCTGTCATAAAAGACCGCGCGCACTGTCATAATTGCCGTGCGCGCAATCTCTCATTAATCGCTGCGACGATTTGTTTGGCGCATGACGCGCTTGTCACTTTTTCGCAGGGACTTTCCATGTCATATGTTTGACATGAGCCCACGTTCCGCCCGATCCCCCGAACCGATTGATGTGCCGTACGAGCCGCCACAGCTGGCGCGCGCGAACGGGATCGAAATCTGTTACGACATCTTTGGCTATTCGGACGCGGAACCGATGGTGATGATCATGGGCCTCGGCGCCCAGATGATCCACTGGGACGACGACTTCTGCCGCGAACTGGCCAGCAATGGCTTTCGCGTGATCCGCTTCGACAACCGCGATATCGGCCTGTCCTCCAAGATGGCCGGCGGCAAGCCGTTCACCCTGTTCGAACTGGCCAAGCTGCGTTTTCTCGGTACGCCTGTCTCCGCCCCCTACAAGCTCAGCGACATGGCGACCGACGTGGTGGCCCTGCTCGACGTGCTGCGTATCCGCTCCGCGCATGTGGTCGGCGCCTCCATGGGCGGCATGATCGCGCAGGAAATGGCGATCACCTATCCGGAGCGCCTGCGCTCGCTGACCTCGATCATGTCGACCACGGGCAATCCGCGCCTGCCGCAGCCGAGCCGCGCGGTGTCGCTGTTGCTGCTGAAGCCGCAGCCCGTAGGCTACGAGGCGTTCCTCGAACGTTTCAAGCAGACATGGTTGTTCCTGCGCGTCGGCAGTTTCCCCGACGACGAGGCACGCGATCTTGACCGCGCTGAGCGGACCTATGCCCGCGGCCTCAATCCCGAGGGCGTCGGCCGGCAGCTCCGCGCCATCCTCGCGTCGGGCAGCCGCAAGGAGCGTCTCGCCACGGTCACCGCGCCGACGCTGGTGATCCACGGCAAGATCGATCCTCTGGTGCATCCGGCCGCCGGCCGCGATACGGCCGCGTCGATTCCCGGCGCCAAGCTGATGATGGTCGACCGGATGGGCCACGCCCTGCCGATCTCGATGTGGTCCATGGTGATCGACGCCATCTCGCGGCATGCGCATGGCGCGAAGCTGCAGCAGCCGCTGCAGGCCGGCGCGCGCCGCGCGGGCTAGTATCGCAAATCGCAGTCCATAGGACGGGTAGAGCGAAGGCGCATCGCGCCGGAGTGAAACCCATCATGGTCGCGGTAGAAGATGATGGGTTTCGCTTCGCTCCACCCATCCTAGGACATTTCCGCTTACTTCTTGTCCTTCGGACGCGCAGCGCCGAGACCGGCCATGTTGGCGAACATCTCCTGAAAGCGCTCGCCCATCTTCGGGTCGAATGAGAACCAGCTCTGCATGATCGACTCCGGCGAGAACTTGTCGATGTTCTCCATCATCTTCTTCTGCATCTGATCCATCATCGCCGACTGCATCGGCTGCACATCAGGCAGCCCCAGGAATTCGCGCGCCTCGAGCGGCGTGCAGTCCACGGTGACGATCACTTTCATTCTCAACTCCCCAGGCAAAGCCGCCGCTCTCGCGAAGATGGCGACGCAGCGGCAGTATCGCCGCTGACGCCTGCCCGATGCAAGCGATGTGACATCCACATTGCAGTTGCGAGATGTCAGCCGAAGCGTTCGACCGCAAAAGCTTTGGGATCGGTGAACGGCGTGACGCCCGTCACCATGTCCGCGATCAGACGCCCGGTCACGGGCCCCAGCGTGAAGCCGTGATGCTGGTGGCCGAAGTCGAACCACAGGCCCTTGTGGCGTGGTGCGTGACCGATCACCGGCAGCATGTCCGGCAGACAGGGACGCGCGCCCATCCAGGGTGTGGCCTCGACGGGATCGCCAAGCGGGAAGGTCTGGCGCGCCACCCGGAGCGTCCGCTCGATCTGCACCGGGGTCGGCGGTGCATCGCGGAGCGCGAACTCGGCCCCCGTCGTCAGGCGGATACCGCGATTCATCGGCGCCAGCAGATAGCCGCGATCGGCATCAAGCACGGGATGACGCAGCACCGCGTTACCTGACGGCTTGAGATGAATGTGGTAGCCCCGCTTGCTCTTGAGCGGGATGTTATAGCCGAGCGGCCGAAACACGTGATCCGACCATGGCCCCATTGCGAGCACGACATCCCGCGCAACCAGCGCCCCGTTCGGCCCGGCGACGCGCCAGTTGCGGTCGCCCTGCTCCAGCGTTCGCGCGTCGGCCGCGATGAAGCGTCCGCCCTTGCGGATGAACAGCGAGGCATAGGCCTTGGCGAGACCGCCGGGATCGGGAACGAAGCCCGGCGAGGTCCAGTGGACGCCGCCGGCAAAATCCGTGGACAGGTTCGGCTCCCGCCCGGCGATGGCGGCGGCATCCAGAATATCGCCCGGAACGCCATAGGCGCCATGGCGTTCGAGATCTGCAATACCTTTCGCAAGGGTCGCCTCGGAGCGGAACAGGTTGATCCATCCCATCCGGCGCAGCAGTTCGGGCACGCCGGCCTCGGCGATCAGCGCCTCATGTTCGGTCAGACTGCGCTGGATCAGCGGCAGCGCCGCCATGGCGCTGCGGAGCGATCCCTCCGGCGACGAGTTCAGGAAATATCTGGTGATCCACGGCAGCATGCCGGGCAGTGCATTGAGATGATAATGCACCTCCGGCGCGCGGTTCAGCGCAAATCTGAAGAGCTTGCCGAGATCGCGCGGCAGCATGTGGAGAAAAACCGAGCAGCACTGGATCAGACCGGCATTGCCATAGCTGGTCTCCTCGCCGGCCTTCTCATGCCGATCGACCAACACCACATTGCGACCGCGCGCCTGCAGATGCAGCGCTGCCGACACACCGACCATGCCTGCGCCGAGCACAAGCACATCAGCCTTGAGTTCCGCCATTCCTGCTCCGAAAACTTGCCGTTCTGGCGGTCCTGTTAGCGCTTTGTCGTGACCGAATGATGCACGCGCGCAATGCGTGGAATTGCCTATGCCCAATCCTAGCAAGGATCGCGCCAGCCGCCTCATTGTGCAGCGCATAGCTGACAAATGCCGCTTGCACGACGTGCAATCTCTGCCAACAATGTGACGGTCGCTCAACTGTCGGGCGGCCGCGTGGTGATGCAATCGCGGTCATGCAATGGAGAAGCTCAGTATGTCGATCCGCCAGACCTTGATTGCCGCCGCTGCATCGCTGATTGCCCTCGCTGCACTCCCTGCCTCCACACTGCCCGCCTCCGCGCAAACGCTGCGCTATGCCAATCAGGGCGATCTGAAATCGCTCGATCCCTATACGCTGCGCGAGACCACGACCATCGCCCATCACGGCCAGGTCTATGAAGGCCTGGTCGGGCGCGGCAAGGATCTGCAGATCATCCCTGCGCTTGCCGAAAGCTGGGAAACACCGGAGCCGACGCGCTGGCGCTTCCACCTGCGCAAGGGTGTCAAATTCCACAATGGCGACCCCTTCACCGCCGATGACGTCGTGTTCTCCGCTGACCGCGTGCGCGCCAAGGGCTCCGACTTCACGACGGTCATTCCGGCCGATGCCAAAGTACTCAAGATCGACGACTACACCGTCGATTTCGTGCTGACCAAGCCGAACCCGATCCTGACGTCACAATGGGACGTCTGGTACATCATGGACAAGAAATGGGCGGAGGCGAACAATGCCCTCGCGCCCACGCCGGCCGCGGCGACCTCGCCGAGCTTCGCATCGCTGAATGCGAACGGCACGGGCCCCTTCACCATCGAGAGCCACCAGCCGGGCGTAAAGACAGTCTTCAAGGTCAACCCGAACTGGTGGGGCAAGCCCGAGCATAATCTCAAGGAGATCATCTTCACGCCGATCGCGTCCGATGCCACCCGCGTCGCGGCGCTGCTGTCCGGCGAGGTCGATATTATCGAGCCGGTGCCGGTGCAGGACATCGCGCGCGTCAATGGATCAGCCAACGCCGCCGTCATGGCCGGGCCGGAGCTGCGCACCATCTTCCTCGGCATGGACCAGATCCGCGACGAGCTGCTGTTCTCGAACATCAAGGGCAAGAACCCGTTCAAGGACATCCGCGTCCGCGAGGCCTTCTACAAGGCCATCGACATCGAACTGATCAAGACACGGGTCATGCGCGGCCTGTCGACGCCGTCGGCGCTGATGATCGCACCGCCGCTGTTCAAGCTCTCCGGTGACTTCATGCGGCCGAAATACGACGCCGACGGCGCCAAGAAGTTGATGGCAGAGGCCGGCTATCCGGACGGCTTCGAAGTCGGCATGGATTGCCCGAATGATCGCTACGTCAATGACGCCGCGATCTGTCAGGCGGTGGTCGGCATGCTCGCGCGCATCGGCGTCAAGGTCACGCTGAACGCGCAGCCGAAGGCGCTGTATTTTGCCAAGGTCTTCAAGACCGGCGGCTTCAACACCTCGTTCTATCTGCTCGGCTGGACACCCGGCACGCAGGATTCGCACAATGTGATGTTCGACATCATGGGCTGCCGCGACGATCCGAACAGCCCGCGCGGCGCCACCAATCTCGGTGGCTATTGCAACAAGCAGTTCGACGCCCTCACCGATCAGGTGCTGCAGGAGACTGATACCGCGAAGCGCGACCAGCTCATCAAACAGGCCTATGAGATCGCCGCCAAGGACTGGGCCTATATCCCGCTGCATCAGCAGGCGCTGGCCTGGGGCGTCGCCAAGAAGGTGAAGATCGTGCAGCGCCCGGACAATCAGGTGCTGCCATACTGGGCGGTGAAGTCGGAATAGGTCTGGCATCCGCGTGGAAGGCCAGGTCGCCCCGATCTCAGTCCTCATCCTGAGGAGCGGCGCCTTCGCCGCGTCTCGAAGGATGGTGGCCTGCATCATCTCATGGTTCGAGACGGCGCTGAAGAAGCGCCTCCTCCCCATGAGGTCCCAGATGTTTCAATAACAGAAAGCGAAATAGCCCATGCTCGCTTTCATCCTGCGCCGCGCATTGCAGTCCATTGGTGTGATGATTGCCGTCGGCATCATCGCCTTCACCATGTTCCGCTTCGCCGGCGATCCGGTAAACCAGATGGTGGCGATGGACACCACGCCAGCGCAGCGCGCCGAGGTGCGCGCGTCGCTCGGCCTCGACGATCCCGTCCCGGTGCAATTCGCGCGCTACTTCATCAACGCCGTCCAGTTCAAGTTCGGGGTCTCCTACCAGTTTCGCCAGCCGGTGTCGGCGCTGCTGAAGGAGCGCATGCCGGCAACGCTGGAGCTCGCGACCTGCGCCACCGTAATCGCCCTGGTGTTCGGCATCCTGATGGGGATCTATTCGGCGCTGCGGAAGGATTCGTTTTTCGCCAAGGTCCTGCAGGCGGTGTCGCTGATCGGCATCTCGCTGCCGACCTTCCTCATTGGCATTCTCCTGATCTATCTGTTCGCGGTCACTTTGGGATGGCTGCCATCCTTCGGGCGCGGCGATGTCGTCAAGTTCGGCTGGTGGACCACCGGCCTGCTGACGATCTCCGGCCTGAAGGCGCTGATCATGCCGTCGATCACGCTCGGGCTGTTCCAGATGACGCTGATCATGCGCCTCGTCCGCGCCGAGATGCTGGAAGTGCTGCGCACCGACTATATCCGCTTCGCGCGCGCCCGCGGCCTGACCACCCGCGCGATCCATTTCGGCCATGCGCTGAAGAACACGCTGGTGCCTGTGATCACCGTCGCCGGCCTGCAATTCGGCTCGGTCATCGCCTTCGCCATCATCACCGAGACCGTGTTCCAGTGGCCAGGCATGGGGCTGCTGTTCGTGCAGGCGGTGCAGAATGTCGATATCCCGATCATGGCGGCCTATCTGCTGGTGGTGTCGCTGATCTTCGTCACCATCAACCTGATCGTCGACATCCTCTATACCGTGGTCGATCCGCGTCTGCGTGCCACTATCAACCGGCCGGCATGAGGGCGTCATGACAGACATCACAACCTCACCCCGCGCCTTCCCGCTCCGCTGGCTCGCGGCCATCGCCGACAGCGACATCTTCTATTCGTTCCGCCGCTCCAAACTCACGATGGTTGCCGCAGCGATCGTGTTCGTGCTGTTGATGATGGCGTTGTTCGCACCCGTCCTCGTAGTGCAGAATCCGTTCGATCCGGCCCAGCTCGAACTGATCAACTCCCGCATCGCGCCGCTCTGGACGGCGGAGGGGCAGAGGCCGTTCCTGCTCGGCACCGACGAACAGGGGCGCGATATCTATTCCGCAATCCTCTACGGCATGCGGATCTCGCTGGTTGTCGGCGTACTCGGCGTCAGTTTTGCGGCGGTACTCGGCATCGGGCTCGGCCTCATCGCCGGCTATGTCGGCGGCGCGGTGGACAGCCTGATCATGCGCATCGCCGATGTGCAGCTCACTTTTCCGGCGATCCTCATCGCGCTCTTGATCGACGGCGTGGTGAAGTCCGCGCTGGGCAATCACCTGGATGCATCGACCACGCTGATCGTGCTGGTGGTCGCCATCGGGCTGAGCTTCTGGGTGCAATATGCCCGCACCGTGCGCGGCTCGGTGATGGTGGAGAAGAACAAGGACTACGTTGCGGCGGCGCAGCTGATCGGCCTGCCCGCGCGGGTGATCATGATCCGCCATGTGCTGCCCAACACCATGGGCCCGATCTTGGTGATCGCCACGATCAATCTGGCGCTCGCCATCATCACCGAGGCGACGCTGTCGTTTCTCGGCTCCGGCATGCCCGACACCATGCCGTCATTGGGCACGCTGATCCGCATCGGCAACAACTATCTGTTCTCCGGCGAATGGTGGGTGATCGCCTTCCCCGGTCTCGCGCTGGCCTCGCTGATCCTGTCGATCAACCTGCTCGGCGACTGGCTGCGCGACGCGCTGAACCCGAAGCTGCAATGATATGTCGCATCCGACAGTGCCCGATATGAGCGTGCCCGTCCTCTCCGTACGCAACCTGCGCGTCGAATTCGCCGGACGGCGCGGCGTGCTGCGCGCCATCGATGGCGTGTCGTTCGATATCGCCAGGGGCGAGGTGCTGGGCGTGGTCGGCGAATCCGGCGCCGGCAAATCGGTGACGGGACTCGCAGCCATCGGACTGATAGATCCGCCCGGGCGCATCTCGGGTGGCGAGATCCTGCTGTCCGGACTGCGCATCGACAATCTGCCGGCGGAGCAGATGCGCCGGATTCGCGGCAAGCGCATCGCCATGATCTTTCAGGATCCGCTAACCAGCCTCAATCCGTTGTATCGGATCGGCGACCAGCTGGTGGAGACCATCCGCACCCATCTCAATCTGTCGGAGACGCAGGCGCGCCGGCGCGCAGTGGACCTGCTGGCAGAAGTCGGCATTCCCGCGCCGGAGAAGCGCGTCGATGCCTATCCGCATGAGTTCTCGGGTGGCATGCGGCAGCGCGTGGTGATCGCGCTGGCGATTGCGGCCGAGCCCGAACTGATTATCGCAGACGAGCCGACCACCGCGCTCGATGTCTCCGTGCAGGCGCAGATCATCGCGCTGATCAAGCGGCTCGGCCGCGACCACGGCACGGCGGTGATGCTGGTGACCCACGACATGGGCGTGATCGCCGAGACGTCCGACCGCGTCGCCGTGATGTATTCCGGGCGCATCGCCGAGATCGGACCGGTGCGCGATGTCGTACAGAACCCGCTGCATCCCTATGCCAAGGGGCTGATGGGTGCGATCCCGACGCTGACGGGCGATGCGTCGCAGCGGCTGGTGCAGATTCCGGGAAGCATGCCGCGCCTCTCGGCCATTCCACCAGGCTGCGCCTTCAATCCGCGCTGCAGTTTTGCGTTCGATCGCTGTCGGGTGGAGCGGCCGGAGCTGATCTCTGTGGGCACGCAGCAGGTGGCCTGTCATCTCTACGATCATGCCCATGCGGAGAGCGCGGCATGACGGCGCTGGTGCAGGCACGCAATCTCAAACGCGCATTCGACGTCTCGAAGCCCTGGCTCAACCGCCTCATCGAGCGCAGCCCGATGGAGTTTCTCAAAGCGGTCGACGGCGTGTCGTTCGAGATCAGGCGCGGCGAGACCTTTGCGCTGGTCGGCGAATCCGGCTCCGGCAAGAGCACGGTGGCGCGCATGGTGGTCGGGCTGCTGCCGCCGACCTCGGGCGAGGTTATCATCGACGGCGTCTCGATGAGCGATCCCGGGCAGGCCAGCGCGCGCAAACTGCTGCGCAAGCGGATCCAGATGATCTTCCAGGATCCCTATGCCAGCCTCAATCCGCGGCTGCGGGTCGATGCCATCATTGCCGAGCCGATCCGCGCCTTCGATCTCATTCAGGGCGAGCGCGACATTCGCGCCCGCGTCGGCGAACTACTGACGCTGGTAGGGTTGCATCCCGACGACGGGCAGAAATATCCGCATCAGTTCTCCGGGGGCCAACGCCAGCGTATTGCCATTGCCCGCGCGCTCGCCTCGGAGGCCGAGTTCATCGTCTGCGACGAGCCGACCTCGGCGCTGGATGTGTCGGTGCAGGCGCAGATTCTCAACCTGATGCGCGAGCTGCAGGACAAATTCGGTCTGACCTATCTGTTCATCAGCCACAACCTTGCCGTGGTCAGGCACATGGCGGATAGGATTGGGGTCATGTATCTCGGCCGGATCGTGGAGATTGCGGAAGGGCGCGAACTCTTCCGCGCACCGCGGATGCCCTATACGCGCATGCTGCTGGGCGCAGTGCCTGACCTTGCAATGTCAGGCCGTGCGCGCATTGCGATCTCCGGCGAGATTCCCAATCCGATCGATCCGCCCTCCGGCTGCACGTTTCATCCGCGCTGCCCTGAAGTGTTCGATCTCTGCCGGAAGGTCGTGCCGGATCTGGTCGACGGCGTCGCCTGTCATGCAGTCAATAAACTGATCGCGCCGCCAAGCGAGGCTGCTCCCGCCACGCGGCGATAGCTGGGACCTGAGCGCACTAAAATCAGAGCGCCTGCAAACGACAACGCGGCAGGCACCGCAGGGTATCGGCAACAGACCCCCACAGCACCCACCGCGAAATCATTCAGCCGAAAATGTCGGCTGCAAGATCGGTCCGGCAAGATCCACCGAACCCGATCCGATTAATCTTCTGCCGGCTCCTCGCCGTCGCCGCCGTCTTCGTCGCGCTCGACGGGACCGGCGAGAATCTGCTCGGCGATCAGGCCGGAATTCTGCCGGATCGAGGCTTCGATCTTGGCGGTCATGTCCGGATTGGCCTTCAGGAAGGCCTTGGAATTCTCGCGACCCTGGCCGAGACGCTGGCTGTCATAGGAGAACCAGGCGCCTGACTTCTCGACGATTCCCGCTTTCACGCCGAGATCGAGGATTTCGCCCATCTTGGAGACGCCTTCGCCATACATGATGTCGAATTCGACCTGCTTGAAGGGCGGCGCCAGCTTGTTCTTGACGACCTTGACGCGGGTGGAGTTGCCAACCACTTCGTCGCGTTCCTTGATCGCACCGATGCGGCGGATGTCGAGACGCACCGAGGCGTAGAATTTCAGCGCATTGCCGCCGGTGGTGGTTTCCGGCGAGCCGTACATCACACCGATCTTCATGCGGATCTGGTTGATGAAGATCACCATCGTATTGGATTTGTTGATCGAGGCGGTCAGCTTGCGCAGCGCCTGGCTCATCAGACGGGCCTGCAGGCCGGGCAGCGCATCGCCCATTTCGCCTTCGAGTTCGGCGCGCGGCACCAGCGCGGCCACGGAGTCGACGATCAGCACATCCACCGCGCCGGAGCGCACCAGGGTGTCGGCGATTTCCAGCGCCTGTTCGCCGTGGTCCGGCTGCGAGATCAGGAGTTCATCAACATTGACGCCCAGCTTGCGGGCATAGACCGGATCGAGCGCGTGTTCGGCGTCAATAAAGGCGCAGATGCCGCCCTTCTTCTGGGCTTCGGCCACGCAATGCAGCGCCAAAGTCGTCTTGCCCGAGGATTCCGGCCCGTAGATTTCGATCACGCGGCCCTTGGGCAGGCCACCGACGCCGAGCGCGATATCGAGGCCGAGCGAGCCCGACGAGATCACCTCGATATCCATCGAGCGATCATTCTTGCCGAGCTTCATCACCGAGCCCTTGCCGAACTGGCGCTCGATCTGGGAGAGCGCGGCCGACAGGGCCTTGGTCTTGTCCATGGAGGATCCTTCAACGATACGCAGGGCAGTCGGAGTGGTAGCCATTGATCTAGCTCCTTATGAAGGGATTCGCGACAGGGACAAACGGCAAGCGCCAAAGGACGGCAGCGCTGTTCGGGGTGAAATCAATGTACCCTATTCGTTCTATGTTCGCAATATGTTCTTTTGAGAATTTGGGTACTGGCCCGTTTCGGACCTCAGTGGCCTAGTTTGAAAATGGCAGTGGCCTGTTTTCAAAAATGTCTTAGCCTGTCGTTCACTGCGCTGGATGGATGGGCTTACCTTTGGACACCGCTCTATTTCTCACACTATTTCTTTTTGCGGTTCAGACGTCCGCTGGGGTGGCCCCGATGAAATGGCCCCAACACAAATGGCTTGCCGACTCTATTTTTTACTTGTCGGGCTTCTTCGCACTCGTCTGTTTGGTGGTATGGCTTGCAACAAACAGAGATTGGCTTATGGCTGGAGTGCAACCTTCTCATATTATCGCGACCGGCCTAGCTGTCGCGCTCGCCGGCTTGATATGGCAGTGGCGTCGATCCGAAATGCCGGATCCTCAAATTGCTACACTGCAAGAACAACTTGCGACATTTAAGAATCAAGCATCAGCGTCGCCAGACGTCAAAGTCGATGCGCCACCAAAAACACGAATTACATATTCAGAACGCGACATTCGCGAACTCTTAGACGGTCTGGCAGATGCCCACGATCTGATAGAGAAGCATATATTTCCTGCCACTTACAAAATCACTGAAGCTACAGCAAACTGGCAAGGGAATATCCCCAACAGAGGCGTTCAGGGATTTGCTAACGCCCTGCAGCAGATGAACATGGCGTTGCCAGATGAGGTTTGGAAACCAATTGACGCTCTCTTGGAAAAATACGGTCGCGTAAAAGAGCAGTTACGTTTTGCACTTGCGCTGGAACATGAAGCTGCGAGAGGCGAGGTAAGTCGGGCCTTGAAAAACGCAATTGATGCACTGCAAAAGCTCCCCGAAAACCCGTCAGAGAGCACGCGTGAATTAGTGAAACCTCAGTTCGGAGAAGCATACCGGCAAGGTGAGATTACTTATAATTGGATAACGGTTGCCCGGGACAGGATAGCCAAAATGACACAAAATCTGCGCACCAAGGGAGTGACTGGATTTGAGTAGTTAAAGCCGCCTCAGTGGGCGGCCTCTTTCATTTCGGGTGGTCGATAGTCATTCGGGACGGAAGCATCAAGTTGCTGCACCGCAGCTAGATGCCAGCCTCATCAGTCAGTCTCTGCAACAACTTGTTCTTAAAATCCCCCGGCCGGGATAACGAGGCGTAAGGTGCTTCAGTTCTTCCCAAACTCCGGAGCTATATTGCCCGCCGTACCCGACAGGTAGACTGTCTCACGAATTAGAACTTGCCGAAGTCGCGCCATGCCCTTCTCTGCAATCCTGGCCAGAATTAGGAAACTCATTCTTGTAGATGAGTCTGAACACTATGCGGCCATCGAGCGTGGCTTTCGGGACGGCTCGTTGCATCAGCCCGTCAATCCGATGTCAGACGCTGAGCTGGCGGAGGCCATAGCCGAGTTCACGAACAAGCAACCTTCGGCCGGAAGTATCAAAACCCTGGGCGGGCGCTTCAATCCAAAGAAGTAAGGCCGTTTCAGCGACCTCTTTCGTTCTCGGCATCGTGCCGGCCTCCTCCAAGGGATGGACGAGAGAACTGCGCTATTTCTTCGCTTTCCCTCTCTTCCTTATGGCCTTCAGCGCATCGGCCTGCGCACGGAACGCGTCAGCCAGATTCCGCATCCGCTCAGCATGCTCGGTGTCTTCCGAGCGACGAGCTGCGGCCTCGGCTTTCTCGGCCTGCTTCCTCAGCGACTTCGTTGGTTTCATGCCGATATTATGCCGCGGCGCCTGAGGTTGTTCCGCCGCTCCCGGGACCAGGCATCGGTTCAGGCGCATGGAAGCGGCATGGCTCGCGTTTGGCCCAGGCAGAGGACGGCTAGAGGACTGGCTCGACGGCGAGGCCTCGCCGGAGACGGCATCGCCCGGCTCCGGTCATGCGGAAAAGGAATCGAGCGTTTCCTTGATGAAAAAGCCCGCTCTCACCGGAGGGCTTTTTTGCTGCGCGCCTCGGAACCAACGAACCGCCTGCCGCTTGAGTCCCAATTCCGTAAGCCCGCATGGGGAGGCATAAAATGGAAGATATTCAGACCTGCCGTGCCAAGGAAAGTCTATGCCGTCAGCGAGCTTCGTTCTTCCCTGAGGAAAGCTGGAAACATTTAGCTGAAGCAGAGATGTGGCAGCATAAGGCAATGAAGCTGATTGCCGAGCGTCACGCCGATTGCAATCAGCCCGTCGACAAAGCGGCCGCCTAGCCTCGCTGGTGCGAGCCCTGCCGTTGATTGTTTCAGTGCCAATGGCAGGGGGACCTCTCCTTGCCGGCCCCAGCGTGGATGCAACGAACCGTCGCTGAGGCTTAAAGACGAACAAAATTTTGACGGCGCCCCTTGACCGGCACAATGGGAGATCCACATCGAGAAACGCCTTTAAACGAAAGGAGTTAGGAGGCGCCACATGACAATATCTGCCGTGTCGATGAATGACATCCACGCAAATTTTCTCCTTGCCGGCACCTTCATGCACCCGCGGGAGGTTCGCGCGACTCCCTTCTTAAACACCATGCAAAAGCGATGTGTTCTTGCAGCCTGGGCGTCAGACGCCTTTGCTGTCGAAGGGAAGCCTTGGCTACGACAGATCCCCGGCTCTAACGAGACCGTCAGGATCGGCGATATTCTCGCCGCTCTCAGATCGCTTGATCAGGACGACACTCACCCACAGCCGAAGATGTCGCAAATGCGATTGCCAGGATCGCCCATACGCGTGCGCGCCGTAGGTCAAACCGCTGGGGAAGACAGGCGCCGTTTGGCCGACATCCCCCCATAAGGCCGAATGCTTTTATCACAAAAGCCGCCCGAGCATTGCGCCGACGATCCGCCACCGTTCCGGTCGATGCCTGCCGTTTGGGCCTTGCTGTTTTTGGTCGGTGCATTCTTCCGAGTTGCCCCGTACCTCTCTCTGGAAAAAACCAAAGGCCGCCCTGGTGGGCGGCCTCTTTTATTTCGGCGATCTTGATCTCTCAGGCCGACGGATCGCATCGAACCCAACCCGCTGTTCGTTTAAAATCTTCGCGAGAGGATCAGGCCTCGTGATCGTTTGAAGGGATGGCGTCGACCTGGGCCGGCCCTCGGCCAGCTTAGCGCGCTCTGCATTGGCCTCGCGCGAACCGTGCTCGTCAACAAAGCCTATCCTCGGTTCATCGAGCAGCTTTGACTGCCATGATTTTGTTTTCGTCATCCGGCCATCTTAGCGGATGGCGGGCGATCTTTGTTAGTCCTCAGATTGAATTTATTGGGCTGTTGACGGGTTATTTGTGCCGCCCCAGATTCGGTATGTATCAGGGAAAACCGGGAGGCCGCGATGGACCTTCTAGTGTTGGCGCTGTTTGTGGCGACTGACGTGCCCCCGCCAAATTAGGCCAGTCTGAACTGGAATTTTCCAATTATGATCCCCTGACGGGGACGAGGAGAGT